>ONKG01000182.1 GCA_900318375.1 uncultured Lachnospiraceae bacterium
CCGCTCGGCGTTGGTATAGGCGCCCCGGGCCGGGATGTAGGTGATGCCCCGATGGACGGTGCTCATGACCTCGCTGGCAAAAGTATCCCACTTGTCGGAGATGATGAACAGGGTCTTGTTCCGGTTGAGGCCCATGAGGGCGTTGTTGAAAGCCACGGAGCAGGTGAACAGGGCGATGATGGACAGGGCCGCCACCTCCATCCCCTTCACGAAGGCCAGGGCCCCCACGATGACCATGTTGAAGGCCATGGAGATGGTGCCCATGGGGAAGGCCACCTTCTTGCTCAGCACCAGGGACACGATGTCGAAGCCGCCGGTGGAGGCCCCGTTCCGGATGACGATGGCGCCGAAGGCCCCGTTGAGGACCGCGCCGAAGATGACGCTGATGAGGGGCATGACCGGGTTGGTCATGTCGAAGATCTCCGGCTGGGGCAGGTTTTCCAGGACCGCGAAGATCAGCGAGAAGTACAGGGTGCAGAGGGTCGTGTAGATGACGAACTTGAGATGCAGCTCCCGATACGCCAAAAAGAGCAGCGGTGCGTTGAACACCACCATGGGGATCCAGCTTTGGATGTTGCCGCCCGTGGCGTAGTTGAGCAGCATGGAGATACCGGTGACGCCGCCGGAGACGATGCCCGCGGGCCGGTAGAACCACAGGATGGACAGGGCCTGGAGGGTCACCGCCAGCAATGCCAGCAGGATATGGCGGCTCTCCCGACGGAAAAACAGCTTTTTCTTGGCCTGGCCCAGCTTGACCGGCCGATTCTTTCTCTTGAACATGTTCATAGAAGCAGTATATCGAAAATCCCCCAAAAGTCAACTTCCTTTCAGGCCGCGGAAGAAGGCGGCTTCGGCCGTTGGCGCCGGGCGACTGCGATTCTCGATTTTCCTCTGAATTGACTATAGTTGTTTCATTGTATCTATGGTACAATCAAGTATTCAAATCGGAATTGGACGGGTCATGGGAAAGGAGAACAGAATGAGCAACATTGAAAAATATAAAAAATACTTTACAAAAGAGTATTTGATGGGACCCAATTCATTCCGACTGCTGGATGAATTGATCCGCAGAAGTCCGAAAGATGTACGATATGGCCGAACGTTGGACCTTGGATGCGGATATGCCCTGACGTCCCTTTTTGTTGCCAATGAAACGGATGCAAAACATGTCTATGCGTTCGATCTTTGGATTCCCGCAACGGAAAACTATGTGAGAATACGGGACAACGGGCTTGAAGACAAGATCATACCGATCCACGGAGACGCGATGGATATGCCCTTTGCACAGGACTATTTCGATACCATCATCAGCGTTGACGCATATCATTATTTCGGCTGCAAGGCGGGCGTATTGGCAGATAAAATACTGCCTTTTGTCAAAGAAAACGGGTATGTGATGATCGCTGTTCCCGGCCTGAAGGAGCGGCCCCAGGGCGATTTGAAACGGTTGTTTGAAACATGGGCCGAGGGCGATGATTCTCAACTGTTCAAAACGGCTTCCTGGTGGGAGAACCTTTTGAAGGACGAGTGCGCAGACCGGTGCGAAATCAAGGTTCTTGAGGCCGACTGCTACGATACCGCATGGCAGGAATGGTTCCAATCAGGGCATGAATACGGAGTGCGCGACAAGGCGTTTTTGGATAAGGGATTGCATGACATCCTGAACTTTCTTCTGATTTACGTCAAAAAGGGGAAATGACAGACGCTGGTTTATAAAACAGCTGCCGCTGCGCTGTTCATTCTCTTGCTCCCCAGTCGATGGTTGTTATTTCATGGGATCTATGTTACAACTAATTCTATAAATCGGGATTTGTGGGGATAAAAGATAAGGATCAGATTGTGGAATGGGCAAAAGAGCTCCAAAGCCTTGCGCAAGCCGGACTCTTTTATGGACATGACATATATGACAAGGAACGTTATCAGCGTATCAGGGAAATCTCTGCGGAAATGATGTTGACGAGAGCAGATGTGCCTGCTGAGAATGCTCATGTACGGTAAGGAAGCAAGCAACCGAAAACAATAGATAGACCGCCAGCACTACACTATTCCGAACCAAAGACCAAAAGATAAGCATTTTGAGAAAATCTAAACTTTTGGAATTTAGTAAAATGCAGACAACACCACGGATCGGCTTTTGGCTGGACAATTCCAACCAAACACCGCAGCAGACAGTAGAAACCATTCTGAACGTTAGGAAGCCGGTATGATTGTTACATATAAGGGGAAGAAAAATTTCTTTTAGATACTTGTTTTCCTAAAACTGATGTGATATAATAATTCAATTCCAGAAAAGGAGTAAAAAATATGCGGCAAGGTATTCTTAAATAAAACTATAATCAAATAGTGGGAACAAAGGATTATGATAGTCCCTTTTGTAGGGGCTTAGTTTTTTGTACCCAATTTAAGAATACTTTTGCCTTATCAATTTTGACATATCCCCAAAAACAGCACTCACAAACAGGTGTATGCTGTATATGTGTATGTCCGCAAATTATCATCCCCAGTGGTAAAAGTATTTTACTGCTGGGGATTTTTATGCCCTTCGGGGCAGTAAAGGG
>ONKG01000022.1 GCA_900318375.1 uncultured Lachnospiraceae bacterium
GCAATGCCTGTTTGCGACCATCTGCAGTTACTGCTTTTCAAGGTTCTCCGGAGCCATTTTTTTTGCCTGAGCTTTTTCATAGATCACTTGACACTACCGAAGAACTGTAGGGGGGACCGGGACCGATCTCCGTACTTTTTTCTGTATGTCAGAATCTGCCTGCGGGCCCTGCGCCTGTGCGAAGGACAGCTCTGCAGGGGGAAAGAAAGAGCCCCCAGCATATTGCAGCCATGCCGTCCTTTTATGTGACGGCACAGTTAACTTATATCGTACCACCTTTTGACGGGAATTTCGATATCCGCTGCCCATATTCCCGAAAAAAACAGCCCGTCTTCAAGCGACGGGCTGTCAAGAGCTGTTCCGGCGGTATTACTCTCTTCCGTTCCAGCAGTATGTGCAGAGTTTACAGGAAGGAATTCCGATAGCCTCGATCATATCGTCGAGTCTGTGGTAATGCAGGGAGGAGAAGTTGAGTTCCTTCCTGATCTCTTCAAGCATAGCCGCGTATTCTTCGGAATCAGGATCCATGTACTTATTCAGAATATGGGGATTCGGATCCATGGAACCCTCCAGCTTCTCGATGACCCTCCTGGTGATGAGCTCACCCTCTGAGTTTGATCTGGAGAAGTTGAGATATTTGCAGCCGAATACAAGAGGCGGACATGCCGGACGCACGTGGACTTCTCTGGCTCCGCTCTTGTAGAGATATTCTGTTGTCTCACGCAGCTGGGTGCCGCGCACAATAGAGTCGTCGATCAGAAGCATACTCTTGTTGTCGATCAGCTCATGGATCGGAACCAGTTTCATCTTGGCGATGAGGTTTCTGCGGCTCTGGATCGTGGGCATGAAAGACCTGGGCCAGGTGGGAGTATACTTGACAAAGGGGCGTGAATAAGGAACGCCGGAAGCATTTGAATAACCGACTGCATGGGCGACACCGGAGTCGGGAACGCCTGCAACAATGTCGGGCTTGCTGAGACCGCGCTTCATATCGCGCATTGCCAGGTGTTTGCCGCACTCGTAACGCGCATATTCGACGTTCATTCCCTCGTAGGTGGAAGCGGGGAAGCCGTAGTAGATCCACAGGAAAGTGCAGACCCTCATATTGTCAAAAGGCTCCTTGACTGTCTCTACTCCCTCGGGAGTGACAAAGCAGATCTCGCCGGGACCCAGTTCCTTTTCAAAGTGATATCCCAGATTAAGGAAGGAAAAGCTCTCGAAACAGATACATCTGCTGTCTTCTTTACAGCCGATCTCCACCGGAGTCCTGCCCAGACGGTCGCGGGCAGCGTAAATGCCGTTCTTTGTCATGACCATAAGGGTCATGGAGCCGCGGATCAGCTGCTGCGCGTAGCGGATGCCGTCCTCAAAGCTGTCGCACTGGTTGATGAGTGCCGCAGTCAGTTCTGTCGGGTTGATATCCCCTCCGCTCATCTCGAGGAAGTGGGAGTGGGATCCGGAAAAGAGCTTCCACATAAGCTCGTCGGAATTGTTGATCTTGCCCACGGTCGTGATCGCGTAGGTTCCCAGGTGCGAACGCACGATCAGCGGCTGGGGTTCATAGTCGGAGATACAGCCGATTCCCAGCCGGCCCTCCATTTTAAGAATGTCCTTATCAAATTTCGGTCTGAAATTCGAGCTCTCAATATTGTGAATCGCGCGGTCAAATCCCTTGACCGGGTCATAGACAGCAAGGCCAGCGCGGCGCGTTCCAAGATGTGAGTGGTAGTCGGTTCCATAAAATAAATCAAAAACGCAATCCTGCTTAGATGCAACTCCAAAAAAACCGCCCATAAATTGTATTCTCTCCTCTGCCGTACTCACGGTACCGGCACTTTTTCATTTTTTTACCCTGTAACAAGTGCATAATAACATCATCTTATGATTTTTGTCAGCCTGAATAAGATAAAAAATCATCCCAATGGGCTATCATAAAGGCTGATTATATGTATTTTTTTCAATACACCTCTCCGTTTTTGGAACTTTTGGCATGCTTTGTATAAAAAAAGGACACCGGCCGTCCGCCATAGCAGCGGGCCCCGGTGTCCGGAATACTCTTTATGAATGATTAATGTGACAGTGCTCTGCGGCTGAGCCATCTTTTTATCAGGAACCATCCCAGAATGACCACTGCTCCGATGATCAGAGTCCAGCTCCACCAGGGAACCCTGCGGATGTCATAACAGCGCACATTGATCCACATCTGGTTGATACGGGCGTTCTGTTCATCATTGAAATAAGTCATGATCGAGGAGCGGGCAATCACGTCGGCGGGCGGATACTGAGAGAAGAGCTGGCGGTTCATCTGGTCCGCCGCAGCCTCGATCACGAATTCCGAGTCCGTCTGATCCCGGTCTCCGGAGAAGAAATAGGCCAGATCATAGTCCACGGTCTCTTCCTCGTCGTCCTCCGCCTCATAGCAATACTGGGCATATTCGAACATGCGGGGGTCGTCTCCTCCGGAAATGACAGAGGTATAGCCGATGTAGTACATGTTGCGGATGGCATTGTCCGGACGGGACAGGAAGTTGATAAAGGCCTCCGCCGCATGCTGTTTTTCCGGGTCTCTTCCGATCCCGCTCTTGAGCATGACCCAGCCGTCAAAATAGATATCGGTACTCTCCTTAGGCACAGCGAAGCAGAGCGTGTAATCGTCTTCGTCCGCCTGGTCCAGGGTATAGACAGCATCTCCCGACCACTGGAAATTAACGGCAACTTTTCCGGTGATCATATCCGCCTTGCCGGAGTCTGTCTCAAAGGAAAAGACATTGTCCTTGACGTCTTTGAGCCAGTCCTCCACCCGGGCGATCATCTCCGGGGATGTGTCATTCATCTCCTTCTCCAGCTTTTTTCTGTAATCAGGATCGTTTTTAAACTCCTCGGAAGACAGAAGATCGGATTTCACGGCGCCGACAGCGGCAAAATAGGAGTCGCGTACGTTGTCCTTGATCGTCACCCTGCGGGCATAAGAAGGATCTGCCAGAATCTTCCACGTGGAAACCTGCTCCTCCGTCACCAGCTCCGGATTGTAGACCAGTCCTGTGACCCCCCACATATATCCGGCAGCATATCTGCTCCAGGGCTCTCCGTTGATCTCGCTGTTTTCAAAGATTTCACGGATAAAGGGTGCTTCTCCCCTTATGAAATAATTGTTCTCGTCCCCTGTGTCAAAAAAGTCTTCGGAGAGAGGGACAAGGGCTTCCTCCGCCATCAGTTTCATGATCAGATATTCAGAGGGGCAGACCAGGTCGTAAACATCTCCCAGGGTCAGCATGTTGTAGAGGTCCTCGTTGGTGCCGAAGGTCGAATACTCCACCTTTACGCGCTTCCCGTAGGTCTCGTAATACCACTCCTCAAAATCATCCACCATAGAGTTCTCTCCGATGATATCACCCGAGGGAAGTTCAATGGTCTCTTCCTCGTCCCAGTCGCCCAGGTCGATATACTCCTCCCAGTTACAGACACGCAGAGTAATCGTCTCCTCCGCCTGTGCCTGCAGGCAGAGATCTGCAGATCCCGGAATTCCGGGCACTTTATCCTGAATGTTTCCCGGTACAAAGAGAAGCAGGAGCAGGACTGCAAGAGCGGCGGACAGAATTGTTTTTTTATGATAAATGTTCCGCACGGCGGCCTCCTTCCCTGTTTTCCCGATGAAGGGAACGAATATTGGTCACCAGCACGATCAGGACTACGATCAGAAAGATCACAGTGGAAAGCGCCCAGAGGGCTGTCTTGATCGTAGTCTGCGCACCCTTGGTGGCGTTGACGACGTAGGTGCTGATCGTGTCGAAAGTCGCGGGCTTGGTATAGGTGGCAATAAAATAATCATCCAGAGAGAGTGTCACCGCCAGGGCGAATCCGGAAACAATGCCCGGAATGATCTGGGGGATCAGTACCTCTGTCAGTGCCTTGAAGGGCGTTGCGCCCAGATCAAGGGCAGCCTCGTAGATACTGGGATCCATCTGCTGGATGCGGGGCATCACCGAGAGGAATACAAAGGGCGCGCACAGAGTCACATGACCTGCCACCAGAGGAATATAAGAATCCTTGCTTATATGAAGCGCCACCACGAGCAGGACGCAGATGGAGAAGCCGGTCACAACGTCCGCGTTGATGACAGGAATCTGATTGAGCGTTGTGATAAAACCCGATGCTCTTTTTCTGGAATAAAAGGCACCGATCGCGCCGATCGTCCCGAGCACGGTCGCGATGGCTGCTGCTCCGAGGGCAAGCGTGACCGTTCCGGCGATCATGCCGGTGAGTTCAGGCGTTGTAAAGAGCGTCACGTAGTTCTTCATGGAAAAACCGCGGATGGCTCCGATATTGGTCGACTCGGTAAAGCTGTACACTGCCAGGATCAGGATCGGCAGGTACAAAAACAACAGGACGAGGATCAGGAACAGTCTCCTGCAGATTTTCCACATCAAAGCAGTGCACCTCCTCTTCCGGGTTCATCCTCCTCACCGCCTGTCAGCAGTGTGAAGATGCAGATCATAGCCAGCAGGATCAGGGAGATCATCGATCCGCCGTGCCAGTTGTAGGCGGCAAAATAGCTTCCGATCAGGCTTCCCATGATATATGTGCTGTTGTAGAGCATATCCAGAACGACATAGTTGGTCATTGCAGGCAGAAAGACCATGGACACGCCGCTGAGAATGCCGGGCACAGAGAGGGGAAGGGTCACGCGCAGAAAAGTCTGCAGACTGTCGGCTCCCAGGTCCATGGCCGCTTCACACAGAGCCCCGTCCAGCCGGGAAATCGTCGTATAGATCGGCAGGATCATAAAGGGCATAAAGTCATAGGTCATGCCGACGACTGCATTCAGGAAGGGATGCATGGCAAGATTCCCCTCCAGCAGATTCAGGATTTCCTTGAGTGCCGTGATGCGCAGGGAAAAGTTGATCCACATGGGCATCACAAAGAGCATCAGGATGACGGACTGTGACCGCAGTCCGCTGGTTGCCAGGAAATATGCAACCGGATAGGCCAGCAGCAGACAGACCAGGGTTGTCACAAGCGCAATGGTAAAGCTGTAATACAGGGTTCCCAGGGTGTTGGGATCCGTAAAGAAATGCGTGAAATTCCGAAGCGTAAACTGCCCCTGTCCATTGGTGAAGGCATAATAAAACAGGACAAGAAGCGGTGCCGCAACAAAAATCACCAGGAAAACGGCATAGGGAATGCCGAGACTCTTTCTGGAAAATCGCATCAGTTCATACCTCTTATATGTTAAGCCGGGCGCGTTCCCGCGCAGCGGCAAAGCAACGATTCATTCAGTCCCCCCATACATCAGCGGCCAAAGGTCACAAAATGTCCGGGGCATGGCTCAGATCACTTTCTCTTGAGCGTAAATGTCATCTTGTCCACCGGCATCAGCAGGCTGACACGGTCTCCCATGTTCCACAGATATTCGTCGTCGACGACAAAATCCTGCTCCAGTTCGGTGTGGATGATATAGCTGTAGTGATCGCCCTTGTAGATCAGGTTGCTGATCGTGCCCTGAATGAGACCGGCGTCCTGATCGTCTGTCATCTCAATATCGTCGGGCTGGATGGAGACCAGGATCCTGACTCTGTCGGGTTCCAGTATATCTCCATTGCCGTCCACGACGGTTCCGTCTTCCTTCCGCTTGCTGCCCTTGATGATGCGGGTCAGGCTGGTATCAATATGGTGTCCGTTGTACTCCAGGCGGAAATCGCGGTTCACATCCGCAAAGAAAAGATTGGTATGGTCCTCGGCAAGCATGATGTGGATGTTTTCCGGGTCCACCCTGAGACCGACATGGTCTCCCACCCTTGCATTGTGAACGGTCTGGATAACAATTTCGTTCTTTCCGGACAGGACGGTGATCTCGTAGTGGATCCCCTTGAAAATAACACTGTCCACGATCCCGTTGATCGTACCGGCACCGGGCGCAACGATCTCTACATCCTCGGGACGCACTACGGCAGTGATATGGGTCCCCTCCTCGAAGTCGTCCACACAGACGAATTCGCCGCCGCAGAAGCGCGCCTTCAGATGTCCGGTCATCATTCCGTTGAAAATATTGCTTTCTCCGATAAAGTCCGCAACAAAGGCATTGGCCGGCTCGTTGTAGATATCCTCAGGAGTTCCGATCTGCTGGGTCCGGCCCTCACTCATGACAACGATCTTGTCGGACATGGTCAGAGCTTCCTCCTGGTCATGGGTCACATAGATAAAGGTAATGCCCAGCTTATCGTGCATATCCTTTAGCTCGAGCTGCATCTCCTTGCGCATCTTGAGATCCAGGGCGCCCAGAGGCTCATCGAGAAGCAGGATCTCCGGTTCATTGACCAGGGCGCGGGCAATCGCGATCCTCTGCTGCTGTCCGCCGGACAGAGTCTGGATCTTGCGGTGCTCAAAACCTTCCAGATCCACCAGTTCCAGCACGCGGCCTACTTTGCGGCCGATCACGTCCTTAGGTGTCTTATTCTGACGCAGGCCAAAGGCGATATTGTCATATACATTCATATGCGGAAAAAGCGCATACCTCTGAAAGACCGTATTGATCGGCCTTTTATAAGGCGGCAGCCCGATCAGGGATTTTCCGTTCAGCAGGATGTCTCCCTCTGTGGGCACATCAAATCCTGCAATCATCCGAAGGGTCGTGGTCTTTCCGCAGCCCGAAGGGCCCAGGAAAGTGACAAACTCGCCGCGTTTCACTTCCAGATTAAAGTTATCAACCGCCTTGAACCCGTCATCTTCAAAAATCTTGCTGATGCCCTTCAGTTCAATAATCGTATCTTTGTTCTGCATGTATTGATCCTCTTACTATATGTTATTTGGCCGCCATGTCCTCATCGAGGACGCTCGTCAAGACCTCTCGAATGCTCATGCAGGCATGACATTCGTGAGGCTTTTCCTCGCTGTTTTTCAAAACTCCGGGGGGGAACTGATCCAGATCAGTTTTGCCGGGCGGTTGGAGGGGTTGGTGATGTAGTGGGCGACAGCTGCCTGGTAGTAAAAACTCTCTCCCGCCTTAATATGGTAGACTTTTTCGCCCAGATGGAGGTTGAGGCGTCCGCTGATCAGGAAGCCGAACTCCTCCCCTGTGTGGGGCTTGTCCTCTTCGAGAACTCCGTGCGGAGCAAGAACTACCAGAAGGGGCTCCATCTGGTATCTCTGCGCGGAGGGCACGATCCACTGAATGCTGTTGCCCTGGTCATCTATCTTTTCAAAGTATTCCTGTTCGGAGAAAACAACTTTCTCCTCCTCGCGGCGGAAAAAATCCGCCGGTGTGGAGCCCAGGCATTCGATGATGTCAAACAGAGTCACCATGGACGCGGACACCTGTCCTCGTTCCAGCTGGGAAATGAAGCCTTTTGTGAGTTCTGTCCGGTCCGCAAGTTCCTGCTGGGTCAGTCCGTTCCGGTTTCGCAGGTTTTTGATCCTCTCTCCGATATAGCTGTTGACTTCCGCTGTATCCATACCGATTCACCTCTGTGCATTGATCCGTCTTCAGGTATCCTGTACTGTGCTGCTCATGAATAATGCAAGGCATAGCAACGGCTCCGAATAGTAAACAAATATCTTTCTATTACTAAACCCGGAGCCAAATTTCATTATACTGGCAGTAAACTTTTTGTCAATTATTAATGTGCACAGAGCTGTCTGTAATATTGTTTACACATGCAAAGGTGTCTGTAAATTCGTTTAATTCGTACTTTTACAAGTCTTTCCGGGTACAAGTTTTTCAAGACTTTTGAAAAGGAAAAACTTTTGGAAAAGGCTCAGCCTGCAGTCCCTCTTCCCGGAAGTCCTTTTACTCCGCAGTCTTTCTTCACGGAGTCCCTCTTGTCCGCAGTCTTTCTTCCCGGAAGTCCCTCTTCTCCGCAGTCTTTCTTCACGGAGTCCCTCTTGTCCGCAGCCCTTCTTCCGGGCGGCTGGATTTGTTTAAATACAGACAGCATGCTATACTTTTTCTGGTGCAGAAATCTGCGGATTACGGAAATGACAGGTGGGAATCGGATTATGGATATCAATCGAAGAATAGATGAAAATATGATTTCTGTGGAAGATGCCGACACGACAGTGCGGGAGCTGAATCCCGGCAGGAAAAGTGACAGCATCCGGTATGCCATGCCGGAGGGAACGATTCTGGACGGACGTTACAGGATCCTGCGGGTGATCGGCCAGGGCGGCTTTGGCATCACCTATGAGGCGGTCCATATCCACAATGACAGTCATGTGGCCATAAAAGAATATTTCTGCCGGGATTATTGCGGGAGGGATACCACATGCGTCGGGACCGACGAGCACAATGTCTGTGTACTGGATGACACACAGAAAAAGCAGTTTCGCTCGGATCTGGACCGGTTTATGAAGGAAGCCAGGACCCTCCATGACTTTGCCTCGGAAAAAGCTATCGTCACGGTCATGGATTATTTCGAGGCAAACGAAACCGCCTATATTGTGATGGAGTATCTGGACGGTAAAACGCTGCGCGATCTGATCCCGGAACAGGGCAGATGGGGGATGGAAAAGGTTGTCCGCTGCTTTGGTCCTGTCATGGAGGCCATGGAACGCGTGCATGCCGCGGGTGTCATCCACCGGGATATCAGCCCGGATAATCTGATGTACATGCCGGACGGGACTCTGCGCCTTCTGGATTTCGGCGCCGCCAGAAAATTCAGCAATATGCAGACGACACATTCCGTGATCTACAAGGCATATTATTCGGCCCCGGAACAGCGCGACGAAAAAGGCGTTCTGGGCAGCTGGACCGACGTCTACGGGCTGAGCAGCACCATGTATTTCTGTCTCACGGAGAAAGAGCCCGAAGATGTACTCACCCGGCTTCTGTACGATGACATGGACCGCCCCTCTTCAAAGGGCGCCGATATCCTGCCCCAGGCGGAACGGACACTGATGAAGGGCCTGGAGCTGGACCGGGAAAAACGTATCCAGGACATGAGAACCCTGCGCACAGAGCTGGAGAAGGTCTATCCCCGAATCACAGAGGACGAAAAAAAGCGCGGCAGAGCCCGCAGAAAAAGAAGGAAGCGCATAGCGGCGATTACCGCCGCTGCGATCGTTCTGTGTGCCGCGTTCACGGCGTTTATGTGCCGCACCTGGATCAGATTTCAGTTTATTGATACACAGGAGACTGTTCTGGACGGAGAGGACATGACACCGGAGGAGTTTGCGGACAGCAGCGCCAAAGTAAAAGACCGCATCGAGGCGCTCTGCGGAGGGAAGGGATATCTGTGGGACGAGGACGGACAGCAGATCCGTTTCACAGTTCCTTCCGAAGTGTACGAGGGACAGGATCCGGAAACATATGTCTGGGCCTCGATCAGCCGAAGGATGATCGCGAGGCTGAGGGTCCGGGATGTGGAGAATGTCAACGAGAACGGAGAGACGGAGCTGCAATACCGCTCTCTGGGTGTCATACATCAGGAAGAGGATATTGCGGATCTTGAGGAGACAGAAGAAGGGGTCAGGCTGTTTTTTTCCGAAGAAGGAATAAAACGTTTTGGATCAGTGCTGGATGTTCCGGATCTGGAAATCGTGATCATCTGGGATGAATACGACGAGGAGACCGGAAAAGGAGAAGAGCATTACACTTATAATCGGGCTGTCACTGACGGCGACGGGGAAAGCATTCTGATCGTCGATGCTATGGACGGAGATATAAAGTTTTCTTTTCCTCTTTTGCGTGAAGTGTATACAAGTGATCCGTCTGCCGCCGCCTTTCAGGCGCAGTCCGCCTGGGTGACCAGATGGGAGGATCCTGCCAGCACACTGCTGCCCGGCAAATATCAGTGCAAAGACAGGGAAGTGCCCTCCCCTTCAATCTCAGTACATTATAGTTCCATTACGACAGACGAACTCGAAGGAGAAAGCGGATATGAGGCTTCTATCCTGAGTTTCCAGGCAATCCTGAAAAACAGACTGGACAGTATCGGTGTACCCTATGCCGTCGGCGTCAATGTCAACAACAGGTATGAATATGTGGTCCGCCTGCCGCTGGAAAGCATTTTTCAGGAGGAACTGCAGTATATGGGTGTGAGCAAGTGGATCCATATAGGGAGTGACCGCGCTAAAACATCCAGCTACCTGTCCGGAACGACACTGGAAGTACAGGAGGCAGAAGAAGGGGATTCTTTCGAGCTCGTTCTGACTGCAGGAGACAGCTATTACAGTGACGAAATAAACAAGGCTCTTCTGGCACTGAAAGACCAGGGAAAGAAGGAAATAATCCTGTACCTGGATGACCTGGATGTAGCGGCCGCAGATCTTCAGACCGCGCTGAAGACATTTGAGGAGTCCGGAGAAATCCGCTTCTCCCGGTGGCTGTTTGCCGATCATCCCGAAATGACTTCCGACACGGAGCATTTTGCCAGGTTTATGACAGTATGCATCGGTCAGGATCCTCAGGATTCTTTCTTTATGCAGGGTACAGAAATATGCGGTGAGAAGGGAAAAGTCCTGTATTTTGATGAACGGCAGCCTGAGAAGGCATGGACGGGGAGAGTTGAGGAACTGGTTGAGAAATGGAAGGGGGAGACCGCGGGGCAGCAGAATTCCGACATGTATTTATATGGGAGTGAGAGAAAGCTCTATCTTAACTATTACGGATGCCCTGTAGAGGATCCCGCAAAGGCTCTTCTTTCCTTCATGGACTTATATAAAAAAGAAGACCTGGGAGCATGCGGGATTGATTCGATCAGTGTGGATCTGTACGATGGGAAAAGAGGTGAGGATCAATCTCTGAATATCAGTCTTGATCTCCATGCGGATTTTGATACAGATTCATTGCTGATCGGTGATTATAACACGATTTATTCCTATACAGAAGACACTTCCCGGTCTGAGAAACTGCCTGACCTCTATGCCGACTATATGGAAAAAACACCTTTCTGGAAAGAGAAAATTGCTCCGGACCGCGAGAAACCTCTTTTTGATGTTTATCCATAATCGTTCCCTATCCGCAATTGATTTCCTGTATCACACAAATAAACACATACAAAAGCCGCCCTGCCGGACCCCCGATTCATTCATCTTCGGGGCTTCCGCGGGGCGGCTTATTTACCGTTTTTTTGTTTTAGGAAATCATTTCTTCCTGCGGGATGAAATGACAGACCTCTGAAAAAAGGAGGTTTTATGAGTCTTCCGCGGAAAACAGCTTCTTTCCCAGCAGGGCACCGGCATCTTCGTCAATACCGTAGAGGCTGTTTTCCTCATCGATGAGACCGTAGTGTACAACAACCTCTTCCGCCTCTGCATACTGGGGATCAATCAGATTCTCATTCAGCTTCTCGATCAGAGTATCATACAGAATGGTGACCTTCTCCTCTTCGGAGATTGAGATCAGATCTTCCGGGTTTCCCTTCAGCTCCTCGGTTTTAGCTTCAATGGCCTCGGACACTCCCCGGAAAATCCTGAGCGGTTCAATCGATACAGTCACATCATACTCATTCTCTTCGGTGCTTGTGACATTTTTGATAGAATAACGGCAGGCTGTAAAGGCTTTGGCGAGATATTCCCGCAGCTGAACCGCCTGCTCTTCATTCATGGAAGTTTCGGCCACGATCGAACTGAGAACACTGTCGATCATGGCATCGCGGGTTTCTTTTTCTTTTCCCCGCTCGACATCCGCAAGGTTTACAGATTGATCATATTCCCCCAGGCACATCAGATCAAGTACAGCTTTTACATATGCTCCGGCATCATCCTTTGTGGGACCGGAAGCGGATTCCGCGCATCCTGCCAGCAGCACAGTCATGAGAACCGCGAGCAGAGCAAGGACTGCAGCTCTTCTGCAAAGGTGTCTGATTCTGCTGATAAAATCTTTCATTACTGTTACCTCCTGCACACAGATCACACTTGTCACCGGGCTTGTAACTAATGGTTCAAGTATAATTGAAAACAGAACCTTCGTCAATCGAGGCGGTCTTAAAGGGAAAGCTGCTGCAGGCTGTGTTACAGTACACACCCTATCGAAGGCATGTAACAGTATGTCAATATAAATGCGGGATTTTTTGTGATGGAATCCCCGGTAGATCTCCGTCTTCCGGCTTACTTCATGGCGTCAAATGCGGCGATGGTATCCACCTTCACAGTCCCGTTTTCATATGTGAAGGGGACCTCGATAACTCCTCCTATATCATTCGTACAGACTATGTATCCGTTTTTCACCACGTAAGTGCCCCCGCTGGTGCTGAAGGATGTCCTGACCTCGTAATTGTCAGGCTCCCAGAATTCAATCACATACGTGATAGAGTTTGCGCTGACCTCCCACTGATAGCCGTTGATCTCGTTCTTGACAGCCGCGACAACTTCTCCGTCGGCATCCTGAAGGGCCCATGTCTCTTTCTCATATCCCTCCGGATCAACTTTCTGAGCGATTTCCTCAGGGCTGTCACAGAATACGATCTGGTCCGTAGAGAGCCTGATCTTTTCGGAATCCGGAATCTGCGATTTTGCGATCCGGATACTCCTTCCCGCCTCCAGCTCCGCTTTGGGGATCTCAAAAGTCTCCACAAATTTCACACTGTCTCCGATGTTCACTTCCTTCAGATATGCGGCGTTATAATAATTTCTCATATAACGGACTTGTCTTTTGGACCTGACTGCATTATAGGAATTCGTATCGTTCACCGTGACAGTCATGCTCTTGCAGTCTATTTTCAGATTCTCGGCATTGGTATGGGCCGTATAGACGATATACAAAAAGCGCATGTTTTCATTGTCGGAGGTGGAATAGGAATTGTCCACATAGAGACCGTCGACAGTCATGTAATCCGTTTCGGTCACGATCGCATTGTCATCTTCCTTCTTCTCCGTGCCGGCCTCTTCCGGGGCAGTGCTGTCCCTTTCCGAGGCTGTGCTGTCCCCGCCGGAACCGCCGTCGCCGCCTCCCAGAACATCACTGAAAACAATCCTCTTCTCATTATCTCTCTGGTAATTGCCCTTAATCTGTACGTCAACTGCAAGATCCAGTGTATACAGATCCTCAATCGACTCCAACGGTGTGTGTTCCGGATTTGTGTTGTAGTACACTGTGTAGCTGTATGTTTTCGTCTTGCCGGGCGCCGGCCCCAGATTTCCATCCTTCATGGACAGGGTCACACTCTCATCATGTATGTAGGCATCATTTAAATTAAAGTAAATCTCCTGATCGCTCTTATTCTTCACCTTGACGGTAAAATTCTTTTCCATGAGCGGACCGCTTGAATACCCCCAGTTGACTTCTTCTTCATAAAACTTCACCAGATCATCGTCGAGCAGAATGACATCCGTAAAGTCCACAGTCTTCAGATCTGCTGTCTGTTCTCCGGATGCATTGCCTGCGGAAGCTGCCGCCCCGCCGAAAAAGTCCTCCAGGGATGCCGCCTTTTCCTCATATTTCTTCAGTTCGTCATCATCCAGCCTGACAAAGGTATAGGCGTCGGCGGTCAGCGTCTCTTTGCCGCCGTCCTTTTTCTTCTCATATCTGGCCTCATTTTCCATGAACTTCAAAGTGACCGACGTCTCATCTTCTTCCCATGTTCCGGATGTTTTGACCAGATCAGGGTAGTTCAGATCGACACTGTTCAGTCCCCCGCTCCCTTCCGGGATTGTCAGCTTACTCAATCCTGCTGCCTTTCCATCCGCTCCCAGAAGCAGCACATATTCTCCGGCATCCGCCTCTGTCTTCCAGCCTCCCTGTGCGGCAAAAACGCCTTGATCAGCTGCCTGGGCCGGAGATGAACTGCCGCCCGGGACAGCGGCGCCCCCTCCGCAGGCCGACAGACTGCAGATCATGCAGGCTGTCAACAGCAATACCAGTATCCTTTTTCCCATTCGTATTTACCTCCCTTCCCGGACCAGGGCAGGGACGGCAATAATGCGCCCTCTGCCCCCGACCGGCCCGTGTCCGCCATAAGGCGGAAAAATACATTACACGCCGTGTCATAAAAAAATGCTTACAGAAGACACTCTCTGTAAGCATTTTATCTAATCAAAAATCTTATTTGGTGGGCTCTGAGCCCACTGCGGCAGGGATTCCGGGGGGGACACTTCGTTCTGTTACATATGACGATCCACTTTACTTCGCTCTGTTGCGAAGACAGCCAAAAAGCCGGAGAAACTCTGCATCCGCAGAATTTCTCCGGCCCCTGTTTATTCAACAATGATAATCCGGGGACTCCCGGAGCGTTTTACATACCGCCTGCGTCGCCGCCGGCGTCATCGCTCATATCATCACCCATGTCACCGCCCATGTCGGTACCCATGTCATCACCCATATCAGTGCCCATGTCGCCCATGTCGCCCATGTCCATGTCATCGGTCTCTACCTCTTCTTCCACAGCAGGTGCTGTAATGACAAATTCAGAGAGATAGGCCTCCTCGGGCTGCCCGGCCATCAAAGCAGGAATATTGAGGATCACACCGTCCATGTTGTAGGGGACTCCCAGGGTAACCTTGTGGGAATGCGGTGTGCCGCCCTTTTCATCCGTGATCTCCAGGTTCATGGTAATGCTCTGGCCCATGATATCAGCCATGCCTCTGTCGCGGGGTGAGAGCTTGGCAACCTGCTTGCCGTCCACAGTGACAAGAACTTTGTGATAGGCTTTGTATTCCTGGCCCTTGTACTCGATCGTCTTGTTGTCAAAATAGACTGTGTGGCCGCGGCCGATCACAAACATGGCAGCTGCGATGATCAATACAATCAGGAGAGAGACAATGCGGAAGATCATCCTTCTTTTATTTTTCATGCCTGATCACCTCCTTTTTCAGAGGTCCCTTTGCCTGCCTTCTCTTCTTTCTCCTGGGCGGCAGCAAGCTGCTGGCCGGCAGCGCTGCGCATCCTGCGCTTGTTGGTCTCATACATGATCAGCGCGAGAGTAATGACCGCATAGGATACAAATACACGGAAGTATTCACCGATCATGGAGTCACCGGTGATATAGGCACCGGCACGGGGCGCAACAATGAACATTGTGTGGAAGAGAATGACGCCCAGAAAGACGTTGCCGATGGAGGCCTTGTCTACGGAAGCTCCGCCGACCAGCAGTGCCGCGATACAGAACATACCGATCTGACTGTGGGCGCTGTAAGTGGCAATATTACCCATATTCTGAAGATAGATGATCATTCCGATGCCGGCAAGGACTGTCGACATGACGATGGAGATGATCCTCGTGCGCTCGACATTGATACCTGCGTCGCGCGCGACTTCCATGTCCTGTCCTACCGCACGCATATCCTGTCCCAGTTTCGTGCGGCGGAACCACACGATAAACAGACACAGAAGGCCGATAATGATAAAAGTCAGGACCGGAATCTTGACGCCCGCGACTTTGATCGCAAGGAGATTGTCCAGCTTCTGGCGCATTCCCAGAAGGGACACTGTATTGCGGATACCGTAGCCTCGGGGAAGCTTGATGGTCGCATGCTTGATGGGAATAATGCTTCCCATCAGGTAGAGGACGATCAGCTGATAAATACCGTTGACAAAGAAGCTCATGATATAGCTGGTGATCATCTCACGGCCTTTTGCCTCGTTCAGGATCTTGCCGCAGAAAACACCGAGCAGGATGGAGATCGGCACAGATACGATCGCAGCGAGGACCATTCCGGGAATACCGACGATCTGCCAGTCCGACACAAGGATCAGAGCGATCTCAGCTGCCATGGCGCCCAGGGTCATGCCGAAGTTCAGGCCCATGCCGGCCATGATCGGGATCAGAAGACTCAGGATCAGGAAAGAGTTTCGCCCCATACGGGTCACGATCTCGTTGATCAGCATATTTGCGGACAGACCCGAAATCGGGATACAGACTGCGCAGATGATGATGAACATAATGGGGACAGATGCCTGTCGAAGGATCGAGCCCCAGTCAACGGAGGTCGTTTTATTTTTCTCTGTATTCATTTCGATGCCTCCGTTTTTCTGGTCAGTGCGAACAGGATCATACCCATGGACGCGATGATTCGGATGACTTCCGACATATCCATGTGGATCATATTGTTCATGACTGTAGGTGTCATAGTGACAATACCCTGGAAGAGGATGGTGCCGACGATGACGTTCATGATGGTTGCCTTATTGACGGATGCACCGCCGATCAGAATGGCGGATACAGCCGGCAGCGCCATATAGAAAGGCGCCATGTAGAGCTGAATGAACCCGAAGCCCTGTTCATAGACCAGGATACCGACAGCGGCAAGCCAGGTCGACATGATGACGGAGAGCATGCGGATTCCGTCCACGTTGATGCCGGCCGCTTTTGCAAATGTAGGATTGGAGCCGACAGCTGTCATAGCAGTGCCGGTCCTGGTGTGCAGGAATGCCCAGATTCCGAAGGCCAGCAGGGCAAAGAAAATGAGTGTTCCTGTGGGAATGGAAATATTGCCGATGTTGATCTGCAGGATTCCCGCCAGTGCCTGGTTGTAATAGCCTTCCAGGGAGATGGTAGTACGGAGGCCCTTGCCGGAAAGACCCCAGACCATGTTGGCGCTGTGGTAAGGCAGGAGGAGCCACATCATGCACATGAAAGAGACAGAGGAGAATCCGACATATGTCGCGATCATCATCTCTCCGCCCTTGATCTTGTTGAGCAGCCATCCATAGACCGCGCCCAGCACCAGTGCAAAGGGAGTTGCGATCAAAATGGCGGCAAGGAAGGAAAACGGTCCCGTGAATCCAAGCTCAATGGAGAGAGTCGCACCCAGAAGGCCGGAAATAATGCCCAGGGGAAGGCCGAAATTCAGTCCGCATCCGGAGTGGACCATGGGGACCATAGCCAGAACCAGGACTCCGTTCCAGCTGAAACGGTTGATAATATTGGATATTTGCGTCGGCAGATCCGCTCCGACGATGGGCGCCATGATCAGCAGCAGGATCAGAAAGCCCGTGATGATCAGACGCGGTACGCCGAAACTTTTCAGCGAAGCCTTTATTTTTTCATTCATCTTGTTTTTCCTTATCGACTATGAAGACAGTTCATCCGGCAGCTTCATAAAGAACTCTCTGCGCCCCGGTCAAATGAAAAGATTGCTCTGTCCGGTAAGCCGCACATCCTTACAGTATTACCTGTGCCGGATCGGCTGTGTTTAAATGACGTTGTTCAGCATCAAAGTACCAAAGTCTTCCACAGATGAGGATGCGGGAAGGATACCGGAGATGCGTCCGCCCGAAACGATGGCGATGCGGTCACAGGTCGACCGCAGTTCCTCCAGCTCGGAAGAAACCATCACGACGGTGACACCGTTCTCGCGGTTGAACTTTTTGAGGGCATCCAGAACCAGGGCCTTGGCACCGACATCGATACCGCGGGTGGGCTCCGATACAAACAGTACTCTGGGTTCGAGGGCAAAGGCTTTGGCCAGGCAGATCTTCTGCTGGTTGCCGCCGGACAGCTCTCTCGCGTTCTGTTTGGATCCGGTACATTTGATCTTCAGTTCATCGATATATTTTTCCGTGACCTCGCGGATGGCGTTATCATCACGCCATTTGATCAGGCCTCCCAGATAGTTTTTAAGGAATTTGTTCTGGATCTGCATAGCGGGAAAAGCAACATTCCATTCCAGGGACTCGTCCAGGAGAAGGCCGACTCCCCGGCGGTCCTCCGACACGAATGCAAAGGCGGAATCCAGACATTTGCGGGGACTGTTCAAAGGAATCTCTGTTCCTTCAAATTCCACGCGTCCGCCTGCCTCATACAGGCCCATAATGCCGTTGGGAATTCCCAGCTTGCCCTGTCCTGCCAGACCTCCGATTCCCAGAATCTCGCCCTCTTTCACTTCCAGAGAGACGTTGCGGACTGTCTCACCGGGCATATCCACCCACAGCTTTTCAATCTTCAGAACAGTCTTTGCGTTTTCATTGGCAGGCTCTGCTGCCCCCCGTGCGCCCTTCCCGGAGTCATCCACGCTTCTGCCGACCATCCATCTGGTTATTTCCTGTACACTGGTCTGCTTAGCAGGAACTTTTTCCACAAGGACACCGTCGCGCATGACTGCGACTGTATCACAGACTGACAGGATCTCCTGCAGGCGGTGTGTGATAAAGATGACGGAGATGCCCCTTGCGGACATACCGCGGATCGAATCCAGCAGTGCCTCCGCCTCACGTTCTGTCAGAACGGCTGTGGGCTCATCCAGGATCAGAAGACGAAGCTGGTCTTTAGACAGTTCTCTGGCGATCTCCGTAAACTGTTTGTGGCCGACAGGCATGCTGCTGATGACCATGTGTCTGTCAATATTCACGCCCATCTTTTCTATGGCCTTGACAGCCGTCTCATCCATAGCCTTGCGGTCCAGTGTGTCCAGACGGTCTCCAAAGATTTCCGAGAGAAGATTACTCTTTTTAGGTTCGCGGTTGAGGACGATGTTCTCCTCCGCCTCAAAACCGGGAATCAGTGAAAACTCCTGGTGCACCATGCCGATTCCTGCAGCAATGGCATCGAAGGGAGAACTGAAGGAAACCTTCTCCCCGTCCAGCAGGATATCCCCGCCGTAGCCTCCGGTGGCAGCAATATCAGCAGCACCGAAGAGGATCTTCATCAGGGTCGACTTGCCGGCACCGTTTTCGCCGACCAGACCGAGCACCTGTCCGGCCCCGAGCTCCAGATTGATATCTGTCAGCACCTGGTTGCCGAAGAAGTCCTTCTTAATGTTCCGCATCTGTAGAAGCGGCGCTTTTTGTTCACTCATAAAACTATTGCCTTCCTGTTGCGGTTGTTAAATGTTAAATGTTTGTTCCGTTATTCATCTGCATCACAGCGTCCGGAATGAGCTGCTGCGCAATCCCGATCACATGCATCGGCATGGACGGGCATGGATAGGGATTGCGCAAAAGTTCATTTCCGGTTTATCCGTCTGATCTTTCAACGCTTTCCGTCATCACTGCGATAAAGCAGAAAAGCTACAACAAGGCGAGGAGGAACTGTTCTGGTCCCTCCCCGCCGGGTTGTCCTTTATGTGAGTAAAAACTCACGCTTTATCTCACTTATTTGACAGTGAAATATTTCTCGGGTACTTCAACATCGGTCGCTCCCATGTAATGTCCGGGATCGCCCATGATATAAGTATCCTGATAGATCAGGAACGTATTGTCTGCCTTAACACCTGTATCAACATTGGTGTAGTTGGAGCCGTTCCACTCCGCGCCGGGAGAGAATACGCCGTAAGCATCGGAGATCGCGTCGATATCGCAGAGCTCGCTCTTGCCGAGGATGACGTTTCTTGCATGCTCTGCAAGGCCTGCGGAAACAGTGTAGCCATAGGAATATGCCCATGTGCCGAAACGGCCTGCGCCGCCTTTCTCGACAACAGCTGCCTCAACCTTGGACAGGATCTTCTGGAAGTCGCCCGCTTCCTCGGTCAGGTCAAGACCGAGAGCTCCGGGATAGCCCATCAGAGGAGAAGGAAGGTCAGCTTCGATGAAATAGCCGCCGCACTCGAGCAGCTTCTTGAGCAGAGGCTCTGTGTGGGCATCGTTGGTGCAGAAATATGCGGAGTTGGTGCCGTATTTCTCAATCCACTCCGGAACATGCTCAAGGATGTAGGCCTGGGCGCCGGGAACACCGACATCAGTGGTCGGGTCGGGAGCTGTCTCCATCTCGAATTTCATGCCGAATTCCTTGCATGCTTCTTTCATGACCGCGACACGGCGGCTCATGGTCTCGTAGGACATATGACGAGGGAAGGAGATGTGTACAAAGGTATCACAGCCAAGATCATGTGCTGTCTTGATCATCAGATAGCCGCGGGCGACAAAGTCGTTGTTGACGACCAGGTCTGCAGCGGAGCCGATCTCGGGAAGGTCCTCGTGGGACTCGCCGGCGATGCAGATGATGTCAGGCCTCTTCTCCTTGATCTGACGGAAAGCTTCTGTCGTGCCGGGGATTGCCTGGTTGACGATGATAGCCTTCATCTTGGGATCATCGGAAAGGTTTACGATGGTCTGGATGGTGGTCTCAAGCTCTTCTGTGAAGTTGTCGGGATAGATTGCCAGAGTGACTTTGTCCTCGCCGTATTTGGCCTGGAAAGCCTCGGCGCCGCGTCTGTCATCTTCAGACTGGGAGACAGATCCCGTGACGATTCCGATGTGGAAATCTTCGTCAACAGCCTCCGGATTCTTGGCTTCCGGATTTGCGGCAGCCGAATCCGCGGTTGAAGCCGGCGCAGAGTCTGAACTCTCAATCTTGGCGCCGCCTGAACTGCCGCCGCAGGCCGCAAGGGAAATGGCCATAGCCGCAGTGAGGAGAATGCTTAAAATCTTCTTTTTCATAACTTCCTCCAAAAGAAAAAATGACAGCTATCCGTACTGTTTCGGACAGCTGCTGTGTAAATGCAGCTTCCATACACATTTATAACAACCAGAATGCATCATTCATAATGTGTACGGGTTCGCAGTCAATTATACAATCATCAATTGCAAAGGTCAACAAATCTACTCCGCGGACAGCAGGCCGATCGCTGTATATATTGGTGAATATTACCTGAAAACAAGGAATCTGTGCGATATTTTTATCATAAAGCACCAATATATTGTATAATATACACATTTCTGTGTATAAAAGTATTTTTTGCACAGAAAAGCATCCGTTTTTGCAGACAGAACCTGCAGAAACGGATGCTTTTCGGGCACAAAATCCGGTGAGGAAAACTGCTTCCGCCGACAGTATTGCCGCATAGAAGAGCAGATAACAAATAACAAATTGCGGGCTGACAGAATAAGCCGGAATCGGGCGGACTCATACACCGGACTGCCTCACAGAAGATAATCAGTCAATCGTCAATCGTAAAATCTTTTGTGAAGATGCCTGTCCAGGTGCCGATCAGCTTCCCGTCATCAGAGTAGATATTGACAGTATATTCTCGTTCAAAAAGGCTGTATTCAAAGGTATCGATATTGTACATTGCATCCTCATAGCCGCCCCGGGAAGTGGGCTCCGGAGAAGTCCAGGAAGCGCGGTCCCCGGTGACACTGTCAATCGTCTCGAACTTGATACAGGTGGATGCGTCGGGCGGCCCCCCGTAAAGGTAGACCCTGATATGAACAGACTGCTGTGAGCCAATTATAAGATTCACTTCGTTCCGGATATCCACATGCCACTGATACATTGTATTCATCACATCCTGCGCGCCCGGATATCCGGCATCTGCAAGTCCGGTGATCCAGTCGTATGCCGTATCGTCAGGCCTTTCACGGACAGACTCGCAGTGTTTGTATCTGGCTTCAAGGAGCTTTGCATCCGCGTCTTCGTATCCCGGGATGAGCGCGTAGGCATCTGCCGCCTTCTTGAATTCCTCATTTTCCATGTGCTGTCCGGCTGTCAGATACCGGCACTTCTGCGCCTGCGCGGCGGCATCCCTGTAGTCTCCCAGTTCCTCAAAAATTTCACAGGCAGATACATAGTTTTCCTCTTCGACAAGACTCTCTGCCTGATGATATTTATTGTCCCTGATTCTTTCATCGAGGAGATTCTGGTTTGCGGAGATTTTTTCCTCAAGATCAGCCTGTGAAGTCTTTTCTGTATCCTGAAAATCCTGCAGCATGACATACTTCTTTTCCGCGTCTTCATTTTTGCCGTCCCTGCTCTCGGCATCCGCCTGGTCCAGAACAGCCTGGAAGACCCGGTCAAAGGAGCTGCCGGCGTCTTCAGCCATCTCCTCATCATCGCCGGACATGATCAGCCCATAGAGCTCCAGAGCTCTCCTTGCCTGGGAAACCTCCCCCTTGTCGTTGAACGACTTCTCCGAGGAAATCGCCTGTTTCATACAGAGCTGCAGGGCATTCACCCATTTTTCCTCCGCGTCCATAGAGCCGGCATCCTTATAGGAGCGGAGCTTTTCCAGAGCAGTCCTGAATGAATTGCTGTCAAGCAGTCTTTCGATCTCCGCATACTGCCGGATCGTTTCAAGAGCCTGCTGATCGACATTCCGGTCCGAAAGTACTTTGTAGAACTGCTCTGTCCTCTCGTCGGCCTCGGTATATTCAGCCAGCGCGATCTCCATCGAATCGCGGAAAAGCCGCTGCTCCTCCTGGCTCATCTTTTCATAGGGGAATTGCAGGAGAAAGCTGTCAATAGCTCCTGCGGGATCGTCCTTATTTTCCGCTGCGGACTGTATTGACGTCAGTCCCGCGTGCATAGCCTCTCTCCGCCTGCCGGGATAGATTCCGAACCTCCAGACCGCAAGTACACCGCCCAGCAGGATCGCCGCGCACAAGGCCGCAAGAAAAACGCGCGCTTTCACGCGGTGGCTCTTCTGCCGCGGATCAAAACCGGGGACCAGCTTTTCCATACGGGTATCAAAAGAAGACGGATGTTCCCGTATGCGCAGGATCTGCTCCCGGATCTGGGCCGCGGAGGAATAACGCTTTTCAGGGTCCATATGCGTGGCACGAGCTACGATCCTTGCTGCGTCCACATTGTCGGGCAGCATCCTCTCGATCAGTTTCCCGAGTCCGAAAATATCCGTCCGCACGTCTGAAGCCGCAAAGCCGTACTGCTCCGGAGCCGCCACACCGTGGGTTCCCATCAGGACGGTGTCCTTTTTTTCTCCGCTCACATAAATCTTCGCCGCGTCATAATCGATGATCTTGACCACGCCGTCTTCCGTCAGCATGACATTGGAAGCCTTCAGATCCCGGTGGATGATGGGGGGCTCCGCATTGTGCAGATAAGAAAGGCCGTCACACAGTTCGGTCAGAATACGGATGCGCTCCCCGAAGGAAACCGGCTCTTTCTCATCACCAAGTATTTCCTCTAATGTTCTGCCTTGTACCAGTTCTTCAATGACGATCAGCGTGTCCCCATCCTCCCGGATGGATTCGACTCTCGGAACATAGCGGCTCTTGTGATCCTTCAGATATGCAAAAACCTGCAGATTGAAGACCTTGAGCTCTTTTCTGTAAAACAATTTTCCCGTCGGGACATCCCTGACGATGGACTTTCCGTCCCCCAGTTCCTGTATCTCTTCGTATAATGCCTGCTCACACAGCTTTTCCAGTTCCGTCATATTATTTTCTCCAGCAGTTCCAGGGTAAAAATGCAGACGTGATCTTTCACGCCGAAAATGCCCGTCCGTCCGACTATGCCGCTCAGCGGAGCAGCAGCACAGGGAGAAATATTTGAAGGCGATTTCTCCTATGAAAACCGCGGATGTTTTGCATTCTTGCGGCGCAAACATCCTGCTATACATATTTATTATAATATTGAACCGGCTCCGGTAACAAGCCTAAGAGCTTCTGGGGCAGATCATAATTGATTCCTCCTTTGAAACGAAATAACAGAAAAAATATAAGTATCTTTTTGAACTCTGTGCTTATTCTATCGATTAGAAAGTCTCATTTGGTGGGCTGACAGCCCACAGCCGGAAGGGAAAAAACATTTATAATGGCATGGAACAGTTGTAAAATTATCGTTACAAGTCACCCCCGGTCAGGCTGTTGTAAAGGAAGGGAGGTCCGGACAGCATGGAGGAGTCCACAACAATCAATCTTGCAAAAATACTGTCAAATATTGATTCCACCAACGAAATGGAGCAATACATGGAAATCCCGGAAGTTGCGGACAGCTTTCAGAACTTCCCGGATTATTTCCGGTCCTTGGAGGCCGTGCAGGAGATGGACAGCGGGGAGCTGATCCGCAACAGCGGTCTGGAGCGGTCCTACTACTACCAGGTGATGAAGGGAACGCGAAACCCCGGCCGGGATAAAGTGCTCCGCCTCTGTCTTGCCGCCGGTCTGAATCTAAAGGAGACGACCCGCGCTCTGGAATTGAGCGGAAACGCGGTCCTATACCCCCGGAACCGCCGCGATATCATCCTCACCGTTGCTGTCAACCAGATGGCAGATGTCGATGATACCAACCTCCTTCTGTTCAAGTATGGTGAAAAACCCTTGGGCTGAGTCTTTTTAAAGGCCCGGAACTAAGGTAAAATGGTATGTGCGAAACAGACTATTTCCTTAAGGGCAAAAAACTCAGGTTCACGGAGACAATAACCTATGGATGAATCCACCACCAGACAGCTATCCGATATCCTCTCCCGGATCGACTCAACCCGCGGGATGGATCAATATATGGAAATACCCAAAGTCGCAGAATCCTGTCAAAGTTTTCGGCAGTATTTTCATTCTCTGCCGGTTGTACAGAATATGGACAGCGGGGACCTGATCCAAAAGAGCGGTCTGGAGAGATCCTACTACTACCAGGTGATGAAAGGGACGCGCCGTCCCGGCCGCGACAAAGTACTTCGTCTTTGTCTGGGTGCCGGGCTCACTCTCAGGCAGACGACCCGTGCCCTGGAACTGAGCGGCAATGCTGTGCTCTATCCGCGCAGCCGGCGTGATATCATTCTCACCGTTGCGATCAATCAAAAAGCCGGTGTGGACGATGCCAATATCCTCCTCTTCAACTACGGGGAAGATCCGCTCTCTTAAGCCGCTTCTGTTATGCTGCTCAGCTGTATACAGTTTCGAGAATAGAGAAAAGGCGGCAATATGAACTGCCGTACAGTTCATATGCGCCCTCTGCCCCCCGGCCGTCCGGCGATCGATAGCTCAGGGCGGCTCTGCGATAAAAAAAAGGACGCCTGCGGGAGATCGTTTTTTCTCCCGCAGGCGTCTTTATTTCCATTATGGCAGTTCCAGATATTCTGTCCCGACAACTTCTGTCAGCATTTCTCTGACATAATCATAATCAAACTGAGTAAAACCGAACATAGTGCGCATGCCATGGGCAAGGGCCTGCTCCTGTGAATAATCGCGATAGAGGACCGTGTGATCCTCTGCGTAATCCTCCCCGTAATCGGAGAGGATCGGAATCAGAGAGGGATTCTCAACAGTAAGACCGTCCTCTGTAAAGCGAAAGGTACAGGAAAGGACAAGACCGATCATGGCGTCCGGATTCGGCATGGAATTCTGCGCGCAGATAAAGTTACCCAGCGAATAGGCACAGAAGACTTTTCTGCCGTCCGATGCCGTCAGCATCTCCGCCCCCTGGACTACATGAGGATGTCCTCCTATTATCAGGTCCGCGCCCATGTCCGCCACGCGCTGTGCAAGCTCCCGCTGTTCCTCTGTCTCGCAATGACTGTATTCTTCACCCCAGTGGAGGCTCACGATCACGGCATCCGCCTGCTCATGTGCAAGCTGGATCTGATAAGCCATCAGCCCCTCCTCATCCAGATAGATCACATGGCCGGCTGCCCCGTCAGGCGTAGGAATATCGTTCGTACCGTAAGTATAAGTGAGGAAGGCGAGCTTCTTGCCTTTGCAGGTCAGAATCGGAATATCATATTCCGTCCCGTACTCCCACAATCCGGTACAGCAGATGCCTTCCGCACTGTCTGCACCGGCTTTGCCCTCAGCCTCTTCTGCCTCTTCTGCTCTGTCCGTGCCTGTCCTGTCATGCACTTCTCCTGTACTGTCCGTGCCCGCTTTGTCATCTCCGTCCGCTGCAGAAACCTGGTCATCTGCCTCTTTTTGTGCTGCAGAAGCTTCTTCCTTCATTGTATCCCAGAATGCGAGGGATTCTCCGATCCCATAAGCTCCCTGATCGTAAGTGTGGTTGCTTGCCAGGCTGAACACGTTCCAGCCCGCATCGATCAGGGCCCGTCCGCTGTCTCCGGGAGTGGAGAATGTCGGATAGCCAGAAGGTTCAAGCGTATCCGTCATCAGGGTCTCGATATCGATCCAGTTGACATCATGTTCCTGTATAAAAGGGGCCATCTTCTCATAACACAGAGAAAAATCATAAGCCTTCTCCCCGTCTTTTTCAGCGGCTCTCTCCGCCGCCTGCCCGTACAGTACCTCGTTGATCAGGTTGTCGCCGACCGCTGTGAAGGTGATCTCTGTGACCCCGTCCTCTTCCGCCTCATTTCCGGAATCTTCACTTTTTCCTCCGGGGTTTGATGCGTCATGGCCGGAATTATCTATTTCCCCTTCAGTTCCCTCTGTCTGCTTCTGCCTGGCCTGCTCACCGTCCGCGGCAGATTCCGCCGCTTTTCCTGTTTCGTCGGCTGCCGCCTTGTCCGTCAAAGCATCTGCCGTTTCTGCTGCCGCAGCGTTTTCCTGCGTTTGTCCGTTTCCGGCTGCCGCGGTATTCTGTCCGGCCTGCCCGTTTCCGACTGCCGCATTCGTGCATCCCGCTGTCAGGCAAAGAGCCAGCAGTGCTGCCGCAAGGAACCTGAATTGTCCCCGGCAGGTTCTTATATGATCAAACAATGATTGTCTCCTTTTTCCAGCATTCTCCCGTACATCATGCATGTGCAAGGATGTACTTTTTCAATTCCTCATAAATCTTCTCCGGCTCAGGAGGGCATCCCATGATACAGGTATCGAAATCCTTCGTGCAGCGTCCGATGCCGAGACGCCCTGTCTTCCCCTGCATTCCCTGGCCGATGGCGATCCTGTCGTGAAGCTTGTCCAGAAGCCCCTCCTCCCGCAGCAGGTTCAGGGCGTGGACAAGATTTCCGTAGCAGGCGCTGCAGGAGTCAACTTCCTCGACAGCATAGGATACCTCCAGGATGCGGTTGCGGCGGGGGAGGTCCTCCTCCTCGCTCTCCCCGTTCAGGAGAATGATCTCCGCCCCGGAAAGATCTGCCGTGCCTGCTCCCAGTTTTTCCGCAAGGCGGACATAAGGAACCTCATCGACTTCGTACTGCATCAGATGACATGCATAACTGTCCACAAGAACCGGATCTGCTGCCGCCATGACGCAGTTGCGCACGACAGGATTCCCGCCCTCCTCGAAGTCAAGGTCACCGCAGATATGATCGACAACAATGAAATCCTGATGGATTCCCTTCTGCAGGTGCGCGATGGGCTTGTGCAGGCCCATACGGTGGAAACGGCTCTTCTCCTTGTTGGGGAGCAGGCCCTTCATATTTTTCAGGGCGCAGGTCATCTTTGTCTGACAATGTCCCTTCATGACCGGCACATTGATCAAAAAATCGATCCTGTCGACGACATTTGTGATCTGCAGCTTCATGCCGGCACAGTCGACTTCATGCCATTTTTCCTTCTGCGTGTCGACCAGCGGCACACCGTATTCTTTTGAGAGCGTATTATAACCGCAATAATCAAAAGCCAGGGCAGTGCGGTCACCCACCCAGGAGCCTTCGGCCACGATAATGTCTTTAAAATCCCTCTCCTGCAGATACTCTATGATACCGGCGACAACCTCAGTGTGGGTCGTAGCGCCGAACTGGGCAGGGGAAGCTACGACAAGGTTTGGCTTAATACCGATCCTGGCCTTCTTGTCCCCGATCCTTCCGGCAAGATCTGCCGCCGCCAGGATTTTTTTTGTCATCTCCTTGTAATCTGTGCCGTAAATCTTCCAGATCCTGTTGTCACTGCCGGGATTCTTCCTGTTTTTTTCATGATTCTGATTCATACTCTATCCTCCGTAAATCAATTCCGCACTTGTGCCTATGCCGGAGCGCATCCGTACACAGGCATCGCCAACGGGAAACAGCCAGGTCGACTCCTCGTTGACATCAATGTATGTTTATTCAGTTCCCGGTCTCTTTTCGCCCCGACATTATAACACAGTTACTCCTCCCGGTGAACAGAGCCCGCTATGTTCAGGCCGGTTCAGGCCAAATACAGGCTGTGGATATGGATTTTGGCCATAACCGCAGATATTCAGGTAGAACCTGCGGCGAATATTGTTTATAATAAGGGACAGGGAACAAACAGACAGAAAATATACAGACTTCATTTGCCACATCTGCCAATTTCAGCAGTCAATGCCGACCGGATTCAGAGGAGCCTCAAAATGGGAAAATCAAAGAAGCGCCACTCCCGCAGACATTCAAAAAGCAATAAAGCCAAAGTATCAAATGCTGCAAAAAGAAACAATCCCGCAAATAAAGCCGGTGTTCAGGAAAAAACAGCTGAAGCCGGCCGGCCCCTTATTCCGGACAGTACAGAGCAGGTTTCAGCCGGTTCACCGGCAGCGGCTGCCTCTGACAAGACCTTTCAGGCAGAAAAAGCCGGCAGGGATCGCTTCTTTGCTCAGAAAGCTGCTCCCGCAGGCCGTCCCTTTGCGGCAGAGACAGCTGATGCGGATCGTTCCCCTGCTCAGAAAGCTACTCCCGCAGGCCGTCCCTCTGCGGCAGAGACAGCTGATGCGGATCGCTCCCCTGCTCAGAAAGCTGCTACCGCAGGCCGTCCCTTTTCGGCAGAGACAGCTGATGCGGATCGCTCCCCTGCTCAGAAAGCTGCTCCCCCAGGCCGTCTCTTTGCGGCAGAGACAGCTGATGCGGATCAGGCCTTTGTTCAGGAGGCAGCTGACACTCCTTCCCGTTTGCGCATCCGGCCTCTTCCAATCCTCACAACCATTGCAGGGATCGCAGTGTGTTTTGTGGTCATCCTTTATTTTAACGGCCGCATAGCCGGAAATCTCCCGGGCTCCGCCGTCTTCACAAATCTGCCGGTCAGTTATCCGCAGTCCGCAGGCACGGGGATCACAACAAAGATCTCAGAACCCACTGCCAACAGGACCATACCCGGGGATAATGAATCCATTGACACTTCGGACGACAACAGCCGGACCCTGACTGATTCCTCCGGCAATTCCTCCACAGGGCATTCTCATCCGGCCAATGTACAGGCAAGCTGGGACAGTTCGACTGACGAGGAAGCCGAAGAAATCGAAGACTCTGACTACGATACAATTGATGTCATCGAAGAGACCACAGAATATTACTACGATGATGATGAAGATTCATCCGATGAAAATGAAGAGGATGAGGAATATGAAGAGGATGAAGACTACGGTGAGGAAGACTACGATGAAGAAGAATACTACGAAGAAGTCAACCGGGTAGACGAAGATTAGATAACACAAGTCCTGTGAGAGGAAACAGACTTCCGGTCCATCCCTTATAACACAAAATCCGGCACCGCATGATATATGTCAAACAGTGCGTGATATAGGTCAAACACCGCATGATATATGTCAAGGAAAAAACGAGCAAAAAAGCAGATCATCAAAATTACCGGCGCTGTCCGCGCACGAAAAACACCTGCAGGAACCATTACTTCCTGCAGGTGTTTTTTTGCAGATGATGTTCAGATCATGTTATGTGCCGGGTGTAATGATTTCGGAATCCCCGGCCCAGATCGCGTCAATCTTATCCCGATGCAGGTCTTCGCCCGTCACGATCAGGACCTCCCTCGCAAAAACTGTCGGCTCGATTTTGGTCTCCCTCCGTGTCGCGTTGACCTGCACGCGGGCTGAATCGCTGACACGCACAAATCCCTTGATCCGCATCACATGTCCGCAGGCGGGATCCTCAAGAGTCTGCGCAATACATTTGCGGAGCTTGTCCTCATCCATACGGGTTCCGAAATAGAACAGGGTCCCATAGCCGTTTTCATGTTCCACAGGAATCTTTACATGGTCGGCAGGAATCATGCCGCCCATGGCAATCGAGGCAAAGTCCTCTTTGGTCAGGGCATCCCAGTCCTTCGCCAGAATATCGTCCTCATCCAGCCGCCTGTCGCACTGGAACTTTTCCATGGCGCGGTTCAGATGGGCAAGAATCCGCTTCGAATCCTCCGCCGGGTTCTCTGTATCCCGGCAGCGGCTCAGTACGATCTTTCCCGCATTGGCTGTCTGTGACACCAGCATATACTCCGATTCCTCGGAGAGCTCATCTTCCATTCCGGCATCGACGATCGCCACTACACTGCCGGGTATATACCATTTGCACAGAGGATCCTCCGACATAGTGTCAAAAAACTCATCGGTATCATAAATACCCGAGGGTTCCACGATCACACGGTCAAATCCTACCATAGCCATGGAGATCAGCTTGGTGGCAAAACGACGACGGTGGGATATGATTCCGTCTCCGCCAACGATCATCTCAACATCACAGTTATCTCCCATCAGGTCCTCCAGGAGCACCATGTCGATATTGATCGCGCCATAGTCGTTTTCCAGGATCCCTACCGTAAGTCCCTGATCGATCAAAAACCGGGCATATTTTTTGATAAAAGTTGTCTTTCCGGCCCCCAGAAATCCAGTGATCAAATCTATCTGCGGCATTTATTTCCCCCTTCTTGCGGAATCTTCGGACTGCTGCCGGATCGCAGGCATTCCGTTTATCATTATCTTTTTTGCGGCACGGATTTCATTATCCTATTTCTCCTGAACTTTTGCAAGACATGGAATAGTCCCTGTTTTTGTGATAGGATATCGTATCGGCCGCAAAACAGCAAAGGGCTCTGCGATCAGGACCGCTGCAGCGGCATAAATTCAGGTTTCAATCAGCAAAAAATACAGGAGACTGAATATGCGCTCACTTGAGGAAGTAAAAAAGTTTTTTCAAAATGATGTATATGCCACCGGGACCACCGGTATTGAGATTGCGGACGCCCGCCCCGGCTACGCCAGAGTGACGCTTGAACTGGACGCTAGGCATATGAATGCCGGAAACCGTGTCATGGGGGCTGTCTATTACACCATGGCGGACTTTGCCTTCGCAGTTGCCAACAACTACGACATGGAGAAGGGCATGACCGTCACACTGTCCAGCCAGATAAATTTCCTGGGCGCTGCACGAGGCAGCACGCTGACCGCCGAGGCACGCGTCATTAAAGAAGGAGGCAGCACGACCTTTTATTCTGTAGAAGTGACAGATGAACTGGGAACACAGATCGCAGTGATTTCCTCCAACGGATACCTTATCCGCAGGCAGTGATCTTCTTTTCACCGCCGGGCACAGTATCCGCAGGTCATGTCTTTCTTTCCTCCGCCCGAATCCTTATGTCCGGATCACGTTTTCCCTCAGCCGGGCACAGTATCCGAATGAGACGTGCTCCTCTCCCTTTTTCAGACAAAACAGCTTCCGGCACAGGACCTTGTCCGCTTCAAAGCAGGCAGAATCCTGTGCCGGTTTTTCGTTCTTTATTTCTTTAGTTTCAGGTCTCAGTTCTTAAGTTTCAGTCTTTAAGTTTCAGTCCTTAAGCTGTAGTCCTAAAGATTAAGTTCTTTAAGTTTAGTTCTTAAGTTATTGGATTTTGAGTTATCAGATTTTGTTTTCAGTCTTTTCAGCCGATCGGGATGGGAACGGCGATCAGGATATAACGCGCATTATTAAACTCATAGGCACAGGTCGACAGCACGATTATACGATCTACCGTTTCGAGATAATACTGCTTATCCGATTTAAATGTAGATTTGTCCAGAGCCTCCTTGAGATAAGCCTGCATTTGCTGCGGCGTCTCAAAAAGGTCGTAGACGGGGTCCTTTTCGGTCGCCACAAAGCCTGCCACCAGGTTGAGGCGATAGTTCTGTGTGGGTGTCAGATACCACATGGTCGGATGTTGGTCGTAGTATTCCTGTTTGGTATACTCGTGGATCATCGCGAACATAGATCCGTCGTTCATGCTGTGCCCGTAGAGGATGGTCGCGGGATCGGTCTGTCCGCGGGCATTGCGGAAATCTTCAAAAATGCAGCCCGCAAAATTGTATTCCTTATTCACCATGTGATGCAGGTAGAGGTCGTTGTCCTCACCGTGCATGACGGGATAATTGACAATCGTGTCGGGGCAGTAGATCCAGCCCGCAACATCGGGATTCTCCTTGAGCAGGCTGTCGAAGTCTATCTCTATGGGGGCCTTCTCGATTTCCTCTGCGTCCTGGCTGCCGCCCTCCTCCGCATCCTCTTTCTTTGTCATATATTGTTCTGCGGTCTTCTCGTACTGGGCCCGCCCCTTGTGATACTCGGAGAAAATACTGAAGAGGCGATAGCCGCTGTAGATCAGTATCCCCAGAAAAACGACCAGCAGGATATTGATAATTGCTTTTTTCATGATTGTCCTGTTGACCTCCGGATGCTGTACAGAGCACCGCAGAAGGGAGGAAGCTCCATGGTAAAAGGCGTTCCCGCCGTCACCGCTATGGACTCGGACTGCTCTTTCCTTGTGCCGCTCCAACGCTCCCAGTCAGTGTGGAGAATAAGCTCCCACTTTTCCGTTTTGTCCGGTTTCAATGTCAGCCTGCGCGCACGGTTTGAGAAGTTGAACAGAGCTGCCATATCACATTTGTCCGTCTCCGCCCAAGCACTGTTTCCGGCCCCCGCCTCCGAACCTGCGGCAGGCTTTGTGCCATCCGTTTTCTCCCCAGCCTCCGCCGCGATATTTGCAGCACTATTTCTGCGGATGGCAAAGACGTCGTGGCCCTGGTCGTTCATGGCGAGCCAGGAGAAGCCGGCAGAGTCATAATCCGCAGAGAAGAGAGCCCCGTATTCACGATAAATCTCGTTCAGGCGGACCATGTATTGGTGGAAGGAATCATGCAGGGGATACTTGAGAAGGAAGTTATCAGGTTCCTTTGTCTCATCCCACTCGCGGAACATGGCGATCTCATTGCCCATGAAGTTGAGCTTCTTGCCGGGGTGCACGTACATGTAGAGGAACAGCGACCGCAGCTGAGGGAATCTCTCCTCGTAGGTGCCGAAAATCTTGTCAATGATCGTCTTCTTCCCATGCACTACTTCGTCGTGGGACAGGGGAAGAAGGTGTCTCTCGTTGTAATAGTAATACATGGAGAATGTCAGAAGCTCGGGGCGCTTGGAGCGCTCATCCGAAGTCTTCATGAAATAGTCCAGTGTGTCATTCATCCAGCCCAGGTCCCACTTGTAGTCAAATCCCAGGCCGCCCTCTTCCGCAGGCTTTGTGCAGCCCGGATAGGATGTGCTGTCTTCCGCGATCAGCATAGCAGTCGGATGCAGTCTGTGGATACCGGAATTCATCTTTCTCAGGAACTCCACCGCAGTCTCGTTTACACCGCGAAGCTCATTTCCCATCCAGTAGATCACACGGCTGATCGCATCCATACGCAGACCGTCGAAGTGATATTCCTCAAGCCAGTAGTTGGCAGCGGACTGCATAAAGCATGCCACCTCACGGCGGGCAAAGATGAAATTGCAGCTTCCCCATTCGCTGTCAGAGACATCGCTGGCAGGATATTCATAGAGTTCGGATCCGTCATACTGGCGCAGAGCGTAATAATCCAGTGCGAAGTGAGCGGGAACAAAGTCGATGATAGCACCGATCCCGGCATTGTGCAGGCGGTCGATCAGCTTCTGCAACTGCTCAGCCCTACCGTAGCGCGATGTCGGACTGAAAAAGCCCGTAGTCTGATATCCCCAGCTTCCGTCAAAGGGGTGCTCGGACAAGGGCAGGAACTCGACATGGGTGTAGCCGTTCGCCTTCACATAATCAATGAGTTCGTCCGCGATTTCCTCATAGGTATACCACCCGTTGGGGTCCTTCTCATTGCGTCTGAAAGATCCCAGATGAAGTTCATAGATATTGAGAGGCGCGTCATAGCAGCGCGTCCTCTTCTTCATCCACTCGTCATCAGTGAAAGAATATGCATCGAGGTCACGCACGATCGAGGCAAACCCGGGCCGCAGTTCCATTCCGAATCCATAGGGATCACAATGCTCCACACGGCCGTTTTTACCGTAGATCACATATTTGTACATCTGACCGGGCTTTGCATCTTTTTCAAAAATCTCATAAAACTGAAACCGAAGGGGCATTTTCATCTCTTCTTCTGTCCAGTTATTGAACTCACCGATGATACAGACCTTGTCCGCCTTCGGGGCATATGTGCGGAATACTACACCGCCGTCCTGCACGTGGGCGCCAAAATACTTATATGCGTCGTAGAGATCTCCATCAAAAAATTTCTGAAAGTCCATTCATCTACCTCCGCGCTGTTCAGTGAACAGCGGAGTCTGCGGTGCTTGAGGAATCTGCTGAGCTTGAGGAATCCGCTGAGCTTCAGGAATCCGCTGAGCTTCAGGAATCCGCTGAGCTTCAGGAATCCGCTGAGCTTCAGGAATCTGCCGTGCTCTCGGAATCCGCGCTGTCTTCATCGGGATCAGCTGATTCTTCTTCACCTGTATCGCTCGTTCCTGCGGTCTCACTCTCTTCTTCGTTTCTGGTTTTCCACAGCTGATCAAGCACTTCCTGGGCGTTTTCCTCAGTGACCTTGAAAATGACATCCGCTATGGTTTTCTTGGCCTGGTTGCCCTCAACCATATCTTTTGCGGCAACAGCAGTGAGTTTGGACTGCTCATAAAAATCCACAAAAGTTGATCCGCTCATCAGCTTGTTAATAATCGCGGTGCAGGTATCCTCATGCGTTCCGATGCCGATGACAAGAATATCTCTTCCCACAAGTCTGTGCCGCAGCTGGACACCGTCCGAAGCTGCCTGCGCCGAACTCTCCGAACTGCAGAGGATCAGTTCCGCTTCTTTTTTGTGCGTATTGAGTATTTCCTGGGTATATGAAGAAATTTCTTCAGGGTCCCGGGAATCTGTCTCTCCGAGAACATAGAGCTCGGATCCCAGATCACGCAATGTCTCTTCCAGGACCGTACGCGCTTCTTCGCCGCCTCCGACCAGAAGAGTACCGACACGGCCGTCTCCGTTAAAGTCAATTCCCCGTTCTGTGCCGCTGCAATCGTAGAGAATGTTCATCTGGATGGCCAGCTCCTGCGCATACGTCGATCCGATCCAGACGGCGTGAATGTCCTGCTCGGTCCAGCGGAGGATCTCGTCATCGCCGGGAGTACAGTTTACAAATATCGCGCCTGCTCCCGCCGCCTCGATTTTATCTGCCATAGCCGGAATTTCTTTGTCATCAACAGCGGCAATGATCAAAAGTGAACATCCTTTTGCCAGGCACTCGTCTATCTCCTCTTGCTGTCTGGAACTTCTCCCGGTCAGCTCCTGAGCAGTAATGTTTCCTTCCGAAAACCCCCGCTGCACAAGTTCATCCTGTAATGACCGGAAAAGATATTCATTGTCACCTGTCTCCGACCGGGCAAAACAGAGCCCGACAAGTGCATTTTCCACGGTGATCTTCTCCGGTTCTTCAGCGACTGCCGCCTGCTCTGTATCAGCCTTACTCGCCGCCTCCGTCGTATCCTCCGAAGCCTGCTCTGCTGCCGGTGCAGCAGGCTGACGACCGCATCCTGCCATCAGCAGAATCACCGATAATAAAACAGCTGCCAGATATTTCCAACGATCATTTTTTCTCAAATACATAGCAGGGCCTCCCTGTTTAAAGGCTTTGTCCGCCGGTCTCCGCGAGCTGGTCCGCCTTAATGATCAGTCTCCCGGTTCCCGCAGGTGTCCTGTCTGGTCGTTAAACCATCCGGTTTCTTTTATCGTGTACGAAAATCCAGTCCTCCGGTTTTCTGTAAGCTCTTCTTATAGGCTTGTCCCATGACTGAAGACACTGGTCTCGCACGGAAAAGAAGAAAACCGAACAGTATTTATTATAACAATAATTACTGCAAAATGGTAGAGCCAATGCACAAAGAGGGCTGCGGATATTCCGCAGCCGTTACTGTTCAGGCCCACCTGAAAATAGATAAAAATAATCCCAACAAAAATTAAACGCTTTTTTACCCATGCAGCAGCGGCTTTCGCCCCTGCTGCATTTTTCTGTGAGCCATACGTTGCAACAGGACTATAGTTACTGCTCTACCGTTTTTGCTGA
>ONKG01000179.1 GCA_900318375.1 uncultured Lachnospiraceae bacterium
CCCATAAACACACGCTCCTTTCTGTTTGATAGCTGTAAAAGCTTCACATTGAATTGCGAAGCCCTGGAGTATCCACAGACTCGTTATTCCCAACTTTAATCCCAACTTTGTTCCCAACCTGCGAATACTATGTAACGGGCGGCACCGGCCGCCCTTTCTGATCACTTCTCCATCCCTGCCGCCCTCGCTCTGGGTCTGTCAGCGTTTGGAGAGAGCTTTTCCGCCACCTGCGCTGTCAGCTGTTCCAACTTCCCCCGTGCGGATTCACGATCCCTGCTCTTATAGGCTTCCACTCTGGCCTTCAGCTCCCTGTTCGGGACTGTGGTTTTCTGGTTCTCCCAGATCCGCTTGCCATCCTGCTCGCCCACCTGCACCGCTTTCGTGACCGTCGTGGTTCCATCAGCCGGGATCTTTGCCCAGAGGCCTTTCCCGTACTTGTTCTCATGCACGGACTTAGCCGGCAGTACGAAGGACGCCCAGGGCGTATGGTCGCCTTTGTCCTGGTTCGGGATCAGAATGCGCATATATTCCTTGCCATCTTTACCTGTAAACGGCTCTGCCAGTCCCTTTCCGAACTTGATGCTGATTTCCTCCATCTTCTTTTCCGTCCTGTTTTCCATGTTCTGCTCCTTTCCGTGATAGCTGCCGCTTTCTTCGGCAACGTTCATAATGCTTTCCGCTGCAACACCTCGGTATGTCGGGTCAAAATCGACCGTGCCCTGTTCCCTCATGCTGAATGTGTGTCCGGTGCCGCACCCGACAATCACATGGTCTACGCAGCTGATCCCAATCAGTTTCCCGGCTTCCACAACACGCTTTGTGAGCTCCACATCCTCCCTGCTCGGGGTCGGATCGCCACTTGGATGGGTATGAAGAAGGATCGTGGACGCCGCTCCGGAACAGATCGCGCTCTTTGTGATAAACTTGAAGTTGATCGGCTTCATCTTTGCATTCAGGTTGACCACACAAAGTACTTCCCGATCCTGCTGCATCAGTTCCTTCCGCATCACATCGACGGCTGCATCAGCATTGGAGATTGCCTGGTCAGAATACAGGCTCCGCCCTTCCGACAGCCGAAGGACCACTTCCTTCAGTTCATATTGCTTCCCGCTCTGAGCTGCCATCGTCTCCCTCCATCACCGTTACCCGGACGATCACGTTATCAGGAAGTGTTTTTATATACTCCCTGAGTTCCTCAATCGTCATTTCCTGCTTTTCCATTGCTGCTCCTTTCCCCGGGCAGGGAAAAATCCCTGCCCGGATGTTCATGACTGATCCATTTTTTTCAGCGGCGATGTCCTTTTTGGTCAGACAGGCTCGTCGTCCCTGGACTCGTCATAGTAATCGCTGTCATCTTCGCCGGTTTCCTCAGATCCGGTATCCTCATCATTCATGGGATAGTCAAAGTCGCTGTCATCCTCTTCCTCGTAATCCGCATCCGGATCCGGTCTGACCGCTTCCGCTTTCTTTTTCTTTGTCAGCTGGAGGAAGAAGAATGCTCCGCCTCCGCCGAGGACCAGAATGAGGACGATCAGTGCCGGAAGCATGCTGCCTGCAGGCTTTTTCTCAGGCTCCTGTACTTCGGTTTCCGTTCCGGACGGAGTGGCAGCCGGAGGATTTTCCGCCGCCTGCTTTGCAGCTTCCTCTGCCGCCAGTTCCTCCTTCATGGCCGCCGCTTCATCTTCATCCATCAGGGAGAAGAGGTCTCTTTCATCCACCTGGTTCAGGAAATGCACGGTGCTTTCGCCCTTGTCGTCGCGGTCGATCACCAGATAAAAATAATTCCCGTTCTTCGTAACCATCGTGACAAACTGTTTTCCCGCTCCGGTCGTCTTGCCAACGTCATCCACCAGCGTCAGGTTTCCTTCCGGAGTGAGAGCCAGGGACTTTCCGGCTCCCTCCTTTGACATCACCATCTCCAGCAGGTTCTTCAGATCATCCCTGGAGATCAGTTCCTCCTGGGCTGTACTGACGGACAGATAATCGCCGCAGACAAATCCCGTGCTGTCCGGGATCCGGATCTTGTACCAGCCGTTCTCCTCACCGAGGACCTCCACGATGGAGCCGTTGCGCAGCTGGTCGATGATGTCATAATCTGTGCTGCTGCCGGTACGGACATTCAGGACATCGCCGTTCGTGGTAACAGTCCCGGTCTGCTTTCCTTCCTCCTTGCCCTGCAGCTTTTCCATCAGGGTCAGAAGCATTTCCACATTGGAAACCGGAATAGTAAGCTCACTTCCGGTGTCATCCGTGATGGTCACCGACCGGTCGATTGTTCCTTCCGGCTGCTTTGTTCCCGTAATATCCTCGACAGGATTGGCAGGTTCTGCCGGTTTTTCTGTTGTTCCAGAATCAGAATGATCAGATTGTGAAGTTTTACTTTCCTCTGCCTGGATATTATTATCCGGGCTTCCGATCTCCTCTGCCGGGATTACTCCATCTGCATCGTCGAACTCTTCAGCGTAGATAACTGTTTCCTCTGTGGTACCGCCTGTATTTTCCCCAGTATTTGCAAATGCCGGAACGCTCATGGTTCCGGCACTTAAAATCATCGCTGACAGCATTGCAATCAGTCTCATTTTCTTTCTCATGTCTTATTCATCCTCCTCGTTCTGATGGATCACAGCCGCAGCGTCCCTGACGGGAGCTGCCTGAAATGCTTTTTTGATCAGTTCCGCAAGATCTTCCGGGGACAGGTTTGCCGCATGCACCATGTCATGGATACAGGTGTTCTCCGCCTCCCGGTACCTGCGCTCCAGATCCTTTACCTTCCTGTCCCATTCGTCCCGTTTGGCACGGGCTTTGGAAAGCTCCGAACCGATCTTTTTCAGTTTCGTATCGTCCAAAATCATCCCTCCTTATGGCAGCCTGCAGTAACACATGAAATGTGACCTGAAATAGTCTGAGTTGACCGAGGCATACTGAATAGGCGACCCGCAGTGGATCATCATTCCATTTCCCACGTAAATACCGACATGCGAAGCGCCCACCGTGTCATAGGTTCTTTCAAAGAAGATGATGTCCCCCGGTTTCGCCTCACTGGGCGGGATCGCCGGCAGCATCTGCCGAAGGCCTTCCGCTGTCGTCCTGCCTACATTCCAGCCATTGCCGCAGTTGTTGATCACCCAGCATACAAA
>ONKG01000033.1 GCA_900318375.1 uncultured Lachnospiraceae bacterium
CAACTGCAGCGGCCTGTCCGCCTATCATCCTTATTACAACAAGACCTATTATGAGAAAATGTGGCGCGATGTATATGACAGCTTCGCGTTTGCGCCCGAGTATACGGATTATATCAAGAAATTCGCTCAGATCTGGCTGGGAGATGCCATGGGTGACTGGACCCAGATGAGTCAGGTACAGTCCGCGGGAACAGAAGGAGAGACCCAGTATTTTTCCGTACAGCTGACGCCGGAACAGATGCAGTACTATGCCTCATCAGAGCTGCTGATCCTGGACCGGATCGGATCGGAGGATGATGCATCGGGCGGCACCGGATATGCCCAGGTATATGTGACAGATCAGGTGTCAATGGACGAAAACGGCCTGCTCACTGCGGCTTACAAAGGCAGGACCCTGTATGCCGTGGATGAAAACGGGGAGATCCTTGCAGGGCCTCTGGGATATTGGATCTCTGATGACGGGAATCTGCAGATCCTGGGCAATTATATCAATAATGAGAGCGGGGCGGAAAGAACAGTCACACATGCCATGTTTGAGTGCGCGGACGCTCCTTCAGGGATCAATCTTCCTCTCCTGGAAAAGTATGTCTATGACGAGGATACCCAGACTTACAGCAACCGTATCGAGATCGATGAGGAGCATTCCCAGTCTCTGAACCTGATCTTTGATTATAAAAAAGTCACCCGCGACGGGGATGTGGTCAGGCCTTTTTCCGAGTGGGAGGACAGCACATGGATGGGAGGGTATGAAGTATCGCTTCCCCAGGAATTCCATTTCCGCTTTTTTGACAATATCATGTCAGGAGCAGCCTTATATGCCTGTTTCGAGATTGCGGACACACAGGCGAACCTCTACGGCACAGAGCTGATGGAAGTTAAAAATGCCAATATCACACCGATCAGCTTTGAGGAGGGTGAAAAGTATACATTTGAGAATGACTATCTGCGGATGACGGCATCCGGAAATCTGAACACTTCCATGGGCGGTGAGTCTCTGGAACTGCATGTCCTGATAGAAAATCTATATGACAAAAACCTGAGCGGAAGACTGCATAACCAGGTGAAATTGGCGGATGAATCCCGTACATGCACATGTATACCGTCCCGCGGCAGAATCATTTTTTATAATCTTGCCCCGGGTGAAAGTGAAGTGTGTGATATTTCGCTCAACAAAAACACTTTGGCAGGGCTTTCCAGCCTCAGAGAACTATCCTTTGTCATGGATTTGAATGTGGAAAAGCCGATTGGCGGCACAGAAGACGTAGACACTGCGGCAGCCGGAGAAGCGGCCGGTTCAGACAGCACCGCAGATACTGCAGCGGCAGCAGATGGCGGGAACACAGAAGAACAGGAGATGAAGTTTGAGATGGTCCTGCGCCCGGTTGACCTGGATCTCAGCCCTGTTTCGGGAGCGAAAGAATATAATGAAAATCCGTCCGGTTTAGCAGAGTGTACACAGGGTGATCTTCTCTGGACACTTCGCGACGTGAATGTGAAAAGAGACGGAAATATCAGGTGTGCCGTGGGCTGTAAAAACAATGGAAAAGAGCCGGCTGTTCTGAATATTCCGAAAGAGATTGCAGTCAATGGTATAGTTATGGATACCTCTACAGGCTTCTTTCTCAATAATCTGACGATCGGTCCGGGAGAAGAATTCAGCGCAGTGTTTGAAGCGAGAAATATACAGTATTACTCGGGGCATTTCAGCTGTCTTAGCGGCGGACATCATCTTACAATTTCAGATGTGCTTAAAGCAGAGGGGGAGAAAGATATCAATTCTGTTTCTCTTTATTTTGCGGATATAAATGCCGTGCTTAATGATTCCGAGGAAGACCTTCAAAAACTTCCGGTGCGCTTTGACCTGTCAAAAGCATTATCTATTGATAAGAATAGTGCTGATAAGGCAATGTCGGGTGACGCAGAGGGCGGAGAGTCACAGGAGGATTCTCCGGCAGATTCCGGAAGGGAAACAGGTTCTGATTCCGCTGGGCAGGATGAGAGCGGGGAAGACAAGCTGACAGAGGAGGAAATGACCAGGGCGCTGGACGTTGACGGAACAGCTCCTGTCCGTACATTGCTTTATTCGAAGAATGGCCTCACAGTGTACGGTGAGCACATCCTCCTTGCGGACACTACGATCCTTGTGTCTTTTATTCTGGAAAATGAGTCCGATCAGGATATAATTCTGGATTTCGAAAACTGGAGGCTGAATGAGGGCGGGAAGAGCAGTTTATTCAGCAAGAGTTACATAGCTTTTGCCAATACAAAAACAAGGGTTTATGTAGATCACGATTTCTATGATGCAGAAGGCAGTGAGCCCGTAAAACAAATATCCATGACGATCAGGCAGGAAAAAAATGCAGCCGGTACAGCAGAGACAGCAGAGACTGAAAACGCAGGGGAAGATTCGGCCGGAGCGGGACAGGCAAGCTTGGGAGAAGAGCAGGCCGGAGCGGGACAGGCAAGCTTGGGAGAAGAGCAGAGGCAGACGGCCAAAGAAGAACTGCCGACCATATACAGCCTTGTATTTTCTTTCCCGGACGGAACCTTCTTTAATGCGGACGGCGGCCGATCGCTGTCGGTCGAAGAGGCAAATCCCGATGTGAGCAGTCTTTTTGAATCCGGCGGAGACGGAGAATCCCTGCAAATATTTGATCCGGAAATCAAATATCCTGAAAACCCTGAACAGTACAAAAAAGACTTTACATTTACACTCCCTGATGCCTTGACCGAAGAAGAACGTGCCGCGGTGAAGGGCGTAGTCTTAGAAGTGGACCGCGACTTCACCTCGGCTATTGAGGCAGAGGGCGAACAGTCCTTTAGGGAAGAGAATGATGTCCCGGAGGACTCGTCACTCCTGAGTCTGGAGACACTGGCCCTTAAAGCGATGCAGAAGAGTGAAGAAGAGAATACATTCACGTGTTCACTATCAGGGCTTATTTGTACAATGCAGGAAAACCCTGAAATCTTCTTTGCACTTATAGAATTCGAAGATGACCAGGGAGGGACAAGCTACAGTACGATCGGCAACGGCGGTATGTGCACCTGGTATTTGATGCCGAAAGAAGAAATATACAGTGGAAACTTCGGGCTGGCATATTCATTCAATATAACGACACAGAACGGCAGAGCCAGCCTGTCCGGATTTGAAATCGACGACAGTAATAAAGAAGATGCTTTTTCCAGGTATCCGCTGGCTATGTTTAAATCACTGGAGTATTCTTTCGGTGCTCCTGTTTATATCTGTCATCCAGATGGTTCCATGGATTATCATACTATGGGAATGGATGCCGGAACTTATTCGGTTCCCCTGGAAGGCAGCACCAAAGCCCTTCAGATGGTCCCTTATTCGGACCTTGCTTCCGACCTTAGGGTCACCTATACAGTCCTGTTTGAAGACGGTTCCTCCCGCACATTTGACGGCGGCACATATTAAGGACCTGATTTTGTCACTGATTTGTACAGCTCTGCAGGATGACAGTTATTCATTGTGTTTCCGGCGCCCGCTGCAACTGGAAGCCGGACCTGCGGCAGAATCTGAAAAAAGCCGGAAAGAGACGCACGGAGAGAAAGGTTCAGAAAGAAAACACACTTTTTTGTGACACGGCTCGAAATAGCTGTTACAATAGATGAGGTAATAAAAAGCCTGCTGTCATCGATATATAGTAGAATTTCTCTGATCTGCGGGATTCTGCCCGATGAAGAAAAGACAGGTTTGGGAGGAATTGTGAAGTGAAAAAAGTTAAATGGCTGTTGGGGACGCTGCTTGCGGCGACTCTGGTCACAGGTTCTTTGCAGGGCACTGTTTTTGCTGCCCAGCAGCAGAATAATGCAGCGTCAGATGCCGCGAAGATCTTTGACGCCAGGGTAAAGGAACTGGAGAAACAATATGGTGTTCTGAAAGAGGGCGCTTCGGAGTTCAAGGCGGACCCCAAGAATTTTTATACCAGTTCGGAATCACCCATTGACGAGAAAAATGATTGCGGCATCCTGTTTACTGATGTACGTGATTATGACAAGGATGGAGTGCAGGAGCTCTTGTCGCTTCGAAGAGTAAGGGGCAGCGTAGTCGTCAAAAGTGAAGAGATGGACCTGGAGACCGAGAAGTATGACTACATTTTTGAAATGTATGAGGCTTCCGGCGGGAAATGCAATCTCGCGGCCAGCAAGACAGTCAGTGTATTTGATGTCCTCAACTGGTCCATTTACGGCAAGAACATTTCTGTCTTTATACATGAAACAGACGGGGCGGTCGATATCTGCACAGAGACCTTTATCAATCAGCAGGATCATCCTTCTGATACTGCCCTCGTCCTCTTCAGATATGACGGAAAAGCTTTTTCGGCGGGTGACGGGATCCGTTTCGGAGACTGGTATCAGGAGCACGGAGTGCGCTGCATGAAGCCTGTCTCGGAAGAGGCACTGGGTTATCTGTCGGATCTGTTTCCTTCCGAAGAGGGATGCTGGGAAGATGTTGTCAGTGCCGACTCCACAACAGATGAGGCATATCTCAAGGCCAGGGATGGCGGTATGAAGGCTCTGGGATTTATTGATGTCAAGAGCCGGGACGAAATCATGGAAGCATCGGATCCCGATGAGGCCTATCAGACGATCGACGAATCTATTGTGGACGAACCGGGTATGGAAGCCATTGAGCTCAATGAGGCAGATACGGATGCCAGACAGGCAAAGATGATCGGAATCTCTGCTCTTGAATGCTATAAACCTGAAAAAGGAACGATGACACGACTGGTATTTGTGAGCGAATATGTCAAGATAGAAATGTCCGATGACGGAATGGTCCAGATTGAACGAAATGTCAGTAAAGAAAAAAAGACAGCTGACAAGGCGGCTGAGGCGCCGGCGAAGTCCTCAAAATAATATACATTGTCATATTCACCAATGATGTTCGCGCAATGATTACAGCGGATATCATCTGCAGCAGAAAAGCTCGGATGATATCCGCTTTTTTGTATTATCGCAGGACTATTCTGCTCCTTATCCACAGCCTTTTCCCAGGGTGACGGTCAGCAGGCAATACTCTCAGACGATCCTCCTCGACAACCACCGGCGGGCTACAACCGAATGACAATATTGCGGATTTACAGTATAATAATAAGCGGAATATTTACCGGTCTATGCCTGAATCCCGGCCTGCTTCGGCATGTTCCGGAAGAAGGAAAGGAAAGAAAGATATATATATATGATTCGCCTGATTGTAAGTGATATTGACGGCACTATGGTCCCTGACAGTTCAGATTATATTGATCCGCAGTATTATGACGCTGTCCGTGCTTTGAAAGAAAAAGGGATTTTTTTCTGCGCATGCAGCGGCCGGCAGTTTCACAGTATGCAGCAGCTTCTGCAACCTGTGGCGGATGACATTTATTTTATTACAGAAAACGGTACTTTGGTCCGTACAAAGAATGAGGTCCTGCATCGCTGGTCTATCGACCCCGCAGATTTTATTCCTCTGCTGGAGGATATTCGCTCGATCGAGGGCACCTGTGCGGTGGTCTCTTACCCGGAAGTTACTTATGTTGACAGCGGAGAAGACAGCAGTGTATTCAGATTACTGAGAGATAACTATCGCTACGCGATTAAAAATGTACCGGATCTGGCGGCACTTCCCCACGAGGATATTCAGAAGGTCACCATTTACTGTGAGAACTGTGAAGCGGTCTGCGCGGATTTTCTGAAATCCCATTGGAGCAGGGATCTGAAAGCAGCTTCTTCCGGTTCACTCTGGATCGATCTCTGCCCGCCCGATGCAGGCAAGGGGTCAGCGCTTGTCTGGCTGCAGGAGTATCTGGGAATCAAAAAAGAAGAAACCATGTATTTCGGTGATAACATGAACGACCTGCCGGCCTTTGATGCTGCTGGTATTGCAGTCACTGTGGAGAATGCCCGCCCTGAAGTGAAGGAGCATGCGGATCTGATCGTCGGTTCCTATAGTGACCTGGGAGTTTTAAGGGAATTAAAGCGGATCATTCATTCCTGAGCGCGCAGTCAATTTGGTTCTGTATTTATCATTTCTGAGCGCACAGTCAATTTGGTTTTGAATCAATCATTTCTGAGCGCGCAGTCAATGTGGTTCTGAATAAATCATTCCTGAACAAGCAGTCAGACCGGTTCTGAATCAATCAGGGATGAGCAAAAGAGAACAAGGGTTAGAGATAATGCATCACAATGACAGTAAGATTTTTTATGATGAGGTGGACAGGCTGCTGAATGATCCGAAGGTACGCGGCATGAGCAGCTTTTCACAGCACAAGGGAACAAATACCCTGAGACACAGTATCAAGGTCGCGCAGGCTAGTTTTAAACTGGCCGAGCACCTGGGCTGGGATATCGATGAACGTGAACTGGCAAGAGGAGCGCTTCTGCATGACTATTATCAATATGATATTCAAGAGCGAGGTCTGGGCCCCTATCGGCACGGCACCTCTCACCCGGGTATAGCGGCAAAGAATGCGGAGGCGGATTTCAGTCTCAACGACAAGGAACTCAATATTATCAAATCCCATATGTGGCCGCTGACCCTTCTTACGCCGCCCCGCTCCAGAGAAGCGGTTCTTGTATGTATGGCGGATAAATACATTGCCACGAAGGAAATGGTGTTTCACAGATTCTAAACGGTCTGCGGCCGGGTAAGCTGACAGGAGGTATGACTGATGAAAAGCAATCATCTTCAAGAAGCGGACGGTAATACCAGGCATGATTCAAAGGGATATTCATTCGACACAAATGATACTGCGGCGGACAGTGAAAAAGACAGCGAAAAAGTCAGTGAAAAAATGACAGACACTGCAGACAATGCGTCGGGAAGCACGATGGAAAAGAAAGCGGCCGTCAAAAACGGTGTTGTCCGTATGATCCTGGTCGTCTTGTCGATCCTGATTGAAGTGGTCGTCATCTTCCTGCTCCTTCAATTTGCCGGATCGAAGGCAGGCTGGATCTATGTTGTGCTGCATATTCTTTCGATCATACTGGTGCTGATGATCTATGGAAGCCACAAGACTGCGTCTATACGGATGACATGGATCATGCTTATTATGCTTGTCCCGGTTGTGGGAACAGTCCTGTTTTTTCTGATCGGCCTGAACGGTCACACGCTGAAGATGCGCAGGCGTTATATGGAGCTGGACAAAATACTTCTCCCCCTTCTGCCTGCCAATGAAGACGTGGATGATCATGTCAGACACTTCTCCCGCAGAGTCTCCGGTGTTGTGAGATACATCAAAAATAACGCGGGATATCCGGTCTATGAAAAGACACGGATCACCTATTACGATGACGCGGTCAAAGGTTTTGAGGCCCAGAAGAGAGAACTGGCCAAAGCGAAGAAGTTTATTTTCATGGAATATCATGCCATCGAGGACGCGGAATGCTGGCATGAGATTCAGGCAATTCTGGTGGAACGGGCAAAGGCCGGTGTTGAGGTCCGCATTTTTTACGATGACATGGGAAGCCTTGGCTTTATCAACATGGACTTTGTAAAAAGAATGCAGGCCTGCGGTCTGCAGTGCCGTGTGTTCAATCCCTTTGTCCCCGGACTCAATATCTTTCTCAATAACCGTGACCACCGCAAGATCACTGTGGTTGACGGAAAAGTCGGTTTTACCGGCGGCTATAACCTGGCCAACGAATATTTTCACAGGACAGAGCCCTTCGGCTTCTGGAAGGACACCGGTGTCAGGCTGGAAGGAGACGCGGTCCAGAGTCTCACTGTCACTTTCCTGGAGATGTGGAATGCCATCAGTGACAAGGATGAAGACGACAGGGATTACAAAAAGTACCTGCCCGTCATACCTGTCCCGGAGTCAGAGGGATTTATCCAGCCCTATGCGGATTCTCCGATGGATGACATCGCGGTGGGAGAGGATGTTTATATCAGCATCGCGGAGGGAGCGCATGATTATTGCTGGTTCATCACTCCCTATCTGATCATCACCGATGAAATGAACCATGCCCTGTCTCTGGCGGCCAGGCGCGGTGTTGACGTACGGATCATCACTCCCGGCATTCCGGATAAGAAGATGGTCTATAATCTGACACGTTCCTACTACAACGGACTGGCAAGACACGGCGTGCGCATCTTCGAATTCACCCCCGGCTTCTGTCACGCCAAGATGTGTGTCTCGGACGATATCATCGCTACCTGCGGCACCATCAATATGGACTACCGCAGCCTTTACCACCACTTTGAAAACGGCTGTCTCTATGCGGGCTGCGAGGCTGTCATGGATACGAAACGTGACTTCGAAGAGACATTTGCCCAGTGCGAAGAAGTGACCGACTACTACGTCAGCGGCCGGGGTGCCTTCATGCGCTTCGGGCACATGATCCTGCGCCTGGCGGCTCCTCTGATGTAGTACTGCCTTTGTGTCATGCGACATGCATCGTGATGAAAATGTTGTGTACAATTGTACAGTTTATTTGCGGGGGTGCGGGAGATGTTTGAAAAAAAGATTTATCGGTCAGATATGGTAAGATGTGTCCTTTGCAGCGATGCGCCCTGTACGAAGGCATGTGGAAAAATCGATCCGGCAAGGCTGTTGAGGAGTATCTGGTTTGACAATGAGAATACGGCGGCCTGTCGTTTTCCTGCGGAAAACCCTTGTGCGGAATGTTCCGCCCCCTGCGAAGCAGCCTGTGTCCGCGCGGGACAAGTCCCGGTCCGCGCACTCATGATGCGTCTTCATGATGAAATAAAGCAGGAACTGGAGATCGAACTGCCGGCTTCTGAGGAGCGTCTCCGTACGCAGATGTGCGGCATTCCTCTGGAAAATCCTTTCCTGCTGTCTTCCTCGGTGGTAGCCAGTACTTATGACATGTGTGCCAGGGCTTTTGAGGCCGGCTGGGCGGGCGCCGCCTTCAAGACAATCTGCTCCATGGATATCCACGAGGCGTCTCCGCGCTTTTCCGCGATCACGGGAGCGGATGGGACTATGATCGGGTTCAAGAATATCGAGCAGCTCTCGGACCACAGTGTGGCGGAGAACATGGAGATTTTCCGACGCCTGAAAGAAAAATATCCCTCGAAATTTATCCTGGCATCGATCATGGGACAGGATGAGGCTGAGTGGGAGCAACTGTCCCGTCTGTGCGAGGAGAACGGGGCGGACGCCATCGAGCTTAATTTCTCATGTCCCAATATGGCCGAAGGCGGACTGGGGTCCGATATCGGACAGGTCCCCGAGCTCGTGGAGCGCTTTACTGCCGCCGCAAAGCGGGGGGCGAAGATTCCGGTCCTGGCCAAGCTGACTCCGAATGTGGCAAGGATGAGTCCTGCCGCCGAAGCAGCTATGCGCGGAGGTGCGGACGGGATTGCCGCCATCAACACGATCAAGAGTATCATTGATATTAACCGCCACACCTATGTGTCGGCTCCTGCAGTGCACGGCATGTCCGCGGTGGGCGGGTACAGCGGAAATGCAGTCAAACCCATTGCTCTGCGTTTTATCGCGGAGCTGGGGCAGAATCCTGCCCTTTCCGGAATGCATGTCTCCGCCATGGGCGGAATCGAAAACTGGTCGGATGCTGTGGAGTATCTCATGCTGGGCGCCGGAAGCGTGCAGGTCACGACGGCTGTCATGCAGTACGGCTACCGGATCATTGAGGACCTGAAATCCGGACTTAATTATTATCTTGCGGAAAAAGGCTTTGACAGCGTGGAGCAGATCAGGGGGGTCGCTCTGGATACTGTCAGCGAAACGACAGACGTCCTCGAGCGCGACACTGTGATCTTCCCCAAATTCCACCGCGATAAGTGTATCGGCTGCGGCAGATGTTCCGTCTCCTGCGCGGACGGCGGCCACCAGGCGATCCGCATGTCGGAGGACAGAAGACCGGTTCTGGACGGAAAAAAATGTGTTGGATGCCATCTCTGTGTCCTTGTATGTCCTCAGCGTGCCATCACGTCAAGCCGTAAGAGGATTCTCAAAAAACAGATGTAATGATTCTCAAAAAACAGATGTAATTAAACCCGGCTGCAGGGCCGGGAGATAACAGAAAACGGGATATAGAAAAAAGATAGCAGAAAAAAGTTGTTGAAAAAGAACCTGGAAAAAAGTGTAGAAAAAGGTTGTTGAAAAAGGACCTGGAAAAAAGTATAGAAAAACGGGTCTGGAAAAAGGGGTTTCAAGATGCAGTATGAGGGAGATGTCTACAGGCCGCCGAGTGAGGCGAGCAGCCTGATCATACAGGTCACAATCGGATGTTCACATAATACCTGTACGTTTTGCCATATGTATACCGGCAAGCAGTTTCGTGTCAGAAAGCGAGAGGAGATTCTGGCGGATCTGGAGGAATGCAGTATAAAATACAGCAAGTATGTGCGCAGGGTGTTTTTCGCGGACGGAGATGCGCTGATCGTGAAGACGCCGCTTCTTCTGGAACTTCTGGCCTATGTAAAAGAACATTTTCCCAACGTTGAGCGCGTGACAGCCTATGGCACCGCTTCGGACGTCCTGCGCAAGTCAAAAGAGGAACTGAAAGCCCTGGCACAGGCAGGTCTTGAGATGGTCTATCTGGGCGCTGAATCCGGAGATGATGATATTCTTGTGGAGATTCAAAAAGGACAGACAGCAGAGGAACTGATCGAGGCAGGACGGAAGCTGAAGCGCTGCGGGATCAAGACTTCTGTGACTCTGATTTCAGGCCTGGGCGGGCCGGAGGGCATGGAAAAACACGCGCTCGGAAGCGCCAGGCTGATCAACGGGATGAATCCGGAATATGCCGCGATCCTGTCTCTTCAGCTGAGAGCGGATTCACCAATGGCGCAGGAGGTTATGCGCGGTGAGCGAAAGCTTCTGACTGCTGATCAGACGGTGGAGGAGACTGAGATTTTCCTCCGGGCCATTGATTCCCCCGGCACCGTTTTCCGTTCCAACCACGCATCCAATTATGTGTCTCTGGCCGGAGTTTTCAACGAAGATATTCCGGAAATGCTGGACCGGCTTGAGGAAGCAAAGAACAGGCAGGCTTACCGCCCTGAATGGATGCGCGAACTGTAGCGAATTGATCCCGGATAATGGCGAATAATAGCGAATAATTGCGAATAATGAAATGAACTAAAAATACCCTCCGGACAAGCGGTATGTACCTTGTCCGGAGGGTATTTTACGTTTCTGCCTTTATTTTTTGATTATCTGGCGGCACGTTTTGCGGCGAGTTTCTCGAGAAATTCCTGTCCGTAGCCGTAGTTTTCGACAACGAAATCCAGGTCTTTGTCGCCGCGGCCTGAGAGATTGACGAGGATGGAGCCTGTGGCGCCTGTCCTTGCGACGCGGATGGCGTATGCAAGTGCGTGGGAGCTCTCGATGGCGGGGATGATGCCCTCATGTCTGGAGAGCAGGAAGAGCGCCTCGATGGCATCGTCATCGTCAACAGTGGTGTAACGCACACGGTCCATCTCGTGGAGCAGTGCGTGTTCGGGGCCGGCAGCGGGATAATCAAGGCCGCTGGCATTGGAGTAGACGGGAGCGGGATTGCCGTTCTCATCTGCCAGCATGATGCTCTTGAATCCGTGCATGATGCCCTCGCTTCCGTAGGTGATGGAAGCAGCGTGGTCGCCGAGCTTAGGGCCGCGGCCAAGAGGTTCCACACCGACCAGCTCTACAGGGTCGGCCAGGAAGGGAGTGAACATGCCGATGGAGTTGGAGCCGCCGCCCACACAGGCCGCAACCTGGTCCGGAAGGTGTCCGGTCTGCTCTATAAACTGGGCTCTTGCTTCTTCGCCGATACAGTACTGGAAGTCACGTACCATCAGAGGGAAGGGATGAGGACCTGCAGCAGTCCCGATGCAGTAGACTGCGTCCTTGTATTCTCTGGAATAGGCCATGAAGGCTGCATCGACAGCTTCCTTGAGGGTCTTGAGACCGAAACTGACAGGTACGACATTGGCTCCGAGAAGTTTCATGCGGGTCACGTTGGGAGCCTGTTTGACTATGTCCACTTCGCCCATATAGATGTCGCACTCAAGCCCGAAATAAGCGGCTGCAGTTGCCAGAGCGACACCGTGCTGGCCGGCGCCTGTCTCGGCGATGAGTTTCTTTTTTCCCATGAACTTTGCCAGAAGACCCTCACCCATGCAGTGGTTGAGCTTGTGAGCACCGGTGTGGTTGAGGTCCTCACGCTTTAAATAAATCTGGGTCCTTCCGAGAAGATTGGACAGAGTCTGGCAGTGGTAGACCGGTGTGGGACGCCCCTGGAAATCCTTGCGGATCCGGCGGAGCTCTGCGATAAACTGCGCGGACTGCGCGATTGTATTATAAGCTTCCGCATACTCGTTGAAAGCCTTGATCAGCTCCGGATCTTCCAGATAATTTCCGCCGTATTTACCGAAATACCCGTCCTGGGTAGGATATTCCTTCAGATAGTTGTCAAAATCGCGGTATTTATTCATTTGTTATTGCCTTTCTGAATGGATATTTTTCGAAAATTATACCATAGATTTTGCTATATGCCCAACGAAAGAAAAGAAATGTTTCCTGTGTGAGAATGAATCCAGCGTGATTATTTCGCCGCGCAGTTGTTTCCTGCGGGACTGTTTGCCTGATGGCTCAGACCCATGGTGTATCGAAAAAACCAAGAAACTTTTGACTATACGTTTTAAATCAGTCATAATAGTATTACTTCAGAAAACGGATATACGGAGAAATATAGATTAATAAACAGGGACCGTCTGCGGTTCCTGTTTTTGGCGGATACAAATTGGCCTGACAGGGCAGGAAGGTATTCACATATGAATCAGAAACAGGAATATCTGATTGGAATAGATGTGGGGTCGACGACAACCAAAATCGTCGTTCTGCAGAAAGAGGATGAGACAATCGTATACAGCGAATATGCCAGGCATCACGCGGAACTGGCAAGAAGTGTATGTGCGCTGCTGGAGCATGGAAAACAGCATATTCCGGCGGGGAGCAGTCTGCGCATGGCTTTTACAGGATCCGGCTCGAAGCCTCTGGCTGAAGCGGCCGGCGTGCCCTTTGTCCAGGAAGTTGTTGCCAACTCGCTGGCTGTCATGAAATATTATTCGTCCGCAAAGACTGCGATCGAACTGGGCGGTCAGGACGCCAAGGTTATTTTTTTCCGGCAGAATAAAAAGACGGGAAGGCTGGAAGTCTCGGATATGCGCATGAACGGCAGCTGCGCAGGCGGCACGGGTGCTTTCATCGATGAGATCGCGGCTCTTTTGCAGGTAAAGCCCGAGGACTACGAGTCACTGGCAGAGCAGGGAACGCAGCTCTATGACATTTCCGGGCGATGCGGCGTCTACGCAAAGACTGATATCCAGCCTCTGCTCAACCAGGGCGTGCGCAAAGAAGACATCGCTCTGTCGGCCCTCCATGCTATTTCCAAGCAGACCATCGGCGGTCTTGCCCAGGGACTCACCATGGCTCCTCCTATTATTTTCGAGGGAGGCCCTCTGTGTTTCCATCCGACACTGGTGCAGGCATTCCGGGAGAAACTGGAGTTGAAGGATGAGGATATCCTGATCCCCGAGCAGCCCGAGCTCATGGTCGCGCTCGGCGCGTCCCTCTATTCCGGAACTGCGGCATGCGCTCCTGAAAAAGAGGGCTCGCAGGAGATTGATCTGGACAGGTGTATCTACAGGGTCCGCGCTTTGATCGGGCGCAGTACTGCGCAGGAGAGCGGAAGCCTTTCAGGCCCTTTTTTTGAGACAGAGAAAGAGTACCGCGATTTCCTGATCCGCCACCCCTTATATGAAGACAAGCATATTTTCCGCCGGCTCGATACGGGTACGGACGCGGAGTGTTATCTGGGCGTCGACTGCGGCAGCACCACGACCAAATTTGTCCTTGTGGATGAAAAACAGAGGATTCTGTATTCTTTCTATGCAAATAACGGAGGCGATCCCATCTCGGTCCTGAAAAAGGGCTTGATTGAGATGGAGAAAAAGTTTGCCGAAGAGGGTGTTACCCTGCATGTAAAGGGCATGGCGACCACGGGTTACGGAGAGCTTCTGGCGGCAAAAGCTTTCCGGGCCGACGCGCATATTGTCGAGACTGTGGCTCATGCCAGAGCCAGTGCCAAATATCTGGAGGACGCCACATTTATTCTGGATATCGGCGGCCAGGACATGAAGGCAATCTGGCTGGATGACGGTATCATCACGGATATCGTTGTCAATGAGGCCTGCTCTGCAGGCTGCGGTTCCTTCCTGGAGAATTTCGCGAAAAACATGGGTGTTCCGGTGCCTGAGATCGCGGAGCGCGCCTTTGCGGCAAAGCATCCCGCGGAGCTGGGCAGCCGCTGCACCGTCTTTATGAACAGCCGCATCATCACGGAACAGAAAAACGGAAGAGAAGTCAACGATATTCTGGCCGGACTGTGCCGTTCCATCATCGAAAATGTTTTTACCAAGGTCATCCGCATCAGCAGCCTGGATTCACTGGGTGACAGGATCGTGGTACAGGGAGGAACCTTCTGCAATGATGCAGTCCTGTGCGCTATCGAACAGTATATAGGACGTGAGGTCGTCCGCGCGCCATATCCCGGCCTTATGGGAGCCATCGGCGCCGCTCATACCGCTATGGAAAAAGCCGCCCGTACACAGGCGCCTTCCTCCTTTATCGGTTTTGAGGCTCTGCATGATTTTACCTTCACGCAGGTCAACGGACTGGTCTGCAGCGGATGCGGGAACCACTGCAGGCGAAGTGTGGTCACTTTCTCCACCGGCGACAACTGGATCACAGGCAACCGCTGCGACCGCGGCAGTGTCCTCAATCCGGGGGAGCTGGAGGCCTTCCTGGAATCGCAGAAAGAACAGCCCGGGGAAAAGCACATTCAGAAGATCACGCCCGCGCAAAGAAGCATTTCCCCGAAAGAAACTGCGTCTGAAGGAACTGATTCTGAAAAAACTGCTTCTGGAAAAGCTGTGCCTGAGGAAACTGCTTCCGGAAAAACTGTGTCTGGAAAGGATTCCTTCTCTGTGCAGAAAGACAGACAGGCTTCTGCGGAGTTTGTTGAATCTGCTTGGGAGCTCCGGACAGCTGAAGAGAATCTGTCAGTTGTCGACAAAGTCTCTGCCACAATGAAGGATACAGCCGCAAACGCGGCGGATAAGGTGACGACAGCGGTCAGAGATACGGCTATAAACGCGGCGGATAAGGTGACGACAGCGGTCAGAGATACGGCTATAAACGCGGCGGATAAGGTGACGACAGCGGTCAGAGATACGGCGACAGCGGTCAAAGATACGGCTGTAAATGCCGGCAGTTCAGTCGCGGCGGCTGTGATCGACACGGCGACAGGCGCGGCGGACAAGGTTTCTGTTGCCGTGAAAGATACCAGGGACAGCGCGGCAAGCGCGGCGGACAAAGTCTCGTCTGCGATGAAAGAAAAGGCAGCAAATGTTGCGGATAAGGTTCCTGCTATCGTCAAGGATACTGCAGTGTCTGCCGCTGACAGGGTCGCATCTACAGCGGCAAGCGCGGCGGACAAGGTCACGGCGACCGTAAAGAATACGGCGGCAGCGGCCTCGGATATTGTCAGCAGCCAGTCAAAGAAATCCAAAGCCGCCTCCGCGGAAAGGAATGGCGGAAATGCCGTTCCGGAAAGAAGGAAAAAGGGGACGGATCTTTTCAAGGTCCGCAAGGCCTTGCTTCATAGAAAGTATCCCTTCAAACAGGTTGACAGTAAAAAGAATGTGACGATCGGGCTTCCTTTTGTGCTCGCTTATTGGGAAACACTTCCTTTCTGGCGGACTTTCTGGAGCGCGCTGGGATTCGACGTCCTTGTCTCCCCCGAGAGCACCCGCCCCATCTATGAAAAGGGACTGCATGCGGTGACATCAGATACCGAGTGTTTTCCCGGAAAGCTGGTACACGGCCACATCCGCTGGCTGGAGCAGAACGGCGCGGACAGAATCTTTTTCCCGTCTATTTCCACCCGGAAATCAGAGAACACAGAGAGTACCAGTGTGTCCATGTGCGGCATCGTCAAAGGCTTCCCCTTGGTCATCAAAAACTCCGATAATCCGGAAGAACGCGGGGATGTCAAATACGATGTACCGATTTTTTTCTGGTATACCGATGTCGACAGGGAGCGCCAGCTGTCTAAATTTATGAAAGAGACCTTCGGGATTCCGGCAAAGCTTGTCCGCAGGGCCATCCATGAGGGACAGGCAGCCCAGGACAGCTATCGCGATCAGCTTCTTGCCCAGGGACAGAAGGTCCTCGACCGTATCAGGAAAGCACCGGCAGACAAGCCCGGAGCAGTCGTTCTGGCGGCCCGGCCTTACCAGAACGACGACCTGGTCAACCACAATATTCCCGAGATGTTTACAGATCAGGGGATCAATGTCCTCACAGCGGATTCGATTCCCGGTCTGGATAAGATCGATCTCTCGAAGAGCCGGCTGGATGTAGTCAACAACTATCATGCCAGGATGCTGGGCTCCGCGATTTACGCGGCGCAGCATCCCAACCTGGAATATGTCCAGATCGTCAGTTTCGGCTGCGGACATGACGCCTACCTGTCGGATGAAATCATCCGCATGATGAAAGAGATCGCAGGCAAGACCCCGCTGATCCTCAAGGTGGACGAGAGTGACATCCGGGGACCGCTTTCCATCCGCATCCGCTCTTTTATTTCTTCTGTGAAAATGAAACGAAGAAAAGCCCTGCAGACGGAGATGCTGTCAAAGAAGATGCAGCAGGACAACCCTGATGAAACCCCCGTTTTCCCTCCGCAGAAGCAGGATATTTCAGAGCTGAAAAAAGGAAGGCCGGCTCCCAGACGTTTCCGCCCCGGTGAGGTCAGGGAACTTTCGGATCCCTATCCGCAGAAATTCAACAAAGAAGATATTGCGGATACAGTTGTTTTTGTACCCAATACCTCACATGCCTTCAGCAGGCTGATGGCGGCTGTTTTCGCGGCTCAGAAGGTCCATACGGTCCCTCTTCCCATCGGCCGTGAGCGCGCGATTGAACTGGGCAAGCGATACGTCCACAACGATATCTGTTTTCCTGCCCAGGTGGTCATCGGAGAGGCATTGCAGGCTCTTGAGGATCCCAGATATGAAGGAAAAAAGAAGGCCGTCATGATGGGAAAATATATCGGCTGCTGCCGTCTTACCCACTACGGCGCCCTCCTCCGTAAGGCCCTCGACGATGCCGGCCACACCGATGTACCGATCATCACCAATGATGATGTGGATTACCACAACCTTCATCCCGGCTTCAAGCTCAACATGCAGGCCATGATCAAGATCTCTTTCGCTCTGCCCATGATTGACGCGCTGGAGGATCTCCTGCGCAAGATGCGTCCTTATGAGACAGTAAAAGGTATTTCCAATAAGACCTTCGACAAGGCCATCGACGTGCTGATGGAATCCATAGAAAAGGGCGGCGTGGGCAGGATGAAGAAGGGCTTTGAGAAAGCCATTCACCTGATGAAGAAGGTTCCTTATGACCGCTCCAATCCCAGACCGACAGTATTGATCGTGGGAGAGTATCTGCTCAATTTCCATCCCGGTGCCAACCACGATATTGAGGATTATCTGGAGAAGAATGGTTTCGAGATCATTGAGGCAAAGATGGCGGACGTCATTCAGAAGACCTATTTTGTGCGCCGTGAGCAGGCAAAGGACTACGGTGTCAAAAAATCCATTGTGGAAAGAGGTTTTCTCGATGTCGTAGAGCAGGTTTTCAATACTTCTCACGACTTTGTGGAATCTGTCGCAAAACAGCACCCGCTCTTTGAGCCGGCTGCAAAACTGAAGGATGCTGCAAGAGCAAGTGATCCGATCATCCCGCGCGCCTATGATTCCGGTGAGGGTATCCTGATCCCGGCTGAGATCATCGAACGTGCCCGCGAGGGATGCCGGGCATTTGTCATCCTGCAGCCCTTCGGCTGTATCCCCAACCACGTAGTAGGACGCGGTATTTCCAGACGCCTCAAGGAGATGTTCCCGGACATCCAGCTGCTGCCTCTTGATTACGATCCGGATGTCAGCTTTGTCAATGTCGAGAACCGTCTGCAGATGCTGGTCATGAATATTCGCAGCGCCGTATAAAAAGAGATTGACCGCTGGAAACAGGCAGCAGTTTTTTCACATGCTGCCTGTTTTCATTTTGGTCTGCATCTTATTGAGCGAATGTGATACAATGAAGAATAATGATTTTGCTTCCGGCAAATAAGGATACCCGGAGAGTGCCGGTAAAAGAGAGGTTGTGGATTTAATGAGTTTCAGGATTGTTACAGACTCCGCAAGTGATATGCCGCAGGAGACTGCTGCGAAGCTGGGAGTGACGGTCATGCCCATTCATACCCGGTTCGGTGATGAAGAATATCTGGACGGTGTCACATTAAAGCCCAGAGAGTTTTTTGAAAAACTGGTGGAGACGGATGAGATTCCGAGAACATCGCAGATCACGCCCTATGAGTTCGGACAGGAATTTGAAAAGTGGGTCTCTGCGGACTTTGGGGTGCTCTGTATCACCATGTCGTCGGGTGTCTCCGGAACCTATCAGAGCGCCTGCGCTGCAGCCGCAGAGTACGGGGACAGGGTCATCGTGATCGACAGCAGGCAGTTCTGCATCTCTCTGTACGTTCTGATCGAGTATGCCTGCCGGCTTCGTGATGAAGGGAAATCCCTCGAGGAGACTGCAGCCGCAGTGGAGGAAGCCAAAAAGCGTGTACATGTCATTTCCGTTTTCGCGACGCTGGAATACCTGAAGCTGGGGGGACGTATCTCGGCTGCTGCCGCCATGGCCGGAAACCTTCTCTCCATTAAGCCTGTGATCACGATCACAGACGGAGTGGTGGAGGTCATCGGCAAGGCAAGGGGATCCAAAAAAGCCAACAACATGCTTATGGAGTTTATCAGGAGTGTGGGAGGCGTGGATTACGAAATGCCTTACTGCCTGGGCTTTACAGGCTTTTCCGAAGAGGTGCTGACCAAATATATAGACGACCATGCGGCAAGATTCAAGGAAGCGATCAAGGATATCACTATCGTCCCTGTCGGCGCGACAGTAGGGACATATGCGGGACCCGGAGCAGTGGCGCTTGCATTTTTCAACAAATAGATTATCATTTTAAAATACTTTATCTGCTGAGACGGACATGCGGAGGAAAATATAATGCTGAAAAAAACCGGAAGAATTCTGGCTGCGGCTATAGTATCGATCATGCTTATGGCATGCGCCAAACCTGTGGACAAAGTCCAGACACCTGCCGATAACAGGCTGGAACGCGGCAGAAACTACAAGGAAGTCATCGAGGATTTCGAGGACAAGGGATTTACAAATATCAGGACTGAACCGATCGCGGACCAGGTATACGGCCGGTCGATCCGGGACGGAGAAGTCGATCATATTTCGGTCGGCGGAGATATCAATTATGACTCCGGTGTCCTGGTCCCTGCGGATACAGAAGTCGTGATCTATTACCATACTTACAGCAAGAAGTCCATAGAAGAAGCTGCTGCAAAAGAAGCTGAAAAAGCTGAAAAAGCCAAGGAGAAGGAAGAGAATACTTCTGAAGATCAGGACAAGAGCAGCAAGGACGGGAGCAGCAAGGACAAGGACAGCAAAGACGGGAACAGCAAGGACAGCAAAGACAAGGACAGCAAAGAATAATAAAAAACAAAGAATACTAATAAAGAAAATATTATATGGAAAAAAGAACAGAGAACATGGGCCTGATCGACAGGCTCCGTAAAGAGACCGCACTCTCCCGTGAAGAGCTCGGCATTCTTCTGTCGACGATGACTAAGGAGGATGCCGAATACCTGTACAGGAACGCGGATGAGGTGCGCAGAGAGCACTACGGCACAGATGTCTATATCCGCGGTCTGATCGAGTTTACCAATTATTGCAGAAACGACTGTCTGTACTGCGGGATCCGGCGTTCCAACACCAGGGCACAGCGGTACAGACTGACAACAGAAGAGATCCTCGACTGCTGTGACAAGGGATATTTGCTGGGATTTCGCACTTTTGTACTGCAGGGCGGCGAGGATCTTTTTTTCACGGATGAAAAAATCTGCGCGATCGTGTCAGAGATCAAAAAGAGACATCCCGACTGTGCAGTCACGCTGTCCATCGGCGAGAGGCAGAGGGAGAGTTATGAGGCTTTTTTCAAGGCCGGGGCGGATCGCTATCTTCTGCGGCACGAGACGATCAATCCCGCGCACTACAGGCTGCTCCACCCTAAGGAGCTGACGATCGAAAACCGCCGGCAATGCCTCAATGATCTCAGGGAGATCGGTTTTCAGGTCGGCTGCGGCATGATGGTGGGGAGTCCTTATCAGACACTGGATTATATTCTGGATGACCTTTATTTCATGAAGGATTTCCGTCCCCACATGATCGGAATAGGGCCTTTCATCCCCCATGCCGATACACCTTTTCATGACCGTGAGAGAGGGACGCTGGAGGATACACTCCGCCTGCTGGCAATCATCCGTCTGATGAACCCGCGTGTTCTGCTGCCTGCCACAACGGCGCTGGGCACAATCTATCCGCTGGGCCGCGAGATGGGGATACAGGCAGGCGCCAATGTCGTCATGCCAAATCTTTCTCCCACAGGCGTCCGCGATAAATACATGCTCTACGACGGCAAGATCTGCACCGGTGACGAGGCCGCGGAATGCAGGCACTGTATGGAACTTCGAATGGAAAAGATCGGCTACCATGTTGTCTCTGCCAGAGGAGATTCAAAGGTGTGATAAAACAGAGGACCTTGAATCATCATCGCGCAATACGCACGAGTGATTTTTGAACATATACGAGGTATCCTGCATGAAAACTATCATTCTTTATTATTCAAGCCATCATGGCAATACCAGGAAGATCGTTCAGGCGGCGGAAGCAGCCATTGATACGGATATTCTGGATATCACTTCCCCGATGGCGGAGAAAGCGGATCTCTCAGAGTATGACCGCATCGGGATTGCATCCGGTATTTACGCCGGAAGTTTTCACCCCGATCTGATCGAATATATCAAAAAGCATATGCCCCGGGGAAAAGAAGTTTTCCTGATGTACACATGCACAGCAGATATGCCGCATTATATAAACCGGATGCTTCGGGTCCTCGAAGGTGCGGACGCAAAGGTCATCGGAAGATTCCGCTGCCGCGGTCTCAATACTTTCGGCCCTTTTGGTGTCCTGGGCGGCGCCGCGAAGGGACATCCCGATGTGCACGACCTTATGTCTGCAGCGGATTTTGTCCGGAATCTCAAATCGGACGGTTCAATACTTACCAGTCAGAAAAAACAGAAAAAGTAATAAAAAATAAAATAAAAGTAATATACACCTTTACGGCCTGAGATCAGAACGATCTTTTGATTCAGAATTGTGCCGTAATAAGACAGAAAAGAGGAGATAAAATGTCCTGGGAAGACAAAATCCGCAGGGTGGAACCCTATGTGGCTGGCGAACAGCCTAAGGAGAAAAACATCATCAAGCTCAACACCAATGAATGCCCCTATCCGCCTGCACCGGGTGTAGAAGAGGCAGTCCGTCAGCTTGCCGGGGACAGCAGCGCCCTGCGTCTGTATCCGGATATGGATGCGACGCCTCTTGTGAATGCTCTGGCCGCGCAGTACAAAGTCGACCCGGATCAGATTTTTGTAGGTGTCGGTTCGGACGACGTGCTGGCCCTTTGCTTTCTGACTTTCTTTTCCGCGGGAAGCGAGGAGCAGCCGCTTCTCTTCCCGGACATCACCTATTCCTTCTACGATGTCTGGGCAAATCTCTACAGGATCCCTTTCCGCCAGGTGCCCCTGCGGGAGGACTTTTCCATCAATCCGGACGACTACCTGCCGGCAGTGACCGGACAGGCCAACTGCGGTATTATTTTCCCCAATCCCAATGCGCCCACAGGCCTTGAGCTGGCGCAGGAGGATGTGGAGAAGATCATCGCGGGCAATCCGGACAGCATCGTGATCGTGGACGAGGCTTATGTCGATTTCGGCGCGCAGACAGCCCTGCCCCTTCTGGAAAAATATGACAATCTCCTTGTCGTGCAGACTTTCTCCAAATCCCGCGCTATGGCCGGCGCGCGTGTGGGCTTTGCCATCGGCAGCAAAAAGCTGATCGGCTACCTCAAGGATGTCAAGTTTTCCTTCAACTCCTACACCATGAACCTGCCCTCCATCCGCATCGGCACAGCTTCCGCGGAAGACAGCGCATGGTTCAAGGAGACAACAGGCAGGATCATGGCAACCCGCGAGCGATTTAAGCAGGAGCTGCGCTCCCTTGGCTTTGTCTTCCCGGATTCCAAGTCCAACTTTGTCTTCGCAAAACACCCGGATTTCTCCGGCGCGGATCTGCAGGCGGCCCTGCGCGCCCGCAAAATTATCGTCAGGCGCTTTAATAAGCCCGCCATCTGCGACTATCTGCGCATCACCATCGGAACCGATGAGCAGATGGAGAAGGTCGCGGAGGCACTCAGAGAGATCCTCGGCAAATAAGTCCGGAGACTGCAGCTGCTGCCCTGAGGAGCGGCATGTCGGAGATCGGTCAATGACTGTAATGCTTTCATCACATACACCATCACATACACATACGTGCATTTGTCATCAAAGGCTTAAAAGGCAGGAGAGTTCAGCTCCTGCCTTTTTGTCACTTTATGTAAGGTTTTTTCAGTTTGCTGTTAAAGTCCCTGCATCAGGTTTTCCAATTAAAGTCCCTGCATCAGGTTTTCCAGTTAAAGTCCCTGCTTCAGGTTTTCCGGCTAAAGTTCCTGTTTCAGGCTTTGCGGATGCATCAGATTTTATATTTAAAGTCCCTGCTACAGGAATGAAGAGTTGCCTGTTATACTGAATGACATGATAAGATAACTACCTGACTCAGGGTACCGCTCCGGCGGGCGGCAAAGCAGGAAAAGATGAAAGAAGGTGTGCCAATTATGAAGAAATCAGCATGCAGAGTGAAGAAAACACTGTCCACTATGATCATTTTTATGCTGATCCTGTGCGGTTGTACCGGTCGTGTGGAAACCGTATCAGCATCGGAAAGTGGTGTGACGAGTCCTGCGGAATCCGCAGGTCAGGTGCGGGAGTTTACCGGTGAGAAGGAAACTTTTGCCATTCCGGAGGGTCTGACACCTGATGTGGCATCGGAGTATCTGGAGATCGTAAAGGAAATCTGCAGTGAGTACGGCCCTGAGCGGTTCTGCTGGAGAGACGGAGATCTATTGCCGCACAGAGTCGGATTTTGCGGAGGTCTGTTTGCAAATCTGGATGACGACGGTGTGCCGGAGATGATTCTGAAGTACAGGGCGGAGGATCAGAACGATGAATATGAAAGCGATGCCGGAGAAGAACTCTGGACATGGCGGAACGGGAATCCTTACCAGTCCTTGAAAAGACAAGAGCCTTCCTCGACAGCTCATGGAATCGGATATGATTGTCTCCTGAAGGGAGAGGGCCGCGATTATATGAAACAGGGCGGGATCCTGGAAGGTGAAACCAGTAAATCTTATTTCAGCCTTGATGAAAACGGGGATTATTGTCTTGAAGAAGAGAATCTTCCGGATGAGAGTAAGTACGATGAAGTCAGGCTTTCGAAGGGGAATACGATTTTACTGGCTAACAGTGATTATTTTCTCTATACACTGGCCGGTGCCGCGGCAGAGGCGGACGGCTCTGATCCTCAGATGATCCTTGCTCAAATGGGCTATGCCGTGGATCCTTCTGCCATGAGAACGGAAACAGAGGAGTATGATCCCGCAGCTGCTGCGGTGGGAAAAGACGGGAAAGCGGACTGGTATGGAATTCTCCGATCCCTCTATGACAACAAGCCGGAAGCGTTTGCGGACATCTCCACCCTTACTTCCACAGTGAATACGGAAGGAGTAGACTATGGATGGTACACCCGGGACGGCATCATGGGAGCAGAAGTGCTTGATCTGACAGGAGACAAGAAGGACGATCTGGTTCTGTACAGGATCAGACCTTCAAAGGATTCAATTCCTCACGAAGACGTGTATATGAGTATGTATACATGCAAAGACGGTAAAGTGATCGGGTCCTGGGAGGAACGCGTCAATAATGATGAAATGGCCCCTTTTACAGGTGTGTCCTACGATTCAATCAGGATTGGTTCCGTGACCCTGGATCGCAGCCCTTATCTCTGGACAGAATATGCCCATGTCAGTCATGGCGCCAACGGCAGTACCTTTGTTGTAACCGTGTTCGGTTATGATGAATACGACGGGGAGTGCCGCCTTCGCCGCTATTGGGTGAACGGTAAAACAACACCGGGGACAAACGGAGTCGTCTTTTCTCTGCAGACTTTCGGACATGGCAGCGAGGGCCTTGAACCCGACACTGACGAACTTTTGTGGACTGACAATTACGGAAACGGGGATCTGGGTCCCTGCGCAGATGCTGCTGCCGCTGTAGCAGAGGGCTACAAAAGAATTGGTTTTCCGGATTCAGCAGTGTATGGGGGCGATCCTTCGACGGAGCCCGGAAACGGAGGAGACCTTTTCAGAGATCGGTTTCCCACCTATTGGAATACATCTGCAGTAAAAAAATCCATTCAGCTCATTGATTCAGGCCAAGGGACAAATGAAAGCCGGGAGATGACTTCCAGGATCAATGATTTTACCGGGATGGAAAGCAATCTTCAAAAAAGCAGCAGTGTCTATTCGGAGTATATCGAATTTCTCGCCGCCATTGCTTCCGGAGATCCCGGGAAAGTGACTGCGGGAGGAGCAGAAAAGAAGTCTTCCTCTGACGGCGGGGATACAGCAAACACCGGAAAGACCGGGAAAGATGACAGAGAAAAGTCTGGAAAGACGAAGAATGTCTCCGGAGAAAAAACTGCAAAGACCGGGAAAGATGGTGGAGAAAAGACTGGAAAGGCAGAGAAAGAGACCAGCGGTACGACAGGAACCAAGGTTGTGAATGTCTCTGACGAAAAAGGGATTGTCTCTGCGGAAGCAGTGCCCGGAGACACTGTGAAACTGGGTTCTTATGCAGCTTCTGCAGACGGCGCTGAATCTCCTGTTGAGTGGACAGTACTCGAGAACAGGAACGGTTACGCCCTTCTGATCAGCAAGGAAGCTGTGGACTGCCTTCCTTATCACGATTCCTGGGCTGACATGACCTGGGAGAAATGTTCTCTGCGCGCCTGGCTCAACAACGATTTTCTGGAGGAGACATTTTCTCCTGAAGAGAGAAAGTGCATCGTCTCGAGTACAGTTGTGAACCGTGACAACAGCGGAAATTCCGGCGGGGCTGTCACCAATGATCAGGTTTTCATACTGGATATTTCAGAGCTGGAGCAGTATTTTGACTCTGATGAGGACCGCAGGGCCGGTGCAACTCAATATGCACAGAGTCAGGGCGCTTTCGTGGATGAGAAACGGGACGCCTGCTGGTACTGGGTGAGAAATCCCGGAGACAGCCCCCGATATGCGGTATATGTCAACTGTCTGGGAGACATTCTCGAGCGGGGCTCTCTGGTATTCGGAAACACATTCGGGGTGCGCCCCGCGATCCGGGTCAGGACTTACTGACGGATTGCGTCCAGCCCGAAGCCGCAACACTTAGAAAAACTGGAATTGTCTATGACAGGCGAAACTGTTACAATAAACAGCAGTATGGCACAGGCGCCCGCAGCATCCGGCGACCTGTCCGAACATGCTATTGCTGACGCGAACAACAAAGGAGAGAAAAGACTTTGGACAGTTACACCAGTTTTTCCTATGTCTATGACACATTTATGGATCAGGAGCCCTATGACGAATGGGCGGACCGGGTGTGTGATTATCTGGAAAAATACGGCCTTCCGCGTTCGGAAAAAAGCGGGAGTGAAGAAAATATTGTTGTAGACCTGGGCTGCGGCACGGGTAAACTCACCCAGATCATGGCGGACAAGGGATTTGATATGATCGGCGTTGACCTGTCACCGGATATGCTCTCCATCGCCCAGGAGCGCAAAATCGAATCCGGCAGGGACATCCTCTATACTCTGCAGGATATGCGTGATTTCGAACTCTACGGCGCTGCGGGCGCAATGATCAGCGTAGGAGACAGTGTAAATTACCTGATCGGGGACGGGGACCTGGAAGATATGTTCCGGTGTGTGTACCGAGGACTTCTGCCGGGCGGCGTTTTTGTTTTCGATTTTAAGACCATTCACCTTTACAGGGATGTAATCGGAGACAGGACGATTGCCGAGGACCGCGGCGACTGCGCCTTTATCTGGGACAACTATTATGATCCGGAGACCTGCATCAATGAATACGATCTCGCGGTTTTCGTACAGGAGGACGGCGGCGACGGGACGATCTACCGCCGCTTTGATGAAGTGCATCAGCAGAGGGGATACACGCCGGAGCAGCTGCGGGAGGCGGCAGAGAAGGCCGGTCTTGAGTGGACTGCCATGCAGGATGCGGACACCGCACGGGAAGCGGATGAGCAGACCGAGCGTGTCATGGCTGCAGTCCGTAGACCCCTGTAAATTCTTTTCAATGTTTTCTTTTTTGCAGAATCTGTTTTGTCTTCTTTTTGAGGTCTTTTGTTATACAAAACCCGTTTAAATGCTTTTTAAAGCTTTCTGTCACACAGAATCTGTTTTTTGACTGCCGGTCCGGATCATGATCAGCGGACGAGTCGCCTGTTTTACTATATCAATTACTATTTCAGTAATCACAGCCGGAAAGATGAGGATGGATGAATGGATATTCGATTTACCAAAATGGAAGGGTGCGGAAACGACTACGTGTATATCAGTGGATTTGACTATCAGCCGGATCCGCAGCAGAAGCCTGAGATTGTGAAGAGGCTCAGTGACCGCCACTTCGGGATCGGCGGCGACGGCGTGATTTTCATCAACCCTTCCGAGATCGCGGATTTTGAGATGGAGATGTGGAATGCGGACGGCACACGCGGAGAGATGTGCGGCAACGGGATCCGCTGCGTCGGAAAATTCGTCTTTGACAAAGGTATGACCGATCAGAAAGAGATTACGGTCGAGAGCTTCGGAAAGATCAAATACCTGACCCTTTTTACAGAAGAAATCGACGGCAGAGAGCTTGTTACATCGGTCCGTGTCAATATGGGTGAGCCGATCCTCGATGCACTGGAGATCCCTGTCCTTGCGGGCAGTTCCCCTGTTGTCTCGGATGAGATCAGGATTACCCCGGAGGGGTGTGCGGAGTCGAAAGAATCAGAGGACCTGGAAGGATCGGGGCAGATTTTTAAGATGACCTGTGTCTCCATGGGCAATCCCCACGCTGTGGTCTACATTGACAGCACCGACGATCTTGAAATTGAATCCATCGGTCCTCTTTTTGAGAATCACACCCGTTTCCCCAACCGTACAAACACGGAATTTGTCGAGATTATCGACAGGGAGCACGTCAAAATGCGTGTCTGGGAGCGGGGTTCAGGGGAGACTCTGGCCTGCGGGACCGGCTGCTGCGCAGTCTGCGTGGCAGGTGTCCTGAACGGCTTCACCTCTCCTCAGCTGGAAGTCCGGGTCCTGGGCGGCGCCCTTTTCATAGAGTGGGATCAGCAAGCAAACCTTGTCTGGATGACAGGACCTGCCACAACTGTTTTTGAAGGGACAATCTCTATCTGATTATTTCAGGTTATTATTGATCATTTCTGCTCGTTTCCTGCAGGAGATCATTTGCGGATAGGCAGATCGGCAGATCCGGCTGAAATCCAGACCAAAAGGCGCGCGGCGCCGGCAGAGCATTGCGGTCATGTAAAGCTTTGCCGGCATCGCGCGCTAAGTTTTTTACACGATGAAGAGTGTGTCCGGTAAGCTTCCGTTAAAAAGCGTCCGGCAAAAAGCCCTGTATAATGGGGCAAAAATATATTTCGAATACAGGACAGTTCATGGTAAAATATTCTTGGTATAAATATTATGATGTTGAGGTCAAAAGGTGGTTAAGGGAACACCGTCTCGTCAAGTTGCACAAACGCCTTGGGCACGCTCTCGCTCTACCCTCGCTGGCAGGGCCGCTCGCCAAGGCCCTTCGGCTGTTTGTGCAACTTGACGAGACTCAGAGCCATTGGATACCTTTTGACCTTTACATCATATTATTACATAATAGTAATTGTTTCGTATCAAATATGCGTCTGCATGTTTTCCGGAAAGTTTTATGGCAGCAGTACTCAGTATCATGCTGAACAAACAGGTCAACATGATAATGAGTAATAAGAAAGGCACTAAGAACAGAAGTAATCAGGAGGTAATGTATGTCTGATACGAAGATGGTTCCCAATGCAGTTCCGGGTACAGGCGGGGAAAAGTATATTCCCATGGAAGAGAGGACCGGTAATGAGTCCATCGTGTATTTTACACGCGACCTTTCTCCGGAAGGCCTGCAGAAGATTTACAACAAGGTAAACGGCAATATCGACGGCAAGGTGGCGATCAAGCTCCACACCGGTGAAAAAGACGGCCCCAATATCATTCCCAGGCCCTGGGTCAAATATCTGATCGAGAATCAGCCCGAGCTCAAGGATGCCGCGATCGTTGACACCAATACCTTCTATCCGGGCGACCGCGACTCGACCGAGAAGCACCGCGAGACCATCGCCCACAACGGCTGGACTTTCTGCCCTGTTGATATCATGGATGAAGAAGGCACAGCTATGCTTCCCGTTAAGGGGGCCAAGTGGATCCCTGAGATTTCTGTCGGCAGCCATATGCTGAACTATGACTCCATGTTTGTCCTGACCCACTTCAAGGGCCACGTCATGGGCGGCTTCGGCGGCTCCAACAAGAATATCGGCATCGGCTGCGCAGACGCAAATGTCGGCAAGGCGCAGATCCACACTAAGACCGGAAAATTCAATCACTGGGATATTGCCAAGGAAGAGCTGATGGAGCGCATGGCGGAATCCTCCAAGGGCACGGTCGATCACTTCGGGAAGAAGATCACCTTTGTCAACGTCCTGCGCAACATGTCTGTCTCCTGTGACTGCGAGGGCACCGCAGCACAGCCCGTCGTAACTCCCAACATCGGTATCGTGGCTTCCACAGATATTCTGGCAGCAGATTCCGCATCCGTTGATCTGGTCTTTGCCCTCAATGACGAGGACCACGAGGATCTGGTCAAGCGCATGACCAGCCGCCACGGCCTGCGCCAACTCTCCTATATGAAGGAACTGGGCATGGGCAATGACCGCTATATCCTGATCGATGTCGACAATGACGATTGTCTGATCTGCCCCAAAGAAGCCGTCAAGGATGTTGTTCCTTTCGTCGCGGAATAAATCACTTTAAAGATCCTGATCAAGGGGTAATGATTCTTTTGTTCATCTTTGTTGAGATGCAAGTCAGACATTGATTGAAGAGGCAGGGGTATTGCATCGATATAAAATGATGCAATACCCTTTTTAATGTGCAGCTTTTTAAAATTTATAGGGAGGCGTAGATAAGATTGGCTATTGCCAGAGTGAGTTTTTTTTCAAATCAACTGCACCGCACGGTGCCGTTTATGGCCGTTCTGCCCAACGACGGCGAAGCATATCCGGGGCAGGTCCCTGATTTCGTGACGGGAAAAATGAAAACGCTTTACCTTCTGCATGGCTATTCGGGCGACGAAAATGATTATCTGTCCAATTCACTGATCAGGGAACTGAGTGCAAAATACAAGATTGCCGTGATCATGCCCGCGGGAGAAAATCTTTTCTATGTGGATTCCGAAGACGATGTGATCGGTTACGGCAGATATATCGGGGAGGAACTGGTCGAATATACCAGGAGGATCTTCCATCTGAGCGAGAAGAGGGAGGATACCTTTATCGGCGGCCTGTCCATGGGAGGATACGGGGCAATGCGCAACGGTCTCGTCTACCATGACACCTTCTCCAAAATCTGTGCTTTCTCCGGTGCTTATATCATCTTCCGGATCATTGACGCAGGAGGAAAACCCTACACGGATGAAGTCTCCGGACCAGCCTTTCAGAAAAGAGTGTTCGGCAATTTCAGGACACTCAAAAAGCGCGGCCTGGATCCCAGAGACCTGGTTTTGAAATTGAAGAAATCCTCCGGGCAGATCCCCGAAATCTTTATGACGATCGGTACCGATGATTTCCTGCTTGATCTGAATCGCGCTATGCGGGATACGCTCGTAAAGGCTGAGGTACCCTTTACCTATATTGAGGATGAAGGGATCCATGACTGGGCATTCTGGAACAAACACATGGAGGATGCTTTTGCCTGGCTGGCAGGAGAGAAGTAACAGGGTGCCGGTGACGAGGCCCTCATCTGCCTTCCCTGACCTGACCGACCTGCGTCCGCCGTAAGGCGGAAAAATATATTAGACGAGCCGTGTCATAAAAAAAGACCTCCTGCAGTCTGCAGGGGGTCTTTTTTTACTCATTGGATATTCAGGATCTATAAATCCCGTGTTTTATTCTTCCGCAGCAACGGCATACTGGTCAGCAAGATTGGCAATGGTGCCGTCCCCAACCATTTTTTCGATTTCGGCATTGAGAGCATTGAGGAGCTCTGTGTTGCCCTTCTTGACAGCAATTCCATATTCTTCAGAGGCGAACTGGTCATTGTCCTCAACGATTACAAGGTTTGCGTCTTTGTTGTCGTTGACATATTTCTGGGCTGTAGCGGAATCGATGACGACAACATCGGATTTTCCATTGATAAGATCCATGATGGCATCGGGTCCCTTCTTGAAGGAAACATACTCGAAGCCCAGTTCTTTCACGCAGGTCTCACCGGTGTAGCCCTGGATGACAGCGATATTCTTGCCCTCCATATCAGCGGCTTTCGCGATTTCAGTGCCTTCCTTGATGATCATGACCTGAGTCGCGTTGTAGTAAGGCATTGTAAAGTCAACAGACTCTTTGCGCTCTTCTGTGATGGTCATTCCTGCGATAATGGCATCGATCTGTCCATTCTGAAGGGCGATCAGGAGAGAGTCAAATTCGATGTTGTTGATGGAGACTTCAGCACCCAGATCATCACCGATCTGCTTGGCGATTGCCATGTCAATTCCGTCAAACTCACCGATTGCGCCGCCGGTAGAAGAGATGAACTCGAAGGGAGGGAACTCCGCATTGGTACCGAACACGATTTTGTCAATGCCTGCAGCACTTTCTGCAGCGCCGGCGGTTGAGCCGGTTTCAGTGGTCTCTTCCTTGTTTTCAGCAGGCTGGGAAGATGTGGAATTGGAGCCGCCGCAGGCTGCGAGCGAAACGACCATTCCGACGGTCAGAAACAGGGCAGCTGCTTTCTTCATCATTTTCATAACTTTCATAACTTTTCCTCTTTAGATGATTGATCCATTTTTTGTGACGTTGACAGTTGCATTTTCAGGCATACATCAATATGCCGGACGATCCTTGCTTTTATCAGGCTTATGGCAATATTCCGGATGGATATTGCCTTTTTCCGGTATACATCAAAGCTGCCAGATGGTTATTATACTACGTTCGTCCTGCGATATCCATAAAAATATCAAAGAACTTTGCTCAGGAAGCTCTGTGTTCTTTCGTTCTTGGCAGAAGTGAAGATCTGATCAGGAGTGCCTTCTTCAACAATCACACCGCCGTCCATAAAGATGACCCTGGTACCGACTTCGCGCGCGAAGCCCATTTCGTGTGTCACAACGACCATGGTCATACCGGATTTTGCCAGATCCTTCATAAGATCCAGAACTTCTCCTACCATCTCGGGATCAAGTGCGGAAGTAGGCTCGTCAAAGAGCATGATCTCCGGGTGCATGGCAAGCGCTCTGGCGATTGCTATACGCTGCTTCTGACCGCCGGAGAGCTGAACGGGATAGTTCTCTGCCTTATCCAGCAGTCCGATTCTGGTGAGAAGCTCACGGGCAGTATTCTCCGCTTCGGCTTTATTGGCCTTGCCGAGCCTGATGGGAGCCAGTGTGATGTTTTCCATGACAGTCTTATGGGGAAACAGATTAAAGTGCTGGAAAACCATCCCCATTTTCTGCCGCATCAGATCGATATTGGCCTTCGGGGCATTGATCATTTCCCCGTCGATATAGACCTCGCCATCAGTCGGAACTTCAAGCATATTGAGACACCGGATCAGAGTACTCTTTCCCGAGCCGGACGGACCGATGACGACAACGACTTCCCCCTGTTTGACCTCGAGATCGATCCCCTTGAGGACTTCCAGGTCACCAAACGATTTATGCAGGTTTTTTACGCTGATCATAGGATTGCTCCCCTCTTTTATCTGATATCTGATTTTCTCAAATTGGTTTCTACTCTGCTGAACAGAATGGTCAGGATCTTAATAAGTGTAAAATAGATCACGGCGGTCGCAATCAGAGGCAGGAAAGCCTCAAATGTCGCGCTCTTGATAAAGTCACCTGCTTTCTGCAGATCCATGAGTCCAACGTAACCCACGATGGCAGTCTCTTTGATCAGGACGATGAATTCATTGCAGAGAGAAGGAAAAATATTCTTGACCGCCTGCGGAATGACGATATCCTTCATTGTCTGCGAGGCACTCAGCCCCAGTGAACGTCCGGCCTCTGTCTGTCCCTTATCCACAGAGAGGATGCCGCCCCTGATGATCTCGGAGACGTATGCGCCCGAATTGATACCGAAGGCAATAGATGCAATGATCCATTTGGGCAGAGGAACCGTCGCAAAGATGACAAAATAAATGATCATCAGCTGTGTGACGGAAGGTGTTCCGCGGATTATGTCCGTATAGATCTTTGCGATCATACGCAGGGCTTTGCTGTTGGACAGTGCGAACAGAGCGATGATCATACCGATAATGACGCCAATGACTACAGCGAGCAGGGATGTCTCGATCGTGACACCAAATCCTTTTACAAGAAGCATGTATCTGTCGTCGGTGATAAAACACATCTGAAATTTCGCGACGACAGATTCCCACCAGGTATTCATAAAATATACCCCCATCATTAATAAAATACAAAATTCGCAAAAACATCTTTCATTATAGGGGCTTGACTGTTTAAAAGCAACTTAAATCCTCACGAAAAAGAATACAGATTGTGCATAGATTGAGTCAGAAAGCGAGAAGCAGAATAAAAATAAATGGACAAAGCGGGGACAAAATGATAATGTAAATACGTTTCCTATAGATACGATATACGTGGGCGGACATGTCTCATGAAAGCCCTGACCGGAAAGGTGGAATAGACATTATGAGTTTACTGAAGCAGTGGCGCGACAAGGCCTATGACGAATCTGCAAATAAAGGTGACCTGCAGAGACTGTGGGCAGACTATTTTGAAAAGGAAAAGAACATTTATACAGTTCTTCTGAAGGACCCCGATGTAGAAGTAAAGGGAACCGTAAAGGAACTGGCAGAAAAATACGGGATCGATCTGATGACCATGGTGGGATTCCTCGACGGAATCAATGATTCCCTGGTCACCCCCAACCCCATCGAAGAAATGGAAGAGGACACTGAAGTAAGCCTCGGCTTTGACAAAGAGAAACTCTTCAAGAATATGGTCGCTGCAGGCGCGGACTGGCTGTACGGCCTTCCCGAGTGGAATGACATCTTTGATGAAGAGACACAGAAGCGCCTCTACCAGGAGCAGAAACAGTCCGGCACCGTCAAGAAGGGCAAGAAGATCTATCCCAACGACCCTTGCCCCTGCGGCTCCGGCAAAAAATACAAAAAGTGCCACGGCAGAAACGGCGCTAACCGCTTCGAGAACTGATCGGGACACGTGGGACGGTACCTTTGACAACATATAACTTCCTATGATGAGGCTGTCATTGTTGGGACACGAGGGACGGTTCTGACTGTCCCAATCATCCAATGAAGAATTAATAGGATATTATTGCAGTATCAGGGACGGTTCAGTCCGACTCATCCTGAACGGATGGATCAGACAGAGCCGTCCTTTTTTGGTTCTGTTTTTACACACAGGTTAGTCTTATCGCTTTTTAGGGAATGCGTGACCTTTCCCATTTTGGCCGTCTCAGTCGCTTCACTTTTTCAAAGCGAGAGTGACTTTTTCTTTTTTAAGCATCTCCGTCGCTATGTTTTTTTCAAGGCAAGAGTGATTAAGGACATCTTTATGATGTAAAGGTCAAAATGTATCCAATGGCTCTGAGTCTCGTCAAGTTGCACAAACAGCCGAAGGGCCTTGGCGAGCGGCCGGTACTTGGCCGCTGATTTTTAGCGGCCTTAGCACCGCGAGAGCGTGCCCAAGGCGTTTGTGCAACTTGACGAGACGGTGTTCCCTTAACCACCTTTTGACCTCAACATCATCTTTATGTGAAATGTCGCTTTTCTTTTTTGCTGGAAGAGTGATCCTGGGTTTCCTGATTGGAAATATCGCTGAGAGAGGGACATAGCATGTTGGCAGGAATCGAAAATGTTTGTTAAAGTGAGAAAAATGGCAGCAAAAAAAGAGGGATGGCGGCGATTGCCGGCATCCTGCCCCAAAAAAAGGCATGTTTTAAGGGCTGTTGATCAGCTGAAGAAACTTTTTCAGCTGAGGCAACAGCCCTGATTGTTAATAGGACATACTGTCTTAAAAGGACATACTGTCTTAAAAGGATATACTGTCTTAAAAGGATATTCTGTCTTATATTTAGCGGAAAAATCGAACCATTAAGGTAAGGGGTCAGCAGCTTCTGCCGTTTCCGCAGCAGCAGATATTGCACAGGGCATTCAGGCAGATGTAAGTCGCGCAGATACGCATGCACTGGCCGCCTGCATCGACGGGAGCCCCATATGACTGCTGCCTTGAGGAATACCATTTGCTGCCGGACTGAATCTGCTGCAGCATGTTCTGGAAAATCTGATTGTCCGGTTCCATGGAAACAGCCTGCTGGGCGTGTTCGAGAGCGACGGCATCATTGCCTATGCCGCTGTTTGCGGCGGCGCTGTAGTAGTACCACTGGGCGCTGCGCTCCTCCATGGCATCGAGAACGTTGAGGGCCTCCTGGAACATTCCATGGTTGATATAGCTTGCGGCAGCGCGGAGATGGATGGCCTCTTCGCTGTTATCCTGCGTGTAGGCTCCCTGCGTGCCGAAACCGAAGCTGCTGAAAAACTCGTTCCAGAATTCGGAGAAATCCTCAAAGTTGCCGTAATAGGTGTAGGTGGTGCCGTCTTCATCCTGCCAGGTCTGTCCGGAGCTTTGCTGGGAACTGTAGGGACTGCTGCCCGGACGGGAGCTGCCCTGAGGCCTGCCGTAGCCTGAAGTACCGAAACCGGAACTTGAATATGGATGCTGGCGCTCATACATGACCTGCTGATAGGCCTGCTGCACGAGTTTGAACATTTCCTCTGCTTTGTCCTTGTCAGGATTGTTGACATTGGCATCCGGATGATATTTCCGGCTCAGCTGCCGATATGCCTTTTTGACTTCGTCGTCGGTTGCGTCCCGGGAAATACCGAGAATCTTATATGGATCTGACATGATCTTTATCTTTCTCTGTCTTGTATGAATGACGGCCTGTTATTCAGGCCGGGTCCTGGTGCTGGCTGACGTTATCGTCAGGGCATGCGCCGGTGCGTTTTGCATAGATTTCTTCAAATTTTGTCCAGACGCCTGCATAAAGTATATTCCGAAGTATATCAACATTTTTTACGATGGGCAATATCTCAAATGCGCGTGTGCATGAGGCCATGAGCATGGTCAGAAGAGTGCGCATATAGCCGTTGAAGTCGGCGCCGTTTTCCTGCATCCTTGCCCGGACAGGCAGGAGAGGATTAAAGCTCCCGGAAACCGCATCGTCTTCCAGATCGTCGTAGGCGTCGAGGAGATAGATGAATTTGCCCAGATAATAGCCCATTCGGCGAAGAGGCTCTTCCCACTCGTCATGCCGGAAGGCAAAGAGCTCCGCCATCAGATCACCGAAGCAGGCGCCGGCCTGGTCGGGCGAAACCTCCTGCTTTTCCATCGTGTGCAGGCGCTCGAGACAGTCAGCGATGACCTGTGCTTTTTCAGGGTAGAGCTCTTTTGCTCTTTTAAACCCGCCGTGAAGAATGCCCGACATGGCAAGCCCCCGGATCTGCTGCTCGTCCTCCCAATTGTCACGCATGGAGTACCAGGAGAGGAGAATAGTGACATGCGCCGCGTACTGTGTGTATTTGTTCCTGCGCCTGGGCCGTTTGCTGAAGGGATGGGCGATACAGGAAGCCTTTTCAAAGGTTTCATCTTCAGGCTCATACAGACAGGTCAGCAGAAGCCCCAGAAAAGCGGTGTCATAATTGAGTGTGAGCTGACCGAACCTGCCGTAGTGTTCATGCAGCTCCTCACACAGCCCACAATAATAGCTGCGGTACAGGTCAAACTCCCGTATCCGCAGCTCCGGTTCATTGATCACAACATATCCAAACATAAAACCTGCTCTGTTTCCAAAAAATATAAACCAGTTTCAAAATCAGCTTTGTTCCATAAATTCCGTGCCGCACTTGGGGCAGCGCACCATGATCCGGCCCTTCCCGCGGGGAATACGGATTTTCTGCCTGCATTTGGGGCATTTATAAATATGGTATTCGATCCGCTGGGAGGCGCTGTGCTTTGATTTCCCGAAAAACGAAGAAATCTTCCCCTTGATCGAAAGGTATTTCTGATTCTCTGCATACCGCCTCGGGATATTGCGGGAAAAAGTGCGGAAATAAATAATGAAAAGAAGTACCGCGTAAACGATGCCCGAAACGCGCACAAAGAAATGCACGCCGGGAAAAGCCAGAAAGGCATTGGCCAGCATATCCAGTGCGATGAGAACGATTACAACGAGGGAGAGAAAACGGGAAAGCTGATCTGTGCCGTATCTGCCCTGCATAAATATTGCCAGACGGTATCGAAGATTTTTAAGCATACTTCAGCTCCATGGAGTGGTGACACAAACCGCGTGAGATCAAATCTACGCGCTGATTTGTCCGTTCGGTGCGCAAAAGGCGTTTCGGATGGGCAGGCAAAGTGATGGTCTGCCTGATCGATCCGGTGAATTGGACCGGGTACCGCAAATATGCGTCACCACATAAATTTAAGGGTATTACACATCAAATACAATGAACTGGAAGCAAAAAATCATTAAAAATCTATGAATAGTCAAAATCCATGAGTGGAGCATCTTAATAATACGGAATCAGCTCACGGAATCAACTCAAAAGAAGAAGCCGGTCAGAAAAACTGTCGCGCAGCAGCTGATGGCGACAACGAACAGATCTCCGTTGACCCAGGCGACGATCAGTCCCACTAGGAGAGCGGCGACACCCGACCATACCTTGTCCGTGGCCGTGACGATCGCGGGGAAGGTCATGACTGCGAGAGTGACATAAGGCACATAAAATAGGAAAGAACGGATAAAGCGGTTGGTGATCGGCTTTCTGAGGAAGAGGAGCGGCAGCAGGCGGATCATATAGACAGTCAGGCACATGATCAGCAGTGAAATATAAATATTGTCGGTCATGGATCAAACCTCATAGCTGAAAAATAGTTGCGGGAATCGCTCCGGTCAGGGATGACCAGGAAGCGGATGAGACAAAAAACAGAAATAAAAGCGCCGGTCTTTCGAGCTGCAGTTGATTGGGGCTGCAGGCAATGTGCCGGATTATGTATTTTCTTGAGGCTCTTCCTCAACAGGATTGATGGCAGCGGCCGCACCGGCGATGAGCAGTGTAAGGATGATCACCTTGAAACCGGAGGAGATGCCTTTGGTGAGGGGGAGCACGCTGAAGATCCAGCTGACCGCCATGGATACAGCAACCAGAATACCGATAAAGCGGTTCTTTTTTGCGGGCGGGATGATGATGGCCAGGAACATACCGTAGAGGGAGACGCTCAGCGCGTTGACTGCGGCGGCAGGGAGGATGTTTCCGACCAGAACACCCATGACCGTCCCGCCGGACCAGCCGGCGACCGAGATAAAGGTGATCGCGTAGCTGTAGAAGGGTTCGAGGTATCCCGGCACTGCGCTGGACAGACCGAAGATCTCATCCGTGATACAGTAGGCGACCCCGAAGCGGTGGATCAGGGGGAGCGACGGTCTGAGTTTCTGTGAGAGCGAGCAGCTCATGAGAAAATATCGGAGATTCACGATCACACAGGTTGTGATCATCTCGATCACACCTGCGTGGGACTCGATGAGCATGAGGGCGGCAAACTCACCTGCGGAAGCCACCATTCCCGTCGACATAAGGAAGGACTGGAAAGCGGAAAGGCCGATCCGCCTTGCTTCGATGCCCAGCGCGAAGGCGACCGCGAAATAGCCCATGCAGATCGGGAAACCGTCCCTGAGCCCCCGCAGGACCCAGCCTTTCCTTGCGGAAGGGTATCCGTGGGTGATTGTATTATTATTTGATGAACTGTTTTCCATAAGTGCAGTACCCATTTTGAATTATTTATGGTAAAATAGCTAATTGTGCAGCGTTACGACATAGCTGACAAGAACACATTATAACACATAGATTCCAAAGGGGGAAAAGAAATGTTGCCGAAAGATCCTCATATGCTGGCAAGTTTTCTGAATCTGAAGCTCCGTGACTTTTATCCGTCACTTGACGCGCTGTGCGATGACCTCGGCCTGGATAAAGAGGAAATCGTACAAAAGCTCGAGGCCGAGGAATATTCCTACGATCCCGAGCGCAATCAGTTTATATAAAAAGCGCCCGCTCAATGCCCGGGCGCAAATGCCCGCATAATACCCGGGCGCGCGCGTCTTGAAAAGACATCATATCATTATTATTTACATCATTATTTACATCTACTTACATTATTAATTACATCCTTTATCAGAAGGGATTAGAAGGAGATTTTTTTATATGCGAAGAGAACTTGCAAAGACCTACGATCCTCAGGGAATCGAGGACCGGATCTACAAAAACTGGGAAGAGAAGAAATACTTCCATGCGGAAGTGGATTATTCGAAGACTCCTTTTACTATCGTGATTCCGCCGCCCAATATCACCGGCCAGCTTCACATGGGGCACGCTCTGGACAATACTTTGCAGGATATCCTGATCCGCTATAAGAGGATGCAGGGCTACAATGCTCTCTGGCAGCCCGGAACAGACCATGCCAGCATTGCTACCGAAGTCAAGGTCATCGACGCTTTGCGCGAGCAGGGAATTTTGAAGGCAGACCTGGGCCGTGAGGGATTCCTGGAGAAATGCTGGGACTGGCGCAAAGAGTACGGCGGCCGCATTGTGAACCAGCTCAAGAAGCTCGGCTCCTCCTGTGACTGGGACCGTGAGCGCTTCACCATGGACGAGGGCTGCAACAAGGCCGTCACGGAAGTCTTCTGCAAGATGCACAAGAAGGGCTGGATCTATAAGGGAAGCCGCATCATCAACTGGTGCCCGATCTGCAAGACCTCCATTTCCGACGCGGAAGTGCAGTACGAAGAGCAGAACGGCCATTTCTGGCATATCAAATATCCTCTGATCGAAGACGACGGCAGCATCTCCACGACCCGTTTCCTGGAGTTTGCGACGACACGTCCCGAGACTATGCTGGGCGATACCGCTGTGGCTGTTCACCCCGAGGATGAGCGTTATGCGGATTTGATCGGTAAAAAGGTCTGGCTTCCTTTCGTTGACCGCCAGATCCCGATCGTCGCGGATACCTATGTCGACCGTGAGTTCGGTACCGGTGTGGTCAAGATCACTCCCGCCCACGACCCCAACGACTTTGAGGTCGGAAAGCGCCATGGCCTGCCCGAGATCAATATCATGAACGACGACGCCACCATCAACAAAAACGGCGCCAAGTTCGAAGGCATGGACCGCTATGAGGCCAGAAAGCAGATCGTCAAAGAACTGGAAGAGATGGGCCTTCTGGTCCGTATCGAGGACTATACCCACAATGTCGGAACCCATGACCGCTGCGGCACGACCGTCGAGCCCCTGATCAAAAAACAGTGGTTCGTCAAGATGGACGAGCTGATCAAGCCCGCCGTCAAGGCTGTCAAAGAGGGTGATATCCAGCTCATCCCCAAGAGGATGGAGAAGATCTATTTCAACTGGACCGACAATATCCGCGACTGGTGCATCAGCCGCCAGCTCTGGTGGGGCCACCGTATCCCCGCCTATTACTGCGACAAGTGCGGAGAAGTTGTCGTTGCGCCCGCCATGCCCGAAAAGTGCCCTGTCTGCGGCGAGACCCACTTCACCCAGGATCCCGATACTCTGGACACCTGGTTCTCCTCCGCCCTCTGGCCTTTCTCCACACTGGGCTGGCCCGAGCAGACCGAGGATCTGAAGTATTTCTATCCCACGGACGTTCTGGTCACAGGCTATGACATTATTTTCTTCTGGGTCATCCGCATGATCTTCTCCGGTTTCGAGCAGATGGGCGAAAAGCCCTTTAAGACCGTGCTTTTCCACGGACTGGTCCGCGACGAGCTGGGCAGGAAGATGTCCAAGTCCCTGGGCAACGGCATCGATCCCCTGGAGGTCATCAAAAACTACGGCGCAGACGCCCTTCGTCTGACCCTGGTCACCGGCAATGCGCCCGGCAACGACATGCGCTTCTCCAACAGCCGTGTCGAAGCCAGCCGCAATTTTGCCAACAAGGTCTGGAACGCCAGCCGCTTCATCATGATGAATATGCCCGAGGACGGGGAGATCCCTGCGGAAATGCCTGCAGGCCTGCTGCCCGAGGACAAGTGGATCCTCTCCGGATTCAATAATGTTGTCAGGGATGTCACGGATAACATGGACCGCTTCGAGCTGGGCATTGCCGTCCAGAAGGTCCACGACTTCATCTGGGACGAGTTCTGCGACTGGTACATTGAGATGGTCAAGCCCAGACTCTATGAGACTGAGGATGAGCAGAGCCATATGGCAGCGCTGTGGACACTGCAGACAGTCCTTCAGGGCAGCCTCAAGCTCCTTCATCCCTTCATGCCTTTCGTCACAGAAGAAATCTTCTGCACCATCCAGGAAAGAGAAGCTTCCATTATGGTTTCCGACTGGCCTGTCTGGAGAGGGGAATATGACTTCCCGGCTGAGGAGCAGGCAATCGAGACCATCAAGGAGGCAGTCCGCGCCATCCGTACTGCCAGAAACGAGCGCGGTGTCGCACCTTCCCGCAAGGCAAAAGTCATCATCGTGTCCGAAGACGAAAAGGTCCGTCAGATTTTCGAAGAGGACAGGCTCTTCTTCGAGCGTCTGGCTTCCGCGTCAGAACTTGTCCTGCAGGCTGATAAGGAAGGCATCGGTGAAGGAACGGTCTCCATCGTTCTTCCTTTTGCGACCGCTTTCATCCCGCTGGCAGACCTTCTGGATGTCCAGGCCGAGATCGCAAGACTCACGAAAGAGAAAAAACGCCTCGAGGGCGAGCTGAAGAGAAGCGCGGGCATGCTGCGCAATGAAAAATTCCTCTCCAAGGCTCCCGCTGACAAGATTGCGGCGGAAAAAGAGAAACAGCAGAAATACGAGCAGCAGATGGCCGGCGTCATCCGCGAACTGGAGGAGCTCTCTGCACTCTGATCCCTCGTTGTTCACTATAAAACACATAAAACGCAGATGCAGATACGGTACAGTACGGAGTAAGGCATGATTAACTTTTCGGGGCTGGAATTCATTTTCCGTTTCCTGCCCGTATTCATGATCATTTACTGGATCATCCCATCCACCTATAGAGATGCCTTTTTGTTTGTCGGAAGCCTTGTTTTTTACGCTTCAGGCGCCAAATGGTTTACCCTGCTCCTCCTGGGGCTTGTTTTCGTAAATTATTTGTTCGGTGAACTGGTCTGGGTGATGCCGGGGCGAAGGAGAAAGACACAGCAGCGTCAGATGCTGATTGCGATCGTCGTGATCGATGCGGTCGTTCTCATAGTATTCAAGGTCCTCGCTTTGAAAGTGAAGTCCACGCTCCTTCCCCTGGGACTGAGCTTTTATATCTTCAAAATGATTTCCTATCAGGCGGATCTTTACCTCGAAAAGATGCACAAAAGACCTTCCTTTATGCAGGCTGCGGCATATTTTACGATGTTTCCGCAGATCGCGCAGGGGCCGATCATGCGCTTCACCCAGGGATGGATCGAAAAACCGACCAATATACGGCGGCGGACGGTGTACATGGAGCGGGCGGTCTCGCTTCAGAAAATCGAGGACGGTCTGAGCTTTTTTGTTATCGGTCTTGGAATGAAAGTTCTGATCGCCGACAGGCTCGGAATTCTGTGGAATGAAATTGTCAAGATCGGCTTTGAGAGTATTTCCACCCCTCTGGCATGGCTGGGGGCGGTGGGCTATTCTCTCGAGCTCTATTTTGATTTCTGGGGATATTCCCTGATGGCGGGCGGCATCGGCCTGATGCTGGGCTTCCGCTTTATACAGAACTTTATACACCCCTACGCGGCGTGCGGGATCGCGGATTTCTACAGGCGCTGGCATGCGACACTCGGAAGCTGGTTCCGCGACTATGTGTACATTCCCCTGGGCGGAAGCCGGTGCAGCTCCGCCGCGGTCATACGCAACCTGATGATCGTGTGGCTCCTGACAGGTTTCTGGCACGGGGGTACGCTCAACTTTATCATCTGGGGTCTTGCCCTTGGGCTGATGATCGTCTGGGAAAAATTCGTCGTGAAGGATCTGATCAGGAGAGTGCCCCTGATCGGCCATCTCCATGTGATCATCCTGATCCCCCTGACCTGGGTGATCTTTGCGATCACCGATTTGAAGGAACTGGGAATGTACTTCACCCGGCTGTTTCCTTTTTTCGGAACAGGTGTGGCAGTCAACCGGGGTGATTTTGGCAAGTACATCGGCATTTACTGGCCTTTTCTGGCCGCGGGAGTTCTGCTCTGTGTGCCGGTTTTTTACAACCTGCTGGTGTGGAAACGCAAAAACCCTCTGGTCATCGCCCTCCTCCTGGTTATATTCTGGGTGAGCGTGTACTTTGCGTCGATTTCCGCCGGCAATCCCTTTATGTATTTCAGCTTCTGAAATTCGGGGATTTCCCGTCCGGAACCTGCTTTTTTCATATTTGCGGCCTGGAGACCATGACCGCAAGTATGCGGTTTCAGATTAGCGGTTGTTTTGTGTTCTGATTTATCAGGGAAAAAAGAATGTTACAAATATTGCGCAGGATCATTCAGAAGGCGCCTCTTCTGGTTTTGATCGTTTTCATCTCGCTTGTACTCACCGTTCTTGCGCTGGTCGGACGAAGCGGGCCATATAAAGAGTATTCTACACAACACGGCCGGATCCCCGTGATCTCTGTAGTCATGCGCGGAATCCATGACCATGTATATCCCTGGTCCGAAGGACCTGACGATAAGACGCAGAAGGACGGAAAAGACAAAAAAGAGGATCCGGCATCTTCAGGCAAAGAGCAGGATACGGAAGCCGCAGACGCCGCTGATCAGGATAGCAAAGACCAGGGCGGGGATGCCCGTGATCAGGCTGAAGGCGGAGCGGCGGACAAGGCAGACGACGGCAAAGAGAAAGAGGGAGACCAGGCCGAAAAGCCGGAACAGAAGGGCTCGGATCCCATGAAGGTCCCGGAGACTTCCTGCAGCAAGGTCGTGGACGCAAAGGATTACGGTGTGGCGGACAAATCATATCTGTCTCCCGATGATACGGTGTACAATACGGACAAAGAGGGACTTTTTGCTCCCAACGGGACTTATTACAGCCTGCAGGAAGTGGATGACAGCTACTTCTCGGATGCCCTCATGATCGGAGATTCCCGTACGGTGGGTCTCTATGAATACGGCGAAATGGCGGATCTGACCTCCTTCCTCGCCCGTGAATCGACTACGGTCTATGATCTGTTTGACGATGACGAGAAGATGGAGTATACGCCGAAAGGGAAAGAGTCAAAGGAGCGCACGCTCAAAGATCTTCTGAGCAAGGCGAAATTCGGGAAAATATATATTTCTGTCGGTGTCAATGAGCTGGGTGTGCCCGATACCAAAGATTATTATGATGAATTCCGCAAGGTTGTCGAAAAGATCCATAAGCTGCAGCCGGATGCAATCATCTATATCCAGGGTATTATGCATGTCTCCAAGAAGATGAGCAGCACCGACCCTGTCTACAACAATAAGGCGGTCGTACAGCGCAACAAGGCGATCTCGACGCTGGCCAACGGACGCAATATTTTTTATATTGACATGAATGCCGATCTGTGCGACGCGAACGGCGACCTCAAGGAGGAACTCACCGGTGACGGAATCCACCTCAAGGCGTCCGCCTGTGAGCTGTGGCACAAGTTTCTGCTCAAAAATGCCATCGTGATCCCGGGGACAGCATCCCCGGACCAGTGACCGATGGATGATCGGCGGCACAGGGAGAATGTCATGCGGGAAATGGAATTTAAGATGGAGCGCCAAGGGCTCCTGAAAGAGGGGCAGAGGGTCAGGATCACAGAAGGGGTCCTGCCCAGCAATTATTACTATACGATCGATCCCTCGCTTGCCATGAGCGGGAATTTTCCCTTTAATCAAAGGCTCCTTGCGCGGGAGGGCCTTGTGACGGCCATCCGTGAACTGGAGCGGGGTTTTTATGTCACCGTCCGCTTTGACGAAGACTAAAGGCCTTCAGTACGGTTTTACAGTTATGATACAGGAGTGTAATATCGCTTATGCGTTTTATCAGAAACTTACTGATTACAATTATCTGCATAGCAGCCATAGGGGCTGCGGCGATCTTCGGTTATTACCGCTTCCGGGGAAAACAGGAGACCGGGCTTTTATCGGAGGGACTTGCCCTGATTGAGCAGGGCAACTACCGCCTTGCCCGCGAAAAGTTTGCCCAGGCCCAGCAGTACGAAGACAAGATCACAAGATATTTTTCCTCTGATTCTCTCGAGGAGGATCTGTATAAATACACTGCGATCTGTGATTTCCGCATCGGAGAGATCGATGCGGCCGCATCGATCTACGATATGCTCCTCAGGATCCATCCCAAAGATCCATCCCTGATGGAGTCCCGCGCGACAGTTTATGCCGCCCAGGGACAGCTCGAGGAGGCGGCGGAGATGTTTGATATGGCGATCGACATTGATCCCAAGGACTATACACGTGTCTATACGGCTGCCATGACGCTGCGCGAATATGGAGACAGCGAGACAGGCACCAGATATTTTGAGGAGCTTCTGACGGAGCACGCGGATGAGATCGATGATCTGACGCGCGGACAGGCTCTGTGCTTTTTGGGAAAATATAAAGAGGCGGCCGATATTCTGGACTCCGTTGAGGAGCCTGATATGCAGATGTCCTTCCTTCTTGCCGGTGCCAGAGAGTATTCCGGTCAGCATGAGGAGGCACTGGCCCTTCTGGAACAATATACAGAGGAGATCGGGACCAGTCCCGAGATGCTGAATCTCAAGGGAAATGCCCTCTGCGGACTGGGAAAGTACAAGGAGGCCCTGGCCTGCTTTGAGCAGGCACTCCCGCTCTCCCAGGACGGGACCGCTCTCCGGCAGAGTCTTTTGTTCAACAGGATCGCCGCCGTTGAGAACATGCGCGACTTTAAGCGGGCAAAAGAGCTTGCTGCGGAATACGCGGAACTTTATCCCAAAGACACCAGGATGGAGAGGGAGAACCTCTTCCTGCAGACACGATAACAGGAGCTTTCTCTGCACGGGCAAAGTGTTTTTCTTCCGCAGGGAAGTGATGATCTATGGAAATCTGACATCCGTCGGACAGGAATACATGTGTAATGAGATAAAATATCGCCTTCGGGCGATATTTTTTCATTTTTAGCTTGACGAAAGCGGTCTTTATCATTATGTTTAAAAAGACCTTTATAGCAATGCATTTCCCTGTGCAATATGACGGATTTTTCGCGAGGCGTTTAAACAGGGCGGAAGAGCACTGCGGACAGCGCGGAAGGAAAAATCGTCTGCCGGAAAATGACAGAGCGTTATGGAGACAGTTTAAGGCTGATGGAAAATGGAGTTTACGTATGATTCAAAAACTGATTGATGAGATCAAAATCAAAGACGCGCCTGTTGTCGTAGGTCTGGATCCCAACCTTTCTTTCGTGCCCGGGCATCTGATGGATGCTGCATGGGAGACGGTGTCGGGAGAGGGCTGCAGTGATGATGAGCTTGCGTTGAAGGCGGCTGCGGAAGCTGTCTGGCAGTTCAACAAGGGCATTGTGGACGCGGTGTATGACCTTGTTCCTGCGGTGAAGCCGCAGATTGCCATGTATGAGCAGTTCGGCCTGCCCGGCCTGGCGGCTTATGACAAGACGGTGAAGTACTGCCGGGAGAAGGGTCTTATCATAATCGGTGATGTGAAGCGGGGTGATATCGGTTCAACATCCGCCTCTTATGCCAAAGCGCATCTGGGACGGATCGGCATTGCCGGCAGGGAAATCCCTGTATTTGATGTCGACTTCGCGACTGTGAATCCTTACCTGGGATCCGACGGTGTAGAGCCCTTTGTGGATGTCTGCAATGCCTGTGACAAGGGAATCTTCGTGCTTGTCAAGACATCCAATCCGTCAAGCGGCGAATTCCAGGACATCCTCACACAGAGCGGCGTTCCCATGTACGAGCTGGTCGGACAGAAGGTACGTGAATGGGGAGAGCGCTCCATGGACGGACGCTACAGCAACGTCGGCGCAGTGGTCGGTGCCACTTATCCGGAGCAGGGCGAGCAGCTGCGTAAACTTATGCCGACAACCTTTATCCTGGCACCGGGCTACGGCGCCCAGGGAGCTTCCGCAAAGGATCTGAGTGCTTTCTTTGATGAGGAGGGTACCGGCGCTATCGTCAATTCCTCCCGCGGCATCATCGCCGCCCACACCAAAGACGCCTACCGCGACTTCGGCCCCGAGGGATTCGCCCAGGCGGCGCGCGCAGCCTCCATCGATATGATCGAGGATCTGCGGCAGGCCATCGCGGACCGCTGAGTATTTATAAATACGCTGGCAGCTGATGAATGAACAGTCTAATGAAAGAACAGACTGATGAATGGATAAAAAAGAGAAACAGATCAACAGATAACAGATAACAGAAAACCCCGGTCTGTTAATAGGCCTGGACCTGAACTATGAAAAGGAATGTTACCGGAGAGGGATTGGAGATGGAAGAATACAAGAAAGAGTTTATTGAATTTATGGTTGATTCACACGTGCTGAAGTTCGGTGAGTTCACACTCAAGAGCGGACGTAAGTCCCCTTTCTTTATGAACGCCGGCGCTTACAAGAGCGGTTCTCAGCTGATCAAACTGGGCGAGTTCTACGCCAGGGCCATTCACGACCACTATGGTCTTGACTTCGATGTCCTGTTCGGACCTGCCTACAAGGGGATCCCGCTCACAGTAGCTACTGTTATGGGAATCAGCAAACTCTATGGCCGTGACATCCGCTACTGCGCAAACCGCAAGGAGATCAAGGATCACGGCGACAAGGGCATTCTTCTGGGCTCCAAGATCTGCGAGGATGACCGCGTCATGATCATCGAGGATGTCACTACATCCGGCGCGTCCATAGCGGAGACTGTTCCGATCATCAAGGCACAGGCGGATTGTGATATCGTCGGCCTCATGGTCTCTCTGGACCGCATGGAAGTCGGTCAGGAGGGTACCATCAGCGCACTGCAGGAAATCAAGCGCAAATACGGTTTCCCGACACATGCCATCGTCTCCATGAAGGAGGTGACCGAGTACCTCTACAACCGCCCGGTCGATGGAAAGATTGTCATTGATGACAAGATCAAAAGCGCGCTGGACAAATATTACGATGAATATGGTGTGAAATAATCGAGAGATCGGCTGCCCGGCTGCGCAGATGCGGCCGGGCGCTTTTTCGTTTGACGGAGTGATTTTGGATGGGTATGAATTTTTTGATCGATGAGGGTGATGGAGCCCTGATCTGCAGCGAGTCGCTGGCAGGGGAGAGGTTCAGGCTGTCGCTCGAGCGGATCCGGATGATGGCGGCTGAGGACTGTGTGGATCCTGCCTGTGTTCCGTTTTTCAGGTATGCGGCTGAGTGGATCCTTATACTGCTGGATCAGCGGAGGATGCTGGAGGACGGGTCTTTTGATACTGTGCCGCTTGAGGAGCTGCAGGAGAAAAACCGTGCTCTGTATGAGGATATTCTGCCGGATCATTACCAGAACAGCTGGGCAAACCCTGGGTATGCGATCAGCCGGACCGGAGGAGAGCTTGGCCCTGTTCTGGCCGCCCTCATGATGGAACTGCGGAGTATGATCTCTCTTGTCTATGAGGGGGACGCGGAGCGATTCCTGATCAGGATGGAACTTCTTCTGGAGGTCTACTTTGCTTTTGTGACGGCATACAGGGAAAAGAAGGAAGATGCGGATCCCGCAAAGAGGGACGCTGATGGTGCTTTTGGCAACAGAAGCGGGCAGGCCGAAGGGATGCCGCCGGCGGGACATATACGGGAGAAGATCAGGCAGTTTCTGGAGGACTACGCGGCGGATGAGACCCTGGTCCGTGTGCAGAGGAGCCTGGTGGGCGGCAGCCTCCCGGAGCGGATTATAGGGGAGTGGTATACTCCCGGGGACGAGCGCTGCCTGTATCGTTACGGGGCCTATGTCTCTGACAATGAGAGAGGTGTTTTTTCTTATCTGGAGAGTCTGGATGAGGAGACCGTTTGCAGGATGGCGGATACCTGGACAGAAGGGTTCCGGATCGGCTTCGAGGTGACTGGAAAAGACCTGTCCATCCGGCGGCGCGCGGGAATCCTGTATCCTGTCGGTTTCGAGCGCGTAGTCAGGCGGACGGTCCGGAATCTGAAGAAGATCGGTCTGGAGTCTGTGATCCCGGGGATGCAGGGAAATCTTTTCACTCAGCATCTGGGACGCGGCGGAGGCGGCTTTTCGACGACACCGGCGAATCCCCAGTACGGGTATGACCACAGAGAAGATCTGGCGCTGTTTTTCAACGATGTACTGCGGAGCAGGCGCATGCAGGCCCTGCAGCAGGCTTACGCGGAACTGGAGGACGAGACAGCCTTGTATGCAGGCCCCCTTGTCATGGAGACTTTCGGGGAGAAGCCTTTTTCACCTGTCATGCATGAGGGCTATGCGCGTTTTTCCGGGTCCCAGCAGAAAAAGATCGCCCGCTGCAGGCAGGAGGCCGATCTTCTCTATGACCAGGCTGTGATCGGGCGTCAGAGGAGCTTTACGATCATCGCGTTTCCGATCCCGGAGATCACAACAGGCTATGAGGACGGCGATTTGAAAGCGTCGTTTGATGAGATTTTCCATGCGGTGATCGATATAAATACACTGGATTACATGACTTACCGCCATGTGCAGGCAAAGATCATCGATGTGCTGGACACGGCGCAGAGCATTCATGTCCTGGGCCGCGGGGATAACAGGACGGACCTGACTGTGCGTCTGCAGACGCCTCAAGACCCCGCAAGGCAGACCATTTTTGAAAACTGCGTGGCAGATGTCAATATTCCGGTGGGGGAGGTGTTTACGACGCCTGAACTTTCAGGGACGGAAGGCCTGCTGCATGTGACCCGTGTTTATCTCAACGGACTTCTCTTCGAAGACCTGGCAGTGCGCTTTGAGAACGGGCGGATCGCGGACTACAGCTGCGGCGGATTTCCGACGGCGGAGGAAGGACGTAAGTATATTGAGGACAACATCCTTTTCCATCATGAGACACTTCCCATGGGAGAGTGTGCCATCGGCACCAATACCACTGCCTGCGCAGAGTCGCAAAGGCTGGGGATCCTCGAGCGCCTGCCGATCCTGATCGCGGAAAAGACAGGTCCTCACTTTGCCGTGGGCGATACCTGCTACAGTCATGAAGAGGAAAACAGTGTCTTTAATCCCGACGGGAAGGAAATCTTCGCCAAGGAAAACGAGTATTCCCTCCTGAGGGATACAGAACCGGAAAAAGCGTATTTCGGCTGCCATACGGATATCACGATCCCCTATGAGGAAGTCGGCCTGCTGGCGGCTGTCCGCCCGGACGGCAGTGAGATCCCGGTGATCCGTGACGGAAGGTTCGTCCTGGAGGGCACGCAATTTCTGAACAGGCCTTTTGAGTAATAAGGTTTGGCAAAAAACAAAGACACTGCAGTCATGCATGCGGAGGGAAGACTCGTCAGCGGATCCTGAATCCTTCCCACTCATTACCTGCGGCTTTGGGCCGCGAGATGTGTGCGGAAGGGATATCATGTCCGGAGAGGTGGCAGAGAGAGCGGTTTTTCCCGCAGTCTGTGTCGTCAAACTTTTACAAATAAGTTCCGTCAAAAACAAGCACTACAGTGCTTTTCACACAAAAATGCCTTCGTACGCGGCTTAAGGAGGAATCATTACTTGCACAGGATGGCTTTTTTGATTAAACTACAGGCAGTGCCCGTGTGTTATTATCCTGATTCAATCGGGCTCTCTAAACTGTTTTTGCATAGAATCGGATAAAATGAACCGATAACAGGCTTAAAAATGCCGGCGGATATCTGCAATCGTTATATCAGGTAATGTATTTATGTTTTTTTGCATTTATCCAGAAAGGAAAGGTAACACAAAATGGCACTGGTAGGAATTGTAATGGGCAGTGATTCTGATCTGTCCGTAATGAAAAAAGCAGCAGAAGTTCTCGATGAGCTGGGAGTCAGCTATGATATGCGGATCATCTCCGCACACCGCGAGCCCGATGTATTCTTTGAATACGCCAAGGGCGCCGAGGCGGCCGGCATGAAGGTCATTATCGCCGGCGCAGGTATGGCGGCGCATCTGCCCGGCATGTGCGCGGCAATGTTCCCGCTCCCTGTCATCGGCGTTCCCATGCACACCACCTCCCTGGGCGGCCGTGATTCCCTGTACTCGATCGTACAGATGCCCAGCGGAATCCCCGTGGCGACTGTCGCCATCGGCGGCGCCAAGAACGCAGGCATCCTGGCAGCCAAGATGCTTGCTATCTCGGATGAGGCACTTCTGCAGAGACTCAAGGATTTCTCACAGCGTCAGCTTGAGGAAGTCCAGAAGAAGGATGCGCACCTGCAGGAAGCAGGCTTCCGGAATTATTAATAAAAAACAGCAGCCCGGCGGAAGGAGAATCTCCCTTCGCCGGGAATTGTGCGAAATAACAAATTGTTGCAAATAACATAATCATTACTTTTCAAGAGCATATAAGGAGACCCGCAGAACATGATGGATTACAAGAGTGCCGGCGTTGATATCGAAGCCGGGTATCGCAGCGTAGAACTGATGAAAGCGTATGTCGCAAAGACTATGCGGCCGGAAGTGATGGGAGGACTCGGCGGCTTCTCCGGTGCCTTCTCTCTGGCAAAGATCAAAGAGATGGAAGAGCCTGTTCTGCTGTCCGGAACGGATGGTGTCGGGACCAAGCTCAAACTCGCCTTCCTGATGGACAGGCATGACACTGTCGGCATTGACTGTGTCGCCATGTGCGTCAATGATGTCGCATGTGCGGGCGGCGAACCGCTCTTTTTCCTCGATTATATTGCCTGCGGCAAGAACGTTCCCGAGAAGATCGCGCAGATCGTCAAGGGTGTATGCGACGGATGCGAGCAGGCCGGCGCTGCCCTGATCGGCGGCGAGACGGCGGAGATGCCCGGTTTCTATCCTGTGGATGAATATGACCTGGCGGGCTTTGCGGTAGGCGCTGCTGACAAAAAGAATCTGATCACGGGTGCTGAGATCTGTGACGGTGATGCTCTGGTCGGCATTGCCTCTTCCGGTGTTCACTCAAACGGTTTTTCACTTGTCCGCAAGGTATTTGATGTCAATGAAGAGAATCTGAAAGAGTTTTATCCGGAGCTGGGTGAGACACTGGGTGATGCTCTTCTCCGTCCCACGAAGATCTATGTCCGCGCTCTGCGCAGCGTGCGCGAGGCAGGCGTGCAGATCAAGGGCTGCAGCCATGTGACCGGCGGCGGTTTCTATGAGAATATTCCCAGAATGCTCCCCGACGGCGTTCGTGCCTGCGTGAAGAAAGACAGCTATGAGGTGCCCGCCATCTTTAAGCTGCTGCAGAAGCGCGGCGGAATCGAAGAGCATATGATGTACAACACCTTCAACATGGGCATCGGCATGGTGCTGGCTGTAAAGGCAGAGGACGCGGACAAGGCAATCGCCGCCCTCGAGGCGATCGGAGAGAAAGCTTACCTGATCGGCAGCATTGCCGCGGGAGAAAAAGGAGTCGACGTATGCTGAGAGTGACTGTCTGTGTATCCGGCGGAGGAACCAATCTCCAGGCGATCATCGACCGCATTCAGGATGGCACGATCCGCAATGCGCAGATCGTCCAGGTGATCAGCAATAATGCCGGAGCCTACGCGCTGGAGCGCGCCGCAAAGGCGGGTATTCCCGGAATCTGTGTGTCCCCGAAGGATTATCCGGACCGGGAGACCTTCAATGAGGCGCTTCTGGCAAAGATCAACGAAGTTTCCCCGGATCTCATCGTGCTGGCGGGCTTTATGGTCGCCGTCCCGAGACAGATCTGTGCCGCCTACGCCGGGAAGATCATCAATATTCATCCGGCTCTGATCCCTTCCTTCTGCGGCAAGGGATATTACGGCCTTCACGTCCATGAGAGAGCTCTTGAGAGGGGGGTCAAGGTCACCGGCGCCACAGTGCACTTTGTGGATGAGAATCTCGACACGGGACCGATCATCCTGCAGAAGGCGGTCGAGATCATGGAAGATGATACACCTGAGACGCTGCAGCGCCGTGTCATGGAGCAGGCGGAGTGGATCATCCTGCCCCGCGCTATTGACCTGATCGCAGCGGGAAGGGTCAAAATCGAGGGCCGCAGGACCAGGATTTCCTGATTTTCTGCAGAGCAAACACTTTATGTTTTGCGGGGAATGCTGATCCTATAGAACAGGTCCTATCTGGTCCTATATAGAAAGATTGAGACATGGAGAGCGGAGGGCGCAGCAGAGGCTGCTGTCTCCGCTGTCCGTGGTTTATACGAAAACACAGTTGGTCCGGCCGTCTTCTTGGCGGAGATGGGCAGTGATTTGACAAGCAGGTCTCGGACAAGCAGGTTTCGGACAAGCAGATTTCGATGGAGGAAAAAGACTTGGCAGAGAAGAAAATGAACATGAAAGTGCTGTTGGTAGGCGGCGGCGGAAGAGAACACGCCATCGCGGACGCGATCCTGCGCAGCGAACGCGTTGCGAAGCTGTACTGCGCTCCCGGAAATGCCGGCATTGCGCGCATCGCCGAGTGTGTCCCGATCGGGACCATGGATTTTGCGGCTCTGACCGCTTTTGCGAAGGAGAAGGAGATCGACCTCACTGTCTGCAGCATGGATGATCCGCTCTGCGCGGGCATCGTGGACGCTTTCGAGGCAGAGGGACTGCGGATCTTCGGCACACCCGCCAATGCGGCTATTATCGAGGGCAGCAAGGCCTTCTCGAAAGACCTGATGAAAAAATACGGCATCCCCACAGCTGCCTATGAGACTTTTGAAGATGCGGACAAGGCACTGGCTTATCTTGAGACAGCCTCTTTCCCCATCGTTCTGAAGGCGTCCGGACTGGCTCTGGGCAAGGGCGTCCTGATCTGCGGGGACCTGGCTTCCGCAAAGGACGGAATCCGCGAGCTGATGATGGACAAGAAATTCGGCGACGCCGGAAACAGCGTAGTCATCGAACAGTTTATGACAGGCCGTGAGGTCTCCGTACTGGCATTTGTAGACGGCACCCACTATCAGCTGATGACTTCCTCCCAGGACCACAAGCGCCAGGGAGACGGCGACACCGGCCTCAACACCGGCGGTATGGGAACCTTCTCTCCCAGCCCCTTCTACACACCCGAGATTGATGCCTGGTGCCGTGAGAATATCTACGACAAGACCGTGGCAGCCATGGCAGCAGAGGGACGTCCTTTCCGCGGTGTCCTCTATTTCGGCCTCATGATGACCCCCGACGGCCCCCGAGTCCTCGAGTACAACACCCGCTTCGGCGATCCCGAGACCCAGGTTGTCCTGCCCCGCATGAAGACGGATATCATTGATGTGATGGATGCCTGCATCGACGGCACCCTGGATCAGATCAATCTGGAGTTCTATGACAACGCGGCAGTATGCGTCGTCATTGCCTCCGGCGGCTACCCTGAAAGCTACGAGAAGGGCAAAGTCATCACCGGTCTGGACAAGTTCGACGGACAGACGCAGTATCGCTGCTATCACGCCGGCACATCCTTTGATAAGGACGGAAATACTGTGACCAGCGGCGGAAGAGTCCTGGGCGTCGTAGCCATCGGCGATACACTCAAAGAGGCCCGCGCCAATGCCTATGAGGCCGCGAAGTATGTGCATTTTGACAAGATGTATATGCGCAGCGACATCGGCAAGGCAATTGATGCTGTGTAATGGAAAATGATGGATCAATTCCGCAGGCCATGTCTTTTTCAGGGGGAGTTTTTTCGGAGAGTGTAAATGAATAATACAGGACGACCGCAAAGAACTATGATCAGGCTGACTGCCCTGGCTGCTGCTATCACCGTAATCCTTTTGATGACTGTTATATCGGTTTCGGCAGCCACAATCAACGCTACGGATGTCGCGATCCGGAATAGCGCTGAGGATAAATCCGATTATTCCAATGCCATCGGTGTTCTGCAGCAGGGAGACCGGGTGAAAGTATTATTCTGGACGACTGACTCCTCCGGGAACGAGTGGTATTATGTAGAGCTTGAGAACGGAAACAGGGGATATGTAAAGGCCCGGTGGGTCGATCTCGGCGATGAGGAAGCTGTAGAGGAAGAGTCAGCCGCGCAGGAGAATGGTGTTCCGGTGACTGATGACGAAGACACCGCCGGCAGGGAAGAGGATGTTGGCCGGAAAGAAGACGGCCGCACGATAGAGGATGCCGGCCAGGAAGAAGCCGGCGGACAGGATAACGCTGTTCCTGATGATGGCAGGACCCGGAATGACGAAGAGAAGACGTCGGGAACTCCCGCCTCCGCTGATGAGACGGCCGAGTCAGTCTCCGATGAGGAGAAAACGGCTGACTCACAGGACGCTCCTCATGTAGACAATGGTCAGGAATACGATCCCTATACAGATCCCAACGCACAGTATGGCATCAATTTCGCCACAGAAGATGATGGGACCGGACACTGGTACATCTACAATTACGATACTGACAAGCGGATCAGGATCGACGATCTGGGGAGACTCAGTGACGCAGAGGCCGCGGCACAGAAGAGTACGGCTGCTGCCGGAAGGTGGCGTGCGATCGCCTGTATTCTGATAGTCACTCAGATTTTTACGATCGTACTTCTGCTGATGCTGAAAAGATCTCTGGATTCAGCCTTGAAAAAGCAGAATAAGCCGCAGATCACCGGGCGGACAAACCCGAAAGGACACCGCAGACAGGGAAGTCTGGCTCCTCAGGATGATCCTGCCGGGAACCTTACCATCACCCGGGACGAGGATTTGGACCTGTAAAACCAAAAAAGGGCGGATATCTGCCTTGAGAGATTTTTCTTCAACTAATAAATTCAGCATATATTTATTTACACCGAGTAACTCAAGAATTTTTCCCACAAAAGCATATCCGGTGTTATAATGATAGATGGCATTACTGCCGGGAGCTGATTTGTTCCGGAAACAGTAGTGTACAGAAGCGGAAACTGCCGGATTTGATTATTGCAGCGTGGGAAGTAAAGTGACCGGTGCTGCGGACGGAAGTTTCCTGTCATCAGGAGAACGATACTTTGAACAGCACTGCCGGAGTCAGCGGCTCCGGCCTCGGAGGGAGAAATGAAAAACACAAGACTGGGACGCAGAAGTGCCGTCAGGCTTGCAGCAGCGGCTGTTGCGATCACAGCGGCATTTATACTGGCAGTGATGCCTGCCGCCGCCGCTACGATCAACGCTACGGATGTCACGATCCGCAATACCGCTGAGGATAAACCCGATTTTTCCAATTCCATCGGTGTTCTGCAGCAGGGAGACAAGGTGGAAGTAATATCCAAGACGACTGACTCCGCCGGGAACGAGTGGTATTATGTAGAGCTCGAGAACGGAAACAAGGGTTATGTAAAAGCCCAGTGGGTCGATAACGGCGACGCGGATGTTGCGGAGGAGGAATCTGCCGGACAGGAAGAAGATACCCAGGAGGCCGGTGGCGAAGATGCAGGCGGTCAGGAAGAAACCGGCGGTCAGGAGGCCGGCGTTGAGGAAGAGACTGCAGCTGATGATGCCTGGACTCAGGATGACGAAGATCAGACGGCGGGAACTCCCGCTTCCGGTGACGAGACGGCAACATCTGTTTCCGATGAGGATGAAGCTTCTGATTCACAGGATGCTCCTGATGTTGACAATGGTCAGGAATACGATCCCTATACAGATCCCAACGCACAGTATGGTATCAATTTCGCTACAGAAGAAGATGGAACCGGACACTGGTACATCTACAATTACGATACTGACAAGCGGATCAGGATCGGTGATCTTGAGAAACTCAGTGACGCGGAAGCCGCGGCACAGAAGAATGCAGCCGCTGCCGGAATGTGGCGCACGATCGCCTGCATTCTGATTCTCCTTCTTGTGGCTCTGATCATCTTCCTCTATGTTGTTCTTCACAGAAACGGATTCGGAGGTCCCGCTCCTTCCAGAAGAAGCCGCAGACAGAGAAGCCTGCCTGCTGACGACGAAGAGGATGAAGATGACGAAGATTCTCTCTCCTGGGACGGAGAAGATCAGGATGAAGATACTGAGGCAGACACTGAAGAAGATGAAGATGATGCCGAGATAGGTAACGACGAAGCCTATGATGAGGGTGAGGATGATTTCTCTGAAGAGGAGGAGGAACCCGCTCCCCGTCAAAAGAAAGGCGGCCTGTTCGGAGGTTTCAAGGCAGGCGGAAGAAAGAGCGCTCTGTTCTCACGCGATGACGTGGATGAAGAAGATGAAGAGGAAGAGGAAGAAGATGATGAAGACGCTGATTCCTCTGATGACGATGACCTCTATGATGAAGAATCCTACGACGATGATTCCTATGATGAAGAGGAAGATGAGGAAGAGGATTACGATGATGAGGAGGAAGACGAAGCTCCCCGTAAAGGCGGAATCCTGGGCTTTCTGAAAAATATCTTTTCTTCCGGTGATGAAGAAGAGGATTTTGACGACGAAGACGAGGAAGACGAGGATTACGACTACGAGGACGAAGAAGACGAGGAAGAAGACTACGACGATGAGACGGAAGAAGAGGAAGAAGAGGAAGAGCTTCCCCCCGTCAGAAAACAGCGCAGTCAGAACCGCCGTTCTTCCGGAAAATCCGAGTCTGTCCCCCGTCCCAGACCCCGTCAGGCCCGCAAGATCGAGTTTGATGAGGAGACGGATTATCCTGAAGATGCTGAACTGCTGTCCTCTCTTTCCTCCATTACCGCTTCTGCTGACGAAGACACAGTCACAGAGGTCATTGAGGAAGCAGCCGCCGAAACTGCAGACAATGTGAAGACAGCCAGGGCGGCAGCACAGAGTGCCGCGCGCAGGCAGCCTGCACAGCCGATCATCGAAGAGGACGACGATGAAGAGTTCTTCGCGGACGACGATGATGATATGGAGTATTCCTTCCTCAACAGTTCTTCCAAACGCGGATCCCGCAGATAGCATATCATCCCCTGCAGCCGGTATGTAAAGGCTTTGGGCAGATTATCTTGACAGAGCATGTCACGTGTTATATTATACATATAACAAGACGTGCTCTGCTTTTTTATGTCTTTTTATGTCTTTCCGGCAGGGCATGTGGAAGGAAATGGAGGGATATGCTATGCTAATCAAGATCGACTTTAGCAGTGATGAAGCGATTTACCAGCAGCTGTGCAATCAGATCATTCTGGGTATTGCGACCGCAGCTCTGGAGGAAGGTCAGGCGCTTCCCTCGGTACGCCAGATGGCGGATGACATCGGCATCAACATGCATACAGTCAACAAGGCCTACTCGATCCTGAGGCAGGAGGGCTTTGTAAAGATGGACCGCAGGCGCGGAGCAGTAATATGTGTTGACGTGGATGCGATGCGTGCAAGGGCGCAGCTGGAAAAAGACCTTCGTAAACTGCTGGCACAGGCCAGATGCCGCAACATGACGCGGCTGGAACTTCATCGTATGGTGGATAGTATTTACGATGATTATGAATGATCTTCCGTGAACGGACGAAAATAACAGGCTGCCGGATATACCGGATAGGAAAACAATCAGGCTAATAAAGAGAAAGAAATCGATTTCATGAAGGATAATTACACCAAAAATGCCCTTGCTGCCCTCAGGGCGGCCAAGAGTGCTTCCCAAAAGGCGAATCAGAATTATATAGGAACAGAGCATCTGATTCTGGGACTTGCCCAGGAACCGGACGGTGTTGCTTCCAGAATCCTCTCTGAGAACGGGGTGACGAAGGAACGTCTGGAGGAGATGATCACCCAGCTCAACATTCATCCCGGAAGTCTTGCGCTTCTTGACCACGAGGGGTATTCTCCGCGCTGCCAGAAGGTTCTCCATATGGCACAGATCCAGGCAAAGAAATACCGCTCTGACCAGACCGGCACGGAACATATCCTGCTGGCGGTCATCCTGGAGAAGGAAAATGTCGCGCTCAAGATCCTGGAGGCCATGGGGATCAACATTCCCAAGATTTACTTTGAGCTTCTGGCTGCTATGGGTGAGGACCCCGCAGCACATCGCAGTGACCTGCAGGGTGAAGGAAACGGGCCGGAGCAGCGCGGGATTCTGGATCAGTACAGCCGGGATCTGACACAGATGGCCTATGACGGCAGGCTTGATCCTGTCATCGGACGTGAGGATGAAATACGCCGTGTGATCCAGATCCTGAGCAGGCGGACGAAAAACAATCCGGTCCTAATCGGTGAGCCCGGTGTCGGCAAGACAGCTGTCGTCGAGGGACTGGCGCGCAGGATCGTGTCCGGTGATGTACCGGCATCCGTGCGGGACAAACGCCTTTTGACCCTGGATCTTTCAGGCATGGTCGCAGGGACCAAGTACCGCGGCGAGTTCGAAGAGAGGATCAAGAGGGTCATCGAGGAAGTGACCGCGGACAAGAATATCATTCTCTTCATCGATGAGCTGCACACCCTGATCGGGGCCGGCGGCGCCGAGGGATCCCTGGATGCCTCCAATATTCTCAAACCCTCGCTCTCCCGCGGCGAAGTACAGCTGATCGGTGCGACGACGATCACTGAGTACCGAAAATATGTCGAAAAGGATGCTGCTCTGGAGCGGCGTTTCCAGCCGGTCCAGATCGAGGAACCGACTCCGGAACAGACCATCGAGATTTTGAAGGGCATTGTTCACATCTACGAAGAGCACCACGGAGTAAAGGTGGAGGAAGAGGCGCTGAAAATGGCAGTTGACCTCTCTGTCCGCTATATTAATGACCGCAATCTTCCCGATAAGGCCATCGATGTCATTGATGAGGCCTGTGCGGCCGTGCGTCTCAGTTCGGGCGACAGCGGCAATAAAGCCCTTGCCCTTGAAGAAAGGATCAGGGATACGGATGCCCGGCTGGCCCGGGCTTTCATGGAGGGAGACCTCAACGAGGCACGCGCCCTGCGCAAAGAGCAGGATATTCTGGTCAAAAAACTGGAGAACCTCAACAACCGGAAAGAGCGCGCAAAGGGAGGCAAAGCAGTTCCGGTTACTTCCGAGGACGTTGCATCAGTGATCTCTATCTGGGCCAAGGTGCCTGTCACCCGCCTGACGGAACGTGAGAGCGCCCGGCTTCTTCGCCTGGAAGATGAGCTCCATAAGCGCGTCATAGGCCAGGAGGATGCAGTGGACGCGGTCTCCCGGGCCATCCGCCGCGGCCGCGTCGGCCTGCAGAACCCCGACCGCCCGATCGGCTCTTTCCTCTTCCTGGGACCTACCGGTGTCGGCAAGACCGAGCTGTCCAAAGCACTTGCCGAGGTCATGTTCGGCTCCGACAAGGATTTGATCAGAATCGATATGTCGGAATACATGGAACAGTATGCGGTTTCCAAGATCATCGGTTCCGCGCCCGGCTACGTGGGATACGAAGAGGGCGGTCAGCTCTCGGAAAAGGTCCGCCGCCATCCCTATTCCGTCGTGCTGTTCGATGAGATCGAAAAGGCGCATCCGGATGTTTTCAACATCCTGTTGCAGATTCTGGATGAAGGTCATATAACGGATTCCCAGGGCCACAAGGTCAATTTCAAGAACACCGTGATCATCATGACCTCCAATGTCGGCGCTCAGAAGATCATCGCGCCCAAGACCCTTGGATTTGCGGACAAGCCGACCAAAGAGCAGGACTATGAGCGCATGAAAAAGGGCGTTATGGACGAGGTCAAGAAAATCTTCCGTCCGGAATTCATCAACCGTATCGATGAGATCCGGGTCTTCCACGCGCTCAGCCGTGAGGAGATGGGAGAGATTACCATGCTCCTGGCTTCCGATCTGATCAAGCGCGCCAAAACACAGCTGGGGATCGATCTTAAGATCACTGCAGCCCTGCGCAATCATATTGTCGACGAGTATGCGGATGACAAGATGGGAGCCCGCCCCCTCAAGCGCGCGATCCAGTCTGTGATCGAAGACCCTCTTTCCGAGAAGATCCTTGCGGAGGAATTCACTGCAGGCTGCACTGTGACCGCCGGCTTCCGCGGAGGCGAAGTGACCTTTACCGGAACGAAAAAAGGTGTAAAAAAAGAGGCTCTGAAGGAAGCTTTGACTGATTAATGAGGCTATCCGGCTTCCTGAAGATTTTTACAGTAATACAGTGTGCTCAGCATATAATGATGTAAAGGTCAAAAGGTATCCAATGGCTCTGAGTCTCGTCAAGTTGCACAAACAGCCGAAGGGCCTTGGCGAGCGGCCGGTACTTGGCCGAAGGCGTTTGTGCAACTTGACGAGACGGTGTTCCCTTAACCACCTTTTGACCTCAACATCATATATTTTTTAATATGGCAAAAAAGATCAGGACAGTTTTTTTCTGCAGCAGCTGTGGACATGAATCGGCAAAATGGCTGGGTCAGTGTCCGGCCTGCAAGGAATGGAATACAATGGTGGAAGCCCCCGTGCCGGCTAAGGCGGCGGGGACTTCCGCGGCAGCAATGTCTGCGGCCCATCCCGGAATCCGGCAAAAGCCTGTTCCGCTCTCCGCAGTTGAGGAGACGGGAGAGGAGAGGTTTTCTACCGGATTCGCCGAGCTGGACAGAGTATTGGGCGGCGGTGTGGTCGCCGGATCCATGATCCTCCTGGGAGGTGATCCTGGAATCGGAAAATCGACGATCCTGCTGCAGGCCGCACGCAATATGGCGGCTTCCGGCATTGATATTGTGTATATATCGGGAGAGGAATCCCTGCGCCAGATCAAGATGCGGGGGAGACGGATCGGAAGTATTTCGGATAAGCTCCGCTTTTTGTGCGAGACGGATCTGGAATCGATCACAGCAACTCTTCAGGAGGAGAAGCCCAGGCTGGCCATTATTGATTCTATCCAGACAATGTACAGCGCCCAGGTACAGGCTTCCCCGGGAAGTATTGCCCAGATCCGCGAGGCGACGGGCATCCTGCTGCGTCTCGCCAAGGAGACCGGCATCACCTTTTTCCTGGTGGGACATGTCACAAAGGACGGCAATGTCGCAGGCCCCCGTGTTCTGGAACACATGGTGGATGCGGTTCTGTATTTTGAAGGCGACCGCTATGCGTCATACAGAATCCTGCGCAGTGTCAAAAACCGTTTCGGCTCCACTAATGAAATCGGGATCTTCGAGATGCGCGGAGACGGTCTTTCGGAAGTCCTCAATCCGTCCGAGTTTCTTTTGAGCGGACGTCCGCACGATGTGGGCGGAAGTGTCGTCACATGCTCCATGGAGGGGACAAGACCCCTTCTGCTGGAAGTCCAGGCGCTGGTCTGCCATACCAGCTACGGCTACCCAAAACGCCAGTCCACCGGAACGGACATCAACCGTGTGAGCCTTCTGATGGCTGTAATTGAAAAACGTCTGGGCGTACCAATGTCGCAATTCGATGCCTATATTAACCTGGCGGGCGGAATCAGGCAGACAGAACCTGCCCTGGACCTTGGAATCGTAATGGCGATCCTGTCCAGCTACCGGAATGTTCCCGTGGATGATCATATGATCGTCTTCGGAGAGGTGGGGCTGAGCGGAGAGGTCCGCGCTGTGTCCATGGCCCAGATGCGTGTGCAGGAGGCCGCCAAGATGGGATTTACAGTCTGTGTGCTTCCTAAAAGCAATATGCGCAGACTTCAGGCTCCGGAAGGCATGCGCCTGGTTCCTGTCAGTTCTCTGGCGGAACTGATCGATGTTTTGTGATAAATACTGGTGTATATTCTGAGGACTTACTGCTGTACGGAGAGGGAAATGTCTCGAATTAATTATTTTTATATAAGTAATTTCAAGACAAGATATGTAATTTCAAAATGCCCTGCATTCAAGTATTTAGGTAAAACACACAAAGAATTTTTTCGAAAGGAAGGATACAATGGCAGTTAATCCCTTACAGATCATGAAGATCAAAACGCAGCTCAATAATTTCAGGAAAAGGCATCCCGGATTCACAGCCTTTATCCGTGCGGTCCGCAGGAAAGGGCTGCCTGAAGGCTCTGTTGTAGATCTGAAGGTCACTTCTCCCGACGGCGAGACTGTGACGACCAATTTCCGTGTAACCCAGGAAGATCTTGATTTTATCAGCATGATCAGCGAACTGGGTTCATGAATGGGTAAAATACAAGCTGATCAGCGAACCGGGTTCATGATTGGGTAAAATACAAGCTGATCAGCGAACCGGGTCCATGAATGGGTAAAATACAAGCTGATCAGCGAACCGGGGCAATGAACAGGCAAAAACAGCCTGACCAGCGAACCGGGTTCATGAACAGGTAAAGAAAAAAGAAAACACCCCTGCGGTGCATCTGTCGGATTTGAAACAGATGACCGCAGGGGTGTTTGATCATTCAGAACAGACCGCAGAGCCGGTTTGCTCTTGTAAAAAAGTGAAAAATCAGAAGTTGTCGGCGTGAAGCTCGAAGTAAGCCTGAGGATGATTGCAGACAGGACATACATCAGGAGCAGCGGGTCCGACTACGATGTGGCCGCAGTTGCCGCACTCCCAGATACGGTCGCCGTCTCTGGAGAATACAAGGCCGCCCTGGATGTTCTCGATCAGCTTGCGATAGCGCGCTTCATGCTCTTTCTCAATGGCTGCGACCATTTCGAAAAGATCGGCGATCTCGTTGAAGCCTTCTTCGCGTGCGTCTTTTGCGAAGCCGGGATACATCTCGGTCCACTCTTCGTGCTCACCTTCTGCAGCGATCTCGAGGTTTTCTACGGTGCCGTGCACGCCTTCAAGAATCTTGTACCAGATCTTGGCGTGTTCTTTTTCGTTTGCGGCAGTCTGCAGGAAGATCTTGGCGATCTGCTCATAGCCGTCCTTTTTGGCCTTGGAAGCAAAATAAGTATATTTGTTTCTGGCCTGGGATTCACCGGCAAATGCTGCCATCAGGTTATCAAAAGTTTTTGTCCCGATCAGGTTTTTTCCGAGAGATGCATAATAATCAGTTGCCATAAAAAGCCTCCTTCAATAAGAAAACGGTGGAAAACAGGTATCCGTATACGGAGCGAGTATTGAATGACTGTGCCTACAGACCACCTGAGGTTACAAATCAATGATAACACTTTTGAGACGGATAATAAAGAGCATCCACAGTTGTTTTTATGCATGTTTTTATACTTGCGGTCATGATTTCGGGTTCATAAAAATGCATGGATCAGCCGCACTGGCTGCCGCGCATAAACTTTTTCGGCCTGCCTCAGACATCGGGAATACGCCCCTCCCGCGCACAACGATCCGCTTTTTGGGGTGAGTCTGCATTGCTTCTCTGTAACTGTTTATTACAAGCCGCTCCACTCTGCTCGAGGTGTTTTTGAGCGCTGAAGCGCTCAAAAACCGGAGTTTTACGGCGTTCGACGTTTGGCGCAGCCAAACTGGAATCGTCGAACGCATCGTTACCCTCACGCCGCTGGTCAGGGTGTGACGAGTAACAACTGCTGTATATTCTCTGAAAAAAAGAAAAGACTTTTCCGTAATGGAAAATAGATGTATGATAGTAGTGATTGTTTTTTCGTCCCAGTACAGATTACCACAGGAGGATTAGAGAATGGTCAAAGAAAAAACGAATGAGAATATGACAGGTGCCGGCAACGGTCCTGAAGGAAGACCCTCCGCCGCTGCGGACAGGCGCGCTCTGACAGATCAGGGAAAACTTGTCTACAGGGAGAAAAAAAGATTAGGATTTCTGGGGCTTCCATTTACATTTACAACATATCTGATCTACGAAAATGATATTCAGATCAAAACCGGGTTGTTTTCTGTTATTGAGAATGACTGTTATATGTACAGGGTGATCGATGTCCAGCTTCGTGCCGGCTTCCTGCAGAGACTATTCGGGCTCGGAACAGTGATCTGTGTGACGTCCGATGCGACCAGCAAAACGATCACGCTCAAGAATATCCGCCACGCAAAGGAAATCAAGGATTTCATCTATCGCGCATCCGAGGATGCCAAGCTTCGCAGAAGGACAGTCAACATGCAGAATATCGGTGTCTACGAGGACCTCGACGGGGATGGTATTCCGGACTGATCTATGTGTTGAGCGGATGGATCCGCCTTGAATGCAGGGGGAGCGTTCGATGATATTTTATGATAAATTGTATGTGAGTCCGATGGTCCGCAATCCCGGGAAGATCAGGAGAGATCTGCTGCGCGGAAAGGGACACCTGTCGACCTATGTCCTGGTTCTGGCTCATGGCCCGGAGGGAAGACCGCAGCTGGAGATCATGCACTGCGCAAATCTTCAGACCAAATACTATAAGGTGCATGAACCTTTTATAGTAGGGATCGCAGCGGGAAAAGCCGATGCGGTGGAGCTGGTCAATACCCTCACAACAGAATCATTTCATATGACCGGGCAGTGGAATGCCGCGCAGTATCTGGCGGCCCGGACTGCCTTTTAAGAGGAGAGTAGTAGGCGATGGCAGTTTTTTTGACTGTGCTGAAGGTGCTGGGAATTGTGCTCCTGGTCCTGCTGGCATTTCTTCTGATCATTATGCTGCTCGTTCTTTTTGTTCCTTTTCGTTATTTCTTTTCCGGAGGAGTCAATGATCCGGAGGGAAGTACTGAGATCCTCCATCTTGACCCCAAAAAAGATATTTCAATGGAGGGAAATGTCCGATGGCTTCTGGGACTTCTATACGCCGGCGCAGTGGTCGGCGGCGGAGATGAACAGGACCCGCTGGTCCGGATCGAAGCCCGTTTTTTAGGGCGGAAGATTCCATTGGACAAGATTCTGGAACGGAAGGAAAAAGAGAAGGAGGAGGAAAAGCCCAAAGAGCCGGAGAAAGCAGAAGAAAAGAAGACGCTGGATGAAAAGATCGAGGCTGTATTGCAGCGGATCGAGAAAATCTCCCGCAGAATAGAGGATGCGCTCTATGTCCTGCAGACGGAGTACGGGATGCGGGCAAAAGAGTTGATCCTGAAGCGTATCCTTTACATGATTGAAAAGACCCTGCCCTCCGAATGGGGGCTCACCGGTGTCCTTGGATTGGGAGACCCGGCACGCAGCGCACAGGTCTTTGCTGTACAGGGATATTTATATCCGGTCACCGCCGGGCATGTTTCGATCGGAACAGATTACGAACTGTACAGGTTTGACCTGCAGGGCGCAGCAAGGGGAAAAATACGGCTGTTCACATTCGTATACGGCGGAATCCGCATTCTGCTCTGCAGAGATGTATGGCGGCTGATCCGCAGACTGCGCCGGGGTCCGGCTCCTGTCCGAAACGGAAACGGCCACCGCTATGGCAGCGGCAGAGGAAACAGCAAACCAAAAGGAAACGGAAACGGCAGCAATCCCGCGGTCACATAGAAGCAAGTTTCCCTTTAGGGCACGTACCCCGCGGCTGGGGGCACGGATAATGCGCGATGAAGATTAAACATACTTGGTCTGAAGCACCGCTTGACCGGCTGCAGAAGACAGATTGCAGGTGAAGGCAGATCAGAAGACAGGTGAAAGGAAAGGATCATATAGCGATGGAAGAAAAAAAGAACGGTAATGGCAATAGTCTGAAGCTGAACGGTTCGAAACAGAACAGTTTTAACCAGGTTCTCGAATCAGTTATGCAGGGCGCCCAGGGAGTGCTTACCTCCAGAACTGTAGTAGGAGAGCCTATTACTGTGGGCGATACGATCATCATCCCCCTCTCCGATGTCAGCATCGGTGTCGGAGCAGGATCCAATGGTGCGGACCGTAAAGACGGCGGCATGGGCGGCTTTTCCGCCAAAATGACACCTTCCGCTGTTCTGGTGATCAAGAACAACATGACAAAGGTTGTCAATGTCAAGGACCAGACCAGCATCACACATATCATGGATATGATTCCCGAAGTCATCGACAAGATCCGTTCCCGCAATACTGAGATGATTTCTGACGAAGAAGCTGCAAATACAGCTTTCCCCGAGAGGGCAAAGACCGAATAACCGGCTTTCGAAAAAAAGAACAGCTCCGAGGGGATGATCCCTGCGGAGCTGTTATTTTTGATTATTATCCAAAACATTCAGGCTTTGCCGGAGAAGAATGCTGCATGTGATTCGGGGCACAATGACAATACTTGATCCGGTGCCTGAGAAATATGCCTTATGCACGCTCGACCTTACCGGAACGCATGCATCTGGTGCAGACATGAATCTTTTTGCTGCCGCCGGCAGTCTTTACAGCAATTCTCTGAACGTTCGCATGCCAGACTTTATTAGATCTTCTATGTGAATGGCTGACCTGATTTCCAAAGAAAGCGCCTCTGCCGCAGATATCGCACTTGGCCATCTTAACACCTCCTAACCCTTTTAAAATAAGGTAATTATTCAACACCCCAACGATCGCCGGATTATCCTGCGGTTATGAGAGAGAGCACCGCGCGAACCGCTTGATCGTGGGCATCAATCATGGACGCACATTCGCTATCGTGCCGAATAGTTACAAGTTCGGAAAAACAACATTAGTATATTATCAGAAACAAATGTTGATTGCAAGCAAAATATTTTTATTTAACAAAAGGTTTTTTTAAAATGCATTGCAATTGTATGTTTTCTTTTTTGCGTCATTCAGGTATAATTTATTTGTCAATTTATGCTCGGAGCAGTCTGTAAGGCGTTTTAATCTCTGCGAGGGATGCATTTTGCACCTGCGCGGAAGATCCGGCATAAGCATAAAGAGACGTTGGGCGATGGTGCTTTTAAACGCCCATGCAAAAAATGCGAATAAACCGCTTCGGCGGTAATGAAAGGAGAACAACCTGAATATGAAGTCTTCTTACATGAATACGCATATGGGCAATATTTCAATTGACAATGAAGTTATTGCGCAGTATGCAGGCAGCGTTGCTAATGAGTGCTTCGGAATCGTCGGCATGGCCGGCGTCAATATGAAGGAAGGAATTGTCAATCTGCTCAAGAAGGACACAATGACAAAAGGCATTGATGTCACGCTCACCCCGAAGAACCGGCTTGTGATCGACTTTCACGTGATTGTCTCCTATGGTGTTAATATCACGACTGTGGCGGACAACCTGATCGAGAGTGTACGCTATAAGGTGGAAGAGTTTACGGGTCTTGAGATCGAAAAGATCAACATCTATGTGGAAGGTGTCAGACTGATCGACTGATCATGTCAGCATGAAAGCTGTCTGATCATTGAATAGCAGGAGGAGTATGCGGTGAGCATGAATGAGAATAAGCAGACGGAAAACAACCGGTCAATTGACGCAGGACGTCTCATTGACCTTTTCCTTGCGGGTGCAGCAAATCTTGAGGCGGGAAAAGAGTGGATCAACGAACTGAACGTATTCCCTGTTCCTGACGGAGACACCGGCACCAATATGACATTGACGATCAAATCTGCAGTAGCAGAAGTAGAGAATCTCGATGAGAATGCCCGTTCCATGCGCGATGTGTGCAAGGCAATATCCTCGGGCTCTCTCCGCGGCGCGCGCGGTAACTCGGGCGTTATCCTGTCCCAGCTTCTGCGCGGCTTCGGAAAAGTCGTCCGCGGGGAAGATGTGATCACTGTTCCGCTGATGGCGGATGCATTTGTCAGGGCTGTGGAGACTGCCTACAAAGCGGTCATGAAGCCCAAGGAAGGCACGATCCTGACAGTTGCCCGCGGTATTTCCGAGAAGGCCAGGGAACTGGCGGACCAGGGAGTCGAGGATTTCGACACCTTCATCCCTGAAGTTATCAACTACGGCGATGAGGTCCTGGCGAAGACACCCGATCTGCTGCCTGTCCTCAAACAGGCCGGGGTCGTCGACAGCGGCGGACAGGGACTGATCCAGTTCCTCAAGGGCTGCTATGACAGATATCAGGGCAAGGAAATCGTGTCCGTAGCTGCACCGGCAGTAGAAGCTGCAGCCGAGGTTCCCGCGGCAGCCGAAGAGCCTGAACTGAAATATCTCTACAGTACAGTCTTTACGATTGTTCTTGACAAGGAATTCAACAAGGCAGCTGCCAAGAGTATGCGCAAATATCTGGACACTCTCGGTGATTCCGTGATCTGCGAGCAGCAGGAAGGCAATATTGTTGCCGTTCAGGTGCATACAAATGATCCCGGTCTTGCCATCCAGAAGGGTATTCAGTACGGCCAGCTCAAGGGGCTTGTCATTGAAAACATGAAGCTGGAAAAAGCCGGATCCGCGCAGGCGGCTTCCGAGGCCGAAAACGCGGCAGGTGCGGCCGGTGCCGGTCCCGAGCCCGAAGAAGAGATGCCTCACAAGGAGATCGGCTTCATCACCGTCTCTGTCGGAGAAGGAATTGAAGAGATTTTCCGGGGACTGGGTGTGGACTTCGTTATTTCCGGCGGACAGACCATGAACCCCAGCACGGACGATATTCTCAATGCAGTCAGGAAGGTGAATGCAGACACGATCTATGTCCTTCCCAACAATAAGAATATCGTCATGGCGGCCAAGCAGGCGGCAGAGCTTTCCGCGGATAAAAAGGTCATTGTGATCCCTACTACCACGATCCCCCAGGGCATCACTGCGATCATCAACTTCGCGCCTGATCTGGGTGTGGAGGAGAACAGCGAGAACATGATCGCCGGTATCGAGGCTGTCAAGAGCGCTGAGGTCACCTATGCTGTCCGCGATACAGTCCTTGATGACGTAGAGATCCACAAAGACGATATGATGGGCATCGGCGATGCCGGTATCCTCGCGGTCGGAAAGGACCGTGACGAGACTGCGCTCGCATGTCTGGAGAAGATGGTCGGCGAAGAGACCGAGATCATCAGTGTTTACTACGGAAAAGATGTGACCGGGGAAGAGGCGGAGAAATTCCGCGAAAGCATCCTTGCCCGTTTCGATTCCTGTGACGTCGAGCTGCAGTTCGGCGGCCAGCCCATTTACTATTACATCCTTTCCGCGGAATGATCCTTCAGTAAATATAATATGTACATTTTTCAATACCGGCCGACAAGGCCGGTATTGATGTCTGATAGGAAATACTATGCGACTTGATACTCCCGTGCAGAAATTGAAGGGCGTCGGCCCCAAAGCGGCCGAAGTTCTGGCGAAAAAAGAGATTTGGACAGTGGGAGACCTCCTTCGCTTCTATCCCCTGGAATACGATTTTTTTACTGATCCGGAGACTGTCGCGGAGGCCGCTGCGGACACTCTGTGTACTCTTCGGCTGACTGTGATCGGAAGCGGCAGTACCTTTCGTAAGGGTGCCCGTGTGATCTCGCATTTTGAGGGAGCGGACGGCACAGGAAAAGTCCGTCTGACCTTTTTTAACATGCCTTACGTCCGACAGTCTCTGGGTGCGGGAGCTTCTTTTGTCTTTCGGGGCATACTCCGCAGGACAGCCAACGGCAACCGTTTTATGGAACAGCCCCGCTTTTTTTCCGATGCCCAGTATGCCCGGATCCGGGGGACTCTTCAGCCCCGCTATCGCCAGATCAAGGGGATCGGGGACAGCCGCATGCGCACCCTTCTCAAAACGGCGATCGAGGAGACACAGGACCTTCGGGATGATCTGCCCGACCATCTTCAGAAAAAATATTCCCTGACCGGACAGCGCAAGGCGGTTCGCACCATCCATTTCCCACCTGACAGGGAAGCCCTGCAGACTGCGCGCCGCAGGCTCATTTTTGATGAGTTTTTTTCCTTCATCATCGGTGTGCGAAGACAGAAGAGCAGAGAGGGGGAGCGGAAAAACCCCCGGCCCATGCACGACGAGACCCGCGAAGGTGAAAGCTGGTGCAGGAGACTGCTGCAGACGCTTCCCTTTTCTCTCACTGATGAACAGGACCGGGCCTGGAAGGAGATCCGCGCAGATCTCACCGGTCCCTTACTCATGAACCGCCTGGTACAGGGAGATGTCGGATCCGGAAAGACGATCCTGGCCTTTCTTGCCCTGGTCCTGTGCGCACAGAACGGCAGACAGGGAGCCCTCATGGCTCCGACAGAAGTTTTGGCGCGGCAGCACATGGAAGGCTTTACTAAGTACATGGAAAAGGCAGGACTCCCTGTCCGGGCGGTCCTTCTGACAGGTTCTGTCAAGGGAAAGGGTCGGAAAGAGGCTCTGCAGTCGGTTGGGGACGGAAGCGCTGACGTGGTCATCGGCACCCACGCCCTGTTTCAGGACGCGGTGGAATTCCATGACCTCGGCCTTGTGATCACGGATGAGCAGCATCGCTTCGGAGTGCGCCAGCGCACAGGCCTGACGGGAAAAGGGGAAAATGTACCTGTACTCGTCATGAGCGCTACACCCATTCCCCGTACTCTGGCCATCATTCTCTACGGAGAACTTCAGGTTTCGTCCCTCCGCGAGCTTCCTCCGGGACGCCTGCCGATCAAAAGCCTTGCCATGCCGGCTGATCAGAGAGGGCGCGCCTACCGGTTTATCCTCTCTGAGATCCAAAAAGGAAGACAGTGTTACGTGATCTGTCCTGCAGTGGAAGAGGGAGAGATGCAGGAAATTGAAAATGTCACTGATTACACTGCAAAACTCCTTTCCGTCCTTCCCCCGCAGGTCCGCATCGATTCAATGACCGGCCGTATGCGGCCGGATGAAAAAAATGCCGTCATGGATACTTTTTCCGCCGGCAATACAGACATCCTTGTGTCCACGACAGTCATCGAAGTGGGCATTAACGTCCCCAATGCCACTGTCATCCTGATCGAGAACGCCGAACGTTTCGGCCTCTCCCAGCTCCATCAGCTCCGCGGACGTGTCGGGCGCGGAGGGGAGCAGTCCTACTGCATCTTCCTCTACGGCGGAAAAGAAAAACCTGAAAGACTCGCTGTCCTGGAAAAAAATTCCAACGGTTTCTCCATCGCCGAACAGGACCTCAAGACCCGGGGACCCGGCGATCTCTTCGGCGTGCGCCAGAGCGGTCTTCCTCAGTTTTCTCTTGCGGACCTTTATGAAGACGCAGATATTCTGCGGCAGGCCGCCGACTGCGCCGATGAAGTGCTCCGCACCAATCCCGGCTTCCAATGTGCCGAAGAACGAAAGGTGGATTATTCTACTATTTAAAGGCTTACATTAAAGGCTCATATTAAAGGCTTCCATTTAAAGGCTCACATTTTAAGGCTGGAAAACATATACGTAAAAAGATGATGTCATCAAAAGATTTTCAGTCTAAAGAGAATCCGGAATGGACAGACACAGGTTACAGTCACAGTTCCCGGGGGATTGTGAATAGTGAAAAGGGGAGGGTATATTGCTGTCGAGCATGTTGACTTTCCCATTCTCAAAAGATATTATGTACTTTGACTGTGCATAATTTAGCAAATGAATTGCTGGAAATAAGATTTCTGACACGATCCGCATACCAGGCCTTGTGCTAAAGGAGGAAAACAGTATGCCCAGAGTAGCTGTCATTACGGACTCCAACAGTGGAATCACACAGATGGATGGAAAGAATATGGGAATCGACGTTGTCCCCATGCCTTTTTCCATCGATGAGAAGACTTATTATGAAGATATTAACCTGACCAGGGAAGAGTTCTTCCAGATGATGGCGGACGACAAGGAGATCGTGACGAGTCAGCCGGCCCCCGGTGATCTGATGGATCTGTGGGACAAGGCCCTTGAAAAAAACGATCAGGTCGTGTATATCCCCATGAGCAGCGGTCTGTCGGGTTCCTGCCAGAATGCCCGTATGCTGGCCAATGACTACAACGGACGCGTCTTTGTCGTGAACAATCAGCGTATTTCCGTCACACAGAAGCGTTCCGTGCAGGATGCTCTGGCCCTTGTAGAAAAAGGCTATGACGCAGCCAGGATCCGTGACATTCTCGAGAAAGAGAGATTCGACGCGAGCATCTATATCATGCTTGATACACTTAAACATTTGAAGAAGGGCGGACGTGTCACTCCCGCTGCCGCGGCGATCGGCACACTGCTGCGGATCAAGCCTGTCCTGCAGATCAAGGGTGAGCGGCTGGATGCTTTTTCAAAAGCCCGCACACTCAATCAGGGCAAGAGTATCATGATCAACGCGATTCACCATGATATTGATACGCAGTTCGGCGGTGTCGATAAAGGCGATGTATGGCTGTATGCCGTCCATGCACAGGTCCCCGAGGCTTTCTCTGTATTTAAAAAAGAAGTACAGGATGCCTTCCCCAACATTCCCGCGGAAGAAGGGCAGCTTTCCCTTAGCGTCTGCTGCCACATCGGTCCCGGTGCTCTTGCCATGGCATGCGTAAAGAAGAGCGATTCGCTCAAATAATTCAAAAAGCCTGTTCACTGCCCGCTGCAGTTTCCAGGAGAAAAAACAGTAAATATGACAAATCATAAAGAACAATACGAGGCCGACAGCATCAGAGTGCTGGAAGGTCTCGAAGCTGTGCGTACAAGACCCGGTATGTATATCGGAAGTGTGTCTACGCGCGGCTTAAACCATCTGATCTACGAGATCGTGGACAACTCTGTCGACGAACATCTGGCCGGATACTGTGACACGATCACAGTGACGCTGGAAGCCGACGGGTCCTGCACGGTATCGGACAACGGACGCGGCATTCCGATCGGAATGCATGAAAAAGGTGTCAGCGCGGAGCGGGTTGTTTTTACAACCCTCCATGCAGGCGGAAAATTTGATAATAACGCTTATAAGACGAGCGGCGGTCTGCACGGTGTGGGTTCCAGTGTCGTCAATGCGCTTTCCGAGCGGATGACCGTTACGATCACCAGAGACGGAAATGTCTACGAGGACAAATATTCCAGAGGCGAGCCCCGCCTTGAGCTCAAGGACGGCCTGCTGCCGATTGTCGGAAAGGCAAAGGGGAGCGGGACCAGGATCAACTTCCTTCCTGATCCGGAAATATTTGAAAAAACACGTTTCAAAGAGGAGGATGTCAAGAGCCGTCTTCATGAGACAGCCTATCTGAATCCTGGCCTTACTATCATATACAGGGATCTTCGGGGCGAAGAGCCCGAGGAGATCACCTATCACGAGCCGGATGGGATTGCCGGCTTTATTCGTGCGCTCAACCGCAAGAAAGAAGCTGTCACCGATGTGATCAGTTTCAGCGGTGAATCCGAAGGGATCCGGATCGAGATCGCGCTGCAGTATGTGAATGAGTTCCATGAAAACGTGCTCGGTTTCTGCAACAACATCTATAATGCCGAGGGAGGAACCCATCTGACCGGTTTTAAGACTGCCTTTACCCAGGTCATCAATACTTATGCCAGAAGTCTCGGAACCCTTAAGGACAAGGACGCCAATTTTACCGGTGCGGATATCCGCAACGGAATGACGGCTGTCATTTCCATCAAGCATCCCTCTCCCCGTTTTGAGGGACAGACCAAGACCAAACTCGACAACCAGGACGCAGCCAAGGCGGTCGCCCAGGTGGCAGGAGAGGAGATCGTGCGCTTTTTTGACAGAAATCTTGATACTCTCAAGTCTGTCATCGGCTGTGCCGAGAAGGCGGCGAAGATCCGCAAGGCGGAGGAAAAGGCCAAGACAAACATGCTCACAAAGCAGAAATTTTCCTTCGACTCCAACGGAAAGCTTGCCAACTGCACCAGCAAGGACCCCTCCAAATGTGAGATCTTCATCGTCGAGGGTGATTCCGCAGGCGGCAGCGCCAAAATGGCCCGCGACCGTATGTATCAGGCGATCCTGCCCATACGGGGCAAGATCCTCAATGTAGAGAAGGCCAGTATCGACAAAATCCTTGCCAATGCCGAGATCAAGACCATGATCAATGCCTTCGGCTGCGGTTTTTCGGAAGGCTACGGCAACGATTTTGACATCGCAAAACTCCGCTATGACAAGATCGTCATTATGGCGGATGCGGACGTGGACGGCGCCCATATCTCGACGCTTCTGCTGACCCTGTTCTATCGCTTTATGCCGGAACTGATTTACGAGGGACATGTCTATATCGCCATGCCTCCTCTTTATAAAGTCGTGCCCAAGCGCGGTGAAGGAGAATATCTGTACGACGACTACGCGCTTGCACGCTATCGCAAGACACACAAGTCCGACTTTACCCTGCAGCGTTATAAGGGCTTGGGTGAAATGGATGCCGACCAGCTCTGGGAGACTACTCTGGACCCGGCGCGCAGACGCATGAAGCAGGTCCGCATCGAAGATGCCATTCAGGCCTCCGATATGACAGAGCTCCTGATGGGGTCTGATGTTCCCCCGCGAAGGAATTTTATCTATGAGCATGCGGGGGACGCGGAACTGGATGTCTAGACTGTTGAATGCATTGCGCTGCGACAAGCGGCTTTTTAGGAAGAATAAATGAGTAAGAAGAAAAAGAACACTGCGGAAGCCGGAGGCGGCCGCGACCGTATCTTTGACAATCCCGGCGGGAGCGATTCCGGCGGCGGAGAGCAGATCATCAGTACCGAGTATTCGGAACTCATGCAGAAGGCCTATATAGATTATGCGATGAGCGTTATCGTAGCCAGAGCCCTGCCCGATGTGCGCGACGGCTTAAAGCCTGTGCAGCGGCGCACGCTCTACGATATGTATGAGCTGGGTATTCGTTCGGACAGGCCCTATAGAAAGAGTGCCCGAATCGTCGGTGACACGATGGGTAAATACCATCCTCACGGCGACAGTTCGATCTATGACGCCCTGGTCGTCATGGCACAGGATTTCAAAAAAGGACTGCCTCTGATCGACGGCCACGGAAACTTCGGCAATATCGAGGGCGACGGCGCGGCAGCTATGCGTTATACGGAAGCCCGTCTGGAGAAGATCACCGAGGAGGCTTTTCTGGCCGACCTCGACAAGGATGTTGCGGATTTCGGTCCCAACTTTGACGAGACGGAGAAGGAGCCGGTGGTCCTCCCGGTCCGTATCCCCAACTTTCTGGTCAACGGTTCTGAAGGTATTGCGGTCGGTATGGCGACAAGCACACCGCCTCACAATCTGGCGGAAGTCATCGACGCGGAGCTGGCTTTTCTGGATGATCCCGATATCACCACCGAAGCCCTCATGCGCATCATTCCCGGACCTGATTTTCCTACCGGCGGCATCATTGTCAACCGGGACGACCTGCCCCGGATTTACGAGACCGGACAGGGCAAGATCAGGGTCCGCGGAAAAGTGCAGACCGAAAAAGGAAAGAGCGGTCATATCAATCTGGTGATCACTGAGATTCCCTACACCATGGTGGGCGCGGGAATAAGCAAATTCCTCTCTGATGTGGCGGCCCTGGCAGAGAACAAGGTGACAAATGATGTCATCGACATCACCAACCAGTCCTCTAAAGAAGGAATCCGTATAGTCATTGAACTGCGCAAGGACACGGATGTGGAGAATTTCAAGAATCTTCTCTACAAAAAGACCCGTCTGGAAGATACCTTCGGAGTAAACATGCTGGGAATCATGGACGGGAAGCCCGAGACCATGGGCCTTCGCACTATTTTAGAAGCAAGCGCTGATTTCCAGTATGAGATCGCAGGCAGAAAATATACTACACTCCTTGAAAAAGAGCAGAAAAAGCGTGAGATTCAGGAAGGTCTGATCCAGGCCTGCAACGTCATTGATCTGATCATTGAGATCCTCCGCGGTTCCCGTGACCGCGCCATGGCCAAGCGCTGTCTGGTCTCCGGTGATACAGAAGGGATCCGTTTCCGCTCTGATATGTCCAGGGAAATGGCAGCCCAGCTTCGGTTTACGGAAGTGCAGGCTGACGCGATCCTCGATATGCGTCTGTACCGCCTGATCGGTCTTGAGATTGAAGCCCTGATGAAGGAGCACGAGGAGACTGTTGCCAATATCTATAAATATGAGGATATCCTGGAGAACAGGAGCGCCATGACCAAGGTCATACGCGCAGATCTGCTTTCCTTTAAAAAGAAATACAGCCAGCCCCGCAGGACGGAGATCATACAGGGCCAGGAAGCCGTATTCATCGCCAATGCCGATGATGCGGACCGGGAACTTATTTTTGTCATGGATCGTTTCGGATACGCCAAGACAATGGAACCCGGTATTTTTTCCAGAAACGAGGCTGCAGCTAGGGAGAACTACAGGTTCTGCTTTCCCTGCAGGAGCAGCGGGCGCATCTGCCTGTTTACAAAAGAGGGACAGCTCTACACTCTCAAGACGGCGGACCTGCCGGCAGGCCGCATGAGGGACAAGGGCATTCCTGTCGACAATATCAGCAATTACGATTCTGCAAAAGAAGAGATCATATACGCGGCATCCCAGGAAGCCCTGCGGCTCGATAAAGTGGTCTTTGTGACAGAGAGCGGCATGGTCAAAGCTGTCCCGGGCGCCGAATTCGACGTAGTCAAAAAGACGGTCGCGGCGGCGAAGCTCGCTTCGGATGACAGGATTGTATTTATTTCCATGCTTGGAGATGCTGCCTCCGTCGTCCTGCAGTCCCGAAAAGGAATGTTCCTGCGCTTTGCCGTCGAGGAGCTGCCCGAGCAGAAAAAGACGGCCATGGGGGTGCGCGGCATTAAACTTGCTGCCGGTGACAGTCTGGAGAACGCGTGGATCCTGTCTCCGGGCGACAAGACAGTCGTATCTGTGCACGATACGGAGATCGATCTGACAAGGCTTCGCACGGCCAAGCGGGACGGAAAGGGAACAAAACGGTTCTGACGATCCGTATTTACATTCGGGACCGCCTGCATTATTATTTGATAGAAAGGAAGCATTATTTATGAGAGTGATCGCAGGAAGCGCGCGAAGACTCCTGCTCGTGACACCGCCCGGGCTGGATACCCGTCCCACACAGGATAAGATCAAGGAGACACTCTTCAACATTCTGCAGATGGATGTCCCGGGATCCGTATTCCTCGATGTGTGCGCAGGAAGCGGAGGAATAGGAATCGAAGCCATCAGCCGCGGCGCGAAACGCGCGTATTTTATTGAAAACGGCAGGACAGCCATTTCCTGCATTCAGCAGAATCTCCACAAGACCGGTTTTGAAGACCAGGCAGTGATCCTGCGGCAGGATGCGGTTTCGGCACTTCGTCAGGTTCATGAAAAAGAAGTTGATCTTGTTTATCTGGATCCGCCTTATAAATCAGATCTTGCGCGAAGAATTCTGACTGCCCTGGACGGGATGGCCTATATTACTGAAGATACGATTATCGTTGTGGAAACGGACTATGACAGTGATTTTTCCTTCCTCGATGAAACCGGTTTTGAGATCTACCGGGAGAAGGATTATCGCGGAAACCGCCACCTTTTCATTCGCCGTAATAGCTGAAAAGATGCTGTACAGAGCCGCCGGAAGCCGCAAGTGTTTTCACCGCGCTCCCGGCGTGAAGCCCGGGGGTGTAAGGCCGAAACTGCGCGCGCAGGCGCAAACAAAGCTTTGCTTTTGCAGAATGCGATTTCCGCCCGCTGCATATCCATGCCATTGACAGGGCGCATATATGTAACGTTGAAACATTTGTCCGCCCGATTTGTAGAAAGGAATACGGACCACATCATGAGATCAGCTATTTATCCGGGAAGTTTTGATCCTGTCACCCTTGGCCATATAGATATTATTAATCGTGCCGCTGCAATGTTTGATGAAGTGACGATCTGCATACTGGAGAACAAGGCGAAAACTCCATTGTTTTCTGTTGACGAACGTGTTAGAATGTTGCAGAAAGTATGTGAAAATCTGCCGAATGTCCGTGTGGATGCCTATTACGGACTGATGGTCGATTATGCAAAGCAGATCGGCGCGCATATTTCTATCAGAGGCGTCCGTGCGGTCTCGGATTTTGAATACGAGCTTCAGCTCGCCCAGACCAACAGGATGCTTTCAAACGGAGACCTTGATACTGTTTTCCTGACAACATCCGCCAAGTATTCCTATTTGAATTCTTCAGGGGTGAAGGAGATCGCCGCTTTCGGAGGAGATATTTCGAAATGCGTGACTCCCTATGTGGAGGAACTTGTCTGGGAAAAGCTCCGGGAGAGAAATAAGGAGAATCAGTGACGATCCACGTTACGAAAGTCTCATTTTGACGTGAACTGTTACGAATTCATATAGAAAAACAGGTTAGGAGAGATACCATGAGCAGTAAGATTGAACAGCAGATTGATCAGATCGAAGATTTTATCGACAGCTGCCGCCCGCAGAAGTTTTCCAAGACAAACATTATCGTTGACAAAGATGAGCTGGACGGACTTCTGGAAGAGCTGCGTGCCAGAACACCGGAAGAGATCAAGCATTACCAGAGGATCATCAATAACAAAGAGGCGATTCTTGAGGACGCAAGACGTAAAGCAGATGAGCTGATCAATGAAGCAACCATCCATACCAATGAGCTGGTAAGCGAGCATGAGATCATGCAGCAGGCCTATGCGCAGGCTGATCAGATCGTGCGCCTGGCACAGCAGCAGGCTGAGGAGATTGTTGACCGCGCTGTCATGGAAGCCAATGCCTACAGATCTTCTGCTTCTCAGTATATGGATGATATGCTCGGGCAGCTCGAAGACAACACCACTCAGTCCCTCGAGAGCCTGACCGCGATCTTCGCCAATTTCCACAACAGCCTGAGCGGCTATATCGAGACCATCCGTCAGAACCGCACAGAGCTGCTTCCTCAGAACGAGGAGATCATGGCTGCCCAGGAAAGTGCCCAGGACTACGCGGAAGAGCCGGAGGAGTGATTCTCTGATACAGGCACTTCTTTGAGACTTAAATCAGATAAAGCCCGGATTTGCTGTTTGGCACGGCACCGGGCTTTTCTTTCGTGAGAAAAGGATTTCCCGAAGAGATCAATGCCGGCTTATGCCGGCAGGACAGGGTTTACGGGAGAAAGATTTATATAAAATGAAGAGAGGATCCTTTGGATATCTGCAGGCGGCCAAAAAGGCTTCGCTGATCAAATCCTGCCTGATGCTGGCAGCAGTCCTGATTATATTCTTTGCCGCTTATTTTTACTTCCATACCAAAAAAAATGTCTTTTCGATTCTTGCCGCGGTCGGCGCCCTTCCGACAGGCCGCAGTATTGTCGGTACTGTTATGTTTATGCGTGCGAAAAGCGCTTCCCTCAAGGTGAAGGAGGCAGTCGATCAGGCCGCTGAGCTTCCCGAGGGGTGCTCGGGCTATGATCTCTATCTCACGGCCTATGAGCGCGCGTATTCTGTCAGCCATCTGACTGTTGTGGACGGTATAGTCGCAGGCATTACCGAGGATGAAAAGACGGACTGCGGTCTGTGTGAAAAGCATCTTCGGGACATGCTCAGAAAGGACCGGCACCCGGGCTACGAAGTTCATATTTACAGAGATCTTGACAAATATGTGAAGGAAATAGAAAGACTGAGTGGTCTGGAATCCGAGTCATTGCAGGAGGACCGTGAAGTGATGAATATGATCCTGATGATCTCCCTGTGATCGCTCTCAGGGGCCCTTTGCATCCGGACGCGGCAAATCCTTTTTGACTGCATGGGAGATCCGGCTGGGAAACGGTTTTTCATCGATCTTTTTTCATCGATTTTTATTCGTCAATTTTTTTCGTTGACTTTTTTTTATCTATTTTAATTATCTGTTTTCGTTGATTAGTACTTTCCCAACCAGTTAGACTATACATCCGAATAGCCCTATGGTTGAATGATTATTTTCATGTCCATTGGCACAGGTTTCATGAACCTGC
>ONKG01000132.1 GCA_900318375.1 uncultured Lachnospiraceae bacterium
CAACTGCAGCGGCCTGTCCGCCTATCATCCTTATTACAACAAGACCTATTATGAGAAAATGTGGCGCGATGTATATGACAGCTTCGCGTTTGCGCCCGATTATACGGAATACATCAAAAAGTTTGCGGATATCTGGCTGGGAGATGCCATGGGTGACTGGACCCAGATGAGCCAGGTACAGTCCGCGGGAACAGAGGGAGAGACCCAGTATTTTTCTGTACAGCTGACGCCGGAACAGATGCAGTACTATGCCTCCTCAGAGCTGCTGATCCTGGACCAGGCCGGTTCAGAGGATAATGAATTGAGCGGAACAGGATATGCCCAGGTATACGTGACAGATCGGGTGTCAGTGGACGAAAACGGCCTGCTCACTGCGGCCTACAAAGGCAGGACCCTGTATGCCGTGGATGAAAACGGGGAGATCCTTGCGGGGCCTCTGGGATATGGGATCTCTGATGACGGGAATCTGCAGATCGAGGGCAATTATATCAATGATGAGAGCGGGGCGGAAAGAACAGTCACACATGCCATGTTTGAATGCGCGGACGCGCCTTCAGGGACCAATCTTCCTCTCCTGGAACAGTATGTCGGGGACGAGGTAACGGGCACATGGAGCAACCGCATCGAGATCGATGAGGAGCACTCCCAGTCTCTGAATCTGCTCTTTGATTATAAAAATGTCACCCGTGACGGGGATACGATCAGGCCCTTTTCCGAGTGGGAGGACAGCACCTGGCGGGGAGGATATCAAATACCGCTCCCTCAGGAAGTTCATTTCCGCTTTTTTGACAATATCCTGTCCGGATCGACATTATATGCCTGTTTTGAGATTTCAGACACACAGGCAAACCGCTACGGCACAGAACTGATGGAGGTTAATAATCCGAACATTACTCCGATCAGCTTTGAGGAAGGGGAAAAGTATTCATTTGAAAATGACTATCTGCGGATGACAGTGTCAGGAAATCTGGACAGTTCAGAAGGGGATGAGTCGCTGAACCTGCATATACTGATAGAAAATCTATATGACAAAAACCTGAGCGGAAGACTGCACAATCAGGTGAAATTGGCGGATGAATCCCGTACATGCACATGTATACCGTCCCGCGGCGGAATCAGTTTTTATGATCTTGCCCCGGGGGAAAGTGAAATATTTGATATTTCGTTTGACAAAGATACTCTGGCAGGGCTGACAAGCCTCAAGGAACTATCCTTTGTCATGGATCTGGAAGAAGAAAATCCGATTGATGATATAGAAGACACAGAAACCACATTGGAAGGAGAAGAAGCCGGTTCAGGAAGCAGCACAGATACTGCAGCGGCAGCGGACAGCGGAAGTTCAGAAGAACAGGATATGAGTCTTGAAATGGTCCTGCATCCGGTTGATCTGGATCTCAGCCCTGTTTCGGGAGCAAAAGAGTATAATGAAAATCCGTCCGGTTTAGCAGAGTGTACACAGGGTGATCTTCGCTGGACTCTTCGCAGCATAAACGTGAAAAGAGATGGAATTATCAGGTTCGCCGTGGGCTGTATAAACAATGGAAAAGAGCCGGCTGTTCTGGATATTCCGAAAGAAATTGCAGTCAATGACATTGTTCTGAATACATATTCGGGTTTAGATGACGGAAATCTGACAATTGGTCCCGGAGAAGAATTCAGTGCAGTCTTTGAAACAATGAATATACAATACCAGTGGACGGTTTTCAACCATTTGAGCGGATCGCATCATCTAACAATTTCCAATGTGCTTAAAGCAGAGGGGGAGAAAGATATCAATTCCGTGTCACTTTATTTTGCGGAAATAAATGCCCGGCGTAATGAATCCGAAGCAGATTTGCATAAGCTTCCGGTCCGCTTTGAACTGTCAGAAGCGTTTCCTCTTGATACGGACACAGCTGACAAGGCGATGTCCGGTGATGCACAGGGAGACGGGACGCAGGAGGCTTCCACGGAAGATTCGGGAACAGAGCCGGGTTCTGATGCTGCATCGCAGGATGAGGGCGGCGAAGACAAGCTCACAGAGGAGGAAATGACCAGAGCACTGGACGCAGACGGGGCAGCCCCTGTCCGCACAGAACTTTATTCGCAGGATGGGATCACGGTATACGGCGAGCATATCCTCCTTGCGGACACTACCATCCTTGTGTCATTTGTACTGGAAAATAAGTCCGATCAGGATAGCATTCTGAAGATCGACAACTGGAGACTGAATGATGGAGAGAAGAGCGGCAGCTTCAGTGATAGTTTCATAGCTTTTGCCAATACAAAAACAAGAATTTATGCTGAGCACGATTTCTATGATGAAGCAGCCGGTGAGCCTGTCAGCCAAATATCCATGACAATCAGGCAGGAGAAAAACGCTGCCTCTGCAGCAGGGCAGGAATCTGACGACGGAAAGCAGACCGGGGCAGGGCAGGAAACTGCAGGCGAAGATCAGGATACAACGGCAGAAGAAATGCCGAAGCTTTATAGCGTTGTATTTACCTTCCCGGATGGATCAGCCTTCGATCTGGACGGCGGCCTGTCGCTGTCGGTTGAAGAGACAAAGCCTGAAGTGACCAGTCTCTCCAGCTCAGATGGAGAGTCCGTGGAAATATTTGACCCGGAGGTCAAATATCCTGATAATCCCGACCAGTATAAAAAAGACTTTACCTTTACACTTCCCGATACATTGACCGAAGAAGAACGTGCTTCTGTTAAAGATGTAGTCATTGAAGTGGACCGCGACTGCACTTCGGACCTTGAGGCGGAGGATAAACAGGAATACCTCGAAGAGTATGATGTCGGGGAGGGTTCGTCACTCCTATGCCTGGAGACGCTGACGCTTAAAGCGATGCAGAGGAGCGAAGATGAAAATATCTTCACATGTTCCCTGTCAGGACTCATCTGCACCATGCAGGAAAACCCTGATATTTTCTATTCACTGATCGAATACAACGATGATCAGGGAGGGACAATGTACAGAATGATAGGAAACAGCGATATGTTTTGTTCCTGGAAATTGATGCCGAAAGAGGAGATTTACAGCAATTTGGGGCTGGGGCTGAAATATTCGTTCGACATCTCGACAGGAAACGGTACAGCCAGCCTGTCCGGATTTGAAATTGACAACGGTTATGAAGAAGATGATTTTTCCCGATATCCACTGACCCTGTTTAAATCACTGGAGTATTATTTCAACGCTCCTGTATATATCTGCAGCCCCGACGGGTCCATGGAATATAAGACTATGGTGGATGCCGGATTGTATTCGATTCCCCTGGAGGGCAGCACCAAAGCTCTTCAGATGGTCCCTTATTCAGACTTTACTTCCGACCTGAAGGTCAGCTATACGATCCTGTTTGAAGACGGCTCCTCCCGTGTTTTTGATGGCGGCACATATTAAGGGATTGACCTTATTATTTATTATTAAGATTGACCTTATTAATCTGTAAAGCCTGTCAAGTTGCTTTATGACCTTGGAGCGGGCAGCATCTGCTGCCCGCTTTTTTCACTACATAGTCCCACAGACTGCGCAATGATTATGTTTGGTGCAGGATGGTCGCATATTTACAGCAATAATCCTGCGACTACGAACCTGTATGAATAAACTACGTAATAATCCGGCAAGAAGGAGTGAGGATATGGTATCGAGTGATGGCTCAAAGAGAAAAAAAGCCGCTGTCAGGCGAAACGGTATCAAAAGAGGGGGAGCGATCCTCCTTGCTTTATTGATGTTCCTGGTAACAGCGCTTTCCGGGTGCGGTTCTGCAGGGCAGGGCGGCTCTGCGGCGGATCCGGCTGCGGGATCTACAGGATCTGAAGCGGCAGCCGCGGGAAACGGAGAAGATTCGGATGCGGCAGCAGTCGGGCCGTCCGGAAAGGCACTCACTCTGATGCTTTATCTGTGCGGCAGCGATCTGGAGAGCAAGACCGGCGCGGCCACTAAGGACCTGGAGGAGATCGTTGCCTCCGGTGTCAACACGGACCTTGTAAACGTGGTCGTGATGGCCGGCGGAACGATGCAGTGGCAGAACGGCTTTTCCCATGAAGAGACAGCTGTCTATGCCCTGACGGCAGGAAGCGGCTCCGCGGATGGAGAAACAAGCGGAGCAGGCGGAACAAGCGGATCAGATGGAGCAACCGGTACTGGAACCGGACTTACCTGGGACAAGAAGGAGACCTTCGCCTCCCTGGAGGTGGAGAAGGCGCCCGCCAACATGGGAGAGTCAGGGACACTCAAGTCATTTCTGGATTACAGCCATGACCAGTTTCCTGCGGATAAGTATGCTCTGATCCTGTGGGATCACGGCGGCGGCCCCATGAGAGGTCTTTGCTGGGATACGGCCTGGGCCAAGGACGGCCTTACCATGGAAGAATTCACCGGCGCCCTCAAAGACAGTCCTTTTGCGGAGGAAAAGCTCAGCTGGATCGGTTTTGACGCCTGCCTCATGTCCTCAGTGGAGACAGCTCATCTGATCGCGCCCTATGCGGAATATATGATCGCCTCCGAGGAGACGGAGCCCTGTGTCGGCTGGTCCTACGATTACCTTGCAGGGATCGAAAAGGACAAAAACGGCGGGGAGACCGGCGTGAGGATCGTCGATTTCTTCATGGCAGCCGGCGAAGCTGCCAGCGAGGCGGCCGATAAAGAATCCTCCCTGACCCTTGCCTGTATGGATCTGTCACAGCTGGACAATGTCGAGGAGAAGATGGACAGCTTCTTTGCCGAACTGGACGAGTCT
>ONKG01000026.1 GCA_900318375.1 uncultured Lachnospiraceae bacterium
AATGCAGCAGGGGCGAAAGCCGCTGCTGCATGGGTAAAAAAACGTTTAATTTTTGTTGGGATTATTTTTATCTATTTTCAGGTGGGCCTGAACAGTAACATATGATGTATAATGTCTGCAGGTGCTATACTATTAGAGACTGCCTTGGATATTTCAGACTGCGTCCGCCGGCAGCAGCGAAAACACCTCGCAGTTTGGGCAAGTCTGTACAATAATGATTCAACAGAAAGGAGATCAGCAATGGGTTTTTTGGACGGACTGAAGAAACTCGGAGAAGCAGTTGAAGGCTTAAATGATGCTGCGAACAGCATCAGCAGAAGTACGGTCGACGATTACGGTGAGCCTGTATATTCTCTGTATACTGCTCTGAACCTGGGAGATCTTCACAGCCGGATTGACATCACGGATGAAGAGGGAAATGTAAAATATTATACAAAGTCAAGCATATTTGCCTTAAAAGGCAAAACCGAGATCATGGATGCGGCAGGAAACGTTATTGCGCATCTGGAAAAGAGGCCTGTAAGCCTCCATGAAAAGCACTTTATCACCATGGCAGACGGCAGGAAATTTACTCTGTCCAACGAAATATTCCATGTGATAAAAGATATCACAAACATTGAAGGACTGGGCTGGCAGATCCGGGGCAATCTTATCGGGCTGAATTTCAACCTTGTGGATGAAAACGGAAGACCTGTTGCCGCGATCGGGAAGAAGTTGATCTCAATGCACGACAAGTACTCCATTGGCCTCTACCAGCCTGAGCAGGAGCAGGCAGTGACAGCTATCTTCATTCAGCTGGAAAAGATGCTGGAGGCACGCAGGGAGAATGACGACTGATCAGGATTCCCGCCCTTTCACAGCCTGCCGCCCGGCAGCAGCGGCCGGGGAGAATAACTGCAGCAATGAAAGGCATGCTTTTTATGTCCGCGATTCCTCGTTGACAACAGGGGGCTGTTCGTTCCTGAACACTTCAGAGCGGCATCCGCGAAATCTCGTAAATCTCATAATGAAAGCTTTTTCAAAGAAATCGGGCAGGCGGAATCATCCGCCTGCCCGATTTAAATCATGTCAGATCGCTGCCGGTTTTTATGTTATTAATATGTTTAGTCTTTAATCAGATCTTTGTCATGCCGTAGAGCAGTTCCCCGGGAGGGCAGTCCGCCTTCAGGCTCTCCAGGCAGGCTTCTGTGTCGAAGCTGTCGTCGGCCTTGACGTCCGCGTAGAGGTTCATCTCGTTGGTCTCAGTGTTGTACTTCATGTAAGCCTGTGCCTCATGAATACCCTCGATGGAGGTGAGTTTCTTTTCTACGGCGGGCAGGTCAAAGAATCTGCGTCCGTTGACACCGTCGGTCATGACTTCTCTGCCGGATGTCTCCAGGAAATCAACAGTTCCGTCGGGAAGGATCCTGGCTTTCATGCCGGTCTCATAGAGGGTGCCGGGACCATAGGGGTTCTCAACAACATCGCCGATCTTCGCGGGCTGGTAGTCCATGACATAGAGGGGACCCCAGGCGCCGAAGGGTTTCTTTCTGTAGCCTTCGTCCAGGACGTAGACCTTGACACGGCTGCCCTTGCGGACACCGGGCAGCAGGCAGCAGCCGGCTTCCTCGTTGAGGCGTGCGCCGTCGATGTGGAAATGCTTGGGGAACATTTCGTCCGGAATGTACCGTTTCAGGCGGCGGACAGAAGTCTCCTCCATCATGGCACGGACGATCTCCTCATAGCAGGTCAGGAAGACTTCCAGAAGCCTGCGGTCAAAGCGGTTCTCCCAGTAGCGGAGCTCGGTGTAGAAGCCCTCTTCGTCATACATGATCTGCATGTGGAAGGGCAGGGAATCCAGCTGGATGCAGTGCATCCTTTCGCCGGGCTTGTCGCCGGGTGTCGGAACGGACAGGATGTCGCCCTGGTACTGCAGGAAGAGGTCACCCATTCTGGACACGGGTGAATAGTTTTTCATGGTGTTCATGATCTGGGAACCGGTGCGGGTGATCACCTCCTCGACTCTCTGGTGAGGCACTCTGTCATATCTGCAAAGGTAGGTCTTGAACAGGCAGCCTGCCAGACCTGTCCAGCGTCCGTCTGTACGGCCGCTGTGGATACTGTTGACAAAGCTTCCGTCCTCGTCGGCAAACAGGGCTGCTGTATAGTTAAAGGCAGACAGGAACAACGCGTTTTCAGAGACGTTGTGCTTTTTGCAGTAATACAGGATCTCCTTGCGTACAATGCGGTCCAGTCTTCTGCGGATCACGCCGTAGACACCCTTTTTGCAATCCTGACGGTCATGTCTTGTCAGGATGGTCTGGCGCATGCGGTAGCCCTTCATAAGTTCATCCACAGCTGCGCAGTCTTTTGCTTTGACTCCGCTCTGCTCCTTGGCAAAGGCGTCGAGGATATACTCATAGAAGGTGTAGGACTCTTTGGGAACTTCCACACCGTCGTAGATCTTTTTCAGGTCTTCCATCAGAATGTTCATGGTGATGCCGTCGCCGATCAGGTGGGCGACATCAAAGAACATATATTTGTGAGACTCCGTCTGCGCAAGGTAAACATGGGTCAGATTGTCGTCCTCGCGGTAGCGGAAAGGCTTGAGCATGGAGGCAAGTGTGCTCTCGATCTCAGACTCTGTGCACTGCAGGACAGGGATGTCGATCACTCTGCTGTCGTCGCGGAAAACAGCGTAGTATTTCTGCTCGGTGGGCTTGATGATGGCCTTGAGGATGGGGTGCACGTCCATAAGAGTATGGAAGGCATCCTGCAGGCGATTCAGGTCGACCGAGTTGTCCAGACGATAGACAAAGGGAAGGTTGCCGGTGGTATTGCCGGGGATGACGTAGGCAAAATACATCATTATGCTGGTAAGAGGATATGCGGGGCGTACAGAGTAGTCGATCTTCTCTTCGCCCTGTTTCTCCAGGATCAGCTCCTCCAGGCTCAGAATGGTGTTGTGGTCCATGAGCTCTGTCAGGGTCACGCTGACATTCAGCTGTGTCTGCAGCTCTTCGATGAGCATGACGCTTGTGAGGGAATCCATGCCGCTCTTGTAGAGATTTGCGTCGGTGCCGATTGCTTCCTCGCCCAGAACAGTCGTGACGACCTCGAAAATCTTCTGCTGCAGCTCTGTCGCAGGGCGCAGAAGATTCTCTTTCTTTGCGCTCTTCTCTTCCCTCTTGTCGAAATAGATCTTGCGGATGATCTTCTTGGAGGAAGTCTTTTTAAAGGGCTGCTTACGGACGGTGCAGTTGGAAATCTTCGCGTAGGTGGGAAGCTCCTCGTTGTGCTTTGCGACTATCTCGTTGATGGCAGCCGGAATATCCTGGATATTGTTGGCCTGAGCGTATTCGAAGTTGGGATAGACCTCGACCTCAATGCTGTCGCCCTCGCCGAAGGCGATGATATCCTGGACCAGACGATCCGAGTCAAATTTATTTTCGATCAGCTCGGGGGAGACATTTTCACCGTTGCTGAGGATGATCAGGTTCTTCTTACGGCCGTTGAGATAGAGGTATCCGTCCTCATCCATGTAGCCCAGGTCGCCGGTGCGGAGCCAGCCGTCCTCAGTCAGGGCTTCCGCCGTCTGTTCGGGATCATTGATGTAACCCATCATGACAGAGGGGCTCTTGACCTGGATCTCGCCGTCCACAAAACGGATCTGGCAGCCGCGGACAGGCCTGCCGACGGAGGCGATCTTGTCCATGTTGCCGTAATCAGGCGCGGAGATCTTGGGAGCGCACTCGCTCATGCCGTAGCCCTGGCCGGTGACAACACCGAGCTGGTCCAGGTTTCTGGCCAGTGTCTCGGAGAGGTAGCCGCCGCCGCTGACGATCTTGTGCAGACGGGAGCCCATGATCTGTGACTTGAGATATTCAAGGTCCTGCTCAGGGTGCTTCTTGGCGGCGATGGCCACGCGGTTGATCAGCATCTTGGCCATCATGGGCACGATACGCAGCATGGTGGGCTGGAAGAGATCAATATAGTAGAGGAACTTGGTAACATCATCGCACAGGCAGAGGGTGCTGCCGTAGCGCAGGTTCAACAGCAGGTCGCCGCTGATGCAGAATACGTGATGGATAGGAAGAACGCTGAGGCAGGTCTCCCTGGCATCATCGGAACTGAACATGTTGTCCAGCAGGTTGTTGTGGGATAGCATGACGCCCTTGCCGTGACCTGTCGTACCGGATGTAAAAATGACCAGTGCGCATTCCGCAGGGTCTACTGAATAATCGAAAGTCGCTACTCTGTACTCTCTGTGGATCTGGGGAGTGGAAAAATGCTGCTTGCGCTGCTGCAGGCAGATGACTTCCTTCACGCCCTCGCATGCTTCCATCAGATACTCGACATCGCTCAAATATTCATAATCGAAAAAGATAATGTCCGCTTCCGCCCGGTTAAGGTTTTCAATGAAGCCCTCTTTGCTGAGCTGCACGTCCAGGGGAATGGCAATGCTGCCTGCGGCCGCGACACCCATCAGCACTGTGAGATATTCATAGCTGCACTTGCCGATGATGGCGACATGGAGTTTCTTGCCCAGCTCGCCGCTCTTGTTCATGGTCCAGTGAGCAACTGCACGCGTATCCATGGCGAAGGTACGATAACCTTTCTCGTAGACGATTCCGTCCTTCTCGTAACGGATGAATACCTGGTTTTCATAATCAACTGCCGCTGTCTCGAGCAGGTCGCCAAGTGTGTGGATGTTTTCTCTTGTGATCATATTTTTAATTCAATCCTTTCTCCGCTTATTCGTATTGCGAAATATAAGGTTAAAAAAATTTCATTTCTTCTGTCAGATTTCCGATCAGGTCCTGCCGGAAGGCTTTGTCTGACAGATCAATGATAATTTTTTCGCATTACGAACTAATTGGATAAAAAATTATTCCCTCCAACCTGTAGCGCAGGAACTCTGCGTTGAAACCGGGCCTCCGGGAAATGCTTCTTCTGACGATGCTTGTCCTGTCAGATCGTGTTCACATCGTCTCTCAAATCTGTGTGCTTCGTGTTTTCGTTGTATGCCTATATTATACTCCCGTCATTTTATTTCGCAATACGAATTGTATACAGACTTTCCAGACGAAATAGCGATTATTTTTGCAGATATGCACAAAAAACAGTCTTTCTACGCCAAATTCCTTCATTTCCCGCCAAATTCCGTCACTCTCCCAAAGCATGCCGCTCATGGAAGCGGCAATGCGAAGAAAAAGCAGGCGGCCCTTTTTAGGGGTCCGCCTGCGTCTTTGACTGTCTCTGACAGCTTATTATCAATTGACCGGCTGATTTATGACTCAGCGAAAGCCGCAAATCAGCCGGTAAACCGGATCAGGTTTTCATCTCATCAAAATACCGGTTCATTTTTTTGAGGAGTTCAATCAGCTTGACTGTGTCGTTCAAGCCAAGCGCCTGGTAGAGGCCGCTGTACTGCGCGCGCACTTTTTCCCGGCGCTCGGTCACATCCCGGACGCCTTTAGGCGTAATCTTAACCAGCACCCTGCGTCTGTCCGCGGGATCCGGTTCGCGGCGGATCATACCTTTTTTCTCAAGAGTCTTCAGAATATCTGTCATTCTTCCCGGAACAAGTGAGAGCTTTTCCGCCAGCTCACTGGGATGGAGCTCCTCCTCATTGCGCAGAAGGCAGGTCAGCACTGCATTCTCTCCCCGCAGACTCTCCAGAATGATCGCGTTCTTCTTATTACCTATGATTTCAAAGAGAACATTATACAGCTGTTCTCCGTAATTGGCTTCTTCGTTACTTCCCATCTCCGCTAACCTCTGCTGCCCTGTGCAGCATTCCAAATCCTGCTGCTTTTTCATCCTTTCCGACATGCCGGAGCACTTTAGTGCGCAGGCATCGTCCGCCGTGCAAATATCTGCCTATTTTAAACAGATTTCCTGCAATTTGCAACAATTTTCTCTGCGCTGCCTGACAGCCACTCAACCTCTGTCAAGCGGTCACAGTCGGCCTCTGTCAGTCGGTCAGTCAGCCGGTGAGTCGCAAGGGACGGTTCTGCCTGACTCATTCCTTGAGTCGCGAGAGATGGTTCTGCCTGACTCATTCCCGGCGCAGCAACATGATTGCGGCAGGGTCAACACAGAGCGCTTCCGGAAGGCAGTCCGAGCAGTCGTGGCTTCGTATGTCCTTGGGAACTTTCCACCAGATTTTATTCTGCAGGACAATGTACCACTCGAAGGGCAGTTCTGTCAAAGCAGGATTTTCCGCAGGAATGCGGTTTTCGGCAGTCTCGCTGGCGCAGGGAAAAAAGTCATGGGCGCGGATTCCGGCATGGGTGATCTCATCTGTCACTTCTTCCTGTGTGGTCAGTTCCAGATTGTCCCAATCGAGGGCGCAGATTCGATGCGGTCCCACTTGGTGGATGCGGGAAATATTTTTACAGCCGGTCAGGCGGGCAGCCTCCACGGTCCCGGGATGATCAAAAATCTCCTTTGTCGGTCCGCCGGCAATAATGCTGCCCTCGTGCATGAGGAGCAGATGGTCGCAGAGCTGATAGGCCTCGTCACGGTCGTGAGTGACCAGAATAGAGAGGCCCTCATATTTTCTGAGGACCTGTTTCATCTCCAGGCGCAATTTTTCCTTCAGAAAATAGTCCATGGCGGAAAATGGTTCGTCAAGAAGCAGGGCCATGGGGCGGTATGCCATGATGCGGGCGAGGGCCACGCGCTGCTGCTGTCCTCCGGACAGCTCTGCAGGACGGCGTTTTTCAAGCCCCTCCAGCTGGAAGGCGCGCACCATTTCCTGCGCGCGCTTTCTCTGTTCCTCTTTGCTGCCGCGCACGCCCGCCATGATGTTCTGCTCCACAGTCATGGTCGGAAACAGGGCATAATTCTGGAAAAGGTATCCCACGCGGCGCTCCTGGGGACGCAGGTTGATCTTTTGGGACGAATCAAAAAGCTCCCGGGAGCCGAGACGGATCAGGCCCCGGTCCGGGGTCTCGATCCCCGCTATGCTGCGCAGCGTCATACTCTTCCCGCAGCCGGAGGCACCCAGGATCCCGATCCTGGATGCCTCCCCTTCATAATGTACACGGAGATGAAAATCCTCCAGCTTTTTTTCAAAATCCAATGTCAGTTGCATTCCCTGCCCCCGCGCTCAAATACTGTATCGTTTGTTTATTGCCGAAAGACTACCATCTCTTATTGTCGGAGCGGAGAGCCTTTCCAGAGATGACGTTCATCAGGAAGATGAAAAAAAACGCGATCAGGATCACAATGAGCGTCCAGATACCAGCGGTGAGGTAGTCGCCGTCCTGAATGACCATGGCGATCCGCTGGGATACCGTCGCCGTCTTGCCCGGGATGTTTCCGGCCAGCATGCTGGTTGCCCCGTATTCACCAAGCGCGCGGGCAAAGGTCAGGATGGTTCCCGAAGCGATGCCCGGACCGGCAGTCGGAATGACGACCGTCCAGAAAATGCGCATCTCCGACATTCCCAGCGTGCGGCCGGCATAGACCAGGTTGGGATCGATCTGCTCAAAAGCGGCGCGGGCATTCCTGTACATCAGAGGGAAAGCAATGACTGTCGCTGCCACGATACAGCCCAGCCAGGACTGGACAACCTTAATATTAAACTGATCATAGAGAAGCATCCCCAAAGGCCTTCGCTTACTGAACAGGAGCAGCAGGAAAAAGCCGGCAACTGTCGGCGGCAGGACCATCGGCAGGGTCAGAATGCCGTCGATGACAGCCCTGACCCTGCCCGATGTCTTGAGGACTTTACGGGCAGCGAATATTCCCAGAAAAAAGGAAATAAAGGTCGCAGCGATGCCTGTTTTTATCGATATATAAAGCGGACTCCAGTCCAGCTTTGACAGAATCTGAAGAATATCCTGCATAGCCCTTCTCCTGTCGGAAACAATAGCAGTCTCCGCTGTGCGGCTTTTCTTTCTGCACTTGCGGTACAGTTCTTTCCGGATTGTTGTCAGTCGTCGATGCCCACCATGACGGACGTCGCCTTGATGACCGCCAGTGCCTCATCGCCCGGCTTGAGACCGAGCTCTTCCACAGCATTGTTGGAGATCGTCGCGCTGACAAGGTTCCCTCCGAGCACTTCCATCTTAACTATAGAATTGACAGCACCTTTGTCAATCCCCATTACTGTGCCCGGAAACTGATTACGGGCACTCAGGGGAAGGTGCGTGCCTTTTCCGACCATCACTTCCGTCGCCTTGATGACCGCATATGCTTTTTTGCCCGGTTCCAGGCAAAGTTCACGGATCGCGTTCAGGGAGATGGTCGCGCTGACGGGCGTACCGTTCACATCAATCGTGACTATTCCATTTACAGCTCCCTCTGCGATTTTGACAACATGGCCGGGCAGCTGATTTCTTGCACTGAGTCTCATAGTTCTTCCTCCACATTATTCATGGACATTCCGGCAAATGACTCTGAAACTAAAATCCTTTCCTCAGTATTACCGGATCGTACCGAATCCAACCGGATTGTCTTGCTGAATACCCGGTCAATCCTCACTGAAGATCGGTATCAAAATAGTAGGACGCAAAGATTTCCTTTGCGGTATCGGATGTAATAAAGGAAACAAAATCCGCTGCCGCGGCTTTCTGCGCGTCAGTTGCCTCATCATTGACGACCTGGCACACAGGATAGATTACGTTGCCGGTCAGGTCATAGCTTACGGTCTCAATAATCTCGATCTGGCCCTCGTAGCCGTATGTATCAGAGTAGTAGGTAGTGCCCACTTCGCAGGAGCCTTCCGCAACTGCAGTCAGGACCTGGGAGACATTGCCCTGCTCGGAGATCTCAACGCCGCCCAGTGCCTCTGATACTTCCGCTGTCGTGTAGACGGATGCATCCTCGACCTCGGCAAGGATTCCGAGGTTCATCAGGGCGGTGCGGGTATATCTTCCGACAGGCACAGAGCCGTCCGCCATGGCGATGCTGGATGCTTTCCCGAGGGTCTCAAGATCGGTCACTGCGCTCTCGGTATCTTTGCGTTTGATCACGACAACCTGATTGTTGACGACATCCGCGCGCGTGCCTTCCACGACCAGCCCATCCTCTTCAAGGGTATTCATCTGCTTCTGGGCTGCAGAGAAAAAGACATCACAGGCGTAGCCTTCTTCAATCTGTGTGAGCAGTTTTCCGGAAGAATCCGCGTTAAAGACGATCTTCACGTTCGGGTGCTCTTCATTATACCTGGCCGCGACTTCCTGCATGCAGTTGTTCAGAGATGCCGCAATGAAAACCTGCAGTTCCACTTCCTCTTCTTCTGCCGGAGCTGTTTCCGCCGACGCAGACTCCGTCGCTGCCGCTCCGTTCCGGGTTGTTTCTGCCCCGGCTTCTTCCATCTGCGTCTCTTCGGTCGCTTCCTCTGTTTTCTCCTCTGCGGCAGCCGGAGCTGAAGAGGTGCTTCCGCACCCTGCCATGAGCGAGCAGGCCATTACGGCTGCAAACAATGCTGCAAGAACTTTCTTTTTCATATTTTTCCTCCTTTGTTTGAAATCTGTCAATCGCATCTACAGACCGTTCTGTTTTTATAAACCGAACGGTTTTGTAAAAACGGGAACACCTGCTGTGCACGATTCAGGTGTTCCGTAAATACATCTTAAATAAAACGACTGCTATGCCGTCTGCTGCCTCCCTTTACAGGATCTGCTATGCTGACAGGCCCGTGAATTTCACGCGATCCGCCATACTGACAGGCCCGCGGACTTCACGCGATCCGCTATGCTGACAGGCCCGCGGACTTCACGCGATCCGCCGCGCCGACAGACTCACGGACGCGCGCAGTCACTCACACTGCCGCGCAGGATGCGCAGGCCGTGGTCGAGAGCATGCAGGATGAATTCCAAGCTTTCGCGGACAGCTTTGGGGCTGCCGGGCAGATTGATGATGAGAGTGCCTTTGCGGATCACGGAGACACCGCGGCTGAGCATGGCCCGGTCAGTGATCTGAGCAGAGCGCATGCGGATGTATTCCGCTATGCCTGGTGCATTGCGGTCGGCGACAGCCATAGTAGCTTCCGGCGTCTGGTCGCGGAGGGAAAACCCGGTGCCCCCGCTGGTCAAAATGAGATCCACCTGGCGCTGGTCCGAGAGACGCATAAGCTGAGCCTTGAGCAGGGCTGGTTCGTCGGGAAGGATCATGGTCTCAACGACCTCGTAACCGGCTTCTTCCAGCATCTTTACTGCCGTCGGGCCGCTCTTGTCCTCCCGCTCTCCCTTTGCGCCCTTGTCGCTGAGAGTAATAACAGCCGCGGTAAAAGGCCGGTCGGGATCGGGCAGTTCCGCGGTGATCTCATCGCCGGGGCGGATCGTTCCTTCCTCCAGGACTTCCGCAAAAACCCCTTCTCTCGGCATAATGCAGTCTCCCACACGGTTGCGGATGGCGCAGCCCTGGTGGCATTCCTTGCCGATCTGTGTCATCCGGAGCACGACTGAGCCGCTGCGGATGACCGCACCGACAGGGAGATTCTTAAAATCAATTCCTTCCACCAGAAGGTTCTCTCCGAAATCTCCGTCCACGACCTGCGCGCCGCGGGCATTGAATTCCTCCACCTTGTCGTAGGACAGGAGACTGACCTGGCGGTGCCAGCTGCCGGCATGGGCATCTCCCTTGATGCCGAAGCCTTTGATAAAGATGCCTTCTGTGACCGGTCGTTTTTCAGTCCCCTTCGCAGGACTTGTGCAGACCGCACGTACAGTACCTTTCATAATGATTTCCTGTGACATATTGTTTGCTCTCCTGTATTTAATACTGGTACACCAGGGAATGTCCCATTTGCGGAATATTTATCCTCCGATGGCATTCATGCCGGCATCTTCGGTGATCTGTGAGGGTTTGTCGAAGCAGTGGGCATCGGGCTTGCGGAAAATGGCTTCCTGCATAGTCTCCAGAAGCGCCTTGTGCATTTCCGTCTCCGGAAGGCCGGCGCGGAGTATAGAGCGGAGGTCTGCCCCGTCGTTGTAGCAGAGGCAGCTTTTGAGGTATCCCCTGGAGGTGAGACGGACGCGGTTGCAGGTCTCGCAGAATTTGCCGTGGATGGCGCTGATCAGTCCCAGGCTTCCCCGAAAACCGGGGATCGAGTAGTAGACCGCCGGGCCGCTGCCGTGCCGCCGGTCATCCTTTTGCATGCCCGGATACATGGTCTTCAGCTTTTCCACGAGTTCTGTGTGGCTGATGGAAGGGACGCTTTTGCCGAATCCGATGGGCATCATTTCGATAAACCTGATGTCTACGGGCATGTTCTTCGCAATATCTATAAGAGCGCGGAGATTATCCTCTCCCAGATCCAGAGAAACCGCGTTGATCTTAACATGCAGGCTGCCAGTGGCTGCGCTTGCTTGCATGCCCTCCGGACTGCGGCGGGCAATTCTTCCCTCCCGGTTCGCCGGACCGGCAGGTAAGCCTTTTTCGCTTTCCGCAGCGGCTGCCCTGATGGCGCCCAGAACTGTATCCAGTCCGTCTGTTCCGGTGATCTCCCTGTATTTTTCACGGTCCATGGTGTCCAGGCTGATGTTGACGGCGTCCAGACCTGCGTCGATCAGGGCCGGGAGTTCTTTTTCCAAAAAGATTCCGTTGGTCGTCATGGTCACCGTTTCGATGCCGGGGACTGCCTTCAGCTTTTCGACTAAAGAGATGACTCCGCGTCTGACCAGGGGTTCGCCGCCGGTCAGCTTGATGTGGCGGATGCCCAGCTCTGCCGCCGTCTCCGCAATGGCGCAGATCTCCTCATAGGTCAGTATTTCCGGCATAGGCAGGCATTTGATCCCGTCCGGCATACAATATCTGCACCGCAGATTGCATCTGTCCGTGACAGAAATCCGCAGGTAGTCAATTTCTCTTCCATTATGATCTAACATCCCATTCTCCAAAGTCTGGCTTGCATTGGTCAAAATAAACACTCTGCAGCTGTAACAGGTTTTTCGGCAGGCTGCGGGTTCATTCCGCCGCCTCAATAGCAGGAACTCAGTGTCCTTTGCCGAAGCCGCAGTTGGGGAAGGTGCAGACAGGACAGTTAAGACAGAGTCCCCCTTCTCCAAGCGCCGCAAGATCCTGTTCCGTGATCTCATCGTCTGCCATGACATGGGGCAGGACCAGGTCAAAAATCGTGCGTTTTGCGTACATGACACATCCGGGCAGACCCATGATAACGACAGTGCGGGGATCGGGCCCTTCTTTCACCTCGTAATAGGCGAGAAGGAACATGGCGCCGGGCAGAACGGGGGCCCCGTAGGAAACAATGCGGGCTCCAGTGTTTTTGATGGCGAGCGGCGTCTTGTCGTCGGGATCCACGCTCATGCCGCCGGTACAGCAGACAATGTCCGCGCCCTGATCAATCATCTTCAGGATAGACGCCGACACTTTTGTGTCATCGTCGTTCCAGATCTCGTGGTCAATGATTTCCGTGTCATACTCTGCGAATTTGGATTCGATCACAGGCGTAAAAGTATCCTCGATCCTTCCGTAAAAAACTTCGTTGCCGGTGGTCACAATGCCGACTTTTTTGCGATGAAAAGGCAGAAGCTGCAAAACGGGGCAGTTCCCCGTGGCCTCCATGCAGGCCTTTTCGGCAGCTGTCATTTTTTCCTCCTCGATCACAAGAGGAATAATGCGGGTGCCGGCCAGTTTATCACCCTTTTTCACGCCGAATCCGCCGTGACGGGTGGCGATCATCATCTGGCCGAAGCTGTTGACAGCCCTGAGGCCGGCGCTGTTGACTTTGAGAAGTCCGCTGCAGGCGGCGCTGATCTCAATCTTTCCCTCCTTTGCCTGGGAGCGGTTCATGTTTTGCCCCAGACACATGCGGCACAGGTATTCTGCCGCCTCGTCTTCATGAAGCATCCCCTCCTGCTTTTCCCAGACATAGAGCTGGTCCTTGCCCACCGAGAGGAGCACAGGAATGTCCTCCTTCGTCACAATATGTCCCTTGCGGAAAACGGCGTCCTTGGTAACTCCGCGGATAATCTGTGTAATGTCATGGCAGAGGACCGCGCCCTCCGCGTCAACAGTCCGGATGAGTTTCATATCCTATATCCACCTCTTCTATATATTTAGAATCCTTATATTATTTAGAATACTTATAGGGCTTTTCATGTCGTATATTTCGATTGCCTGATTGCAAAACAAGTAAAAGACTCTTTTCAGCATGCGCCTGCAAAAGACCCTCGCTCAAGCCTGCCCTGCATTGCCGAAAATCTCCTCAAAGGCCCGGTCCGCATCCTCCTGCACGCGCCGGGTCAGCTGCCGGTACTTTCTCAAAAGGTCCTGCCCCTCCTCTGTCAGCCGGGATCCTCCGCCCCCGCTGCCGCCGATCCTGCGCTCCAAAAGCCTGTATCCAAGCTGCTTTTCGGCCGTCTTGATCATCTTTGCCCCCTTGGAATAGGACAGACCCATTTCAAGACAGGCCTCCTGCATGGAACCGGTCTTTTCTATATACTCCATCAGCATGGCTTTTCCCGGCCCGAAAAAAATATCTTCCTTTGCCAGCCGCACCTGGGCGGAGGTGTGAAGAATCGCTTCCTGGGGCGCACCTGCCTTCCTTTTTTTATCATTTCTCATCGCGTTGTTCCTCCGTTCCTGTGTGCAGAGTTGACTTTCTCCGACTCTGCCGCCCGCCGGAGCTGCCTGGCGCAGGAGAAATCCCGAAACAGGTATCCTCTGTGGTTTCCCCCATGGTTTCAGCAATGGTTTCTCCAATATTTTTTTCCAATGGTTTCTCCGATGCAGACTTTTTACTCTCAGCGGCCTTGTTTTCGTTATGTTTTCAAAAAACGAACGGCTATATAATTATAGCATAAATCTCCTCCATAAAAAAAGCAGGGATTTCCCTGTTATTATCAGGAATCTCCCCGCTTTGATATTGTACTTATATTGCTCTTATGCTGTTCTTATATTGTTTTTACAATATTTCTATCAGTGCGTCCGTCTCTTCCGGAGTGGTCGCCCAGTCAGTTGCGAGGCGGATCACGGTATTGTCTTCGTCATACTTTTCCCAGAAGCTGTATTCGACCCTTTCGCCGAATTTTTCCAGCTGATCATTTTCCATGACACAGAAGATCTGGTTGGTCGGGGAATCGAAGCAGAGGTGGTAATCCTTCATCTGCAGTATGGTGCGGATCTTATCTGCCGCCTTGATCGCGGGCTCACCGATTTTCTCATAGAGACCGTCCGTAAAGAGGGTATCGAACTGGATCCCCAGAATCCTTCCCTTGGCCAGGAGGGCGCCATGCTGCTTGATAATGGAGAAAAAGCCGGGGATCAGTTCAGGGTCGGGCACAACAACCGCTTCCCCGAAGAGGGCCCCGCATTTGGTGCCGCCGATATAAAAGACATCGCAAAATTCCGCCAGATCGGGGAGCGTCACGTCGCTCGCAGGACAGGCCAGAGCATAGGCCAGCCGTGCGCCGTCCAGATACAAAGGAATATGATATTTTCTGCAGATCTCATGGAGCTCCTGCAGCTCTTTTTTTGTGTACAGAGTACCGTACTCGGTCGGGTGGGAAATGTAGACCATTCCGGGCATGACCATGTGATCGTGGTTCTCATCGTTGTAATAGTCTTCCAGAAAGATGCTGACCTGCTCCGGGCTGATCTTGCCGTTTATGTGGGGTACTGTCAGCACTTTGTGGCCGCTCGCCTCGATAGCGCCCGCCTCGTGGCTTGCGATGTGGCCGGTCTCGGCCGCTACGACCCCCTGGTGCCGGCGCAGGACCGCGTCGATCACTGTCGCGTTTGCCTGCGTTCCGCCGACCAGAAATTCCACCCGGGCGCGAGGGCATTCGCAGGCCATACGGATCTTGTCCCTCGCGGATTCACAGATTGGATCAAGGCCGTAGCCGCAGGTCTCCATCATATTGGTCTCGGCAAGACGCTCGATGATGGCAGGATATGCGCCTTTCATATAGTCACTTGCAAAGCCGAGTTTTTTCTTTTCTTCTGTACAATTCATTTTACGATCCTTTTTTCAAACAGACACACAGCCAAAACAGGCACAAAGCCGGACGGAGCTGCTTGTGATCAGGCTTCTGATCAGGAGTCATCGCAAAACCGTCACTCTTTATTCTGCTTTCACAGGATTGGTGACAGAGACCTTGTGATCATACCACTTGCCCTTTTCTCCTGCGATCGCACAGTTGAACTCTTCGCCGATCACGGGAACAGGGATGTCAAATCCAAAGACCTCCTTTTTGGTACCGTCGCTGTAAGTCACTTCGTCAATTGTGGGCTCAAGGACAGCCGCTCCCTCCTGCTGCGCTTCCTCGGCAGAGCCGGGGAAAAGCTTGACAATCCCTTTGGAAACCAGGCTGACATGAATCGTCATCTGTCCGTTTACAACCGTCAGACTACCTTTGCCTTCTTTGGCCTCATTCACGCTGAACATAGTGCTGTCGGTATTGAATTCGGCAATGTAGGTGCCGTCCTCCAGAACTGCGCCCTGTGCACCGCCGGAAGAGCCGCCTGCGCTTTTATTTCCGTTGGAAGTCCCTGTGGAGTTCTCCGCGGAATCAGCGGAATTATCCGTGGAATTTACTGAGGAATTCTCCGCCGGGTTCTCCGTTGTTCCTTCATTGCCCTCTGCATTTTCGGCAGCTGTTCCGGCTGTTCCGGCTGCGCTGCCTGCTTCAGACGCTTCAGACGCTTCAGATGCTTCGGAATCGTCGGAATGAACGGAATTCACATTTCCCGTATCCATGCTGACGACTGCATTGTATACTTCCGAAGATACAGCCGCGATCTCCTGCTGCATTTGCGGCTCGCCGACGCCTGAGGTCGCTGTCATCACAACAAGTACGTAAGGATGCCCCTCCGCGAACACAATCGCGGCGTCATTTTGAATCAGCACGTTCATGCCGTTCGAATCGGTCGTAAGCAGTTCTCCGGTCTTGTTGGCCGTGTCGACGCCTGCGGGCACACCCGCCGGAATCTTGTTCAGGTTGCGGTCGATCTGTCCGCGCATGGCCTCCAGAATCCTGGCGGAAGCGTCCTTATTGACATAGGTCCCCTTATAAACATCGCGCAGGACCATGCCGCAGTCTCTTGAGGATGTATAATTCTCCATCCCGTTCTGCTCGAGCATCTTCCGGTTCAGCTGTCCCGCTTTATAGTTGTGCTCCTGTATAAAGGAGTTGACCGCATCCATACCCAGCAGATCGATCAGCTGGTTGGTCGCTCCGTTGTCGCTTGCGGAGATCATGGAATAGAGCTGAGACTGATAATCGTCGGAAATAAGGCCTTTTTCCACCTGTTCAAAATAACAGCCTGCAACGTAGAGTTTTATGAGGCTTGCCGAAATCATAGGGTCATTGGCATTAACCCCGATTTCCTGACCATTGTCCAGGCAGTAAAGATACAGAGACCAGTTTCCCCCTTTTTGGGAAAGCTCTGTACGCAGATTCTGATCCAGTGTCTGCATCTCCGGGCTGAGTGCCGTCGCCGGCCCTTCCCCGGCAGTGTTTCCGGTTCCAGCTTTCCGAGACTCCTGTGCCGTCACGGCCGTGACAGCAGTTTCCGCAGTCTCCGCTTTTTTCGCGGTTTTTTCTTCCCCGGCAGATTCTTCCTCTGTCTGCACAGTCTGCTCCTGCTCAGCGGTCACGCCGCTCTGCGCTTCTTCCGCCGGCTTTTTTTCTCCCGGTTTTTTCATCATATACACCAGCAGACAGATAACTGCAAGCGCCAGGACGAGGACCAGAATAAGAGGCCCCCTGCCTCCGCCGCTCCTGTTTTTTCCGGGATCCGCGGACGCATTTTCCGACAGAGAACTTTGCTTGAATTCATTCATATTTTGATCTGTACTCATCTGTTATTCAATGCTCCTTTGGTGTTCGGTCTGCCATGAAAGCGTCGATTCCGTCGGCGATTCCGGCCGTCATTTTTTCCTGGAACTGAGGATTCTGCATCAGAATATCCTCGTCACTGTTGGTCATATAGCCCATCTCAATGATGGTCACGGGCACCCGGCACCAGTTGATCCCGCTCATGGTATCGGTTTCCCAGACATATTCGTAGGCAATACCGGTCTTTTGGGTATAGGCATTGAGAATGCAGTCCGACAGTGCCCTGGAGTCCGCATAGAGATCCCCGTTATACACATTTCCCGGTGTCTGGCAGATCGTCATCGCGCCGTTGGCCGCGCTGCTGCCGGCGCCATTCGCGTGGATCCTCACAAAGGCATCCGCGTCCGCCTCGTTTGCCACGGCTGCCCGCTCTGAATTGCTGATGTCTACTTCATTGGTTTCCCGTGTCATGATGACTGTATAACCGCGTGCTTCCAGCTCATCGCGCAGCTGAAGACCTATGTCCAGTGTCAGCTGATACTCGGGAACACCGGTTGAAACGCCGCTGGTGCCGCCACTGACTTTTGCCTTGGTCTCCGATGCGCCCGGTCCTACGGGCTCCTGGTCCGGGTTTCCGTACTGCTGGTGTCCGGGATCAATGACAATAAGTCCTCTGGACTGTGCCGCATATTCCTTCGCCTGCTCTGCGGTCGAACCCGTAACACCTGAAGCTGCCCTCTCTGTGGAAGCTGTTGAGGCAGCTGCCGTGGAGGCTGTGGATCCAGTGGCTGCCGCGGAGGCTGTCTGTACCCCGGTCTCTCCCGCGGAGGCTGTCTCCCCGGATGCCCCTTTCATCGCGTCCGCGGCAGTGTCCGCCGCGGCTGCCCGGGCTGTTTCTGCCTGCGCCGCCCCCCCTGCTTTCTCTGTACTCTTTGCAGTATCGGCTGTCTCTTCGCTTTTCGGCGGATTGCCTCCTGCCGCGCTGCCTGACTCAGCGGCTGGACTGCTTCCGCATCCGGCCAGCATCACAGCCAGTATCATAACGAGCAAAAAACACAACCGTGTCTCCGTCCTTATTTTGCACATAAATCTTCTTTACCTCCAACGACAATTGTTTTTGAGTATCCAATGGACTCCGGAAATTACATTGTAACACATTCTGTCCCCGTCATAAGGGGTATTACACGGATTATTCACAATTATCCATGGATTATGATAAGATTTTTTCTGCCTCGGTACAGACCTGCCTGAAAACAAAGGTGCAGAGCTGAAGCAAATCTGCAGCCCTGCGAAAAAAAGAGCATCCCGGCTCTTTGTCCGAGATGCTCTCTGTATTAAATACTCCGTGAGAATGCCCTCTCCTTTCGAAGGGGTTTGTTCTATTTCATCAGATCTGATAACCGACGCTCTTGAGGTAGTCTACGCTGGCCTTGATGTCGCGCAGGGAAGTCTCCTGGTTCCTGGGGTCGCGCTCCTGCTCGATGGTGATGTAGCCGCTGTAGCCGATCTCCTCGAGGGCAGTCTTGATAGCGGGATAGTCCAGGGCGCCTGTGCCGACGGGGCACATGGTTCCTTTGCCGCAGCCGTCGAAGAAACGGATGTGCTCGCTCATGACCTGCTCGTAAACCTTCTGGTCGACATCCTTGAAGTGGACATAATCCAGAACATCAGCGTATTTCTTGAGATACTCCACGGGATCCATATCGCAGTAGTAGAGGTGGCCGGTGTCGAGGCAGAGGCCTGCGATCTCATAGGGCATATCCTGCACATAGCGGGCGATCTCATCGGAGAACTCGATGTAGGTGCCGGAGTGAGGGTGGATCACGGGACGGACGCCCCAGCTGTTGGCGCGCTCACACACTGCGCGGACGTGGCTCATGAACTGTTTCCACTCCTCATCATTCATGCGGGGTGCGCGGTCCACATGGCCGGCGTTGAAGTCACGCTCATCATGACCCCAGTCCATAACGGTCATGTAAGGGGTGGGGAACTTCTGGCCTTCCATAACGGGAAGCTTGGGGAGCCTGGGATCGGTGATCAGCTTGCAGATGTTGTCCACTGCCTCGAGGACAGCGGGCTGATTGGCGGGATCTACCAGATCGTGGAAAATAGTGCCTGCGACGATCGCCAGGTCATTTTTTTCCAGCTCGGCTGCAACAACTTCAGCATCGATGGGCATGTAGCCGTAAGGTCCGAGCTCGATGGCCGTGTAGCCGGCCTGATGAGCTTCGGAAAGGACCTTTGTCCAATGAGGAAGATAAGGATTCTCGGGATTGTCTACGCCCCAGCTTGCCGGAGCACCGCAAATCTGCATAGGCATCTGTATTACCTCCTTCGCATTCGCTGCGTTTTACATCTCAATTCTGTAATGATTTTCTATGAAAACAATCTATAAATTCTTTTGAGCTCTCTTGTATATCCTTGAATTCTCTTGTATATTCCCCCGGCCCGGTCAGGCGGTGACCCGCTGTGACCGGACCGGTTCTCTGTCGATTCGATGCCTTAAACCGGGATTTTTGTCAGACTTTCCGGCGATCCGGTGTCCCGGGGCAGATGACGGACAGGGAATAATTTGATTATTTGATTATCAATCAGTTGAAGTCTACCCAGACGCTGTTGTTGTTTGCGGACTCGACGCACTTCTCAAGCCACTTGACGCCCTGTGCGCCTGCCTCGACACTGGGATACCAGAAGTCGCCGTACTCGCTGGTGTCAGCGCCGCTCATTGCGACTGCGAATCTTCTGTAGAGGTTGCTCCATGCTTCGAAAAGTCCCTCTGCATGGCCGCCGCCGATGCGGTCTTCCACGCGTGCTTCGGGATAGAGGTAGCCTGCGCCGCGCTCCAGAGTGCGGACGGGCTCGCCTTCGATCTCATAGCTCATCTGGTTGGGTCTCTCATCATCCCACTCGATGGAAGCCTTGGAGCCGACGATACGGACCTTGTGGCCGTGGCGTGCGCCGCAGTTGATGGAGCTGGACCAGCAGTAAACCTGGGCGCCGTCCTGGACACACTCGGTTCCTTCCAGATCCATGATCGTGAAAGCGTTGTCCTCAAGCTGACGGCCCTCGATAAAGGCCTGCTTGGTGCAGAGGACCTTGCGGATCTTCATATCCGGGATCATTGCCTCGATGAGGTAGAGGGGATGTGTTCCGACATCAGCCATTGCGAAGGAGATGCCTGCCTTGGAGGGATCAAAGCGCCATTTTGCAGCGGGGTTGGTCTCTTCAAGCTTGATGTTGTATGCGCCGAATGCGAAGCTCATGTTGATGACACGGATCTGGCCCAGGTCGCCGTTCTTGATCATCTGGCGGGCCTGCTGGATCATCTGATGTCCGGAGTAGCCATATGTTACACCGACAACGCGGTTCTTTGCCTTTGCAAGGGCGACCAGCTCTTCAGCCTCTGCATAAGTGAAGCAGACGGGCTTCTCGCAGACTACGTGGAGGCCTGCTTCCAGAGCTGCCTTTGTGATGGCGTAGTGTGTGCCGTTGGGAGTAGCAATGGAGACTGCCTCGATGCCGTCTTCGCGCTTGGCTTCCTCTGCGAACATGGTCTGATAATCGGGATAGCAGCGATCGGGATCGCCTGCGACGAGCTTGAAGTTGTTGTCACGCTGTGCGGAAGAGCGGTGAATGTAGCCGATCTGGCTGCCTTTGCCGCCGCCTACCATTGCCCAACGAATACTGTGATCGAGAACCTTGGAACCGTTAATCATTGCTTTTTTCTCCTTGTTTTTTTGTTTTTTAAGCCTTGTTTTGTATTTATTTTTTGGTTGGTTTTTTGATTTATTTTGGAAAGGTCTGTCTCCCGGGCTTTTCTCTGCCTAAGGAGCAGGTCTTTCTGTTAACTTGGTGTTTTTTCCTTCAGGCTTCTTATTCCATCAGGCTGAAGGATTTACGGAAGGCCGCAGGCGTCTGTCCTGTTTTTTCTCTGAAAAACCTTGTGAAGTGGGATGTGTTCGTGAAGCCGCATCCCTCTGCGATCTCCGAAACCGACAGGATCTTTTCCGCAAGCATCTCCCTTGCGTAATTAATCCGGACTTCCGCGAGATATTCGTTCGGGGTCCTTCCTGTTTCCTTGCGGAACAGCCTTGTAAAATAGTAGCGGCTCAAGGACACATGTTCCGAGATTTCACTGATCTGTATCGGACTGCCGAAATGGCTGTTCATGAACCTGACCGCTTCTTCGACCGGCGGAGAAAGCGTGACCGCATTCTGATCGACCATATTGCAGAACATTTTGTGGATCAGCAGCGAAATCGTGTGGTCCTGCGGAACCGGCTTTTCAAGTTCTTCCATCAGGTTTTCCAGTGTCCGCTTCAGCTTTCCGATCACTTTGAAACAATGCTTTCCTTCTTCCGTGATCAGTCTGTACCAGGCTTCCGCTTCATTTCCTTTGAAGAGCATCTCCCATTTATCGAGACGCCCCGAGGCCGCGCGGTAGGAGTGCGGCTCCCGGAAGTCCAGCAGTACGGCTTCGTTTTCCCTGACCTGAAAGGTCTTTCCTCCGTACTCCACTTCCATCTGCCCTTCCATCACATAGATGATGGAGTAGAAATCCAGTGATTTCCGCTGTACCTTATAGAGGCTGCTGCACAGATACCTGCCACTCCAGACGGTATAAAACATGTGGTCGACCGCGAATTCCAGAGGACTGTGAAAGCCTCTCCCGCTCATCTGCAGGATTCCTTTTTCATTAAATATTCGTATTCGCTCTCTGGTATCCTGATCCATACATTCTCTCCTGTCGTGAGCTTTTCTGTATTATTCTTCTGCCTGAGCCATCCCGGCATTCTGTTCTGTTTCTGCTCTGATCATTTGAATCCGCACCGCGGATCCGTTTTTTGCTTTGAATGTGTTGCTGTCCTTGTTTTGATGATATGATTGTAGCTTAATGATCCCTTTAAAAAAAGCCATCTATTTGCCAATAAATGTTCTAAATTTGCTCTCCTTGAATATGGCTCAAAAATAGTCCGGGGCACGGTACAGGCCCGCCTGGGATCCGAGGTGTTTTTCACGCGCTTTTCTTTCTGACATCCTTGCTTTTTCTGTCTTTTTTTGAAAAAATAAATGGAAGGAATCACCTTTCAGTGCTGCTTTTTTCACCCCATTGTTTATGCCTCAAAGGCAGAGCGGCACAACCGGAAAAGGAGGTCATAATAAAGACATGGAAGAGAGAAAATGGTGGAAAGAATCCGTTATCTATCAAATCTATCCCCGGAGTTTTTCCGACAGCAACGGCGACGGAATCGGGGATCTGAACGGAATTACTGCTCATCTGCCCTATCTGGAAAAACTCGGTGTGGATGTCCTGTGGCTGTCCCCGGTCTACCAGTCCCCCAATGACGACAACGGCTACGATATATCGGACTACCGGGCGATCATGGACGAATTCGGCACCATGGAGGACTTTGACCGTCTTTTGGCAGAGGCTCATGCGCGCGGCATGAAGATTGTCATGGACCTGGTGGTCAACCACACTTCGGATGAACACGCCTGGTTCGTCGAGAGCCGCAGTTCCAGGGACAATCCTTACCGGGATTACTATATCTGGAAGGAGCCCCGGGACGGCCGGGAGCCCAACAACTGGCGCTCCTGCTTCTCCGGTTCCGCCTGGGAATACTGCCCTGAGACCGGTATGTATTACCTGCATCTGTTTTCCAGAAAACAGCCTGACCTCAACTGGGAAAACCCGCAGGTGAGGCGCGAAGTCTACGACATGATGACCTGGTGGTGCGAGAAGGGGATCGACGGTTTCCGCATGGACGTCGTAAGCTTTTTCAGCAAGGACCAGCGCTTTCCGGACGGCGCGGCGGCGCCGGGAGAAAAATACGGAGATTTCAGTCCCTACGTGATCAACGGCCCCCGCATTCATGAGTTCCTGCAGGAAATGAACCGGGAAGTCCTCTCCCGCTACGATCTTCTGACTGTCGGCGAGGCAGGCGGAGTCACGGTCGAAGAGGCCAAAAAATACGCCGCATCGGACGGTTCAGAGCTTGGCATGGTCTTCCACTTCGAGCACACCGACGGCGTCATGGAGGAGAAAGTGATCGGAAAATGGGACTGCGGAAAGCCCCGTATGCCCCGCATCCGCAGTATCCTCAACAAATGGCAGCTGGAGCTCGAGGGAAAAGCCTGGGGAAGTCTCTACTGGGACAATCACGACCAGCCCCGGGCAGTCTCCCGCTTCGGCAACGATTCTCCAAAATGGCGCGTCCTGTCTGCAAAAATGCTCGCCACCTGCCTGCATATGCAGAAAGGCACACCTTATATCTACCAGGGAGAGGAACTGGGTATGACCAATGCGCCCTTTGCCTCTTTGGAAGACTGCAGAGACATCGAGGAGATCAACGCCTACCGGCAGTATGTGACCGAAGAGAAGGTCATTTCCGCAGATAAAATGATGCAGTGCATCCGCACCGTCGGCCGCGACAATGCCCGCACCCCCATGCAATGGGACGATTCGGCGAACGCAGGCTTCACTTCCGGCACTCCCTGGATCATGGTCAATCCAAATTACACACAGATCAACGCCCGTGCCGCCCTCGCGGATCCCGACTCTGTCTTCTACTATTATCAGAAACTGATCCGCCTGCGCCATGAACACACTGTCATTGCCTACGGTGTCTTTGAACCTCTGCTGCAGGAGAATGACTCTGTCTACGCATTCCGGCGCCTTCTGGATAATCAAGTCCTCGTCGTCGCCTGCAACTGGACAGATCAGGACCAGCCCTGTACTCTGTTTGATGAAGATCCATCCGTCCATCCTGGCGCAGTGCCGGAAGAACTCATCTGCAACTACTCTGTACACAAGACCGGCGTCCTCCAGCCCTATGAAGCGCGGGCTGTACTGTACCGGGCGGACTGAGTGCCCGGCCGGATTCCGGCTTCTCCCTTGCCGGCCTGCCGCTTAGGGGCGGGCCGGACACGTGTGTTTTTTCCTGCCGCCCTGCGGGACCGTTTTTCAGGCATTGGTCTCTGCATGGCCCTGGTTAAAACGCAATGACCCGAAAAGAGCAGCCTTCACGGCTGCTCTTTTCGGATGAATACCCTTTTTTCGCTGCTTGCTTTTCTATCTGTTCTTTTTCTGCCGGCTCTTTTTTTACCGGCTGCTCTTTTTTACGGGTGCTTTTTTTTACCGGCTGCTCTTTGATCGATGGAAAATCCGGTTTTCACTGCTTACTCTTTTTCACCGGAGTATCTTTTCTGCCTGAACGTCTTACTCCACTTTCCGGATGACCTGCTCGACTGTGCTGCGCATCATTTCGACGCGTGCCGCAGATTCCTCTCTTTCCGGAGAAACTGCATAGTAATAGAACTTGATCTTGGGTTCCGTGCCGGACGGGCGCACAGCAAACCAGCTGCCGTCGTCCATCATGAATTTAAGGACGTTGGAAGCGGGGATATCCTCATATCCGTTGATATAGTCAATAATCTCCGCCGCCTTCAGGGTACCGTATTCCCTGGGGGGATTGCCCCGGAAGGAGTCCATGATGCGTCCGATCTTGGCGGCGCCCTCCTGGCCCTTGAGGACGATCGAAACCTGGTCCTCCGCATAATAGCCGTATTTCTGATAGAGGGCCTCCAGGGCATCTCCGATATTCTCCCCGCGCTTTTTACACCAGGCAGCCAGTTCCATCACCAGCATGGCGGCACAGATGCCGTCCTTGTCGCGGACTGCCTCGCCGGGCGCGCATCCGATGCTCTCCTCATAGCCGAAGAAATAGCTGTAGCCCTCTTCTTGCAGGCGGGGGATCACACCGCAGATATTTTTAAAGCCTGTCAGGGCCTCATAGACACGGATCCCGTTGGCCTTGCAGATTGCTTTTCCCAGGTCTCCTGTGACGATCGACTTGATCATACCGGCCTTTTTGGGAAGGGTTCCCGCATCTTTCTGGCTCTGCGCCATATAGGCGATGAGCAGGGCGCCGGTCTGATTGCCGTTGAGGGGCACATAGCCGCCCTTTCCATCCGGGATCTCGATGGCCATGCGGTCGCTGTCGGGGTCCGTCGCGATCAGGACCTCCGCGCCGACCTCTTTTCCGAGTTTTTCGGCCAATTCAAAGCCTTTGGGATCCTCGGGATTGGGATAGCCCACGGTCGTAAATTCCGGGTCAGGGTCCTTCTGCTCCGGCACGATATGGAAATGGTCGTATCCCAGCTCAGCAGCCACCGTCGCCATGGGAATACTGCCCGCTCCGTTCAGAGGGGTATAGACCACGCAGACACTCTTGTCCAGCTCACAGTCCGTGCGCTGGCGCATGGAGTAGACGTAGTCCAGATAAGCCCGGTCCGTCTCCTCTCCCAGCATGGTCAGAAGCCCTTTCTCCTTTCCCTCCTCCAGGGAGATTCCGCCGAAATCGTCAAACAGATCCAGCTTCTGGATCCGCTCCAGGATTCCGTCCGAGACACTGCCGGAGATCTGAGCACCGTCTTTCCAGTATACCTTGTATCCATTATATTCTTTCGGGTTGTGGCTGGCAGTCATGTTGATGCCGGACACTGTCCCGTATTTGCGGATAGCAAAAGACAGCTCCGGTGTCGGACGCATGGACGGGAACAGATAGACATGGATCCCGCTGCCCATCAGAATAGAAGCCGCCAGTTCCGAAAACTCTTTGGAGAAATACCGGCAGTCATAGGCGATCGCCACACCCGCCGAGGGGTCCTCTCCCGAATCCAGAATGTAGTCCGCGATTCCCTTTGTGGCGCGCCCCACCGTCAGGCGGTTCATCCGGTTTGTGCCCGCCCCGCAGATGCCGCGAAGGCCGGCCGTGCCGAACACGATTTCCTGATAAAAACGGTCTCCGATTTCCTTTTCATTTCCTTCAACTGCCAGGAGCTCCGCATGCAGCGGATCGTCTGCCGGCAGTTTTTCCAGCCAGAATCTGTATAAAGAAAGTTCGTCTGCCATATCTGTCCCCTTTCCTGTTTCAATTCGAATGAATGACTGTTCCTGCAAATAATTATAACAGACTAGGTGAGTCATTGGGGACGGTTCTGAAAAACTCATTGCGTGCAATGAGTTTTTCAGAACCGTCCCCAATGACTCATTCAAGATCCTGCCTCTCTATGTCTGCCAATAGGGATTTTCACAAAGGGATGCGCCTGCAGCCGTTCCTTGAGCCTGTCAACTTCTGCTTTCTGCTTCCTCATCTCATCCGTGGCGGTCTGTTCATCATAAAGCATAGCGATCAGCTCATCCTGTGCTCCGATCAGGTCGGCCCGGATCAGATAGACCGGTTCAAGACTGGCGGCAATCGCCTTTTTCTGTTCTTCAAAATGCTTTTCCGCTTCCATTCGTCTGCGCTCCGCCTCTTCTTTGATTTTTTCAAGGCGGGCCTTCACACGGTCGGTCTTATAGACCACATCCGGGTAGGCATCCGCAAAGCGGGCGTGGAAATAGGACTTGTTTGTCAGCAGATGTCTGACTTCCCTGCTGATCTCTTCGGTATTGTCCGCCTCACTGCTGTCGATCCCGGTCTTGACCAGTTTCAGGACAAAGATGGAGATCACGCTGTCCGCGGCTAATACCAACAGGAGAAAAGTCGTGACCGCCTCCCTAGTCCTAAGGGAAAAAGCGCCGAGTACTTTATAGAGAGCAGGGTTGAGGAGATGTATGATCCCCACACCGGCAAGGCCGAACAGAATTAGGTTGCCGATCCAGATCCTTCCATGAAGATTCATAGGTTTCTGACTATAGTCCCACCAGCGGGCGTGGAAGATCTTTTCCAGTATCAGGCTGGTAAAATATTCCACAGCTCCGCAGATCACAAAGGACAGGGCAAAGGTCATGACCACGCCCGACTCGAGGCTGGTCAGATTTCCGACGACCAGGGTGATCAGAGCCGCTCCGCCTCCGTAAATCGGCAGTATGGGCCCTGTGAGGAAGCCGCGGTTGATAAACCTGCCGTACTGCCGGTATTTCAGGATGACCTCCATGCACCATCCCGCAAAGCCATAAATGAAAAACAGCAGGATAATATTTACCCAATAATCCATCAATGTCTCCATATTCTGTCACCTTTTTATTCTTGAGAAGCGACTGTCATTTCTTTAGTTCCCGCCTCTCCGGGCATTGCTTAATCCGCAGATTCGTCTCCGTACAATTCTTCTAATTTGGCATCCCAGATTGCGTCCAGTTCTTCCGCTGTCCTGATCTCACCGTCGTACTCGATTCCTTTTACCTCCGGGTGCTCCTCCATATAGGTTTTCAGGTCATAAAGGACAGATACTCTGTTCTCTGCCTGGCTCTCCAGACATTCATCCGGCGTCATGCCCACCTGACTGCACATCTCCTCCAAAGAGGGCACCAGCTTATCTCCTTTCTCCGCGAATACAGCGTCTGCAATCTGATAATTGCCGTCCTCATCTCTCTTGTGCGTAAACAGAACAAAATCTTCTGAACTGCTTACAAACCGCAGCTGATTATCCTCGTCCATTCTATAATTGTTCTGGATCACAGCGTTTAAAAACTTTACTTCTTCCTGAATGAACCTGTCCTGGTAGCAATTGCTGCTTGATACAATCTGCACTTCCGCGCAGTCCATCAGTCCGGCATTGTATTCTTTGATATATTCGTTCTCCGCATTTACGGCATCTCTGTACAACTTGATCTCTTCGTCAAAAGCATCATAGCCAGCCCCCTCACTGTCATCTGTTCCGGGAAAGGCGGCCCGGCTCATGAGCTCTTCCGCAAAGTTCCTCACTTCCTCTTGGCTGAGTCCGTCGGTTTGATCCCGGGCTTTTTCTTCCACAGCCGCCCCTTCAGTCTGTCCCTGCGGCAAATCCGCTCCCTGCTCCGCAGATGATTCCGCCGCGGTCTGCCCCGCAGGCGCGCAGGATGCACAGATTGCCATGATCAGAACAGCCGCAAATAAAACATTTTTAAGTTTCATTGGTACGCGTCCTTTTTTGTAAAGTTCCGGAATCTCAGACAGCTGCCCTTTTTCAATGAATCCTCACTTTCTGATTCCCCGTTTTCAGATGCTTGTTCTTTATTCATCTTGCAGATACACATGTACTCCACAGTTAATCCGGGATGTGCCTATATTATACCCAAAGTTCCTGTGAGCATCCATAAGATGGATAGAATCAGCAATTAGTCCAGACAAAAACAGGGGACGGTTCTGAATCAGCCAGAACCGTCCCCCGCGTCTGATCATTCGGCAGAGCCTGTCTCTTATGCGATGCCCAGCACTTCGTAGTCCTTGTCCTCGACTGCCTTTTTGAGAACATCGTCTGCGACCTCGGCGTCCATGGAGACAACCGCAGTGCCCTTCTCATGGCTGACTTCCGCGCTGGTTACTCCTGCGACTGCTTCGATGGCCTTCTTTACAGTTGCCTCACAGTGAGGGCACATCATTCCTTTGATCTCCATTGTCTTTGTCATCATATTCTCCTTTCTCTGCGCTTCCAGCGCTTTTTGCTGTTCCAGTTCCTTCTGACGGCTGTACTCTCCCAGAAGCTTTCCGTCCGCGTCGAGCGGGAGCGGATTCTTTTTGCGGTTTTTCCAGTTGTCTGTATCCTTAGCGGCGCTGTGCACCTGCATGAGGTTGAGCCTGAGCGCGTTGGTGACCACGCAGAAGCTCGAGAGGCTCATGGCGAGCGCGCCGAACATGGGATCCATGGTAATGCCGAGCGGGACCAGAAGGCCCGCGGCAACGGGGATGAGGATGGAGTTGTAGATCAGTGCCCAGAAGAGGCCCCACAAAATAGTCTTGTAAGTCTGGCGGCTCAGGCGAACGGCAGCGCTGACGTCTGTCAGGCGGCTCTTCATAAGCACGACATCTGCGGCATCGATGGCGACGTCCGTGCCGGCGCCGATGGCGATGCCTATGTCGGCCCGGGTCAGGGCGGGAGCATCGTTGATGCCGTCGCCGACCATGGCTGTCTTTCCTTTCTCCTGCAGCAGGCGGATGACCTCCTCCTTGCCCGCAGGCAGGACGCCGGCCACGACCTCATTGACGCCCGCCTGGCGGCCGATGGCCTCGGCAGTGCGGCGGTTGTCGCCGGTCAGCATGACCACGTGGATGCCCATTCCCCTAAGCTCCGCGATGGCCTGCGCGCTGTCCTCCTTCATGGTATCCGCGACGGCGATCGTACCCAGATACTGCCCGTCGCAGGCAAAGAACAGAGGTGTTTTTCCTTCTTCGGCAAGCTTTTCCGCTGTCTCACGGATGGTGTCCCCGGCCTGCCGGGCGCCGGAGAGCTGACCGGTGATAAAGGACAGATTTCCGCCCGCCATTTTGCGGCCGTCGACCCCTGCTGTCAGTCCGTTCCCGGGAAGAGCCCGGAAATCCGTGATCTCCGCTTCCTTCTGTGCGGCGCTCCCGGTCTTTCCGGTCTGCGTATCCTGCTCCGCTCTCTGCTCTGCAAAACCGATGATGGCTCTGGCCAGAGGGTGCTCGCTGCGGGATTCCAGCGCAGCCGCCCGGCTCAGGAGTTCCTCCTCTGTCACACCCTCCGCGGGAAGAATGTCCGTGACCACCGGCTCGCCTTTGGTGATGGTACCGGTCTTGTCGAGGGCCACGATCTGCACATTGCCGGTTTCCTGCAGGGCTTCCGCTGTTTTATAGAGGATACCGTTTTTTGCCCCCATTCCGTTGCCCACCATGATGGCAACGGGCGTCGCCAGTCCCAGGGCACAGGGGCAGCTGACCACCAGGACGGAAATACCGCGCGCCAGGGCAAAACCGATGGGCCGGTGCAGGAGCACCAGCCAGACAAAGGTCACGAGCAGGGCGATAGCAATGACCGCCGGCACAAAGACGCCGGAGATCGTGTCCGCCAGCTTTGCGATCGGGGCCTTGGTGGCCGCCGCGTCGCTGACCATCTGTATGATCTGGGCCAGGGTGCTGTCCTCGCCCACTCTGGTCGCCTCACAGCGCAGAAAGCCCGACTGGTTCAGGGTCGCCGAAGATACCTCATCGCCGGGCTTTTTGTCCACGGGAATACTTTCGCCCGTCAGCGCCGCCTCATTGACCGCGCTCGTCCCCTCCAGGACAATACCGTCCACGGGTATGTTTTCGCCCGGGCGCACCACGAAGATATCGCCCTTTCTGACATCATCGATTCCAATCTCCTGCTCCTGCCCGTCCCGGACGACCGTCGCTGTCTTCGGTGCCAGCTTCATCAGGCTCTTGAGGGCGTCCGTGGTCCTGCCCTTGGACCTGGCCTCCAGCATCTTGCCGACGGTGATCAGGGTCAGGATCATGGCCGCGGACTCAAAATAAAACTCCATCATGTACTGAGAGACCGCCGCCGTGTTTCCGTCGACCTGGGCCCTGGTCATGGCAAAGAGCATGGTCGTGCTGTAGACAAAGGCTGCGCCCGATCCCAGAGCGATCAGGGTATCCATATTGGGGGCGCCGTGAAAGAGGCTCTTGAAACCGCTGATAAAAAACTTCTGGTTGATCACCATGACGATGCCCGCCAGCAGCAGCTGCAGAAGGCCCATGGCGATATGGTTGTCATGGAAAAAAGCCGGAAGCGGGAACCCGAACATCATGTGTCCCATGGAGAAATACATGAGCACGAGCAAAAATCCCAGTGAGGTCAGAAGACGTCTCTTCAGGACCGGCGTCTCCCGGTCTTTCAGCGCGTCCTCCTCCGCGGCCAGCTTTGCGGAGAGACTCCCCGCGGAACTGCTTCCCGCTCCTGCGTCGACGCCCTTGGGCGCTGCCCCGTATCCGGCATTCTCCACCGCCTGTATAATGGTCTCCGCTGAAGCCGAGCCCTCCACAGCAAGGGTGTTGGTGAGAAGACTGACATTGCAGCTCGTCACGCCGTCCAGCCTGGAAACCGCTTTTTCCACGCGCGCCTGGCAGGCTGCGCAGCTCATTCCTGTCACTGTATACTGATCCATTCGGTTACCTCTTGAAAAACACTCTGTTCCCGGAAAAAACTCTCTGTCCTCAGCACATCATCTATCGCATCATCTTCTGAAGCGTTTTCACCAGCTCATCCACCTTCTCCTCATGCCCCTCGCGGACATCTTCGGTGACACAGGTGCGGATATGGCTGGAGAGCAGAACCTTACAGAAGCTGGAGAGGGCACTGCTTGCGGCCGAAGCCTGGTTGAGGATATCGATGCAGTAGGCATCCCGCTCGACCATGCCCTTGAGCCCCCGGATCTGCCCCTCGATCCGGCTGAGCCGGTTGAGAAGATCCTTGTACTCCTTCTCAGAGCGCGTCTTTCTGCGCTCCCCGCAGCAGCAGGCCCGGGCCTGCGCGCCATCGTCCCTCAGTTGTTCGTTTTCGGCAGGGACGAATGTCTCCCGCAGAGCATTTTCATCTTGAACGCCTGTCTTCGTCATATGATCACCTTAACCCTGTATTTCAAGACTCGCCCGCGAGTCTTGCGCAATGAAGCAAGTTTCCCTTTCTGCGCGTGTATCCCATGTCTGAAGACACGAGTCTTGCGCAATGAAGAATAAACCTTATATATTTTTCCTTTCCCTTTCGGGAAATATACCCCCTGCGGGTATCTTTATTCGCGATTATATACCCTCGGGGGGTATATTGCAATAGATATTTCGGCTCAAAAACTTTCTTTCCAAAATTCCTCTTTCCAAAGTTCCTCTTTCCAAAACCCAAAAATTCTTTTACAGACATTTTCCAAAAACTCCTGTAATTGAGGACTCGCTCATGGTTTTTGCACGCCCGGCAGCTTCGCAAAACCCAAACAAAAAACCCTGCGGTCTCTGAATCCGGTCATATCTCACCGGTGAGACCACAGGGGCTGCTGTTTTCTGTCTTCTTTCTCCCGTTTCCCCATCCCCGCCTTATTCCCCTGAGGGCAGCTCATAGACAAGGATTTTTTCTCTCTGGTCCCTGCCGCCGTAGAGGTCTGTGCAGTCGATCTCATCATAAAACATGATCTCGTCGAACATGGAGAGAAGTGCAAGGTCCTCGTCCTTGGGATAGTAAAAAAACAGATACATCTGCCGCGGATCCTCGTACCAGGAACCGATGATTTCCCGCAGGACCGCCTGCAGGATCACTTCGGAAAAAGGGTTAAAAAAGTAAAAGGCGTTTTCATCTGTCACCCGGTAGTTCTGGGCTTTGGCCCTGCGAAAGAAAACCGCTTCCTTTCCAAAACCAGCGGCCTCATCTGCTTTCCCTGTTCCTTTCTCCTGCAGCGCCCCGGTCCGGGCCGGACCGGACTGTGTCTCTGAGGTCTCCGGTCCTGCCCCTTTCATACGCGCCAGGTTGGCTTTTGCCTCCCTGATCAGAACCGGATTGTGATCGATCCCGATTGCCCGGCAGCCGGTCTTTGCGTGCAGAAAGAGTGTGCATCTGCCTCTTCCGCAGCCATAGTCGATCAGCACACTGCCGGCGTCCAAAAGGCCGCTCTCCGCGAGCCGCTCCAGCACCGCATAGGGAGTCGGCTCATAGCGGAAATTGACCAGGTCGGAAGAATCCCCTTCCGCTCCCGCCGTGACTATACCCAGTTTTTCATCCCACTCTCTGTCGGGTCCTTCCTGCAGATCCCGCATGTATTTCCCCTTCCTGAACATGCCGCCCGTGAACATGCCGCTCAAGGGCGCAGAGCCCTGAAAATATCATAAACAGCGCTCTCCGGATCATGCTCCCCGGATCATGCTCCCCAAACAGCACTCCCCAAATCATGCTCCCCGGGCAGCGCTCTTCACACAATGACCTCCAGGCAATTCTCTCCAGACAGCTCTCCCCGGATCATGCTCCCCGGGCAAATCCTCCGCTTTACCTTGCGGAAAGCCGGCTCTTCTCCCCCGGTCTGCGGATCATAAAGGAAATCAGCGCGGACAGCACGATCGCTCCAAGCAGCAGAAACAGTGATCCCAGGTAGGAATGGGTCTGGTCATACATGCGTCCCGCCAGAACCGAAGCAAAGGAGGTAAAGAGCGCGTTGGTCGGGATCAGGGCAAAGTTTGTCGAATACCAGGTCCTGCCGTAGAAATCCAGGATCAGCGGCGGACTGATGGAGGCGTTGCCTCCGTAGCCGAATCCGCCGGCTATAAATCCGATGACAACCAGAGCAAATATGCCGGTCTTGACCGCGAGAATCATCATGACCGCGGCAAATCCAAAGGAAAGCATCACCATCAGCATGGTGATCCGGTAGCCGAACCGGTCATAGACCGTTCCCGTGACAATCCGGCCGGCCGCATTCAGGATGGAAATCATACCGACTGCCGTCGCGATGGTATTGCCGGAGAGCTTCGTTCCGACCTCTGCCGCTATTCCGCTCGCCTGTGAGACAAGCATGAGTCCGGAGGCGGTCAGAAGAGCCACCCAGATATAAAAGAGCCAGAAGGAACCCTTTTTGATCATCTCGGTTGCGGGAATGTCGCTGGCGGGCTCCCTGCCTTTTTTCTTTTTCGAGGAGGACTTTCCTCCTGCATCCCCTGCCGCTGCCGCAGCCTCCCCGGGGCCGGGAGTGCGCATGACAAAAATCCCCAGAACCAGGACAGCCAGGGCCAGAACCGCAAGCAGCCTCAGGCCAGACGCCCAGGCGCGGCTTCCGTCCGCGGGCGCAAGAGCCGCAAAGAGCTTGCCTGCGATGAAGCTGCTCATTCCGAATCCCGCAAGGAGGGTGCCGGAGGCAACGCCCTGCATATCCGGAAACCAGGCGGACACGGTACTGACTGTCGAATTATAGCACAGCCAGTTGCAAGGCCGCACATGGCACCGAATCCTATATACAGCAGAATCGGCGACTGCGCAAAAGAGGAGAGCATCATTCCGCCCGAAAACAGGGCTGCTCCCGCCGCAAGGATCACCTTTGGCCCGGTCTTTTTGAGGAGCACGCCGCTCACCATGCCTCCCGCCGCATAGCCCATCATGGTGATCGTAAAAGTCATGGATAAGGTCTGCGCGCTCCAGTCCGGAAAGGTCGCCGCGATCGATCTGGCTATGATCGTCCACGTATAGACCGTGCCCGCGATGAGCATGATCAGAACACCGGTGATCAGCCATACACTCCTGTTTTTCTTTTTCATAATTGTGATCATAACCCCCTGTCAGAAAACATGTATTGTAACTCCTGCATCCAGCGAATCAGTGTAATCCAAAGCTGCAAAAAAGACAAGCGTTACCGGTCACGAATCTATGGTATAATTAGACATCGGTTACACGCCCTTCAAGAGGACGTGTATATGTAACAGATATGGTGTTCTCTGTTCAGACAGGAACGAACTCCGGTGCGTTCTGCATGATTTTCAGTGAACCATGCAGGCGCTCTTCTGTCCCGAATAACAGAAAGGAGATAAAAATGTCAACACCCCATAATTCAGCCAATCCCGGAGACATTGCGGAGTCTATTCTCCTTCCGGGAGATCCGCTTCGTGCCAAAGTCATCGCGGAGACTTTTCTCTCCGACATAGTCTGCTTCAACTCCGTGAGAAACATGTTGGGATACACAGGAACCTATAAGGGCAAGCCTGTTTCTGTCATGGGCACCGGCATGGGCATGCCCTCCATAGGGATCTACTCCTACGAACTGATCCATTTCTACGGTGTCAAAAACCTGATCAGGGTCGGCTCCTGCGGATCCATTGTGAAAAATGTCAGGATCGGCGACATCGTCATGGCCCAGGGCGCCTGCACAAACTCCTCTTATGCCCTGCAGTACGGGCTGAACGGCACCTTTTCCGCCATTGCTTCCTATGACCTTCTGCATAAGGCTGTAAAATCCGCAGAGGCCCACGGCTACCCCTATGTAGTCGGAAACGTCCTCTCCTCGGATACCTTCTATACCGAGACGCCGGTCTGGAAGGACTGGGCAAAAATGGGATGCCTGGGAGTCGAGATGGAGACTTTCGCACTCTACTGCAATGCCGTGCGCGCAGCCAACGCAGGGGAAGGCTCCGACGACGCATCCAAAGACACTGCCAACCCGTTTGAGGATGTCAAGGCACTGGGCATCTTCACTGTCTCCGATTCCCTGGTGACCGGCGAGGCGACCACTGCGGAAGAGCGCCAGAACAAATTCACCAACATGATGGAAGTCGCCCTGGACGTCGCGGCAGACCTGTAATCCGGATTCTTTGCTTCCGGCTGCTGTCATCTACAGACAGCAGCCGGTTTTTTATGCCGGCGCCGGACATCCGGATTCCTCCGAAACCGTATCCGGCGCGCAAAATCGGGGGCGGCAATCCCCGAATATTGCATAGAGAGCAGTCCCCCGGAAAGATATATTGGTTATACCGACTTCACTAAAGTAAGCCCCTGAAATTCGTAAACCAATAATTTTGACTGGAGGATATCATGAAAAAGAAGAAGAAAAAGCTGCCCATTATCATCCTGATCCTTGTTCTGCTCATCGCTTTTTCCATGATGAGAGGAAAAGGTTCCAAATCGGATCCCGCCCCGACGCAGACCGCACAGGCGGAAGCTGAGGAGAAAGCGGAAAAGACCCGGGAAGAAACTCCTGAAGAGGAAACAGAAGAAACCGGGGAGGATAAGGACACGGAAGAAGAGGCCGACACTCCGGAAGAGGAGACCTCTGATGACAGTCAGGCAGACGAGGATACGGACGATGCGGCTTCTCCGGAATCCGGCTCTGAAGACGATGGAGAGAACTCCGAAAACACAGAAGACGGGGATGACACACCGGTAAACGGAATCCGCCCTTCCTTCAAAAAAGCAATGGATGAGTACGAGGCATTCTTTGATTCCTATGTGGAATTCATGAAAAAATATAAGAATGCAGACGCTTCAGACCTGGCCTCAATGATGGTCGATTATACCACCTACATGACCGAATATACAGAGACCATGGAAGCTCTGGACAAGATCGATGATGATGAAGATCTCTCCAATGAAGAGCTCGTCTACTACACCGAGGTAATGGGCAGAATCAACACAAAACTGGCCGAAGTCGCAGTGGAATAAATATGTTGAAAGCACGAAAGTGCTGAAAACATAAAATACAGGGACGGAAAAACAAGAGCCATCTGCAGGTTTGGATGATCGATTTGTTCAGCATGGATCATCTTCTTCCGGCAGATGGCCTTTTTTTGTCCTGACACGGACTTCAGTTTTTCTGATCGAACCATTCCCTTGCGGCGGCATAGTCCTCCATGACTGCCTTTGTGCGGGGATGGTCCGGGCCGAATATTTTTTCCAGGATAGCAATGGCTGTCTCAAAGCAGAGGAAGCCGTTTTTCTTATCTCCCCTGAGGAGATAGGCCTCCGCCATGTTATTGTAAAGATCCGCCCTGTGCGGGTTTTCCGGTCCGTAATTCTTATCCAGAATGGCCAGCGCCTTCCAGTACCAGTGGAAGGCCTCGTCCAGCAGCCTGTCCGCCTCCCCATCTCTTCCCTCATCGCAGGCCTTCCGGCAGCGTTCGTCATACATGAGGCCGACGTTGTTGCAGATCCCTGCATTTCCGGCATAGTCCTCTCCGAACAGCTCCTTATTGATACTTAGAGCGCGGTCAAAATATGTCTCTGCCCTTTCCGGATCTGAAAGCTCGCTGTACTCCTGTCCGAGATTGCAGCAGATGACCGCCGTTCCCGGATGCAGTTCCCCGAAGCATGATTTCTGCAGGACAAGAGACTTTTCATAAAACTGCACTGCTTTTTCATGGTCCTGCCGGGCAGAACACAGCAGTCCCAGATTGTTGCAGGTCGTGGAGAGCTGAATGCTGTCAGGCCCATAGAATTCTGTCTGGATCTGAAGGGCTTTGTTCAGGAGTTCTTCTGCTTCCTCATACTTCTCCATCTCATACAGCACGACCGCCATATCATTATATGTGATCGCAATTTCGGGGATCCCGCCCCCTTCCATGGATTCCTGCAGTCTGATTGCTCTCCGGTAATGGGCAAGTGCCTCTTCGAAGTGTCCCAATGCTCCCTCCGCCTGGGCGCCTGCCTTAAAGACAGAGGCAGAGAAAGCGGGTCCCGCTGCCGCGGGCGGCAGCTTTTCGGCGGCGCTTTCCGCCGCCTTCGCCCATTGCAGGGCCGTCTGCGGATGCCCGGTCTCATACTCGATCAGGGAGGCCTTCCAGGCAGCCCGGGCCCCTTCTTCAGCCCCCTTTTTCAGTGCAGAAACGGACTTTCTGCTTTCCGGACTTTCTTTCAGGCTTTCTTTCAGGCTTTCTTCCGCCCTTTCTTTCAGGCTTTCTTTCGGGCTTTCTGCAGACTGTACGGACTGGCTTCCAGCTCTGCCCGCGTATTTCTCCTTTTCTCTCACCGGTATTTCCGAACGGACATCTTCCCGGCTGCCAAGTCTGTAATAAAAACGCATGAGCAGGCGCGAAACCTGTCCAAGCAGGCGGTAATCCCGTTTTTTTTCCGTGTAGTGTTCGTAATAAGCAAGAGAGCGGCGGATAAACTCCCCGCAGTTCTCCGGGTCCGGCAGGAGTTTGTCCGCAGCCAGGTCTGCTGTGACCGGATGCATGGAAATCGTCTTCCCGACATTTGCCAGGTGCAGATCGCGGAAACGCAGCAGCATCCCCCGCAGAGCCTCCGGACGAAAGCTTCCTTCACAAAGTTCCATAAAGAGTCCGCGGTCGAGCCCGCTTCCGGGAAGGAGAGAAAGTATGCGCAGAAGAAGCTTCTGTTCTTTGGAAAATCCCGAAAAAGAAAAGAGCTGTGTCATCTGGCTGTACATATCCGGAGCCCCTCTATAGACGCCCGCCGCTTCGTTCCCGATCTGCGAATATCTGCCGCTGCGCACCTTTCCCAGGACCTCCTCGATGGTACTGAACCCCGCACTATACTTGAGGGCTGCAGCGATCAGTTCGACGACCATGACATGCTTGCCGACGGAGAGGATGATCTCCTCCATCATCACCTCTTCGGCTTCCGTCCATTCGTGGTCATCATAGATCTCTCTGGCAAGCTCTGTCAGCTCCGCCCTCGACAAGAGGTGTTCCCGGGCGGAAAGGCAGACCGACGAATACTGGGGCGGCACAAAGAGTCTCGTAGTGAGAAGGATGTTTGCACCGGTCCTGCAGAGCAGATCGAGGATGTCCCCGTTTGTCCGCTGCTCCGGATCTGTCTCACAGACCCCTGCGAGCATCTCAAAAAAGGTCCGGTCATACTGTTCCGAATCAAAATTGTCGATGAGCAGGAGCAGACGCGGTCCATAGCGCGAAATCCGGGACAGGTGAAATTCAAACAGTTCTTCCTGTGAAATTTCTTCCCAGTGCAGCCTGTCCTGAAAGCGGATCTCGGCGACGGTATTGTACAGGTCTTCATGAAAAGGAGCATAGATACAGCAGGTATCTGCCGCCAGCGCGGCGTAGCGCAGAGCAAGAGAAGTCTTTCCGCATCCGCCGTCTCCTGTGATCCAGACGGGACTCTGCCTGCGCAGGAACCGCTCATCGATCCATTCCAGCTCTCTCTGCCTGCCCTTGAAAATCCGTCCGCTGCGGGGCGGCCGGGAGACGGATGCTATTTCCGGAAGGCCTTTCAGCCTCGACTCCCGTTCCTCCACCTGCAGGATCTGAATATTCTGCGGCAGAAGACTGCACAGGCACTGACAGCTGTCGCGCAGAAGGGCGGCGAGCATAAGCCAGGCAAGCGCCGTTCCCAGCGCACGGTCAGCGCTCTCCTCTTCGCCTCTTTCGCTGTACTCGTCAAAAGAAGTCAGCAGAGCTCGTATGTGGCGAAAGATCGCATACCGGTCCGCCGGATTCATCTGCGGCACAAGGCCCTTTTCCTCCTCCGGCCCGTTCTTCAGAAACCCTTCAATCTCATTGCGCAGGTCCTTCTTGTTTTTTTCACTGTAGAGGCCGCAATATTGCTGCACGATCAGTATATTTGCTTCGAGAATGCAGCGCATGGAGGCAGATGCTTCGGACGCCCCTTCTCCGGGCTCTCCCTCAACCAGCATCCGGTCAAACCGGACCCGCTCCGAAGCGACAGAATACCCCTTTTCCTCACAGCGCAGCAGAAAACTGCGGCGCTTGGTGTCCGCCTGAATATAGTCCATCAGCGCATCCCAGCCGCCGAAATGCAGAAAGAGAAAGTGGTTCATCTGCACATTGGGACGGCCATGTTTTGTCAGGATCTCCGTCATATAAGTCAGACATTCCTCGGAAAGACCCTTGTCCGTATGATTCCCCGCGGGCATGGAAAGATCGGAGGCTGAAAACCGCATCAAGGGGCGGTTCTTGTCTTTGGAATACAAGCGGCGGTCGATCGCTTCCAGGGTAAGTATATAGTCACTGCTCATAGTTAAGTTTCAATCCTCTCAGTTGGCTGCCCGTCCGGCATTACAGTAGATCAGCCGCAGATGCAGCATGGAGATCTCGTCCCACGCAATCTTCGAGTCAACATCATCGATCTCTATGGACCAGAGCGCCTGCCTGTTGGTCCAGAAGCACCCGTTGTGGCGGCTCAGAGCAATCTCCGCGATAGCCTCGTTTCCATCAATTATAGCACATTCGATTTCCGGCTCAATATCCGGCACAGCGGGCGACCTGGTGCAGGCAGTCATCCTCCCGCGGATCGTGATCCTGCCCGATTTCCGGTCCGTCACCGTCTTCACCATGTCGATCCGGATACCCGATTCCAGTCCCATGGGGTCTTCTACTACAGCATTCATTTACGCACCTCCTGTTTTTGCGGCACAGATATTGCCTTGCTCGCAGCGCCGCAGTGTCATACATTCCGGCACAGCCACGATCACAGCATCGCTGCCCTGCTCCGTCATACCTATAAAGCTATCGTAAAGAATGCAGTTTGCACCGGCAATGCATTTTCAGGGGAGATAGTCCCTGAAAATCACCGGCGGAGCCTCATGACTATTTTCCCAAATGATTCCCAAGTATTATCAGCGCCCCGCACGCAGAACTCTTGTTCCGGACTCAGTCGTTTCAGCAAAACAGTTTCCCGCACAGGGCTGTGCCAATAGAGCAGAGGCAGCCCTGCGAATAGGGTAAAGGCGGCAATATGAACTGCTGTGCAGTTCATATGCGCCCTCTGTCCACGACCGGCTTGTGTCCGCCGAAAGGCGGAAAAATACATTACACGGGCTGTATCATAAAAAAGCTGACACATTTGCTTTAAAATGTGTCAGCCAACTTTTTAATTCCATCAGTTACCGGTCAGCTTCCGGAACAGTGTCAGATATTCCTCTTCCACCTGCCCAAAAGGCCGCACGGCATAGTCAAGGTCGATGTGAAGCTGCGGCGCCGGCCGGGGCTGGGGCTCCTGCAGCAGAAGCTCCAGGTCATACCAGAGCAGGTCATCGTCGATCTTCTTCAGCTCCTCCTGCTCCTCTTCTGTCAGCGTGCTGCCCAGAAAGCGCTCATACACCAGATCCAGCATGTGATCCTCCAGCTTCTGATAGGCCGGCAGGGATTCCTTGAAAGGACGCGGAATATCAGACAGATAGCACTCGCTGGCGTCATGCAGCAGACAAGCCAGTGCCAGCCGGGCACCCAGGCCGCGCGCCAGCGCCTCCTTCGCACAGCAGATACAATGCTCCCCCACCGACCAGAAGGTTTTCACGTGCCCGTTCCCCCTGCAGAGCATGGGAAGCGCATGGGCTATATCCTCGATCTGTATTTTCTCTTTTTCGGGTTCTGTAGGCACAAACCGCATGCCCGTGAAAGTTCTGATATAACTTGCCATAATCCTCCTGCCTCTATTGAAAGCCCGCTGCATATGCGAGCCTTAGTACATCTATGCGAAGAGCGCCGGACCCCAAAGGATCTATGCCGCTCAGGCTCGTCCTCTCATATCAGGCCGGCCCTGGTCCCGGTCCAGTTTAAAACACGCCGGTCCTCTTCACCTTCCTCTTCACATAATACAGGCAGACCAGGCCCATGATGATCTGCAGGGTGGAGGAGAAGGGCGTCGCCAGCCCGATCTCGAAGAGGGAGACAGGCACCCGCTTACTCATGAGGAAGGACACCGGCACACGGACGCAGAAGGCACTGATGATACCCTGGGCCATGACAAAACGGGTCATGCCGATGCCGTTGAAGAAGCCGATGAAACAGAAGAAGATGGGGGTCAGCATACAGTCAATGGCATAAGCCTTGAGGTAGTCCGCGCCTGCAGCAGCGACATCCATATCCTTGGCGAACAGGAGCGCCAGCTCCGTGCCGTGGAAAAAGGACAAATAGAACATACCGATACCGACCGCCAGGGAAAGCAGGATTCCGTAGCGCAGAGCTTTTTCCGCGCGGTCAAAGCGGCCGGCGCCTGCGTTCTGGGCGACAAAGGCGGACATAGACTGCATGAAGGCAGAGGGCACCAGCATGATAAAGGCGCAGACCTTCTCCGCGACACCGATTCCCGCGGAAGGGACGACGCCGAGGGCATTGACGATTGCCTGAATGATCAGAAAAGAGATGCCGACCAGAAGATCCTGGGTCGCAATGGGCAGGCCCAGCCGGGTGATGCGGGCGATGATGTCACCCTGAAAGCGGATCTGTTCCTTTGCCAGCGTAAAGGGCATCTCGTTTCTGCGCATACGCCGCCGCATAAGGAAGAAGGAGATCACCACGCTGATTGCCTGGGCGCCGACCGTCGCGATGGCGGCGCCTATGGTTCCCATATGGAAACCCGCGACAAGCAGGAGGTCTCCCGCGATATTGCAGACACAGGCGATGGCCACTGTGATCAGGGGTGTTATAGAGTCCCCGATCCCGCGGAAAATACTGCCGATCAGGTTGTAGGCGATAATGACCAGCATACCTGCTCCGCAGATCCGCACATAGGCGGTGGTAAGTTCAAATGCCTCCGCCGGCGCATGCATGATCCCGGCGATCACACCTGCTCCGGGCACTAAGAGCACCGTAAATACCAGACCAATGACGGCAAACAGCACAATACAGGCGCCGATGGTCTCCCCGCCCTTTTGGGCCTGTCCGCGTCCGATCTGCTGTCCCAGCAGAATCGTGGCACCCATGGCAAAGCTCGCCACAAGATTGGTCAGTGTTATCATGATCTGCGATCCTGTCGTGACCGCCGAGACATGGGCCGAGACGCTCGCCGCATCTGTAAACTGTCCGACGATCATCAGATCGACCGCGCCGTACATGGCCTGCAGAAACAAGGCCGCCAGAACCGGCAGCGCAAACCGCACCAGCGGCAGCAGTATTTTTCCTTCTGTAAATGTTTTTACCTGTGCTCTGTGTTCCATTGTCCGTCTTAACTTCTTTATTCGTCTGTTTAGTCTTCTGTCTCAATTATTATGTATTATTTTTTTCTGAAAAACACTCACTGATAATATCTCGTCTTAAGAAAAACTGCGCAGCAGTATAAACACTTTCTGCCGCGTTTTCGAAAGAACCTCGTACAAAATCCGATAAAATTGACCGGCAGATCAAAGGATATCCGAGCGCTGCAGGATCCGCGGGTCATCCGTGTGGATCGGGCACACCTTGCGGTCATCCCCGATATTGGTGACCGGAAGACTGGAAGCCCTGAAAAGGCCGGAGTCAAAATACCGGTCATCCGCGCAGAGCATCATGCCGCAGATATAGTCTTCGAAGGGCCTTCCCTCCCAGACCGTCGCATATTTTCTCTGACGGATAAAAGGCTGCAGGATCATATCCCGCACATCCCCCTTTTCCCACAGTTCCTTCCAGGTCCTGTCATCTGTCAGAGGGCCCGCGTACACTTTCTCGCTCTTCCCCAGCCGGTGGTGCTTGAGGATAAAGCCGTCCTTGTCAGAGCGGGCCTTCTTCCATATCTCCTCCCCTTCTTTGTACAGAAAAGTCGGTATGGCATGGCTGCGCAGGAAAGCGGTCTCCTCCGCCGTCAGACACCTGTCCGTAAAAGCATCCTGAAACCACAGATTCATAAAGCGCTTGTCATGGACGATCAGGATCGTCCTGAAATCATTGTAGATCCCCGCCCTGATCATGGCCTCGATGGTCGTCATCGAAAAAGAAAGAATGTCCTTCTGATTCAGGGCGCCGATCACAAAGCCCTTTTTCCAGCGGTCTGTATTTTTTTCCACCTCGTCGGCTTCAAAAATCTCCACTGTCTTTCCGCAGGCCTCGTAAAAAGGCTTGTAGAGCGCGATCTCACTGGTCTTGTCGGCGCTTTTGAGCACGTATATTTCCTTCCTGCCCTCCGTGATCTGCAGCATGTACTCCATACTCTCATTAAAAGAAGAGCAAAGCGAAAGAGGCTCTCCCTCTTCCTGTGTCTGCCTGACCTTCTGCAGAAACTTTTCCGCCGCACAGTCCGAGAAATAGGACATGAAAATACCGTGGCCGAAAAAGCGGCTGGTAATCTCGCAAAGGAGCAGACTGCCCTGCTCGGACACAATATAATCCGGCCTGTAGGTCCCCGCCCGGAAAGGACAGCGGCTCTGCATTTCCAGGATTTCCATCTCCTTTTCGGAAAGGGGCATGTACTGCGGTACAAACTCCCTGTAATGGCGAGCCATATACACAATGCATTTATATAAAATCTGATGGAGACGGCGCAGTTCATCTCTGCGCGCGGAGGTGATCGCCAGCGGTCTGTCGTGGTACCAGCGGCCGTAATATGCCTCCCTGTCCCCGTGAAGACGGGAAAACAAGGCCTTGTAATCTCGTGTCATTCTTTCTTCCCCGTATTGATTCTGCATCACGTAAGGCCTGTGACTTCCGCCGCAGGATACGAACACAAAAAGAAACCCGCTTTCTCTTGCCGTTTTTGTCTTCGAAAAACCGTTTTCGAAAATCACTCCTGGCTTTTAAAGAGTTTCGACTGGTAGCCCAGACACTGGAAGCCGTTCTCATTGATGAGAGGGATCATGTCGTTTCCGATGTGCAGCTGTTTTCTCACCCAGTAGCAGATACTGGTTGACATGCCGATCTGCTTTGTGTAATCCATCATTTTCCGGATGTTGTCGATACTCAGAGCCCGGTCCGGCGCCGTGCGGCCGCGCTGCTTTTTGTGGTCGGCATTTTCCGGCATGATGTAGTCCTCGTAGAGGGCACGCTCCAGATCCTTGTCAAAATATCCCAGGACCTGTCCCAGCATGGCCAGGTTCTCCATGCAGGCCGTGAGGAATTCCGGCTTGTAATTGATGATCCCTTCCGCCCTCAGCATGTCAAAAAAGCTGCGGATATGTTCCGGCGTCAGATAAGGTGTGAAAATCGGCTGGACCAGGGCGGCCTCCGCGGGGATTCCGTTTTCGCGGCAGAGACGGACCGCCTTCAGGCGCTCTTGGATGGGCGCGGCATAGGGTTCCAGAATGTCACGGAAGGCATCCGGCATGATCGAGACGGAGACGTTGTACTGCATTTTACCCTTGAGCTGCCGGAAGAGATCCAGGATCGTCTCTCCCTCGTATTCACAGAGCAGGTGCCTGGCGCCGGCCTTGGAAGCGACGAAAAGCCTGGCGTTGGAATCAGGATATTCCTCATAATGACGGATGAATTCCTTCAGGATCCTGTGGGCAATACCGGTCCGCAGAGTGGGCTCCTGCAGGGCCTCTGTCTTGGGAGAATAATAGTAGTAATGATTCCAGTTCTTGCCGCGGCTGATCTGTGTGATTTTGCGCTCGATGTCTTTTTTTCCGGCAGGGTTCTCTTCGATGCAGCGCGCCAGTTCTTTCAGCAGCTCATCCTTACTGCGCAGGTCCTCCGCAGTAATCTCCCGGGTCGGCGTACCGTTCATCTCTTTGAGAAGCCGGCGCACATAGAGGTGATAATTTTCATAGGCGATCAGCTGCTGCTCGTGGACACCGTCTGTCACCAGGCAGTACTGACAGCCCACGTTGCAGCCCTTTACGGGATTGATCTCGAAAGTCAGCGTGGGGCAGCGGCCGGTGTAGTTGTGGATCTCGGTGTCCACTTCTTCCGGAACGACATGCTCCAGCACCAGCTTCTGTACCGGAATTACTGTGTGATTTTTCCACCGCTCCATGAAGATGCGGGAACCCGCCTCCAGTCTGGCATAAGTCTCTTCCGACGCATGCACGGTCACGCCCAGGTTCTCCAGATATGCCCGATCCACGATAACCGGCGAAAAGCCTTTCAGAGAATAAATGTCGGTATCGTGCTGATAAAAATTCTCAAATGCCATTTCTTTCATGGCTCTCCGTCCTCCTTCTTTTCGTCATGCCTGCGGTTCCGTGATCAGCGAAAACCGGTCCAGCATACTGATGATCTCCTCTCTGGAATTGAACATGATCACATCCAGAATAGAAAGATTGGGTACAAATGTCTGTCCGGACTGCCTGTAGGTGATTTGATCCGCCTTCAGGAACTGAAGGGTGATCCCCCGTTCCCGAAACTCCGCAAAATCATACAGGGCAGTGCCTCCGATGAGATTGATATAAGTGTCCGCCCCTGTCCTGCGGCACAAGTCGTAGATCCTGTATTCGCGTCTGTATCTGCTGTTTTCCGGGTAATCCGAGGTCCTTCCGATCGGAGTAGTGATCCCCAGATATGCGCAGATCGTCCTGATGGAGTGGAGCAGATATTCAGACAGCACCGTCTCTTCACAGTCCAGAATATCCTCCGCCAGACGAAGCCCTTCTTCATAATAGGGCGCCTTGTGATAGGCATCGTACAGAAGATTCAGCTTCTTTCTGCGGTTGATCTGCGACATATACATCTCATTGCACATCTGCAGACTGCCGGTATTCTTTTTCTCTACACAAAACCAGACCGGTCTGCCGCGGACCAGTATCCTGTTGCGGCTGATCCAGCCCCCTTTGCGGTACTGGTAATCATCTCCGATCAGAAAAAGATCCGCCGCATGGATCAGCTGCCAGTAACCGATATAGGGCAGAAAATATGGCTGATTAACTGCCAGAATCATAGTATGTCTCCTCCGCGGCGCACATGCTCCGCCACGTATTATTAACCCTTCAGAAGGACACTGCAGACCCGGTCCACATCCTCCGCAGTCATCTCTGAATACAGGGGAAGTGTGAGCACCTGCTCCGCCGCCAGCCGGGCTGTCGGCGTTTCATACCGCCCGATAAAAGAGCCGTTGTCCGCCGCTGTCCGGTAACATTCAAAATCACTTGTGAGCGGATAAAAATACTTTCTCGCGAAAATACCCTGCTCCGCCAGCCTGGCAAAAGCCTCATCTCTTGTGAACCGATACTTTTCGAAGAGGACCGGAAAATAAGAGTAATTGGGCTCCACGTCTTTTCGCGGGGTCGGAAAGCGCAGTCCTTCCGCCCCCTGCAGATGTTCCCGATAGCGGTCCGCGGCCGCTCTGCGCCCTGCGATCTCCTCGTCAATATGGCGGAGATTGCAGATGCCCATGGCCGCCTGAAACTCACTCATCTTGGCGTTTCCGCCCACGGCAGCAATCGTCTCTTCATCGCGGATCCCGTAGTTTTTGAGATCGTCCAGCGCCTGGGCAAAGGCCTGGTCCGCAAAACAGGCAGCCCCGCCCTCGACAGTGTGAAAAACCTTGGTGGCGTGAAAGCTGAAAATCGAGACATCCCCGAAACAGGCGGCCGATTTCCCTCCGCAGCGGACGCCGAAGGCATGTGCCGCGTCATAGATGACCTTCAGATTATGCCGCTTCGCGATCCTGTCAATTTCTTCCACGCCGCATATATTTCCATAGACATGGACCGGGAGAATGGCAGCCGTTTTTTCACTGATCAGAGACTCTATCAGGGAAGTGTCCATGGTCAGGTCCTCCCGGCGGATGTCGCAGAAGACCGGGACCAGTCCGTTTCTCACGATCGCATGTGTCGTGGATGCAAAAGTGAAGGGCGTCGTGATCACCTCGCTTCCCGCCGGAAATCCGAATGCCCGGATGGATTCCTCGAGAGCCAGATGCCCGTTTGTAAAAAGTGTCAGATGCGGAACCTCCAGCCGGGTCTCCAACTGCTGACGGAAGAGTTCATGCTTTACTCCCATGTTGGTGAGCCGGCGATTGTCCCACAAATCCCGTATTTCCCTACAGTATTCTTCAAAGGACGGCATGGAGGATCTTGTGACATTCATTTTTTTCATTCTCGTATCCCCATTTCCTTTTTTAAAACCATTATAAAAAATATACTCCTGTGCAGAAAGGCTTGTTTCTCGCTTCGCGGGGTTTTACCCCCTGCGCAGAAAAGCTTTCGCCGCAGACAGCAGATAGCGGAAGGCCTCCAGCCTGCAGAGAGCGGAGCCTGCAATATAGATCACCGCCCCGAACAGGATCTGCAGCATCAGTGTGGCGAAATCTCCCAGCCCCAGACGCGGCAGCAGCCGGATACAGAGACTCATGAAAACCGCCATGGCGATTCCCGGCAGAATATCCGAGACCTGGTCAAAATAACCGTATCCGAGCAGCTCTTTGTTGGGCATGCTGTTGATGATCTGTCCGACAAGGCTCATACCCAGAACGCTCCAGGCCAGTGCCATCACACTGATCCGGATGGTGATCAGAATTACCAGAACACCGATGACTTTTTTTATTATTTCCAGCTTGAGGAAGAGGTCGCTTCTGCCCATGGCTTTGATCGCATTCAGGTTTGCCGTATGGATCGGATAGAACATAAAAGCAATGCAGTAAATAGCCAGAAAAGGAACGCACGGCAGCCATTTTTCTGTCAGGATCAGGCGCACCAGCGTCTGTGCGCAGACCGCGAGACCGATCATCAGGGGTGCCATGATAAAGGTGCTGGTCTGGATCGCTCTGCGTGTCATATGCCTGACTCTTTTCCGGTCATCCTGTTCCCTGGACATAGTCGGAAACAAGACACTGTCAATCGAAGCATTGATATTCGTCACGATCAGATTGGGGAACTGCTGTCCCCTGTTGAAAAATGCCAGGTCCTCTGAGGTATATATCTTGCCTATCAAAAGCGAACGAAGGCTGTGATAGCCTGTGTCCAAAAGGGAAGAAGCCAGCAGCTTCCATCCATAGGAAAAGAGTCCCCGCAGCCGCTCCGGGGAGAAAATCCGCTGAGGCCGCCACCGCACTGTGAGCCACAGGATCAAAGTATCGACAGCTGTGTTGAACAGATGCTGGGCGACCAGCGACCAGACGCCGAAGCCCCTGTAGGCCATCCAGATTCCAATCATCCCGGCGCCGACGGTCCCGCCCAGAGTGGCAAAGAAAAACTTTCGGAACAGCAGATTTCTGGAGACATAGGCCTGCTGGACATTTTTGACACCGGAAATGACCAGCGTCAGACTCAGGACCCGTACGACCGATGTCAGTTCAGGCATGCCGTAAAATGCTGCGATCAGCGGCGCCGCCGCAAACATGAGAGCGTACAGGAGCAGGCATGACGCTATATTAAAATAAAAGACCGACGAAAAATCCAGATTGTCCGCATCCTTTTTCTGGATCAGCGCGTTTCCCATTCCACTGTCCACAAAGACCTGCAGGATCGATGTAAACACCGTCACCAGCGCTATGGTCCCGTACAGAGAGGGCTGCAGAATACGGGCGAGGATGACAGAGACCGCGAAGGCCGTCCCCTGCGCCAGAATCCGTTCCGAAAAACGCCAAAGGAAACCGCTTGCAGCCTCCCGCCGGTCGTTCTTTCTCTTACTTTTCATATATTTCCGGCCCTTTTTCTTTGACACTGCGCACCCGGCTCTTTTTCAATTTCCCGCCGGTCGGCCTTTCCTTTCCCAGCTTCAGCACTGTCCTGGTCTTTCCGTCCGGTTTCAGCACTGTCCCGGTCTTTCTCGCCTTCAGCACTGTCCCGGTCTTTCTGTACGGCTTCAGCGCCTTCAGCACTGTCCTGGTCTTTCTGTCCGGCTTCAGCGCCTTCAGCACTGTCCTGGTCTTTCTGTCCGGCTTCAGCGCCTTCAGCACTGTCTTGATCTTTCTGTCCGGCTTCATCACGCTGAGGATTTCTCTGTACACAGGATTGGTACACAGCTCATGCACGGGAGCGTTTTCCAGCATAGCGGCGCCCGAAGTCGCCATAAACGGAAGAAGTCCTCTATGATAAACATGACCGGTAAATTGATCGAGAGCCGCCAGCATCCGGTAATTCATCCCGGCGTCCCGCTCCGCTTTCCGGGCATCCTGCTCCCTCCAGCTCTTCATGATGGATCCGGCACTGTCTTCCCTGTAAACACAGGTCTTTTCATTGATGAAGTGCGCATATCCCAGTGACGTCACGAACAGACGAAGGCGCAGATCATCGACAGGGCAGTGCGGAATACCTGCAGACATGAGAGCATCATAGCACTCTGTGCGGAAAAAAAAGGATGCCGTGGGTATAAAGGTGAGACGGTGAAAATCGTGAAGGCAATAGTCTTCTTTGGCAGGATCAAACTGCTGCGCATCTTTCCGGGAATAGGGAACGAAGGTCCTGCGGGTGCCCTTCCCGTCATTGCGGATCACCGCGTTGGTAAAACACAGCGTGCAGTCCGGGTGGGCCTCCATATAGTCGTACTGCTTTTGCAGTTTATGGGAATCCGTCCAGTAATCATCCCCCTCACAGATTGCGATATATCTGCCCCTGACCCGCGGCCGGATCTGTGTCTCCACAATGCTGATCCCCTTGGACCACTGGTTTTCGGTCTGGCAGACCGGCCGGATGATCTCCGGATATTCTGCCGCGTATGCCCGGATGATCGCCGCGGTTCCGTCCGCAGAGGCATCATCATGAACGATCACCTCGAAGTCAAAATCAGTCTTCTGACGGACCATTCCCTCCAGGGCTCTGCGAATGGTTTTTTCGTGATTATATGCCAGGCAGTATACACTCACCGCTACCATATTCCTGTCTCCTCCGCCGCTCTGCTCTTCCTTTTTACAGGTATTGCCTGTTCAAACGGCGATTACGGGCTTTTCCTTTTCGAAACGCAGCATATTCGAAAGACAGCATGCGCATTCCGCTTTGAAATCGCAGCCGCATAAATCACATGCTGTAAATCCCACCCATTATACTCGTAAAAATAGTTCGTTTCCACTATGTCTCAGAAATCTTCTTTCTCATGGTGTTCAAAACATGTTTTTTGTCCGCCGACCACGCCGGCGCGATGAGTATGGATTTGGGGCCGTCGCCGGTGAGCCGGTGGATTAAGATCTCATCCGGCAGGACCTGCAGGCAGTCCCGCACAAGGCCGCAGTATTCCTCCAGCGTCATGACGGGAAAGGGCTTTTCTTCATATTCGGCAGCCATCTGTGTCCCTCGCAGGATCTGCAGCTGCTGCAGCTTGATCCCGTCAATGGCGGGTTCCATCTGCCCCAGATACCGCACAGTCTCGAGCATATCTTCACGGCTCTCGCCGGGAAGTCCCAGAATCACGTGGACGATCACTTCAATGTCGGCTTTTTTCAGGTCACGGACAGCCTTTTCGAAGACAGGAAGGCCATAGCCCCGGTGAATCCTCTCCGCAGTCCGCTCATGGATCGTCTGCAGTCCCAGTTCCACCCAGACCGGCTTGACCGCGCGCAGTTCCCCCAGCATTTCCAGAATTTCCGCAGGCAGGCAGTCCGGCCGTGTTCCGATCGAAAGCGCGGCAATTTCCGGGCGTTGTATGGTCTCCGCGTATAGTTTCCGCAGGCCTTCCATCTCTTCTCTATTTCTGACATAGGTGTTTGTGAAAGACTGGAAATAGGCAATATATTTTCGTTCCGACACAGGGATGCGCGAAGGAAATTTGGCATCCACCCGCTGCCTGGCAAGACGGATCTGTTCCTCAGGAGTCAGAAGCGGAGACGCGAACTCACCGGAGCCTCCTTCCGAGCAGAAGGTGCAGCCGCCATAACCGGACCTGCCGTCCCTGTTCGGACAGGTACAGCCGCTTGTCATTGAAAGCTTATATACTTTTGTACCGAAGCGCTCCTTCAGCGCCTCCGAAAGCATTTTCTGACGCATTGCATCCCCCCCTCTTTTTCGTGACCACGGTATCGCGCACGCAGGTATTTAAATATTACCATCTGCGGTTTAAAATAGGCATAGCCAATGCTGCCTGTTATGTTACACGCCCTGTCGAGGGCGTGTACATGTAACGTCGCGTTCGACGATTCCAATACGCTTCGCGTGCGTCGAACGCCGTAAAACTCCGGTTTTTGTAGCATTAGAGGGATTTCCCTGCTATGCTGGAAGAGCCATGCGCCGGACCGGGACAGAAGGCAGTGATCTGCCCCCGGCAGACACCTAACCTATCACATACAGGAAGGACAAAAGCCATGAATGAGCAGTCCCCCATCCTGCAGCGGCTCTTTGAGATGCAGGACCTTGAATACCGCGATTTTCAGAGCAGACTGATTCCCAATGTCTCCGATGATGTCTTCATCGGTATTCGTACGCCCGCTCTGCGGAAATACGCGAAAGAATTGTATAAAGAAGCAGAAGCGCAGCGAAAAAGGGCTGAGAGCAGGAAGACAGCAGGCTCCGGCGATAGGGGCAGCACAGGCCTTCTAAAAGGACAGGGCACTTCCCTTGATCATTTTCTTCAGGATCTGCCGCATCATTATTTTGATGAAAATCAGCTGCACGCTTTTATCATCTCAGAAGAAAAGGATTTCACAAGATGCATGGAGCAGGTCGACCGCTTTCTGCCTTATGTCGACAACTGGGCAACATGTGATCAGCTGTCCCCCAAGGCTTTCAAAAAGAACCGGCCTGCACTGGTCCCCTATATCAGGAAATGGATCAGCTCCGGTGAAACCTACACGATCCGTTTTGCCATCGGAACGCTGATGCAGCATTTTCTGGACGATGCATTTGATCCGGAATGGCCGGAGATGGCAGCCGGAGTGCAGTCAGAGGAATACTATGTAAAGATGATGATTGCATGGTATTTCGCGACAGCACTCGCGAAACAGTACGATGCCGTGCTTCCCTATCTTGAGGAACACAGGCTCGATGCGTGGACACACAACAAGACGATTCAGAAAGCTGTCGAGAGCTATCGGATCAGCCCTGAACAGAAAGCATACCTGAAGACGCTGAAAATTCCGGCGCGCACAGGCAGCAGATCCTGAAAACAGACAGCGATCGAAAGAGAAAAAAGACGCAGAGCCATCGATAGATAAAAAAGACGCAGAGCCATCGATAGAGACAGGCAAAAACAGAACCTGAAAAACGCTGAAGACTCCTGCCGCAGGAGGCCGGTCTTCAGCGTTTTCTGATTGTGCTGCAGATTTTTACAATCTTAAAGATCAGCGGAAGCCTTTCTCTCCTCGAGGATTTTTTCCACAAGCTCCGTGGCTTCATAGACCATTCCGTCACAGTGGGGCTTTTGCTTTCCGCCCTTTTCCTTATTCATGCGCAGAAGATCTCCGCAATTCAGACATCCGCTGTGATTGTCGCGGACCGCACGCAGAAACGCGCCGATCGTGGGGGTATCGTCGACACCCTGCAGGCCGAGTACCATAAGGCCTCCGGTCACAGCACCGCAGGTGGCCGCCATCTTCATTCCGTTGCCGAAGTTGGCGCCGATTCCGCAGGCCTGCTCTTTTGTGATTCCGCAGTCCTCTGCAAAGGCACATAACACAGCCTGTGCGCAATTATAATGCACATCCGGGTCATTGCGGATTATTTTCGCGTTTTCAAGATTCTTTCCCATTGTTTCCCCTTTCCGGCCGCTCTATTGCCGCCTGCTGCATGCCAGCGATTTTCCTCCGGGACTGTATTGCCGCTGATTAATTGAGTGCAATGAGTCAGACAGAACCGTCCCTCGTGACTCTCTCCTGACTTCTTTGACTCAGTATTGCCGCTGATCAGATTGTGCGCAATGAGTCAGACAGAACCGTCCCTCGTGACTCATATCTCGAACTTCATTCCTGTGATGCGCGGAATCATGGCGGCGAGGAAGCTGTAGACGTATTCCACACTGGCGATGCGGACAGCGTCTCTTCCCAGGCTGCCGAATTGTTTTGTGGCGCTCATGGTCTTTCCGTCGATGTAGAAGCCGAAACAGACCATTCCCACAGGTTTACCGGGGGTGGCGCCGGTGGGGCCTGCAATGCCGGTGATTCCGACACCGACCTGGGCCTTGTTGGCACGGGCGGTACCGACTGCCATCTGGACCGCGACTTCCTCGCTGACGACGCCTTTTTCGGCGATGGTCTCTTCGGAGACGCCGATATATTTGACCTTGGCATCGTTGGAATAGGTCACAAAGGACGCGTTGAAAACATTGGACGCGGACGGTATGTCCACAAGGTGCGCCGCGGCAAGGCCTGCGGTGCAGGACTCGGCGAACGAAATGGTCCAGCCCTTGGCTGTCAGAATATCCACGATCAATGCCGCGCGGGAATCGGTCTCCCCGCTGTTAATCATATACTTCATAATAGATTCTCTGTCCTCCTGCCGGATTTACAAGGAAGTCTTATTTCTTCAGTACTCCGTCTTTGGTAAAGTGATAGATTTTGCCGCCGATCCACTGGCGTCCGGTCAGCATATGACCGTCTTTCACGCTGAAATAGTATTTCCTGCCTCCGATCATCTGCCAGGCAGTCAGCATGGCGCCCGACCTGGGGTGGAAATAATACTTCCTGCCCTTGATAGTCTGCAGGCCGGTCAGCATATGGCCGTCTTTGGGACTCAGATAATATTTTTTATTGCCTATTTTCTGCAGACCGGTCAGCATGCGGCCGTCTTTGACACTGAAATAATACCATTTATTTTTGATCTTCTGCCAGCGGGTCAGCATATAACCGTTCCCGTCATAAAAATAGGTTTTTCCGGAAGACTTGTACCAGCCTGTATGGTATTTCCCGGTCTTTTTCAGACCCAGGTATTCGGCGATGGCCGCGGCGTCCGCCTGGCCGAGTCGTTTAAGAAAGGCCTCGTTCTGAAGCTTTGCGGCATCGCTTTTATTGGACATAAATGCATGTTCCACGATCACGGCAGGAATTTTGTATTTCTTATTATAAAAAAGAACGCCGTAGTAGTCTCCCTTTTTGCCGGCGGGATCGCGGCGGCTCCGGTCATCACTGTATTTGGTGCGGGCGCCTCCGTTGACAAGACCGCATGCGCCGATCCGTCTCGCCAGGATCCGTGCGAGATTTTTGGACTGTCCGCCCACGTGGGCATAAAAGCTGTCGTTCTGATGATAGACACGGACTCCCCTGGTCGCCGGGCTCTCGCCCTCGCCGTAGGCATTATTGTGGAGGCAGACAAAGATATCCGCATTGTTCTTTTTGGCTATATAGCTGCGGGCCTGAAGATCCGCAGAGGTTCCGCCGCTGCTGACAGCGCGGTCCGAAGTCCTGGTCATGACCACTTTGACATTTGCGTATGTATTCAGCTCCGCCTGACAGTATCGGGCAATCTTTAAGTTGAGCACCTTTTCCTGCATGCCGTAGTAGCAGGCACCCTTTTCCCAGCCGCCGTGGCCCGGGTCCAGTACTACAACCCTGGTCTTCGCGGCAGCATCGGCGGTCATTGCTGTGGGGAGCATCCCCGGTACAGGGCAGATTCCCGCCGCGCAGAGCATGATCACCGCGGCCAGCAGAAATGACACCATCCTTCTTGGAAGCACCTTTTTTTCTTTATACATGAATTCCCCTTTATGTACTCTTTCCGATCTGCCGGAGTCCGGCAGCACGCATGCATCGTCCCATGATCAAGGCTCCCCCGTCCTGATCATCAGTCTTCTTCAGGCATTTTGGCCGCAAGTGCGTGATTACTGTAGGTCTTGTCGCAAGTCACTTCACGGATCACACTGATCTCCTCCGGGAAAACAACCTCCTGGTCCTCCGTGCGCAGTTCCACTTCCAGAATCGCCTGTTTTTCCCATTCCGGATAAACGTCGATCTCGTAGTAGCAATTGTTCTCGGTAAGGCAGTAGCGGGTCTTGCGGATCGGTCTTCTGGACGGATCTGCCTCCATCAGATATCCGACATATTCAGCCTGCGAAATCCTTCTCTCGATCTCTGTCCTGGCAGTATCGGAGACGCGGCTCTTTTCCGTCCGGTAATACATATATCTTCCGTCTCTTCCGCGCTGCCGCACACGCACTTCGGTGTCTCCCCGGCTGTTCAGATATGTCTGAATGATCTCGACCTTCTCACAGTTCGGCTTTTCCTCCAGCTTCTGCAGATCCGGATAGCGGATCAGATATTTTCGCTCGATTTCCAACGGGATCGGCTCTCCCAGGAAGGAAGCGATCTCCGCCGTCAGTCTGCTCAGCTTTCCCTCGAAGGAGGTTGAATTGTCGATCACGCGCAGATGCGGATGTCCGGTCCATGCGGAGATGAGCAGATCATCGACCCGGATGGCTTCCTCCGGCGTCTCCGTCCTGGCGCCGTTGTTGGAAAGCGTATAGGCCTCCATGGCCCCCTTGGCAGCCGTAGTGAGATGAAAGACTGCGTCGTACTGATCCCTCTCTTCAACTTCGTGAAGGCCCAGGGCGCGCATCACATTTTCATATTCGATGTCATTCATGTATGCCTTGTTGTCCATGACTCCCCGGTCACAGACGATCAGCACTTTTTCGGCACCCAGTCTGGAGGCTGCCTGCTCAAAGATCTCCTCTTTTCTTTTCTGCAGGGAAATCTGGCACTTCTGGTATTCTTCATTCGACACCAGGGTCCAGGGAGCAACGCCTCCGTTGATCAGCTCCGTTGCCGTCTCCGGCACAAAAAGGACCTTGTATCCCAGCTTGGCGAATTCCTTCTGGATTCTGCCCATTCCGGTTGTTTTCCCCGCACATGGACCTCCGGTAATGACGATTTTCGTGATTTGCATAGGCTGCTCTCCTCCCGCGCACCGGGCGTCTGTACATAAAGATGAGCCGCTGGTGATGCTGTCCGGCACGCTTTGAGAATATCTCAGAATGTGCCGGACAGAACCATCCGGCGGCTCATCGGATTATTTCTGAACAAGCCGGGCAAAACCCGCCTTTCAGGCGGTTCTGTCCTTGCAGCAGCAGATCTATCTCTGACGACCTGTCCCCAAAACTCACGCCGATCCGATCAGCCCTGCAGGCCTCTTGCCTGGCGGTCCATATCCTCTACGACAATATCATAGATCTCGCCCAGGGTCCTGCAATAAGCAAGTACCAGCCAGGGCTCATTGGTGTGATAGTGAATCTTGATCGGGTCTCCGTCACCGCCGACTGCCAGAAGGCTGTCGCCCTTGAAATTCGAGGCGATATAATCAAAGACCTCATCCTCATCCAGGTCTTCGTATCCGTCGATCAGAAGCTGTGTGTCATATCTGAATTCAATCGTCTGTTCCGGTATCATGCTCTTCCCTCCAATTCATTTCCTCTGCCGTGCCGATGAGTCCCTGTTCAGGTTTCCTGTTCAGGATCGCCATGAACTCTTCACCGGTGATTGTCTCTTTAAAATACAGGTATTCTGCAATCTCGTCAAGCTTACGCTTGTTGTCGCGCAGTATCTTCAGAGCTTTTTCGTGCTGGGTGCGCACAAGCTCGACGACCTTGCGGTCGATCAGAGCCTGGGTCTCGGCAGAGCAGGCCAGAGAAGTGTCGCCGCCCAGATACTGGTTGGTGATCGTCTCCATTGCCACCATATCGAATTCATCGCTCATTCCGTAGCGGGTGATCATGGCGCGGGCCAGTTTGGTCGCCTGCTCGATATCATTGGAGGCGCCGGTCGTAATGGAACCGAACTCCACTTCCTCCGCCGCGCGGCCGCCTGTCAGGGTCGCAATCTTGTTTTCGATCTCTTCCTTGCTCATCAGGTAGTGGTTGCCCTCCTCCTCTACCTGCATGGTGTAACCCAGAGCGCCGGAGGTGCGGGGGATGATGGTGATCTTCTGCACCGGCGCGCTGTTGGTCTGCATGGCAGCCACCAGGGCGTGGCCCACCTCGTGGTAGGAGACGATCAGCTTTTCCTTATCCGTGAGGATCGCGTTCTTTTTCTGATAACCGGCGATGACAACCTCTATGCTCTCCTCCATATCCGCCTGATTGGCAAATTTACGTCCGTCACGGACAGCGCGCAGCGCCGCCTCGTTGACGATATTGGCAAGCTCGGCGCCGGAAGCTCCGGCTGCCATACGGGCGATCTTGCCGAAATCGACGTCTCCGCCGATCTTGATCTTCTTGGCGTGGACCTTGAGGATATCGATACGGCCCTGCAGATCGGGGAGTTCAACAGGCACGCGGCGGTCGAAACGGCCCGGTCTTGTAAGCGCAGGATCAAGCGCCTCGGGGCGGTTGGTTGCAGCCAGAATGACAACACCCAGGTTCTCCTCGAATCCATCCATCTCGGTCAGCAGCTGGTTCAGGGTCTGCTCACGCTCGTCGTTGCCTCCCAGCGCACTGCCGTCACGTTTTTTGCCGATGGCATCGATCTCATCGATAAAGACGATGCAGGGTGCCTTTTCCGTGGCCTGATTAAACAAATCACGCACCTTGGAAGCGCCCATGCCGACGAACATCTCGACGAATTCCGAGCCTGACATGGAGAAAAAGGGAACATTGGATTCGCCTGCCACGGCCTTGGCCAGCATAGTCTTGCCGGTTCCGGGAGGGCCCACGAGCAGAATGCCCTTGGGCATGGTCGCGCCGATCTCCTTGTATTTTCCGGGATCGTGAAGATACTCCACGATCTCCATCAGGTTTTCCTTGGCTTCCTCTTCACCCGCGACATCGGAGAAACGGATGCCCTCTGTCGATTTGACATAGACCTTGGCATTGCTCTTGCCCATGCCGAACATCATCGACGAAGCGCCTCCGCCTGCCCTGTCCATCATCTTCTTGTTCAGATACTTGCCGATTCCCACGAAAATCGCGATCGGCAGCACCCAGCTGACCAGAAAGGCCGCCATCGGCGACGTCTCCTGGATAATATCGCTCTTGAATGTCGCTCCCGCTTTGTACAGACGTTCAGTCAGACCGTCATCCGTCACATAGCCGGTACAATAGATCGTTCCTTCCTTATCCGTAAACAGGATATCATTGGAGCGAAGTTCGACGGACTCAATCTTCTTTTCCTCCGTCATCTGCATAAATGTCTCATAGCCGACTTCCTTAATGGACTTTCGCTCAAGAGACGGCATGATAAAGGCATTGATGATCATCATCGTCAGAATGACGATCAGACCATAATACATCATCGACCTCCGGGGAGGTTTTACTTCCTTCATTGTTATTGTTTCCTCCTTTTATGAATAAAACAGACGGCATGGCTCAAAGCACACTCACCTTTTGCGGGCCTGTCAGCACAGCGCATTGCCGCTTGTTCTAACGATAATAGCACAGCTCAAACGGTATTCCTATAAAAAACCTATAAAAAAACAATTATAATTCTTTTGGGCTTTTGAGACAGCAGACTGCCTGCGGTCTGCTGCGTTCGTAAACATGAGGAGTATGCCCTTTTGCGCACGCTTTTCGCGCAAAAGGAGCGGATCCCGAAGGGCTTGAGGGGCAGAGAGTGCTCCCGCAATACCAAGGGGACGATGAGCCGCCGGGGACGGTTCTGTCTGACTCATTCCGCGAAAATGAGTCGGCCGGAACCGTCCCTTTTGACTCTCCGTCCCCTGCATCATTTCATTATTCCGCCGGTGTTTTCTCCTCCAGATCCTGTGCTTTCTGCATTTCTCTGGAAAGCGTGGAGAAGAGCTGTGCTGTATCGATGGGTTTTCTCAGGCAGGCATTCATCCCTGCTTCGAAGCATCTCTGTTCATTGGAGGGTTCAATATCCGCCGTCAGAGCTACGATCGGAATCGTTTTTGCGTCCTGGAGCGAGCTCCTGCGTATTGCCTTAGTCGCCTCCAGTCCGTCCATGATCGGCATCATGACGTCCATCAGGACTGCCTGGAAGTGATAGGGGCCGTTGTTCTCATACATCTGGACAGCCTCTTCCCCGTCCCTGGCAAGCTCCGCATGCACACCGAGAGTCTCAAGGATTTTGATGACAACTTCGGCGTTGAGAGTGTTGTCCTCCGCAACAAGGACATTTTTCCCGTAGAGCAGACGTCCCTCAATGGTGGAACTGCGGCGGCTCTGGGTGCGGATCTGATCCGGCGAGGCCAGGTCATATTCGAGAGTCACGATAAATGTCGTGCCCCGTCCCAGTTTGCTGTGGCAGGTAATGGTGCCGCCCAGAAGATCGACCAGGTTCCGGCAGATATAGAGGCCCAGGCCTGTGCCGTCGCGCATACTGTTGTCAGAGCCGTTCTCCTGCTCGAAGGGCAGGAACATTTTCTGCTGAAATGCATCACTGATCCCGCGGCCGGTGTCGCGGATCGTGTAGGTGTGGTTTGCCTGATGGTCTTTATAGAAAACATTCGCTTCAAAAGCGACTCTTCCGCCTGCCGGTGTGAACTTGATGGCGTTGCCCAGAAGGTTGACGATGATGCGGGTCACATGTTCTGTGTCCATCATGACCACACGATTCTCACATCCCTCGATCCTGGTCTGGAGATAGAGTCCTGCGGCATTGGCCTTCTGCGCGATGATCGCCACCGCCTCTTCCAGGACCTCCTGCTCGCGTACCGCTGTACTGACGCTGACCACCTTGCCCGCGTTGATGCGGCTGGTCTCCAGCACTTCATCGATCAGGCTGGTCAGATAGTGGGTTGAAGAGAGCACTTTCTCCATATTGTCCCGGGCGCCGTCAGGCAGCCCTTTTTCACGCAGTGAGAGCTGGGCCAGACCCTTGATGGCTGTCAGAGGCGTCCGCATGTCATGACTCATATGAGATAGGAATGCCTCTTTCTCCTGTCCGGACTTGACAGCCGCGCGGAGTGCCTTTGTCATCTCCTCGATCTGTGTCTTGTCTCCGATCTGCTGCGTCGTATCGATAAAGGTCAATACCAGTCCGCTGACATAGCCCTTGTCTCTTTTCACGGGTTTATCATCAGCAGGGGCTTTCTGGTCCCGCCTGCCGGCTCCGGCCATAGTTGCGGAAATATCCGCGGGCGCGCTGTTTCCGCTTATAATGCTCTCGCCGCTTTCGGAACCGCTTCCGGCACCTGTTCCGGAAACCACACGGAATCCGCCGACAGGCACTTCGGTCTCGTCGCTGTCCAGAGGCTTTTTCTCATGGGTCCGGTAAGGCGCTATACGCACAAGATAGGTCTTGCCCGCAACCGAAGCGCATGCCAGTTCCACAGGCTGCATAGTCTGCAGGACCTGATGGCAGAGCGCAATGAGATCAACGGTCGCAAAGTGATAGGCTATGTAACGGAGAGAACGTCCGACATCATGCTCCGCGACACTGAATTCATCCGCAATATATTCGGTAAATTTCCGCACATTGAGCTTTCGGTCGACCATGACGATACCGACCATGGTCGTGGCGAGGAAGTTTGCCATGTCGTCATTGACAGACGCCAGCTCTCCGACCTTGGCCTGGTACTCGGAGTTGACCGTATAGAGTTCCTCATTGACGGATTGCAGCTCTTCATTTGAGCTCTGCAGTTCTTCATTTGCCGTCAGCAGTTCCTCGTTTGCTGCCTGAAGCTCTGCGTTGACGGACTCCAGTTCCGTGACTGTATGGCTGAGGTTATCCTGGGTGACATGAAGATCTTTTTCCAGATCCGCGATGCGCTGCGCAGCTGCTGTGTCGATGTTGTAGTGCTCCATGTCAACAGGCTTGTCCGCCTCCCGGGAAGGCCTGAGGAATGCGATCGCCGTTATGCCCGTATCTGCTCCGATTTTGTCACTGATAGGCTGGGCGACGAGCGAAATATATTCCGGCGATTCGCCGATCTGCACAGGGATTTTGTCATAGGCCACACGTCCGTGCAGTTCCCTTGACTCCTTGAGCGCCTTGGAGACCGCGATCCGCAGATCTGCCCTGATCAGCGAGAAAATATCCAGCGTGACATTTCCGACCGGTATCGTGATAAAGTCTCCGCACTTTCCGTAAGAATGGCAGAGTTCATTTTTCTCGTCGACAAGAACACAGGCCGGCATCAGAAGTTCCAGCACGCGGGTATCTATCTCTCCTGCCGGGAAATGCGAATCAGTGTCAAAGCTGTCCCCCTTGTAGTGCTGGGGCATCAGCTGGCTCTCGATTCCCTGCAGAGAGTAGGTGATGTGTTCATGGGACGGAGTGCGCCCGGACCTGTTGTGCACAAAGATCTTTTCATTGGGGCAGAGCACACGGAAGACGTCGTCATAATCGATGACGGATTCCGAGCGGCCCAGAAACAGATATCCGCCGTCGTTGAGCGCCATATGGAAGATGGCGAACAGATTTCTCTGCAGGATACTCTGGAAATAGATCAGAAGATTTCTGCAGCTGACCAGATCCAGCCTGCCGAAGGGCGGATCCTGGAAAACATTATGTTGCGCAAACACGATCATCTTCCTGATATCGTGATTGACCGTGTAGCGGTTTCCTTTTTTCGTGAAAAAGCGGGACAGGCGGGTGATCGTCACATCCTCCTGGATGCTGTCTCCATAGATGCCGCGGCCGGCAACCGCGATGGAATCCGCGTCCAGATCCGTGGCGAAAATCTTGATATCGCGGCGAAGCCCCATTTCCTCCATGGCTTCCGCAAAAATGATTCCTATGGAGTAGGCTTCCTCGCCGGTGGAACAACCCGCTACCCAGATACGGATCTGGTCGGAGGGACGGGCATTGCGCAGAAGATCCTTGACGACACGTTCCTTGAGAACATCAAAATAATCCTGGTCGCGGAAAAAGCTGGTGACACCGATCAGGACCTCTTTGGCCAGAAGCCTCGCCTCCTCCGGATTGTTGGACATGTAATTCACATACTCGCGGAGATTGCGGTTATGGGTGACCACGATCCTTCGCTCGATGCGGCGCAGGACAGTTGTCTGCTTATAATAGGAGTAGTTTACATTTGTGACGTTTTTCAGAATCGAAAAGACCTGTGACAGAAGATCCCCGTCCGAGAGCTGGAGTCTCTGCCCGGCGTCTGCCATGGAACGGGAGATGTGCGCCATCTCTCGGGCGATACTGTCGGGATTCAGGATCAGATCCACAAAGCCCGTCGCAATCGCGCTGCGGGGCATGCCGTCAAACTTGGCGCTCTCCGGAGACTGGGCGATGATCATGCCGTTGCGCTCCTTGATGGAGCGGATTCCGTTGGTTCCGTCCGAGCCCGTGCCCGAAAGGATCATGGCGACGGCGCGGTTCTCATAGGACTTTGCCAGGGAACGGAAAAAGACATCGATCGGATGATTGATATGCTGATGATTATATTCGTGAAGATGCAGGACATCCTCTTCAATGACCATATTGTATTTGGGAGGAAGCATGTAGACTGTATTTTTGCGCACATGCATTCCCTCCTGGACCTCCACCACGGGCATTGTGGTGTATTTGCCCAGAATATCCGCCAGAAGACTGCGATGATCCGGGGACAGATGCTGTATGACTACAAAGGCCATCCCCGTATCGACAGGAAGGAAGGTCAAAAACTGCTGAAGCGCCTCCAGACCGCCTGCTGAAGAACCGATTCCGACTACACAGCCGGGACGTTCACTTTTTTTGCTCTTGTCTATTTTCATAACTTCCTTCCCCGGACCGTCTCCCGGTCCGCCGGATGAATACATGTCTGTACAGTTAACTGTGACAATACAATGTGCTGCGGGACTTTCTCCGCAGTATATCCTTAAAGGGAACAAGTCTGCCTGATCTGTATTGTTTGTATTGTTGTTTTCCTGCTGTTAATGTGTTTCCTTTTCCATCTATTTCTCTGAGTCTTTTTGTTTCTCTGATGCAGCGCGGACTGTCCGGATGATTCTCGCGACGACCTCTTCGACCTCCCCGCTTCCTTCCCGCACGATCAGATCGGCGTATTTTTCATACAGCACCGTCCTCTCATCGTAGAGGTCACGGAGGGTCTGCCCCTCCCGGAGTACCACTCCCCGCTGACGGATGTTCCGGAGCCTTTTCTGTATGACATCAAAATCCACTTGCAGATAGATGACTGCGCCGATATCCCGCAGATGCTTCATCGCCTCTTCCCCGTATACGGCGCTGCCGCCGGTCGCGATGACACTGCGCGATGCCCGGATCGAAGCATTTACATCATTTTCCACCCGGATAAATCCTTCAACACCCTTTTCCAGAATAATTTCCCTGAGGCGCTTTCCCTCTCTTCTCTGGATGAGCAGGTCTGAATCGATAAAATCAAATCCCAGGACTTTCGCCAGGATGACACCGACAGTGCTTTTCCCCGATGCCGGCATTCCGATCAATATCAGATTGTCTTTTTTAGCCAATGTCAGCTCTCCTCTCCTTCCGGCAGCAGGCCGCAGCAAACAAATATTGACGCGGCGGTTTGCCCCCGGCATGACGGGACACTGCCACTGCTTAAGTATACCACAAGTAGAATCCCTCAACATGTAAATAATATTGATTTATTAAGATTTAAAGAGAATTTTATCCTGCCGCGCGCAGGACCTGGGGCAGGTCCTGATGCTTGAAGGGGATGCCGGAAGCCTGCCGCCCGGCCCTCTCTATGCCCCCGGCTTTGGTCCCGGCTTTGGTTCCCGGCTTTGGTTCCCGCCCCCTCTTCCAGTGAAACAGAGTTGTTTCTTTCATGCGCAACTCGTGGTATACTGTAAACGCCTGAATATCCGGAGACTGCGGCCCGAAGACATTCCGGACCCGCTCCATTAATCCGAACCTTCATAAAGCCGAAACTCAATGAATCTGACAGTATGGAAACAGTCCCTGCGCTTTCAGGAATACTGTTTTTATAACAAGAGGTACAATTATGATTTCTTTTAATGTTCCCCCTTATATCGGAACAGAACTTGATTACGTAAAACAGGCTATCGACGCGCACAAGATCTGCGGCGACGGGCAGTTTACCAAAAAATGCCATGCATATCTGGAAGAGCGCTTTAATGCGCAGAAGGTATTGCTGACAACCAGCGGCACCACTGCCCTGGAAATGGCCACGATTCTCTGCGGCCTTGAGAAAGGCGACGAAGTCATCGTCCCGAGCTTTACCTTCTCCAGTACTGCCACCGCGATCGTACTGACCGGCGCGACACCTGTCTTTGTCGATATCCGCCCGGACACCATGAATATCGATGAGACAAAGATCGAGGCAGCGATCACGGAGAAAACCCGCGCGATCATGGCCGTTCATTACGCCGGTGTCGCCTGCGAAATGGACACCATTATGGACATCGCCGCCCGTCACAATCTCAAGGTGATCGAAGACGCGGCACAGGGTGTCATGTCCTCCTACAAAGGACGCGCTCTGGGCACGATCGGCGATTTCGGCTGCTACTCTTTCCATGAGACCAAAAACTACTCCATGGGAGAGGGCGGGGCGCTTCTCATCCGCGACCCCGAACACAATGACGACGCAGAGATCCTGCGCGAAAAAGGCACCAACCGCGCACGGTTTTTCCGCGGCCAGGTGGATAAATACACCTGGGTGAACTATGGCAGCAGCTATCTGCCCAGTGATATGAATGCCGCCTATCTCTGGGCCCAGCTCCAGGAGGCAGACAGGATCAATGATAACCGTCTCGCTATCTGGAATACCTATTCCCAAGCCTTTGCGCCCCTTGCCGCCGCCGGCAGAATCGAAGTTCCGACCATACCTGAGGGCTGCGTCCACAACGCGCATATGTATTACATCAAGCTTCGGGATCTCGATGACCGCACTGCCTTCATCAAGTATCTGAAGGATAAGGGTATCGTCGCTGTCTTCCACTATGTCCCTCTCCACAGCGCGCCGGCCGGCCGCAAATTCGGCCGTTTCCACGGAGAAGACCGCTATACCACCAGCGAAGGAGACCGTCTGGTCCGTCTGCCTCTCTATTACGGGCTGACACCGGAAGACCAGGAGTACGTCATCGCTACTGCCATGGAATACCTCAACAAGGCCTGACAAGGCCGGCGTACTCTCTGCACACCGGGACGGACCCTGCTCATCCGGCAGCCGCCTTTTCCGGAATCCTGCGGCAGGGACCGGAACCGACGCACTCTCCCTGCGCACAATCTATTGAATCATTCATTCGAGAGGAAGACTATGCCTTCTGGACAGAAAAAGAAACTGATCAGCTTTATCATCCCCTGCTATGCAAGTGAGGGGTCCGTGGGTCTTGTCATCGACGAGATCCGCGAAGTAGTTGCTCAAAAGCCCGACTTTGACTATCAGATCGTCGCTGTCAATGACTGCTCCCCCGACAACGTGCTCGGAGTCCTGCGCGGCATCGCAGCCAAAGACCCCAGGGTCGCCGTCATCGATCTGGCCAAAAACGGCGGGCGCCACAATGCGCTCATGTGCGGCTGTCACTATGCCTCGGGCGACTACGTTGTCTTCATCGATGACGACCAGCAGTGTCCCGCGGACCGGCTCTGGGATCTTCTCGATCCTCTTGTAAACGGCGATTACGACGTCTCGATCGCCCGCTACCGCAAGAAGACCCAGTCGGGATTCAAAAATTTCGGATCCGCAGTCAATGACCGCGTCGCCACCTGGCTTCTGGGCAAAGATCCCAACCTGAAATTCTCAAACTTCTCCGTGATGAAGAAATTCGTCAAGGATGAAGTTGTCAAATATACGAATCCCTATCCCTATCTGTCCGGCCTGATGCTCCGCGCGACACGCCGCGTCATCAATGTGGATATGGAGGAGCGCGTCCGCACCATAGGTGTCGGACATTACAGTTTTAAAAAATCCTTTGCCCTCTGGATGAACAGCTTCACGGCCTTTTCTGTCAAGCCCCTGCGCCTGGCCACCGGAATCGGCGTCCTCTGGGCAATCCTCGGTGTCATCATGGGTCTCCGCACCGTGATCAGAAAGCTCCTCAACCCGAGCATCCCGCTGGGCTACAGTTCCACGATGGCCGTCCTTCTCTTCTCCACGGGAATGATCATGTTCATGCTCGGTCTGATCGGAGAATACATAGGGCGGATATACATATCGCTGAACAACTCCCCCCAGTTCGTCATCCGGGAAAAAATCAATCTCCCCGATCCCCGTTCAGAATACGGATGGGCTGCAGGGCAGGATCCCCGCGCGGTTTCACGCAGACCGGCATACCCGCAGCATACTCTGCCCCATACGGAACAGCACGACTACAGATTTAAGGAGTAGATTCATTCATGTCAGATTCTGTTATTCATTCCGCCTCTCCGTCTCTTTCCTCACAAGACCGGAGTTCCTCTAAAAAAAAGCTGCTGGTCATCGGAGCGGGCGATTTCCAGCTTCCTCTGGTGCAGCAGGCTGCAAAGACCTGCGAGGTCCTTCTCGCCGCACCGGTGATCTCCCCCGCCTTTGACCCCTACATCTCCGACCGCCTGATCGTCGATGTAAGGGACGAAGAATCGATCCTCTCTTTCGCGCAGGCGCACAAAATCGACGGAGTCATTACAGACCAGACCGATATCGCCGTCCGCAGTGTCGCCTATGTCGCCGAAAAAATGGGCCTTCCGGGCATCGGATATGAGACCGGCCTTCTCTTCACCGACAAGAGCCGCATGCGCAGCCGTCTGGCTGAGCTGGGGCTCCCTCTTCTCGCCAACAGGACTGTCTCCTCAGTCGAAGAGGCAGTCGCTTTTTATAGGGAACTGGTCAGTTCTGCCGGCCGGAGCACAGACCCTGTCCGCGTCATCATCAAGCCTCTCGATACCCAGGGAAGCCGGGGAGTCCAGGTCTGCGCGGGCGAACAGGAGATCCGGGACAAATATCCCGAGGCTGCCCGCTGGTCCGGCAATCACGAAGTCATCATTGAGCATTTTGCGACCGGCCGCGAGTTCGTCGTGGAGTCCCTCGTCCTGGATCATAAATACAAGACTCTCTGTATCGGAGATACGCTCTATTTCGATATCCCCGATGCTTTTGCCGCCAAGAGCCGTATCTTCCCCACAACGGCAGACGATGCCCTCCGCGGCAAGGTGCTGGATCTGGATGAGAAGATCATCACCGGCTTCGGCCTGACCCAGGGTATCACCCACAGCGAATATATAATGGACGGAGACGAGGTCTACCTCATCGAGACAGCTGCCCGCGGCGGCGGGGTCTTCATCTCCTCTGACCTGATCAGCCTTTCCAGCGGTCTGCACACCGAACAGTTCCTGGTCGATATGGCCCTCGGACAGCAGAAGGAAATGCCCCTCATCCTGCCTCAGCAGTGTTTCTGCGGCTACATGGCCTTCTATCTGCCCATCGGACGAGTCATCCGCGCCGACGGCATCGAAGATGTCCTGGCCTTTCCCTTTGTCCACCGCACCCAGCTCGGAAAGCTGCATGCCGGCATCGAAAATCACGAGGGAGCGACCGACAAGACCTCCCGCCTCGCCGTCATTGTCTCAGGTGACACCCGCGAAGAGCTCATGGAGCACATGGCCCAAGTCCGCTCCACACTGAAAATCGATATTGAAGCCCCGGACGGTTCGATCATCGGTCCGATCTGGGAATAAACGATACGGAGGTATTGCTCTTGCTCAAGCACTTTCTTGACAGGCGGCGCAATGTTTTCCTGCTCGCCGCCTTCGCTGTATTTATGGAGAGCCTGACTTCTCCCTGCCTGAAAATAGGATCTCAGCGATATGAGCCCTTTTCCGCGGGGTATTTTTTCTGGTTCGGCCTGGCCGTCGTCATCCTCGGCATCTATGCGGTGTGCTGGCAGCTCATCCTGGAGCGCATTCCCCTGACAACCGCCTATCTGAGGCGCGGCTTCAGCTATATCCTGCTCTTCGTCTGGTCCACACTGATCTTTCATGAGACCATCACTCTCAAACAGATCATAGGCATTGCCGTGATCTCCCTGGGAATGGTGATCAGTGTTTCCGACGAACACGGCAGAAAAAAGAAATAAATAATCCGTTCAGGCCCCGAATTCCGGGTCCATCCTTACAGGCATAGTTCCGAATGGTCTGAAACATAAAGAGGTATCCTGCAAATGTCCAACCTTCTGACTCCTCAGGTCTGCTACGCAGCCGCCATCATCGGCGCTTTTATCACAGCTCTGAGCCAGATTCTGCTCAAGACTCAGGCAAATACGACCGGTGAAAAGGGATTTTTCAGCAAATTCCTCAATATCCGTGTCATTGTTTCGTACGGCCTTCTTTTCCTTACACTGGCCATCAATCAGGTCGCCCTGCGCTTTGTCCCTCTCTCGGTCATGCCCTGCATCACAGCCACAAGCTTTGTGTGGGTCTTCGTGCTGGGCGCTCTGATCCTGAAGGAAAAGGTATCCCCGAGAAAAGTCCTCGGTGTCGCTGTCATCATCGCAGGCGTTGTGATCTCCAGACTCTGATCTTCCGACTAAGATTCCCCGAAAGGAATACCCCATGTACGCTCTTTTAAAAGAATTCTCCGAAAAGATAACGAGCAGGAAATCCTACTGGATCCCCCTGCTCTTTTACACATTCGGGGCTTACGGCTTCTCCATGCTCAACCGCACAGTGGGCGCCGATGATCTGGCCACCTTCAAATATGTAGACGAAACCGTCTGGCTCTCGGAGCTCCGCTGGGGCGCCGTCCTGTGGAAAAAGCTGTTTTCCTTCGGAGACTGTGTTCCTTTCCTGGATAAATTTCTGTCCGTCTGCTTCCTGATGCTGGCCGGCACCGCCTTTGCCTGCCTCTTCTATCTGATGAACGGAAAAAGAGACCGCGTATGGCTCTACACCGTCGCGGCCTGCTCATTTATCACTTACCCGATCATCTGCGAGATCTGGGAATTTACCTGCGGAGGCACGATCATAGTCCCGGGTGACTATTTCTGCTGTTTCATGCTCCTGCTGATGATCCTGACCGGAAGTACGGAAACCGTCCCTGCACAGGCCCGCACGCTCCTGACAGCCGGCGTGCTGCTGACGCCCGTCATATCCAGCGCGGAATCCATCGCTCCGGTCTATGTGACAGCCGTCCTGATCATCCTGTTTTACCGCTATTGCGTCCGCAGGACCGCACGGGGCAGGAAGACCGCCTGGTTCTTTGAAGGTGTCCGCTTTGCAATCCCCCTCTTCATCGCCTTTGTCCTCCGCCTTGTCATCGGCTACGGGATCATGGGCATCATGGGGCTCAAATTCAAGCACACAGGAGATACCAGCATAGGCTGGAAACACGGAGAAATCGGCAGCCAGCTTATCGCCCTCTTCAAGGGAATCCTGATCAACTACGGCGCCGCCGCACTGATCAATCTCCCCATCACGATCTTTATCGTATGTACCGTGCTTTTCGCTGTCCGCTGCTTTATCCTGGCTTTCAAAAACAGGTCTCCTCTTTCCGTTTTTCTCGGAATCTGCATCGGCATATCTCTCTTTTTGATTTCTCTCATACAGGGAACCGTGATGCACTACAGGACAGCCATCACCCTGATGATCTTCTGCGCCTTCGTCTTTTATCTGCATGCCGAAAGCTTTTATGACTGGATCAACAGCGGCATCCTGAAACACAAGCGCTTCCGCGTACTTCTGGGCCGCTGCGGCCTCGTCCTGCTGCTCTTCATCACCTGGCGGCAGGCCGCCCATCTTCACCGCTTCCTCGCGCTCAACAATCAGCGCTACGACAACGAGGCGGTCGTCATGCATCAGATCGGGTACAGACTGACCGACGAGTTCGATACTGCCAAACCCATGATCTTTGTGGGAAATTTCGACAGCGGTGACGCCTTCTACTACGCCACCCACGACGACGGCAAGAGCTGGAACGGTCAGCTCTTCCGCAAGATCCGCCACAAGATCGACGGCACTGAGCTCTGGAAGTCCCCCATGATCGTCCAGACCACTGTCTCCTCCGCCATCGACTGGTACCACCTGGAATTTGACGGAGAGCTCATGAAAGACTTCCTGGCCTACTACGGATACGACTTCGATATCATGGCTCTCTCCCGCAAAGAACTGGAGCCCTATAACGAAAAGGCAAAAGAACTCGGTATGACAACCTACGATATAGTCGACTGCGGAGATTACATACTCATCTGCATAGGAGAGCTGTAAAAAAGCCGGCAGCGATAGATTTGTACAAAACAAACGAGAGCGGTTTGAGTCACGCAGGACTCAAACCGCTCTCTATTTTCAATACTCATTCAAAGTATAAAAACTCTCTCTATTTTCAATACTCATTCAAAGTATAAAAACTCACTTTGATGGGACAGTAGCTGGGGAAGAAGTAATATCCGCCATGTTCCTTTATCAGAGTTTTCGAAGTATCGCTGTTCAGCTTTTTCAGGTGGATTCCATAGGAACCGTCTTCATCGACCATAGGACGTATATATGTGTCATTACCGAGATAAACGCCTTTATAGTATTGAATGTCCATTGTCCCGATCTTGACTCCGTCTTTAAAAGTGATCTGCGTGACATTATTCGGATTAAAGCCCGACTGCACATCAAAGATGCTGTAAGAGCCATCCTGATTCACTTCTACATTATCTGCCGCACTGTTAAACCCGGAGATCTGTGATATTTTTCCATTCTCTGCACAACTCAGCCCTCCCTTTGCAAAGAAAAGCTTGTTATTATGCCAGCCGAGTCTGATCGGAGATGAAGATCGGGAGGGATCGCCCAGCCAGGCTATTCGCTCCAATTGATCATCCTTTGTAGAATATATTTCATATTGCTCACCGTTTCTTATCAAAGCCACAGTATTGTCTCCTGTCCTGGTGATGGACAGGTAGTCAGAAAGGTATTCCCCAAATTCATTCTCCCTGAAATTTCCGAATTTATAATACAGTTTACCGGGATCGCTGTCCCCGTTTTTGGTATAGATACACAGATCGTTTTCTCTTTCCAGAAACGTCATCCCTTCAGTAAGCAATTCTGCTTTCCCGTCAGAGGATAATTTATATTCATTGATCAGAGTCTGTTCTTCCTGCTCCCCGTTCTGACCTGCTCCTTCAGAAGCCTGGTCCCTGTACTCCGTCCTGACATAAATTTCATCATCAGAACAATAGATGACGTCACTAATCTCTCCGGCAAAATCACCTTCAATCCCGGTAGTCTCTCCGGTATTCTTGACCAGATAGAATTTTCCTTCAGACTCACAGCACAAAAAATCGCGGTTACAATATCTATATCCGAGAATAGTTTGTTTATCACCGAGAGGAACCTTATTAATTGTTGTGGAATGCCGATCTCTGTCATTTAAGATCCAATAGGCAATGTTATCAGATGAAACAATCAGCCATGATCCGTCCCATTCAGACCTATAGACTTCTATATCATCTGCGAGGATTTCAGAGCCATGTTCGTCGATATGATAAAACTTATTGTTTGTTCCGGAAGAGTGGACAAACAGCAGGACACTCCCGTCAGCCAGATTGTACAATTGTGCGAAATACTCATCGGGATCAGAATTGTCATTAATATCGATGTCCAGAATTTCTGTTTTTTTGCTGTTTGCCGCAAGGCTGTTTGTCAGCCCCTTCAAAGAAGTCCGCGACAGGTGCCTCTCTTTTTTTCCTTCGGAATTTTCTGTGTAGATGATCGCGTAAATCCACTTGCCGTCATCTGTGATAATAGTTCCGTTCTCGATTCCAGAGGAAACGGCCTTGTCGCAGAGTTCATAGCTTTTCATGTTCCCGGCCAAGATATTATCTGTAAAATAAATATGCCTGTAATCGGTTGTCTGATCCGGGATAAAATAAATCATCGGGACCTTTTCGTATAAAAAAGGATCATCCGCCGGGATCACCTGCGTTTTAAAAGCAACGAGCAGGAGCAGCAATACCGACGCAAGGATCTGTTTCCGGATTTTTTTACCTGTATTCATATTGGATCCGTCCTCCTTCATATGTCTTTCCAGTAAATATGATGCTGAGGTCAAAAAGTATGCGATGGTACGATTATTATGATGTAAAGGTCAAAAGGTATCCAATGGCTCTGAGTCTCGTCAAGTTGCACAAACAGCTGAAGGGCCTTGGCGAGCGGCCGGTACTTGGCCGCTGATTTTTAGCGGCCTTAGCACCGCTGCCAGCGAGGGTAGAGCGAGAGCGTGCCCAAGGCGTTTGACGCGCCGGGCAGGGACCTGTTCCGGATTCACTTAAGATTCTTGCGCGATGAAGAACAAGGCATCATAAAAAGCCCCGCGTAAAGCATGGATACCATGATTTACACGGGACTTTTTTAAATAGCTTTAGTGATTATCAATCAGGACGGATCGATCAGTATACGATAACACGGGTATTCTTCGGTACTACCTGATGGATATACTTGGCATCCTCCAGTCTCAGGCGGATGCAGCTGTTGGACCTCATCTTGCGGAGAGTGCTGTCCTTGGGAGAATGTGTGTAGGGATTTCTGCAGCCAAGTCTGTAGAGAATCGAGTGGAAATAATTGCCTGCACTGATTCTGGTGGTATAGAAGACTGTGGAACCGCTGAAATCCTTGTAGCCATAAGCCTTGGAGCTCTTGTGGTCAAGACGGAAGCTTCCGGACGGGGACGGTGTGGATCTCTTTCCGATGGTGCAGGGCATTCCTCTGCGCACTACAGACCAGTTGCCTTTAGATCCCTTGTAGATATTGATCTCGTAATTCTTTTTATTGACAAGGATCAGATAACGGGTGCTGCTGCTGTAGCCCTGTGCCTTCTTGTCCATTCCGTGGACATCCGTAACTGCACCGGTAGCTCCGATCTTATATCCGTCAATAGTGGTATTCGTCGCGATAGAGCCGTCAGCCTTGACATAATACATGGCATTATTGACAAAGAACCAACCCTTTGTGCGGCGCTGTTTGCCATCGTTGGAATTGAAATAATAGAGCTTTTTGTTGATGGTGATAAAGCCGCTCGCACGGGCACCGGCCTTCTGAGGGTGGAGATAGTAATAATCGTTGCCGATCTTCCTGTAACCGGTCAGGATCTGGCCGACGCCGATTCCCTTCGCGCCGCTCTTCACGCTGGCATAGTAAGTGGCGTTATTGATCTTAAACCATCTGCAGCAGAGATTGCCCTCTTTGCTGAAACCAAACAGCTTATTCTCTATTTTCTTGACACAATTCTTGTAATACTTGCCGCTTGCGTAATAGTATCTGTAATACTTGCCGACCTTGACCCAGCCTGTTTTCGTTACAGCCTGTGTGCCAACGGTGTCCGCCGCTGCTGTTTCAGCTTCCGCGGGTGCTGTAAATGCCATGACCGGCATGCAGGACAGCATCAGGATCATAAGGAAAGCAAACAGCATGGTAAATTTTTTCTTCATAAAACTCAATACCTCCCTGTTGCGGTTCAGTTTAACAGGTTCAGATTCACAGAGTAAAGATTACCATACAATAACTCTGGTGCCACGTTTCATGTTGTCCCAGATAAACTTCGCATCTGCCAGAGGCAGGCGGATGCAGCCGTTGGACTTGTTCTTGCCGAGAGTCGCATCCTTAGGAGAGTTCGTGTAGGGATTTGAGCAGCCCAGCCTGTAAAGGACTGAGTGGAAGAAGTTGCCTGCATTGATTCTGAACGCATAGAAAGCTGTAGCGCTCTTGAAATCCTTGCGGCCGTATTTTCCGTTCTTTGTGACCTTCAGAGAAAGTTTGAAATTACCGGACCTTGTAGGAGTGGCCTTCTTGCCGATCGTGCAGAGGATATTTCTCTTGATATTGACCCAGTTTCCTTTGGATCCCTGGTAGAAGTTGACAAGGTGTCTGCTCTTGTCGACGAGGATCAGATAACGGGTGCTGCTGCTGTAGCCCTGTGCCTTCTTGTCATATCCGTAGGGGTCCGCAACACGGCCGTTTGCGCCGATCTTGTAACCGTCGATCGTTTTGTTGGTGGCGATGGAGCCGTCAGCCTGCACATAATACATGAAATTGCCGACGAAGAACCAGCCCTTTGTGCGGCGCTGCTTGCCGTTGGCCGGACTGAAATAGTAGAGCTTAGCGCCGACTTTGACAAATCCGCTTGTACGGGCACCGCTCTTCTGGGGATCCAGATAGTAATAGTCATTGCCGATCTTTCTGTAGCCGGTCAGGATCTGGCCGACGCCGATTCCCTTCGCGCCGCTCTTCACGCTGGCATAGTAAGTTACATTATTGATCGTAAACCATCTGCAGCAAAGATTACCCTTCGGGCTGAAGCCGAACAGCTTATTTTCGATTTTCTTGACGCAGTTTTTATAATATTTGCCCGCTGCGTAATAATATCTGTAATACTTGCCGACCTTGACCCAGCCTGTACGACTGGCCTGTACTTCCACGGTATCATCTGCTGCTGCCGCATCTTTGCCTGCCGGTATAGTAGCTGCCATAACCGGCATACATGACAGAATCATGATTACGACAAACAGCATCGCGAGTTTCTTTTTCATGGTATCCTCCTTGCTTTGTAAGTATGGACATGCAAAATGCACGCCGTGCTGTTGTTCATGATATAAAATCAAATTGTTCGACTCATGGGTATCTTATATAATACTACGAAATACTCATTTTTTCTACACAAATTTTTCACATTTTCATGAGGTATTTGTAACCTTTTTACCAAGGCACAGAATCCACGCGATTTTTCCTGTGTAAAATATTTCCAATATTTCATATTGACAGCAAGGCTTCAGCGTCGAAACACTTACATGCGTGACGCTGCTCTTTGCTCCGTGCTTTGAGCGTCCCGAAAAGGATAAAGGCGGCTCTGGTTTTCTCTTCGGAGGCTCCTCGGGCTTTGATTTGTTAAAGAAATCCTGCAATTAACAATTTTATGTAATTAACTTATTAAAAAATCCAACAGTATAATCATTTTCAGTTAATTAATCCAGTACGGCATAGCAAACAAAGGAGGAGCTTGTCATGAAAAGAAATTTATTTATATTTCCTGTTCTGGCTGTATTTTTATTTATTCTGTCAGCCATACCCGTATTCGCTGACGATGGTGATGAATACAAATTAGATAAAACCGGTCATTTCAAATACGAGCTGTCAGAGGAAGGACTGACCATCACATCTTATGAAGGATCTGATAAAGAAGTTATCATCCCTGATGAGATCGACGGCTACAAAGTTTCTGTCATCGGTAAAAAAGCATTCAAAGATAACACAACAATGACCAGCGTCGTGATCCCGGAAGGTGTGTCCAATATTAAGGCTGAGGCATTTTATGGATGCAACGCACTTTCCCACATTGAATTTAATGCCAAAAACTGTACTGTGACTGCAGCAAATACCTATGATGGCAACGCAGGTGCATTCTCCGGTGCGGGATCCGCTTCTCCAAACGGATTGGAAGTTATTTTCGGAGAAAAGGTCTCAAAAGTCCCTGACAACCTGTTTGATACAGCAAGCCTGGATGGGGTCAACCATCACAATGGACACCCTTATGCCTATGTGACATCTGTCACCTTTTCACCAGGCATCAAAGAAATCGGTTCCTGGTCCTTCCGGGGCTGTCGTGAACTGGAAACGCTTGTTTTCGGCGGAAAAGAGCAGACAATCGGAGAGGAAGCATTCTGGGGATGTGCCGCAATCAAGGAGTTGAACTTCGGAGATGCCCTCACATCTATTGGAGAAAGCGCCTTTTCCGGAAACACAGCACTGGAGTCCATCACATGGGGACAGAACCTGGATCTTATCGATGAGTACGCCTTTTCAGGCTGCACAGCACTGCCGAAGGTTACCTTTGTTAATCCACTCACTACAATCAGCAAAGGCGCTTTCAGCAATTGTACTGCACTTAAAGAAGTGGTGCTGCCGGAAACTCTGAACAGTCTTCAGGCAGAAGCTTTTTACGGCTGCATCAACCTTAACCATATTGAGGTTGAATGCAAAAATTTATCTGTTACTGCTGCAAATACCTATGATGGCAACGCAGGTGTGTTCTCCGGTGCGGGATCTGCGTCTGTGAAAGGTCTTGAGGTTATCTTTGGAGCCAAGGCAGCGAAAGTTCCGGACAATATGTTTGATACAGCAAGCCTGGATGGGGTCAACCATCATAATGGACACCCTTATGCCTATGTGACTTCCGTCACCTTCAAGGACGGAGTTAAAGAAATCGGATCCTTCTCTTTCCGCAACTGCCAGTCTCTGGAGACGATCAACTTCGGTGAAAATATTCAATCTATCGGAGAACAATCTTTCTGGGGATGCAGTGCTCTTACAGAACTGGTTTTCAATAAAGAACTCTCTTCCATCGGAGAAAAAGCATTTTCTGACAATACCGGGCTTGAAAAAATCATCTGGGGTGAAAACCTCGATAGTATAGGTAACGACGCGTTCAGCGACTGTATCTCTCTCACCAAAGTGCACTTTGTCAACCCTATTACAACCATCGGAAGCGGTGCGTTCAGGAATTGTAAAGCACTCAAAAAGGTCATCCTTCCCGAGTCATTGACCAATCTTGGCGCAGAAGCTTTCTATGGATGCGTCGGTCTCAACCAGCTGATCGTGCAAAGCGTAAATCTTTCCGTTCCCGAAGCAAATACCTATCATGGCAACGCAGGTGTGTTCTCCAGTGCCGGGTCAGGTTCTGCGACAGGTTTTGAAGTGGTCTTCTATACGGGTGTGAAAACAGTTCCTGCCAATATATTAGACACCGCAAGTCTGGATGGAGTTAACCATCATAACGGATATGAACATGCATATGTAACATCCATTGTGTGTGCTTCCACTGTGACTGAAGTCGGCGACCGAGCCTTCCGCAGCTGCCAGAGTCTCGAAAAGATCCACTTCTACGGCAAAGACGTTGCCTTTGGCGAGGAAGTCTTCGACAACTGCGTCAATCCGTCCTTCCGCATCGAAGGCCCTGCGAACGGAACACTTCAGACCGCTGCCGGTGAGAATAATATCACCTTCAAGAGCAATAGCGAAAAAGAAGTCATGCCGGAGATGGAAGAGCCCGAAAAGGCCACACCGGCTCCCGCCTCAGACAATACAGCCGAAACCTGGACCTGCCCCAAGGGGCACACCGGCAACACAGGAAAGTACTGCTCCGAATGCGGTACCAAAAAACCTGAATAATGTATCAAAAATCCTGATGAGATTTAGAAAACTGTTAAAAACCAAATTGTAACAAATCTGAAATAAATATGCCGTAAATATTGGGCTTCCTGTTATATGCTTATTACAGGAAGCCCTTTTTTACAGAAATGCTTTTTTGAAATGTGGATTGTTAAGACTTTTCTTTAAACACTGAAGCCTTAAATATTAGGTAATAAATTAACTATTAAAAAAAAGATAAAGAAAAGATTCTTCTTTAAAGAGTGTATCACACCCGGCGTTTATTGTACCGTTCTGTCTTTTACAGTCTGGAAGCCTGCAGCATCTTCTCACGCAGCTGTGCCTCGATGCCGGAGAGCTCGGCCTCTGCCTCCTGGCGTCTCTGTTTGCCTTCTGTCTGGATCGCCAGGACTTCGTCCATGGTAGAGATCAGCATCTCGTTGGTGTGGCGGAGCGTCTCAATGTCCACGATACCTCTCTCGGATTCCTTGGCGGTCTCGACAGTGGCCATCTTGAGGGCATCCGCATTTTTCTTGAGCAGTTCATTCGTCATATCCGTGACCTCTCTCTGCGCGCGCGCCGCCTTGTTTGCATGCTCGACTCCGATGGCGATGACCATCTGGCTCTTCCAGAGCGGAATTGTGTTGACAATAGTGGACTGGATCTTTTCCGCCATGACGGAGTCAGAAGACTGGATCATGCGGATCTGGGGACCTGTCTGCATCGCGACGGTTCTGGTCAGCATCAGGTCATGGAGTTTCTTCTCGAAGCGGTCGCACATCTCCGCGTAATCCTTGGCAGCCTGGGCGTCCTCGGGGAGTCCCGAGCGCTGCGCCTTCGCCTGCAACTCTGCCAGCTCTGTCTCGCGGGCTTCTTTGAGCTTCTTCTTTCCCGCAAGGATGTACATGGACAGTTCTTTGTAATAGCTCAGGTTCAGCTCATACATTTTGTCGAGCAGGTCGATGTCTTTCATCAGAGTGATCTGGTGTTTCTCCAGTTCCTTGGTGATGGCATCCACGTTGGTCTCGACTTTGTTGTATTTGGTCTTCATCTCCTGCATGCGGTTGGATCCCTTTTTAAAGAATCCGAAAAGACCTTTTTCCTCTTCTTCCACATCGAAGTTTTTGAGCTCTGTCACAAGATTGGTGATCATGCCGCCCACTTCCCCGAGATCCTTGGTCTTGACGCTCTCCAGGGTCTTCTCTGAGAAATCCGCCATTTTTTTCTGTGTGCCGACACCGTAGGTCATGACTGCCTGTGTATTGGTGACATCGATCTGCTTGACAAAAGCGTCGACCATTTTGAGCTCTTCGGGGCTCAGGGCTGCCTCCTCGGGCTCCGCCTGCACCGCAGGCGCAGGTGCGGGCTGCGCTGCCGCAGCTGCTGCCTCCGGCTCGCCAAAGGAAAGCGAAGGAGCCGCAGGTGCCTCCAGTCCTGCAAAGGGATCTGCCGCCTCTGCGGATGCAGCTGCCATTCCTGCCGTCTCGTTTCTGATTTCGTCTGCCATAATTACCTCCTTCGAGATCCTCCAGCGGCTGTTCGCCTGCCGGGACACTGTGTTTTCCTTTATTTACGTATTTATGGATGTCCGGGGATCCGGCTGATCACCGGGGGTGAGCCCCATTCCCCTGTGTTTTCCTTTTTCTAAGGATTTCTATTTCTAAGGATTTCTATTTTCTATGGATTTGGATGCCTGTCTGTCGGCCCGCCTACTCGCCGAAGGTAAGCCTGATCCCTTCTTCTTTTTTGTCCCCGTCTTCCGATACGGCCCGGGCAGCCGCCTGTCCGGACTCCGTCAGTTCATCCGTATACCCGTCCGTGAATCCGGCATAGGGCTGTGACTGCTGTGAAACAGGCCGCGCATTCTGTCCGGTCCCGTTCCCCCGGATCCCGTTCCCGGTCAGTCCGTCCTGTGCCATCATGGTCTTCATGACGGAAATATCCGAAGAGATATCCCAGGCCATATCCTGGAAGAGACTGTCCAGCAGATTTTCGAATGCCGCATTGATCGTTCCGAGGGCCTCCCGGATCTCCTGTTTTGTGGAGACGATATTCTCTCCCGCCGAAGGCTGCCTGTCCAGTTCGATATAGGCCTGCAGCAGCTTCATGGTAGTGGGAAGATAGTAGACCATCAGGCGCCGCAGGTTAGGCGCGCTCGAAGGGTCCTTGCGGATCTGATCGATGATGCGCTTCATGGTTGTTTCAAGCTGAAGCAGTTCGTCTGAAATCTCCTGATCGCCGATCTCGCGGTTGGCATCGCGGATCCGTCCCATGTACAGAAGTCCTTCTTCAACGATTTTTCTTGCGTCCTGGGGAAGTCCGGCATCTTCAGGCAGGGGGCGCAGATCCGCGTCGGCATTGGCAAAGGCTTCTTCGGAAGTCGCCTGCCCGGATGCGACGCGTTCCTTCATCCGCTTCTTCGCGTCCTCGGCCTCCTGCTCCCGGCGCTCCCGCTCCAGCCGCAGATATTCATTGTACATCTGCTCGGAGAGCATCAGTGTCGTCTTCTGCTCATCAAACCAGGCTGCCGGCAGCATATCCTCGCTGATCATCTTCTCCAGATTATTCAGGACCGTCTCGCGGCTCTGCCCTGTGGCGCGGGCAAGCTTGTTGATCTCCAGATATTCCCCTGTGCCTGCGATCCGCCCGTACTCGTAATAATCTTTGATCAGCTTCCTTCTCTCCTGCCCGCTCTTGATCAGCAGAGCCCCCAGAATTCCCAGTCCCAGCGCAACTACCAGAAAAGTGATCCCCGTAGCTGAAAAGAAACTGCTTCCGACCACGGAAAACATACCCATCAGGCTTGAAAACAGACCGTCCAGAAGACAGAAGCCAGCCACCACCAGGCTGATCACACCGCCGATGATCTTGCCCAGACCGCCGGTTTTACTGACCTTCCTCTGCAGAAACGGTGAAAGCTTACTCGAATAGGTTGTATGATGGCGGGCTCCGGTGACACGCTGTCTGTACTGGTCCGTCACATTCTGAGAGGAGTACCCCGCATGCCCGTAACTGCGGCTCTGATTCTGCGGTCCGTTTACTCCGCCCCCGGGGACACTTCCCGGACTTCCCTGACTTCCGGGATTTCTCTGGTTGCCCGGCCCCCTCTGATTTCCCGGATTTCTCTGGTTTCCCGGATTTCCCTGCACATAGCCCTGAAAGCTGTACAGCGCGTCCGCCGCAGTGCCCGCCGCGGCTCCGGTCACATTCCGCACCGTTTTCTGAATGGTGTCGCTCAATCCGGAAAAATCACCTCTGTTGACAGCATCGTCTACCGCATCTCTGATCCCGCTGCCGATTCCGTTGATTTCTTTATTATCCATATAATCCTCTGCTCCGCTCACAGCGAAAAGCCGCTGCAGCTGCCGTATACCGGCAGGCTCCGCCTTTCCGGCGGATCTCCTGACGCCCTTCGAAAATGCTTTACAATATCAAAGCGCAATATGCAGAATTATTATACCGCAACATTTGACAAAAAAACACTGCTTAGAAAGAATACCGCTGTAAATAAGATGTTGCATGAACGATTCGCAAAAGACTATAATTAATACAACCTTTCACGCCGTTTTGTCAACAGATATCGTATACAGGAGAGAGAAGATGCAGTTTATTTATCCCGCAGTTTTTTGTCAAAAAGAAGACGGTTCCTACCACGGCTATTTCCCGGACCTTGAACAGTGCTTTGCCACGGGCGACACACTGGACGAAGTCCTCAACAACGCGATCGAAGAAGCCAGGACATGGATCCAGGTGGAACTCGAGGACTCCTTTGAACTGCCCTCTGTCACCCATCCCGGAGACCTCGACCTGAAAGAAGGCGAATTCGTCCGCAATATCGCCGTGACCATCCGGCTCACCGACGGCTGGGACGAATGAGCTTCAGGGCTCCGGCATCACTATAGTACACATACGTGTCTGTGTCTGCTTTTCCCGCAGGCACAGACACAAACAGATACAGAATTCGGAGGCTGATTCATGCAGCAGGACATGACCACCGGCAGGATCCTTCCGGTCATCCTCCGGTTCACGCTTCCTTTGTTTATCGGAAATATTTTCCAGCAGTTCTACAGTATGGCGGACACGGTCATTGTGGGACGATGTCTTGGGGCCGCTGCTCTGGCCGCCGTCGGCGCGACGAGCACGGTCTCTTTTTTGCTGCTCGGATTTGCCATGGGACTTGCTTCCGGCTTTGCGGTACTGACCGCCCAGCGTTTCGGAGCCGGAGATGACGAAGGCGTCCGGATCAGTGTTTCCAACGGAATTCTTCTGACAGTCATCCTCTCAGCCTGCCTGACCTTTCTGGGACTGATGATCGTCCCCCGACTTCTTGCCCTCATGCAGACCCCGGCAGACATACTCGGGGACGCGACCAGATACATGCTCATTATCTGCAGAGGTCTTGCCGCTTCCATGTTTTACAACCTTTTTTCCTCTTTTCTGCGCTCGGTAGGAAACAGCAGGGCCCCTCTGTTCTTCCTGATTTTTTCCTCCTGCACCAATATATTTCTCGATCTTTTTTTCATCGTCCGCCTCGGCATGGGGGTGGAGGGCGCCGCACTCGCGACAGTCCTTGCCCAGGGACTTTCCGCTGCCCTGTGTCTTCTTTATATAATAGCCCGCGTACATGTTCTGGTCCCCGCCCGGCGGCACTGGGGCTTTCATCGAGAAGCTTCCGTCCACCAGCTCAGGATGGGAGTGCCCATGGCCCTGCAGTTTTCCGTCACCGCGTCCGGGACCATCGTGATGCAGTCAGCCATCAACATGTTCGGCTCCGTCGCCGTCGCCGCTTTCACCGCGGCCTGGCGGATCCAGAACATCCTGACACAGGGAATGATCGCCATGGGGCAGACCATGGCCGCCTTCTGCGGACAGAATTTCGGCAAAAAAGATTTCGCCCGCATCCGGGAGGGCGTTCGCTCGGCTGTCCGCGTTGAAATCATTTATTCTCTGGTGTCCGGCTTTGCCGCAGTTGCTCTGCTCCCGGTCATCATGCGTCTGTTTTTCTCCTCCGATACGGATATTGCCGCCCTCATGCCGTGGGCAATGACCTACACTGTAGAATGCGCGGTCTTTTTCATCCCGCTGAGTTTAATCTTCATCTTCCGCAACGCCATGCAGGGATGCAGCTATTCCTTTCTGCCGCTCATGGGCGGCGTTGTGGAAATGGCCGCCCGTGTCCTTTGCGCCATCGCCGGCATCTATCTGCACAGCTATCTGCTCTCTGCCGGATGTGACGGAGCCGCCTGGCTCACAGCCGGCCTGTTCACCCTCCTGGCCTACCGCTTCATGATGCGGCAGCTCGAATCAAATAAAAATGTTCACTAGGAAAAACCTGTCATAAACAGTCTGTTTCATAAAAATGCCATGTCAGTCATAAAAAAATAACCTGCCGCAGATAAAAAGCTTTTGCTTTCTGTCTCCGGCAGGTCTCTTTATTTATTGCTCTGCTGTTTTATGACGATCCGCCAGAACTGCGATCTCATATCTCCTTTCTCCCGTCACCTCCCTGATCACGCGCAGAAAATCAGGGAGCATCACCTCTTCCTCCTCGTCGCGAAGCGGCACTTCCAGGATCGCCTGATCCTTCCAGAAGGGATACAGGTCGATTTCATAAAAGTGATTTTTCCAGTTGAGGCTGTACCTGGTCTTGTGAACGGGGATTTTGTCAGAATCAGCGTTTCCCGCAAACTGCATATACTCCCTCTCGGTAAGACGGCCTTCTGCCTCCAGACGTCTGCGCCCGTTGATGATCCTTTTTCTCGTGATATAAAAAACGCAGTCCCCGGCGCAGGCACGCCTGCGGATACGGATTTCCTCGTTCTCCGGCGCGTGCAGGAAAATCTGCTCGATCTCCTCCTGATAGCAGTCCGGAAGGGCATCCAGAAGGGCCGTGTCCGGATATTCGACCAGAAAGCGGCGCCGGGCTTCGTAAGGAGCCGGCTCTCCGAGAAATGCCGCGATTTCCGCGACCAGATGCCGCATCTTGTCCTCAAAACCGTTCAGATTTTCGATGATGCGAAAATAGGGGTGCTTTTCCCAGGCGGCAATGATGCGGTCATCCAGAGCTGCCGCCTGTTCGGGGGTCTCGTCCCGAATGGCATTGGTGGCAGTCCCGTAATAGACACTCGCGTTCTTTGCCGTGGTCTCCAGGTGAAAGACAGCATCATAACTGAGAAGTTTCTCTTCCTCCGAAACACCCAGAATCCTGAGTGCCTCCTCAAATTCCTCTTCCGTCATATAGGCGCGGTTGTCAAAAAATCCTCTGTCACAGACAATCAGCACCTTCCTCCCTGCCTGTCTTCCGATCGAAGCCGCAGAGGACTGCTCCCCTGTTTCTTCCGTACAGCCTCTTGCAATGTCCCCTGCCGCGCGGGTATAAACTTCTTCTTTTTCAAGCTGCAGCTTCATCTGAAACAGCTGATAGGCCATCATCGATGAACAGCGTGCGGGTGTGATTCCCGATGACTTGAGTTCTGTCGCCGGCTCCTGCATGAAAATCAGGGTATAACCCATTCTTTTGAATGTATTCTGGATCCAGCTCATGCCGGTCGTCTTGCCCGCACAGGGACCTCCCGTGAGGACAATCTTGGTGATCCTTCTTCCGGTTGTTTTCATTCTTGCGGCTATTGCCTCCTGTTCACAAAATCATCTCTTTTATGACCCGCCTGCTTCAGAAAACCGGACAGCAGTCCGTCTCTGCGGTCCGCTGTCCGGTCATTTTTTCAATATATCTTATTCACCGAACAGAGGCGTGGAGAAATAACGCTCCGCAGTGTCGGGAAGGACAGTGACAACAGTCTTGCCCTCACCCAGCTTGGCAGCCAGCTTCAGAGCAGCGGCCACATTTGTGCCTGAGGAAATGCCGACCATCAGGCCTTCCTCCCGCGCCAGGCGCTTGGATGTCTCAATTGCCTCCGTATCGGTAGTGACACAGATCTCATCGTAAATCTCACGATTGAGGATATCCGGGATGATGCCGTCGCCGATGCCCATCTGCATATGAGTGCCGATGGTCCCGCCTGCCAGAATCGCTGCGTTCTCCGGCTCAACTGCCCAGATTTCCATGTCGGGATTGTGCTCTTTGAGCACTTCGCCGATACCGGTCAGCGTACCGCCGGTACCAATGCCGCTGCAGAATCCGTCGATGGGACCGTCCACCTGCTTCAGAATTTCCTGTGCGGTGAAATTTTTCTGTGCCATCGTATTGTTGGGATTGGAAAACTGCTGCGGGACAAAGACCTTGGGGTCCTTTTTCTGCATGCGCAGAGCGGTCTGAAGGCATTCATCGATACAGGCCCCGATATCTCCTGCATCATGAATCAGACGGACTTCCGCTCCGTAATGACGCACGAGTTTTGCGACCGATTCCCTGGTTGCCGCTTGTGGGCTCTACGATGATCGTATCCGGACCGATCAGGCCGTCTTTCTCCGCCTGCTCGATCATGTTAAGCGCAGTTCTTGTCTTGATGGAACCGCCGACATTGAGGCCCTCTACTTTGACCAGAACGCGCGCACTTCCGGGCGCAGGCATTCGCTGCAGTTCGACCATGGGAGTATTTCCGACAGCTTCCAGAATGTTATGGTAAATCACGTCAATATTTCCTTTCTATGCCGACCGGCTCGTCCGACCACACCGGCTGAGATTTTTACACATTTCAAAAGGATATCATTGCCGGACAATGAATGCAAGCCCGTGTCTTCAGACAAACAGCAAAAAGAGTTCTTTGACCGGTTTTAAATCATAATTTTACCCTAATTTTAGAAACATAAACGCTCCAAAACTGGACAAGTTGCACACATATATCATATAATTGTATCAAATGTGCCGAACTGTATCTCATAGCCGGTCTCAGGGGACACGAATTCCGGAATCCTTTGTATCACATCGTTTCTATGATATATCCGCTATGAGCAGGACTGTTTTCAGCTCACACACATAGGATATCGGCACACAAGAAGCAACTGCGGTATTCCTGCCCCACGCATAACGCTCTAATGTAAACAGGGGGGGCTGTTTACAGAATTAAGATCGTTATACAACATCCCGTGACAGGCTGCTGTATGACTCATGTAAAAGCCTAAATGAAGGAGGACATTTCAAATGATTTCCTGGAAAAACCTGGACACACTCGCTGTTTATGACAAGTTCATGGCTCTGAAAGGCCGCGTTAACATCGTAGAGGCCATGGCCGGCGAAAGCGGTGCGGAGCGTGTAGCCAAATACTCCGTTCCCATGGCGTGCGGAATGAAATACAATTACGCCGCCAAGGCTGTCGATGACACTGCCATCGATGTCCTGCAGGAGCTCTCTGACGAGCACCAGCTGATCGACAAGTACAAAGCTCTCCTCGGCGGTGAAGTCATCAACACCGGTGAGAAACGTCTCGTTCTTCACCAGCTCTGCCGCGGACAGCTGGCAGGCGATGTAATCGCCGACGGCGTCAACAAGCGCGACTTCTATACCGGGCAGCAGAAGAAGGCAGCAGACTTCGCCAACAAGGTCCATGCCGGCGAGATCACCAATGCTGCAGGCGAGAAATTCACCACTGCCGTTCAGATCGGTATCGGCGGAAGTGATCTGGGTCCCCGCGCCCTTTACCTCGCTCTTGAGAACTGGGCAAAGACAAACAACAGCCTCAAGATGGAAGCCCGCTTCATCAGCAACGTCGATCCCGACGATGCCGCAGCGGTTCTGAAATCCGTAGATATTCCTCACACCCTGTTTATCGTTGTTTCCAAGTCCGGCACGACTCTGGAGACTCTGACCAATGAGTCCTTTGTGCGTGACGCTCTGCGCAACGCAGGCGTGGATCCTTCCAGACACATGCTCGCCGTCACAAGTGAGACCTCCCCGCTTGCCTCCAGCTCCGATTATCTGGAAGCCTTCTTCATGGATGACTACATCGGCGGACGTTATTCCTCCTCTTCCTGCGTCGGCGCTGTGATCCTTTCCCTGGCATTCGGTCCCGAAGTCTTCGCCCGCATCATGAACGGAGCATCCGAGAGTGACAAGGCCGCTCTCAATCCCGATATCCGTCAGAACGCCGCTCTGCTCGACGCCCTGATCGGTGTCTACGAGCGCAATGTTGAAGGCTATCTGTGCACGGCAGTCCTGCCTTATTCCCAGGCTCTTTGCCGCTTCCCCGCACACCTGCAGCAGCTCGACATGGAGTCCAACGGCAAGTCCGTCAACCGCTTCGGCGAGCCCGTCAACTATGTGACCGGCCCCGTCATCTTCGGTGAGCCCGGCACCAACGGCCAGCACTCCTTCTATCAGCTCCTGCACCAGGGCACCAACATTGTTCCCATGCAGTTTGTCGGCTATAAAGACAGCCAGATCGGCATGGATGTTGACATCCAGGGCAGCACCAGCCAGAAGAAGCTGTGCGCAAACGTCGTCGCGCAGATCATGGCTTTCGCATGCGGCAAAGATGACGAGAATCCCAACAAGGCATTTGCAGGCGGCCGTCCTTCCAGCATCATTATCGGCGACCAGCTCTATCCCGAATCCCTCGGCGCTCTGCTCGGTCACTTTGAAAACAAGGTCATGTTCCAGGGCTTTGTCTGGAATATCAACAGCTTCGACCAGGAAGGTGTCCAGCTCGGCAAACTCCTCGCAAAGCGCGTCCTTGCTCACGATACCGACGGCGCCCTCAAGGCCTATGCAGACCTGTTTGAGATCTGATCCTTTCAGCGGCCGGCCCTTTCGGAAATCGTTTTTCGAAAGCCCGGCTTTCCGGGAGCAGAACTTCGTAATACTCTGTCCTTTTGGATGAAAGCCTGTTTTTACAAGTCCTGATCCTTAATGAAAAATCAAAAAAGCACCGCAGGCATTCCGCACGGCATGTGTGAATGTCCGCGGTGTTTTTCTGTTGTCCCGAAACAAGCCTTCTCAAAGGGCCTGTATATGCAGCGGCGCAGAAATGCCCGGGTTCACCAATACAGATTTCTCCGGGTTCACCCGGGAAGAGATCCGCCCGGAAATCCGGAGCGGGCGCGCCCGCAGTCCGTAAAAATGGGGCCGGACCCTTCTGTTATTAACCATTTCCACATTTATTTTCGGAAAAACCATGAAAAATCGTACAATTTGTGAATTCCATTTCAGTAAAAGACTGTGATACTCTATAAGACGGATTATACAAAAAGCGCTGCGGCGCTATGCAGGGATGCAGAAATTCAGTTCATCCTGACATTCAGTTCATCCTGACATAAGGAACATAAGGAAATAGATAAAACAAGCTCCACCACACACGCAGAAGGAGGCAGACAATCATGGGATATAAATCCGATATTGAAATCGCGCAGGAAGCACATCCGCAGAAAATCACGGAAATTGCCGCGGGACTCGGCATTGACGAGAAGTATATCGAGCAGTACGGCCACTACAAGGCAAAAATCGATTACAACTATCTCAAAGATCACGCAGACGCTCCCGACGGAAAACTGATCCTCGTGACCGCGATCACCCCCACCCCCGCAGGTGAGGGCAAGACCACGACCAGCGTCGGTCTGGCAGACGGCCTCCGCGCCATCGGCAAGAAAACTGTAGTCGCTCTCCGTGAGCCTTCCCTGGGACCGGTCTTCGGCATCAAGGGCGGCGCTGCAGGCGGCGGCTATGCGCAGGTCATTCCCATGGAAGACATCAACCTCCACTTCACCGGTGACTTCCACGCCATCGGCGCGGCCAACAACCTGCTCGCAGCCATGCTCGACAACCATATCCAGCAGGGCAATGCCCTCGGCATCGATGTCAAGCAGATCACCTGGAAGCGCGCAGTCGACATGAACGACCGCCAGCTCAGAAATATCGTCGACGGTCTCGGCGGCCGCATGCAGGGCGTTCCCAGAGAGGACGGCTTCGAGATCACCGTCGCTTCCGAAATCATGGCAATCCTCTGCCTGGCAAGCGATATCACAGACCTCAAGGCACGCCTTGGCAGAACTATCGTCGCCTACACCTATGACGGCAAGCCCGTCACAGCACATGACCTGCACGCGGAAGGCGCAATGGCAGCCCTCCTCAAGGATGCCCTCAAGCCCAACCTGGTACAGACCCTGGAGCACACCCCCGCCTTTATCCACGGCGGTCCCTTCGCCAACATCGCCCACGGCTGCAACAGCGTGACCGCGACCAGAATGGCACTCAAGCTCAGTGATTACACTGTCACTGAGGCAGGCTTCGCAGCAGACCTGGGCGCCGAGAAGTTCCTCGACATCAAGTGCCGCCTGGCTGACCTCCATCCCAGCGCAGTTGTTCTCGTAGCCACTGTCCGCGCCCTCAAGTACCACGGCGGCGTTCCCAAGGCTGACCTGAACAGCCAGAACCTTGAAGCACTGGAGAAGGGGCTTCCCAACCTGCTCCAGCACATCGACAATATCAAGAACGTATTCGGTCTGCCCTGCGTCGTGGCGATCAACGCTTTCCCGACCGACACCAAAGAAGAGCTCGACCTGGTTGAGGCCAAGTGCAGAGAGCTGGGTGTCAATGTCGCTCTGTCCGAAGTATGGGCAAAGGGCGGCGAAGGCGGCAAGGCTCTGGCACAGGAAGTCGTCCGTCTCTGCGAAGAGCCCAATGATTTC
>ONKG01000097.1 GCA_900318375.1 uncultured Lachnospiraceae bacterium
GTGTTGGCCGGCATGCCGATCGGTGTTGCGTATGCACAGGATCCGCCGATGACGCAGGCCATGAGGACCGCGCGGGGATCTGCACCCATGCCCTGTGCGATGGAGAGGCAGATGGGAGCCATCAATGCAGTCGTCGCAGTGTTGGACATGAAGTTGGTCATGACACAGCAGAGAATGAAGACGACGAAGGTAAAGAGGAGCGGGGAAGGGTTGTCTCCCAGGGCACCGATCACCTTGCCGGCAATCATCTCGCCTGCGCCGGTGTCCTGCAGGGCCGCTGCCAGGGAAAGTGTGCCGCCGAAAAGGAAGATGGTCTTGAGGTCGATGGATTTGAGGGCTTCTTTTTCGGAAATAACGCCGGTCAGAATCAGGAGGATCGCTCCGACACATCCGGAGACACAGAGCTTGATTCCGATCTGGTCTTCAAAGACCATGGCTGCCAGAGTTGCGATCAGGATCACCAGGGAAAGGGTCTTTTTCCATTTGGGGACATCAGAGAAATCTCTCTGGTTATCGAAAACGGAATCGCCGTCGTCTGTAACATCGTGGTTGGGGAGCAGCCTGAAACCGATGGTTGCGTAGAACAGGATGCCGACTGCCAAGATCGGGAGACCGACAATGGCATATTCGAAGAAGCCGAACTTCATGCCGAGGGGCTCAAGTGCCGACTGGGCGATCATGTTGCCGGGCGCGCCGATCAGGGAGAGGTTTCCGCCCATCGCAGCTGCGAATACCAGGGGCATCAGCAGTCTGGAGCGCTTGAATCCGGATTTTGCGGCAATACCGATCACGACGGGGATCAGAACCGCTGCGGTTCCTGTGTTGGAGAGAACGCCGCTCATCAGTCCGACGATCACCATGATCGCTACGATGAGGCTCCGCTCTGTCTTTGCAAACTTTGTTACGATACCGCCGATCTCGTTTGCCATTCCTGTCTCGAAGAAGGCTCCGCCGACGATGAACATGGCGACAAACAAAATGACGTTGGAATCAATGAAACCCGCGAAGGCGGTTTTGACATCGAGGACTTTGGTGACACAGAGGCCGACACATACGATCATCGAGGTCAGGCCGAGCGGTATTTTTTCTGTTACGAACATCACAACGGCAAAAGCCAGAAAAAGCAATGTTATGGTGGCTGGACTCATGTTGATTCTCTCCCTCCTTTAAAAATTTCTTTAAAAGCAAATGTAGCATCGAAGGATAATGATCCGGCCGGGATTCATCTGATCTGTTTTTATTGTAAGAGGCGCTTAGCAGAAAGTAAATTTGATGATTTTTAGATTATCATAGTTAAATTTTATAGTGAATCGTCATCGATATACCCGGGATTTGACATGTGAAAGAGGTATGAAAGAGACTGCTTTTTCAGGAAATCTGCCGTTTGCAGAGTTTGCAGATGGACAGATCCGGCAGGCGGACAAATCATTGGGGCGGACAGATCAGAAAAACTGCAGCCCTGCTGCCTTGGTTTGTTCAGGCAGGGGCAAATCAGAAAAACTGCAGTCCTGCTGTCTGTTTGTCAAGGCAGCGGGCTGCAGTCTCTGCATTTTTTTACTCTATACATGAAAGGATTCTTTTGAAGAATGCTTTTGAAGTATGCTTTTATCATCCAAGGGGATGGTAGGTTTTAACAAACTGGATAAATTTCATTGTGCGCTCGGGAATAAACACACCCTTTTTCCAGATGATTCCGAACTTGCTGGTGATCTCCGGATGGATCGGAAGCTGCACAAAGTCCCTCGGGTTCACCGCCAGCGAAGAATAGAGAAATGCACCGCAGTCACCGCCGCGCAGGAAATTCAGGATCGTATAGAGCTGACTGGTATAGGCCAGAACATCCGGCATGATTCCCATAGAATCATATCGGCTGCGCACCGTCTCGTTCTGCACGGAATCCGTGTTAAAGAGGATGACTTTCTCTTCCCGAAGCATGTCAAAAGTGACTTTCTCTTCCTCTGCATACCGGTGATTTCTGCCGACACAGTACACATAGGAATCCTCCATCAGAACATGGGAGTTGAACTGATCGATATTATAAAAATCCATGTTGACCAGCGCCAGATCCAGACTCTCCTCCTGCACCATTCTGCAGGCCTTGACTGAACCGTATTCGAACAGCTGCACAGGCAGGCCGGTCTTCTCCTGAAAGCGGTCGGACAGGGCAGGGAAAAAGACTGTGCTGATCATGGGCGGGATTCCGATGCGGATCGGGGTCACCTTCTCCCCCAGGGAAGAAAACTCTGTCACCATGGCGCGGGTCTCCTTCAGCACAGCTTCCGCCCGCCGGTAAAAGGCCTCCCCCTCCTGGGTGATGGCGATCCGGTTTTTTTCATGATGAAAAAGCCGGAGCTTCAATTCCTTCTCCAGCTCCCGGATGGCGACCGAAATCGTCGGCTGCGTAACATACAGCTCCTCTGCCGCCCTCGTGATACTGTGGTAGCGGCAGACCGCACAGAAATACTCCAGCTGAACCAGTTTCACGATTACTCCTCCCTCGTTTTCCGGATCACCCTGCAGGGATTGCCGACCGCCACACTGTGGTCCGGAATGTCTTTTGTCACGACACTTCCGCCGCCGATCACGACATCGCTGCCGATCGTCACGCCGGGCATGACCTGCACACCGGCACCGAACCAGACATTGTCACCGACTGTAATGGGATAAGCGTATTCCAGCCCCAGGTTCCGTCGCTCATAGTCGATCGGATGTCCGGCCGTATGAAAACCGCAGGATGGAGCAATGAAGACATTGTCCCCGAAAGTCACTCCGCCTCCGTCCAGAATAATCAGGCCGTGATTGGCATAAAAATTCTCTCCAACCTTGATATTCCATCCGTAATCGCACCAGAAATCCGGTTCAACCAGCAGTGTCTTTCCGGTCTTTCCAAAAATCTCCTTGATCAGCTTATCCCGCGCCTCAAAATCATCGATGGGCAGGTTATTGTATTTCTGGCAGAGAACCTTGCACCTGGTCCTGTCCGCAATCAGGTCCTTGTCATAATTTGCGTCATACAGCTCCTGGCGGAGCATTTTTTCTTTTTCAGTCATTTTTTTACTCCTTCGGAGGAGACAGGGGACGGTTCTGTGTCTCCTCTCTCTTTAGTATGGATTCCAGCAGCGGTCGCAGATTCCGTAGGGATGGTTCCAGGGCAGCATCCTGCCGCAGGATTTGCATCGCTTCTCCTTGAAGCCCTGGCGCTCCAGAACCTTCATAATCCGCTCCGAGCAGTCCCGTTTCCTGTCCATGATATAGTCCAGGGTGCTCTCCTGGGGCTGGAACTTGCGGGCCAGGGCAAAGTAGAGGTCCAGCACATGGTGCTGCTGTTCCAGGGCGTCGATCGAGTCAGCGGAAGCAGGGTTTTTCAGGGTGATTGCGGCGACCCGGTCATAGATACTGTATTTTTCGCCCCTGACTTCCAGTTTGAAAATATCATACCAGATATCCAGCAGTTCGTTGTTGTCATCCTCAAAAGGAACGGTCAGAAAGTCGTAGGCCAGGCGCTTGGGCGCATGCAGGCTGTCGGTCATTTCCGCCAGGCGGAGAATCTGCTCGACAGATTCTTTCTGCCATCCCTCTGCAGGTATGACCTGCTCCCATTTCCTGATCAGGTCCAGGATGGGAGCATCCACTGTCAGAAGGGTTTCCGGAAAGTCGATCACGGCTTTCTCAATGGGATCCAGGGTCCTGTTGACAGCTTTTTTTACTTTCATATCGCCGTTGGCGGTCGCGCAGTAACCCACGTCGTAAATGCCGAATCTTCCCGCCCTGCCGATGATCTGGGCAATTTCTCCATAGTTCAGATGGCGTCTGTTAAAGCCGTCGTATTTGACAGTCTCCATCAGGACCACGCGCCGGATAGGCAGGTTCATGCCCATTCCGATCGCGTCCGTGGCAACCACCACGTCGGTTTTCTTTTCCGCAAAGAGCTCCGCCTGTCTGTGGCGGACGTCATAGGGAAGGGCACCATAGATTATACTGCACTTGACATGTTTTTTCCTCAGCTGGGCGGCGACGGCATGAACATTCCTTCTGGAAAAAACGATCAGGGCATCTCCGGCCCTCACATCTTCCGGGAAGGAGACCATTTTATCTTCATAGACCAGGGGTGTCATTCTCCTGTGGCGGACTATGCTGTACTCGTCCCCGCAGTCTTTGATGATTCCGATCAGCCTCTGTTCCGCTTCCGGGGCGGCGCAGATATGCACGGTCTCCGCGCAGACGCCCATGATGGCGGCTGTCCAGGCGCCGCCGCGGGCTCTGTCCGCGATCATCTGTGCCTCGTCAATGACTGCCACATCATAATAGGTCTTGAAACTGAGCATCTCTATAGTGGATGACTGATGCCGCGCGCCCTCGATCAGATACTGCTCCTCTCCGGTCACCAGGGAACAGGGACATTCCGCCCGGTTCAGTCTCTCATACTGCTCGTAGGCCAGAAGGCGCAGAGGGGCCAGATAGATTCCGGTTTCCGCCCGCATGAGCTCTTCAATGGCATCGTGGGTCTTGCCGGAATTGGTCGGTCCTATATGGAGCACAAACTTCCTGTGCATCATCCTGGCGGCAGGATAGAGGTCGACGTAATTGTCAGGAATTCCTGTCAGCACCAGGTCGAAGAGCCGCCTGTCCCTTCTCTGTGCCTCTTCCTTCTCCCGCCGTTTCTGCTCCCTTCTCTCCCGGAAAACATCGGCGCCGTTTTTGGGAAGTTCCTTTCCCTTGCCGTCAGCTGCATTCACAAGCAGCTTCAGGATTTTTCTGTTATTTCTGTCTCCTTCTTCTTTGAAATATGTCTTCAGGTAATCGGCCGCCGGCTCCCCCATCCGCTCGACACAGTCCAGAACAAGTGCCGGATCAGTCAGGAATAGGCCGGGCTTCTCCACAATGGCCTTCAGAAGCTTCTGCCTTTCCCTTGCAGAGAGGATGGGAATATCTTCCCGGACCGCCTTTAAAACCAGATGGTATTCCTGCTCTGTAACCGGATTCTTTTTGAGAGCCGGAGCGCTCTGCAGGCGCTCAAGGAGCTTACCCCGTGCCGAGACATAACAGACATAATAATCCTGGTACTCCCCGTGCACGCGCTTCTCCCGGATGATATCGAACTGGGTCAGAACATTCAGGATCTCTGCCAGTTCCGCCTTGGGGATCAGATTATACTTTCCGGCATAATCCCCGATCACGTAATCATCCGAGATATTGGTCCCCCGAAGGAGATTCACAATCTGCCCTCTTGTCAACCTGTTTCCATTCTCCTCAATCGTGGTCATGGCCGCCTGGGCAATGAATGTGCCGTAATATGGACAGGTCTTTAGGAGGTTTTCTGCTTCCTTTTCTTTTTGATCCGCCTTGTCCCGGGCGCTCCGGTATGCTGCCAGAACGATCCTCTTAAAGGATTTTTCGACAGCCACCGTCTCGGTTTCCGTGGACAAGGCAAACGGAAATGTAAGCTGAAAACTCCCCGGCTTTCCCGCATAGGATACCTTGGCCGGGATCTCTTTTTCCTTCAGATAAGCATTGATCTCTCCCAGCAGCCTGATTTCTTTCATGGAGCGGGAAAAACGCTCATACAGTGAGTCCGCTCTCGACAGGGAAAAGGTGATCTTCCCTGTCCGAAAATCGCATACCGCTTTATAGGGATGGCTTTTCCATTCTGCTTCCAGGGCATTTGCAGTGAATGTTGTCCGCATATTGACGGAGCCGGGCATGCCTTTTCCGGCCAGAAAGCGGAGTGTCTCCATCCTGCGGGAGCCGAAAAACTCCCTGGCAGCCCCGGAGTGAAGCGCGTCTCTCATCTCATCGGAAAAAGGATGCGCCTGCCTCCAAATCTGCAGTGCGGCATTGACCTCTTCCCGAAGCTTTTGATAAAAGGCGGGATTCACGCGCGGTGTGAGTCCGTTTACATTGCCGTAGACCGTTTTTTTCTTTCTCTTCCATTTTGCGGCACTGTCAATACCGCTTAAATCGACAGTGATCGTGCCAAAGGACACGATTTCTCCCTCCGGAAGAATCGTCACGATCAGACTCCTGCCGCTTTTGCTCTCACTGACCTGAATGTCTCTGATTACTCCGCGGTACTTCATGACGTCCATCCTGCTTTTCAGGGACTGTTCCAGATCGGCCGCCGGATTTGCAGACATTGGCTGGATATCTGTTTTTTCTTCAGCGGTTCCATGGGTTCCATGAACTTCATTAGCTCTGTTGTTTTTTTTGTTTCTCTTTTTCTTCATGGCTTAAAAAAGCGTGCGCTCCTGTGGCTTATACGGGCCTATACGTAAGTCAATATGCACGTATCATGTATCTTCTGCGGAATGCGTCGATCATCCGCAGAAAGAGGTTGTGCCCTCTGGCCTTTTTCCTTTATCGATCAGTTTTCTATCAATAGTTTTTTTATTGATATATCTATTGATACATCATATTTTATCGAACAACCTCTTATCGAACAAGCCACCTGCACGAGCTAAACATAAGTCTGCTGCCCCAGCGTTACATGCACACGCCCTCCCGAAAGGCGCGTACATGTAAAGCAGCGCGCGGTGATTCAACAATGCGAAGCTTTGTTAGATGCTTTGCATGCACCGCGCGCCGTACAGCTTGGATTTTTCTGACGGAAACATTGCATAAAAAAATAGATAAAGAAAATACTACGAGCCAAAGGCCGCTGGTAACAGCTTCCCTCTGGCTCGTTTTTTAAACTCTGAACTATTTAGTTACAACAATCACTTGTTGATACAGCTGTCTGCCTGATCACTGCATAATTACCGCTGGTCTTTCATGCAGCCTTATTGAGAAGAAAACTCATCATGATCATCTCATCTTCCAGGTCGCAGGTAAAGATTTCTATCTCATTGTTTCGGTCCTTGATCCATCTGTCCATGCCGGCTTTGTTCTGGTCTGCGGACTTCATATTATACTGTGTGCCGTCGGAAGAGACCAGAAAAACAGGCATCCTGCATCTGCTGATCGCTTCGTTGAAATTTCTTACTTCGTTCTGTGTCCTTGTTGTCATGGTCTTTTCCTCCTTTTTTGATTTCCTTTTCGGATGATTGTTATATTTTTTGATATCTGTCCGCATGACAGATCTTATGTTTTCTGATCAGGTTTTCCCTTGATCTGAGTATATAGTACCATCCGGATCACATGGAAATAAGGCAGCTTATGGACATGATTTATAAAGAACAGGACCTGTGAAAAGTACGTTTTCCGGCATTTTACAGCAGTATTTTAGAAATTTTTATGTTTTCAGCCAAAATATTATAAGGATATGGACTAAACAAATCCATTCCTGCCCTTTTCTCACACCTGTTTCTCACAAAAAGAAAACCGCTGCACTGACGCTTATGTCCAGTACAGCGGCCTCTTGGCTTGTGTATATATAAAATAGGGGGGTACTCCTTATTAGGGAGACATTTTATCATTATAGTTATGCAGACTTCTATTATGCTGCCATCTTCTCCAGGAAGTGCATCATGGTCTTCTCATCTTCTCTGGAAGCGGTGAAAAAACCGAGCTGTTCGTCGTGGTCTTCGGCCAGTCTGATGATACCTTCTATGTACTCTTCCTCGTTCTTCAAATTGTAGCACTCATCGTTGGGCCCCATGAGCCATACGGTATCGGTGCAATTGTTAAGTGCTGCGTTGAGTTCTTTGAGTTCTTTTGCTGTTCTGATCTTCATAATATATAAACCTCCTGCCGCTGAAACGGCTCATCATCCGCTTGTTTCCTTTCTCTTACTGAATCTTTTCTTGTTTTCTTTCGGATGATTTTGAATGGTAGTTCTTATTGATAACTTATTGCTATTTGTTTTTGTTTGATCAGGTCGTTTCCCTTGATCTGTGTATATACTACCA
>ONKG01000080.1 GCA_900318375.1 uncultured Lachnospiraceae bacterium
TTTATCAACTGAGGGATCTTTTTTAGGTCTCCCCAGTGAAGGACCTGAAAGACGGATCCCTTTTGACTTGCAGTACTGCAGGTTTGCCCTGTTCCGGTAGATCTTATCCGCCAGGACTCTTTCGGGATAATGACCTTCCCTCTGATAGTACCTGTCGATGACATCCTGAAGGGCTTCACTTTCGTTATATGCTTCGAAAGAGATCTTTTCAATACGGCCAAGACCATCCACGATGCTCAGATCCAGCTTTGCTCCGAACTCGACATCTGCTGCAGCTTTTCCGCGGATGATAGGGCGGATAAACGGCTGGCTGATGCTTACGATCCTGTGCGGCACCGTATGTGTCCTGTTATCGTACATGTACTTCTGCTGTTCGCAGACCTTCTCTATGATCTCTATCAGAGCCTTTTGCTTATCATCCGCCTCATAGCCGTAATCAGCGAACCAGCGGATGTAGTCAATGTCTCTTTTGATATATGACAGCTGCTTTTTTATCGCATTCCGGATCTTTTTCAGGGTCCTTTTCCGGCTTCTTGCGAAGTTCAGATAATCCTTGCAGGCATTCCTCCTGTACATCCTGGGTCTGTACAGGTTATGCACATAGCAGATGCTGCAGATGATGTTCTCCAGCTTTTCCCTGCCTTCATTCAGGATGGTGCACACGTGGCATCTACGATCAGAGTTCCCCGGTTATCACCCGGCTGATCTTTGGAAGAACTATCTGAGCTGTCATCAGAAGATGAGGGTTTCTCTAAAGGTTTTCCTCCCTTCGGCGGTGGATCAGTAGGTTTGTTGAAATCAATGATCATCTCATTGATTTCAGCGAGGACCTTTTCGTTCAGCCTCTTTCTGAATTCCACCAGGAGCGACGGGACAAACGGGGCTTCATCACGATATCCGGGCAGTCCGATGAAGAACTGGAGATAGGGATTCTCCTTGATCTCCTCTACAAGTTCTCTGTCAGAAAGGCCGTATTTCTTCTGTATCAGGAGAGACCCCAGCGCCATTCTCAAAGGCTTTGCAGCCGGTCCTGTATGGCTCGGAAACAGGGATGCATACCTTTCTTCGATCGCATCCCAAGGGATCGTAGATGCTTTAATGACCCAGCGGTTCAGAGGATTGATCTTAAAACCTAAGGGCTGATTAAAGTCTGTGAGTTCTGCCTGTCTGTTCTGGATTTTCTTATACATAGAGTTTGCTTCCTGTAAAATCTGCAAGGTTTTTTGAGGAAATCCACTTTTCCCCTTGCATTTATTTTACTACAGATTGGCTGCAAACACTGTAAGTATGCAGGTTTTAACTTATTGAGCAGACATTAATTAAATTCTACAACTATACAAACCATAACAAAATCTTCTTATAGTATAAAATCGTTTGGTTCTAAGATAATCCTGCTCATATTCTTCACTACTCTGGCTCAATCCAGGAAAAAAATATGGAAAGCCCATATTATAGACAGCAAAACAGCACACTCTTATTCGACTCTTATTCACCGCATAGCTTCAGACTCTTATTCATCGCTTATTCATCCAAAAGCTTCAGATTGTCATCCTTCTGTGTCAATGATAAGATGAATGGATCGAATCAGCAGCCGTCTTTTTCAGACAGTCAACTGATTCCGATTTTGCAGGATTTTGCATTTTGGACCGGTCGCAATGATGTCAGAAAACCGGAGGTAAGTCAGGTTGATCACACAGATATCAGATGATTTTGATCTGGAAAAAATAGCGGAGAGCGGGCAGTGTTTCCGCTGGGAAAGGATAGACAGCGTTATAGAAAACGCTCTCTGTTCTCCTATAGATCCTATAGACAAGCAGGGGGCTGAAAAGCAGAGAAATATACCAGAAAATACAAGTCACCCCTGCACATACCGTATCCTTGCAGGTAATTCCTGCCTGTATATCACTGAACTGGATGCCGGTCAGGGGCTCTATGAGCTGGATTGTTCAGAAGAGGACTTCTCCACCTTCTGGCACAGATACTTTGATCTGGGTGAAAACTACCGCTGCATTCGTGAGCGGATCGATCGTGCCAGGGATTCCTTCCTGTGGGAGGCGGCAGAGCAGGAAAAAGGTATCCGCATCCTTCGCCAGGATCCCTGGGAGATGCTGATCACCTTTATCATTTCCCAGAACAAGAATATTCCGGGAATCCGCCGCTGTGTGGAATCACTCTCCCAAAGCTGCGGAGAAAAGAGACTTGATTTCCGCGGGATTCCCTATTATGCCTTTCCGACACCGCTGCAAGTGGCCTCTCTCTCAGATGATGCACTTGCACAATGCCGGTTGGGATACCGCTGCAAATATGTGAAAGCAGCGGCAGAAGCTGTCCTTGCGGAAAAAATCAATCTCGAGAAACTGATTGCAGCAGACGAAAAAAGCGCGATGAATGCTCTCACCGCGCTCTATGGTGTCGGCATAAAGGTCGCCAACTGTGTGTCCCTGTTCGGCCTGCACCACGTGGACGCTTTTCCCATTGATGTATGGGTCAAAAAAATACTGTCGCAGGAATATCCGGACGGCTATCCCTACGACCAGTATTCTCCTTATAACGGAATTTATCAGCAGTATATGTTTGCCTATTACCGGCACCGTTCCAAACACTGAGACAGGATCAGGAAATGATTACATGAGCCTGCCGCAGGGCAATCTTTTATGTGCTCTTTTCCCGATAAAGTTCCCAATAAAGGATTTCAATAAGGTCTCCAATAAAAGTTTCCAATAGAATTTTCTTATAAGCGTTTTTAATAAAATACTCTAATAAGAGTTTCTAATAAATGTTTCCAATAAAGGTAAAGAGGTTATGAGTCCCCTCACATCCTCTCCCGGATTCTTTCGATTGCCCGGATGGTATTTTCCTTTGTGCCAAATGCAGTGAGGCGGAAATAGTGCTCTCCGGCCGGTCCGAATCCGGAGCCGGGAGTTCCAACCACATTTGCCTTTGACAGCAAGCTGTCAAAGAACTCCCAGCTGGTCATGTTTTCCGGTGTCCGCAGCCAGATATAGGGGGCATTGACCCCGCCGGAGACCTCATAGCCGGCACTCTGCAGACCCTCATAGATAATCCTGGCATTATCCATATAATAGGCAATCTGGTCCTTAATCTGGGCTCTTCCCTCTTCTGTGTAAACGGCCTCTCCTGCTCTCTGGACGATATAGGGAGCGCCGTTGTACTTGGTCCCGTGGCGCCTTGCCCAGAGGGGCCACAGCCTGACGCCGTCCGCCTCCAGATCTGCAGGGATGACAGTGAAGCCCAGACGCAGACCTGTGAAACCGGCAGTTTTGGAGAAGGAACGGAACTCGATCGCACAGCCTCTGGCGCCCTCGCACTCATAGATACTGTGCGGGACATCCTCTTCCGAAATATAAGCCTCATAGGCCGCGTCGTACAGGATAATCGACCCGTTTTTGTTGGCGTAGTCCACCCACTCCTGAAGCCTGTCTTTTTTCATGACAGCGCCGGTGGGATTGTTGGGGAAGCAAAGATAAATCAGATCCGGTGCCTTTCCTTCCGGCAACTCCGGCGCAAAACCATTCTGCGCCGTACAGGGCATATAAACTACATCCTTGTAGGCGCCCGCCGCCGTATCATACAGGCCAGTCCTGCCTGCCATGACGTTGGAGTCAACATAGACCGGGTAGACGGGATCACACACCGCAATCGTATTGTCGACACTGAAGATCTCCTGGATATTGCTGCAGTCGCACTTGGCTCCGTCAGAGATAAAAATCTCCTCCGGAGAAATATCACAGCCCCTGCTCTGATAATCGAAAGCCGCAATCTTCTCCCTCAGAAAAGCATATCCCAGATCCGGGGCATATCCTTTAAAGGTCTCCGCCGCGCCCATCTCGTCAACTGCCCTGTGGAGTGCACCGATGATCTCCGGAGCAAGCGGCTGCGTCACATCTCCGATCCCCAGACGGATCACGTCTGCTTCCGGATGCGCCTCCTGGTATTCCCGGATCTTCTGCCCGATCGTTGAAAAAAGATAGTTTCCGGGTAAACGAAGATAATTGTCATTTGCCTTTGCCATGTGTTTCCTCCTGTGTGAAGCCAACTTCCCGACCATCAACCCTGTTATTCTCTTTCCGGTCTGATGTCAGGTTTTTGCCGATTTGCAAGTATTCTTTTAATTTTAATAGGATAGAGACGACCCTGCCGCTCTCCACCCTTCCGCGGGCTGCACCTCCCCGTCAGGCGAAAGATTCCATATGACAGCCCTGCGATAATAAAAATGGGCGCACGAGGATAAGCCCCGAGCGCCTTTGCCCTGTTGCCGCAATAATAAACAAAAATACTTATAAATAATTCTTTAAAATAAAACTTTGATACTTCATGCAATCCGATGATGACTGCAGTGAACGGGGCATCGCCTTTGATGCCTCTTTTTTTATATTTTATAGTATTTCCGGAAAACAGAAAAGTCAAGGCGGGTTTGCCGAGGTACTGTTCATTCTCCCGGACTCGTACGTGGAGCCTGTACAGAGCCTGTTCGTGACCGGTCACTTACAATCTTTACATTGCGAAACCTGTCCAAAAGGAGTATCATTGTATGTACATATGTCTTGACAGCCCGGGAAACAGCTGATAAATCCTTTCACGGAGAACTCTCCCTGTTCTTTTTTCTTGAATGGTATATGCTGCAGCTCCGGCAACAACAAAGGAGATCAACAGTATGGACAGACAAAACCTGACCCTTCTTACCGACCTGTATGAACTGACCATGATGCAGGGTTATTTCAAGAACAAAGAAGAGAACCGCACCGTTATTTTCGACGCCTTCTACCGCACCAATCCCTTCGGGGGCGGCTATGCCATCATGTGCGGTGTCGAGCAGCTGGTCCGCTATGTGAAAGACCTGCATTTCAGCAGCCAGGACATCGAATATCTTCGCAGCCTGAATATCTTTGACGCGGACTTCCTGGATTATCTGGCAGATTTCAAATTTACAGGTGACATCTATGCGATTCCCGAAGGAACTCTGATGTTCCCCCGCGAGCCCATGGTCAAGGTCATAGCCCCGATTGCCCAGGCCCAGCTGATGGAGACTGCGATCCTCAATATCATCAACCACCAGAGCCTGATCGCAGCAAAGGCAGCCCGCATCTGCTATGCCGCCAAAGGCGATGGTGTCATGGAGTTCGGTCTTCGCCGTGCCCAGGGTCCCGATGCCGGTACCTACGGCGCACGCGCAGCCGTCATCGCAGGATGTGTCGGAACCTCCAACGTCCTGTGCGGCGAGCTTTTCGATGTTCCCGTCAAGGGCACCCATGCACACCGACACCTATGATACTCTGAAATCCGGTGTTCCGAATGCGATCAAGACCTTCCAGTACATGCGCGACAAGGGAACTCTGGGCAAGGGCTACGGCATCCGTCTCGACAGCGGCGACCTTGCCTACATCTCCAAGAAGGCCAAAAAAATGCTCGATGAGGCAGGCTTCCCGGATGCGATCATCTCCGCCTCCAACGACCTGGATGAGCACCTGATCAACTCCCTGAAAGACCAGGGCGCGACGATCACCTCCTGGGGTGTCGGCACCAACCTGATCACTGCCAAGGACAATCCTTCTTTTGGCGGCGTCTACAAGCTGGCTGCCATCCAGGATGACGATGGCAAATTCATCCCCAAAATCAAGCTGTCCGAGAACACCGAGAAGGTCACCAATCCCGGTAACAAGAAGATCTACCGTGTTTACAACGAGCCCGAGCACAAAATCCAGGCAGATATCATCTGTCTCGAGGAAGAGACATTCAGCGAGAACGAGCATCTCACCCTCTTCGATCCCGTCGAGCCCTGGAAAAAGACCCGCCTCGCTCCCGGAGAATTCTCCCTGCGCGAGCTGATGGTTCCTCTCTTCAAGGATGGAAAATGTGTCTATGAGTCTCCCAAGACCATGGATATCCGTGCATACTGTATGAAAGAACAGGAAACTCTCTGGGAGGAGTCCCGCCGTCTGGTGAACCCTCACCAGGTCTACGTCGACCTGTCCCAGAAGCTCTATAACGACAAGCTCCGCCTGCTCGATGAGATCACAGAGCAGAAAATGAAAATGGCAGATGCCTGATCTGTTTTCACAGCTGAAGAATAACGCGATATGATAGTTAAAACCGGCTTCCTCGTCTCTCAATTGACGCGGAAGCCGGTATTTTTATTACATAAGATCCATACTTCCAATGGATGAGTTCGGGCTTTTAACTCTGAAACCGGCATGTGTGACCTTTTGCTTTCCCTGCCTCTGGGTCGCTTGCATCTCTCCCACCCAATAGTGACCTTTTATTTCTGGAGTTCTTTTGTCGCTTTACTTTTCCGAGACATGCGTGACCTTTTTTCTTTTCCGTTCTCCGGTCGCTTCACTCCCACCAGCGCAGTGGTGATCTTTTGGTCTTGTCTCGTCTCCGTCGCTTCACTTTTCCGGGGCATGCGTGACCTTTTTCTCACTTTGGCCTCATATCGCTTGCAGTGCGCCAGTGCAGTGGTGATCTTTTGAGTTCGATGAAACTCTGTCGCTTTCCTTTTTTCAAAACATTCGTGACCCCAACCTCTCAAAACACAAATATCGCTTTCCTTTTTTCAAACATGGGTGATCTTTCTATCCTGGATCAGCTATATCGCTTCGCTTTTTTGAGACAGTAGTGACCTTTTGAGTTCGTTGAAGTTCGGTCGCTTCGCTTTCTCCCAAGCATGCGTGACCTCGCCTCCTTCTGCCAACATGTTGGCTTCTTTGATCCCCGGTGCCGCCTCCTTGGGGTCATTAGGTACAGAAAAAAGAGTACTGCTGCATTTCGGATCCTGAAGCCCGGGGCGGCCGGTTGTAACTCTGGTTGAAACTCTGGTTGAAACTCTGGTCCTATGAAATAAGCCTGCCTCTGCGGTTTGCAGAAGCAGGCTTTACAATTACATATATTTACACAAATTACATAGGTGAATGCCATTGCCCAAAAAACGGCTACGGCAGAAAAGTTTTTCCGGCAGAATCAGCTGATGCGATGATCAGTCTATATCCCTGATCATGGCGTGCCACTCCTGCAGGGGCAGGATGAGGCCTTTGCCTTTGCGCTTGAGATGGCTGATGCCCTCTGCCGCGGCGAGACCTGCGGCTGTGGTGGTGACATAGGGGATCTTGGCCTTAATGGCAGCCTTGCGCAGGTAGCTGTCGTCGTGGCGGGCGCCTTTGCCCATGGGGGTGTTGACGACCATCTGGATCTCACCGTTAGTGATGAGATCGAGGATGTTGGGACGGCCCTCATAATTCTTGTTGACGCGCTCGCAGGGGATGCCGGCCTGGGCAATAGCCTTGCAGGTCTGGTCAGTCGCCAGGATCCTGAAGCCCGCCTCGTGGAATCTGCGCGCGATCTCAGGCGCATAGGGGCGGTCAGGCTCGCTGACGGTGATGAGCACGGTGCCCTCCAGAGGAAGGATCATCTTGGCTGCTTCCTGTGCCTTGTAGAAGGCGCCGCCGGTGGAACGGGAAATGCCCAGGACTTCGCCGGTGGAACGCATCTCGGGTCCCAGGACGGGGTCGACTTCCGGGAACATGTTGAAGGGGAAGACGGCTTCCTTGACACCGTAGTAAGGAATATCCTTTTCCTTGAGATCCGGTACAGGGGACTTGCGTCCGGTCAGTTCCGCCGTGATGATCTCGGTGGCCAGGGGCACCATGCGGATGCCGCAGACTTTGGAGACAAGCGGAACGGTTCTGGAGGCGCGGGGATTAGCCTCGAGTACGTAGACAACGTCGTCCTCGATGGCGTACTGCATGTTCATCAGACCGACGACATGCATCTCCTCGGCGATCTTTCTGGTGTACTCGCGGATGGTCTTCAGGTGTTTCTCGGATATATGGGCAGAAGGAATAATGCAGGCGGAGTCACCGGAGTGGATGCCGGCCAGCTCGATGTGCTCCATGACTGCGGGTACAAAGGCGTGGGTTCCGTCGCAGATTGCGTCCGCCTCACACTCCATGGCGTTGTGCAGGAAGCGGTCGATCAGGATGGGGCGGTCGGGTGTGACACCGACTGCAGCTGCCATATAATCTGCCATCTGTTCATCGTCGTGGACGACTTCCATGCCGCGTCCGCCAAGGACATAGGAAGGACGGACCATGACAGGATAGCCGATCTTGCCGGCGATCTCCTGGGCCTCTTCCACAGTGGTTGCCATGCCGGCCTCGGGCATAGGGATGCCCAGCTTGTCCATCATGGCGCGGAAGTGGTCGCGGTCCTCCGCGAGGTCGATGACCGCAGGGGAAGTTCCGAGGATCTTGACACCCTCTTTTTCCAGCTTGGAAGCCAGGTTCAGAGGTGTCTGTCCGCCGAACTGGGCGATGACGCCGACAGGCTTTTCTTTTCTATAGATGGAGAGAACATCCTCCAGAGTCAGCGGCTCGAAATAGAGCTTGTCGGAGGTGTCATAGTCTGTGGAGACTGTCTCAGGGTTGCAGTTGACAATAATGGTCTCAAAACCGAGCTTTCTGAGAGACTGCGCGGCATGGACACAGCAATAGTCAAACTCGATACCCTGACCGATACGGTTGGGGCCGCCGCCCAGGATCATGATCTTGGGCTTGTCGGTGTTGATCGGGTTCTTGTCCTCGCCGATATAGGTCGAATAGTAGTAGGCGCTGTCCTGCGTGCCGCTGACATGGACGCCTTCCCAGTTCTCGGTGCAGCCAAGAGCTTCGCGGGCGCTGCGGATATCATCCTGCTTCACACCCAGAATCTCTGCCAGATAGTGGTCGGAGAAACCGTCTTTCTTAGCCCGGAGCAGGGCTTCGTCAGAGGGAACACGGCCCTTGAATTCTTTGACCAGAGCCTCTTCCTCTTCGACAAGTTCCTTCATCTCCTGGATGAAATAGTGTTTGACCTTGGTGATATCAAAGATCTCATCCACTGTCATGCCCTTGCGGAGAGCCTCATACATGATGAAATGGCGCTCGGAGGAGACATTGACCAGGAGTTTTCTGAGTTCATCGAGAGGCATTTTGTCATAGCCGTTGACGTGACCCAGGCCATAACGTCCCTTCTCCAGGGAGCGGATGGCTTTCTGGAAGGCTTCCTTATAGGTCTTGCCGATGCTCATGACTTCGCCGACCGCGCGCATCTGCGTGCCCAGCTTGTCCTCGACGCCTTTGAATTTTTCAAATGCCCAGCGGGCGAACTTGACGACTACGAAATCGCCGGTGGGGACATATTTGTCCAGGGTCCCGAAACGGGAATCCGTCAGATCCGCCAGGGTCAGACCTGTCGCCAGCTTTGCGGAGACCAGAGCGATCGGGAAGCCGGTCGCCTTGGAGGCCAGGGCAGAGGAACGGGAGGTGCGGGGGTTGATCTCGATGACGATCACACGGCCGCTCTTGGGATCATGGGCGAACTGCACGTTGGTTCCGCCGATGACGCCGATGTGCTCGACGATCTTATATGCCTGTTTCTGCAGCTCTTTCTGCAGGTCCTCATCGATGGTCAGCATGGGGGCTGTGCAGAAGGAGTCACCGGTGTGGACGCCGACGGGGTCGACGTTCTCGATGAAGCAGACAGTGATCATGTTGTTGTCCTTGTCGCGGACCACTTCCAGCTCGAGCTCTTCCCAGCCGAGGATGGACTCCTCAACCAGGACCTGGCCGATCAGGGAAGCCTGCAGACCGCGTGCGCAGACAGTTTTCAGTTCTTCTTTATTATATACGAGGCCGCCGCCGGCGCCGCCCATGGTGTAGGCGGGACGAAGGACTACGGGATAGCCGAGCCTGTCGGCAATCGCCAGTGCCTCTTCCACACTGTAGGATACTTCGCTGCGGGCCATCTCGATGCCCAGCATATCCATGGTCTTCTTAAATTCGATACGGTCTTCGCCGCGCTCAATGGCGTCCGCCTGAACGCCGATGACCTTGACACCAAATTTATCCAGAACGCCTTCCTTATAGAGTTCGGCGCACAGGTTAAGTCCTGACTGGCCTCCCAGGTTGGGCAGCAGGGCATCCGGACGTTCTTTCTTGATGATCTGTGTGACCCTGTCGACATTCAGCGGCTCGATATAAGTCCTGTCTGCCATTTCCGGGTCGGTCATGATGGTAGCCGGGTTGGAGTTTACCAGCACGATTTCATATCCCAGGCTGCGCAAAGCCTTGCATGCCTGCGTCCCCGAGTAGTCAAATTCACAGGCCTGGCCGATCACGATCGGGCCGGAGCCGATGATCAGTACCTTGTGGATGTCAGTTCTCTGGGGCATTTACTCTCCTCTCTGGCGGCAACGCACTTCCGCCAATCATATCCAGCGAAAACCGGAACAAATGATCGTGTTTCCGGTCAAACGCTGCTATGCTCCTTATTACTAAAAATTTGCCACCCATCATTATAAACACGGATTTAGAAAAAATCCATGAAATTCTTTGTGTCAACTGCATTTTTTATGAACTTTTTGTGTCCATTTAGATCGACAATGTATAGCGTCATGTATAAATACCTGTCATTATACAAAAAAGCCGGCAGAAACAGGACTTGGGCATAAAGCCTCGTGCATTCCTCTTCTGCCGGCCGTCTTTTACGCGCCGGAGCTGCAGATGTCTTTTGAAAACAGGAGTACTGACCAGTCTCCTTTATTTTCCTTATTTCCTCTATTTCTTATATTTTCTTTATTTCCCTGATTTCTTTAATTTTCCCTATTTCCTTTCTTTCCCCTATTTCCTTTCTTTCCCTTATTTCCTCTATTTCTTCTATTTCCCTTATTTTCCTAAATATTCCTTATTTTCCCGAACGAACATAGAAAATCACGCCCATCACGATCCAGATGATGAAGCAGATATAGGATTCTTTTCCCAGCGAGCAGTTAAACACAGGGATCGGAATAAGGAGCAGGATCATGAAGATCAGAGCCATGATGCTTCCGATGATACCAGTGATCATGACCTCTGTGTTCCCTTCTTTTTTCGCAAATCTGTATGCCGCAAGCGAAGTGTAGCCGTAGCCGATCGCAGCCCCTATGGAGGACATATCCACGATCCAGCCCAGGGCAGTCCTTCCGAAGAAGGGGGCGGCAAGGGCGATCACTAGGACAAACAGGATAGCATTGGAAGGTGTCTTGAAGCGGGGATCCAGCTTTCCGAACCAGGCAGGCAGGACCTTTTCCTTGGACATGGAGTAGAGCAGCCTGCTCGTCGCCATATAGAATCCGATGATGCCGGAGAGAATGGCGCCGAGGACCGCGACTCCCAGGAAGATCAGTCCCCAGGTGCCCAGAAGTTGCTGGCCTGCATGGAAGGTGGGAAGAGAAAGAACTCCCTCCAGATTCGGAAGGTCCTCAATATAATCGGACCATGTCGCATAGCCTTCCGGAATCACCATGGCTGTCACTGTGTTGAGAATGACGTAGACGGACGCGCCGAAAATGATAGAGAGTACCATAATGGATTTGGTCTTGCGGGGCGAAAAGCGGAATTCCTCCGCCGCCTGAGGGATCGTGTCAAAGCCGACAAATGCCCAGGGCGCGACCGCCACAACAGCCAGAATTCCTCCGATCCCGGAGACACCGGGCGTAAAGGCCGGGTGCAGGTTGGAAAATGTCACATCAGGATTTAAGAGCGCGGCGGCCGTGACGATCAGGACGCCTCCCACCAGGGCAAAGACCAGGCCAGTCTGAAAAATGCCGGCAAACTTCACGCCGCGGATGCTCAGAAAAGCAAACAGGAGAAGCGCAGCCTCCGCCAGGATGATCTCGCCCAGATAAATGTCATATCCGGCGACACTGTAGTGGAAGCCCACCTGGAAGATGTTGTTCATCAGGTTGCGGCCGATCAGGGCCAGAGCGGTCGCGTTGAGGGGAACAATAGCCAGATAGGAAAGCCCCAGAAACCAGGAGCACACAAAAGCATGCCTTTCTCCGAAAGCCATATTGGTATAAGTAAACTCACCGCCGGCAACCGGATACTTGTTGATCATAAAATGATAGTTGTTTGCAATGATGCACATGATCAACGCTGCAGCAGCCATTGCGATCGCTGTGCCCAGAGGGCCTGCCTTGACAAGGAAGGTATTGCCGGGCATCACGAAGGCGCCCCATCCTATAATGCATCCCAGTGCCAGAGACCAGACATTGACGGGCGATAGTTTCTTCTCAAGCTGGACTTTTTGTTCCATCTTTACTCCTCTCACTTCGGGGACTCAGACGATTCACTTCTTTTTTCCGGTTATAAATCTTTTCCGGTTATAAATCTTTTTCCGTTTTTTACATTTTCCGGTTTTTAACTGCTTTTTTCGGTTCTTTAACTGTTCTATTCTTTAACTGTTTTTCCTGTCTTTAACTGTTTTTTCCCGTCTTTTAAAAAGGCGGACTGCCCGGCATTCTGCACTGTGTTCCTGCAGGCTCCCGGTCAGTCCGTCAAAAATCTTTCTTCCCGCGCAAACCCGTCACTTCAGCCGCAGGATTCGCACTCAAAAAAGAAACTCATTACATCATGGGTACAATCCCGCGGGCGAGCACTGATTTTCAGTTTCCGCCTTATTTTTTACATTCGGGATCATAGGTGTTCAGGAATTCTTCCAGACACCAGAGCTGCCATTTCTGGTTTCCGGAGAGCTTGTCCATGGGAATGTCCCTGCGGAACTCAGGCCTTGTCGGACCGGCCCAGTCCTTGAAATACACATCCACGGGACGGGGCATGGGGTTTTTGTCCGGGACCGGATATCCGGGATATTTCAGGCGGAAAAGATCGCGCAGCAGGTACTTGGTGTCGCCGCGGCGGATCCTCTCGAGATCAAGGCCTCCTCTGACAGCCAGGTTCTCGTAAGGATAGACCCACTGAACGTCCGCTTTGGTGAAAATATTGACGTAGGAGGTCTCACTCTCACGTGCAAATACTGTCTGCATGAAGAGATTGTAGTCGATCATGTTGCCGTCCCGGCGATAGGGCTCAAAGACATAGGTCATGTCGACCGGATTGACAAGGGCCGCTTTCGGATCCAGGAAGGTATAGAACTCAACGAATTCATCAAAGGTCCAGTCTTTGGATACGGCGCGGTCGAGTCCGCCGAAACGGTTGTCCGCGCATTCTCCCAGAACCAGCTTTTCGCAGCCGTCTTCCTTGGACATCATGGCTGCCTTGTAGATCTGGGGAACGATAGAATGGACGGGGGCCTGGTTTGCCTCAAAGCAGATCGGGAGATATTTTTCCACGACTTCCCAGGAGATGTCCACGTAGTGAAGCTTCATGTCATAAACTTTGGCATAGTACTCGGCGCGCTCAAGCTCGGGGCGCTGGAATTCGCCGCCCAGGAAACGGAAGGTGTAGGCGTCGCTTCCGGGCATATAGGCAGCCAGGATCGCGGAATCCATTCCGCCGCTCAGCATGATGCCCAGCTTCTTTCCCCGGAGTGTATCAAACACTTTCTGCAGCTGGGCGTCGATTTCCTCGGCACTGCCGACCTGGATGCGGTCTGCCAGCGGAGTGATCGTAGCGTTTTTATGATCGAGTCCCTCAAAAAAGTTCACGTTGTCTTTTTCGATGGTACGCAGAGCCAGATAGGAACTGCAGCAATAATCTTTATCAACCATGGCCTTCCTCCTTCTATATGATATGATCTTACTGTTCACCCGCCCTCAAGGGCATGAGGCATGGCAGTAATTATTTGACGTCTCTAAGATCGTCCTTGCGGACATGGCGCAGGGCCTCTGTGATCCTGGTGCTGGAAATGCCCTTCGTATACGGGAAGTATATGATCTTGATCCCTTCCTTCGCGAAGTCCTCTTCATACTTTTTCCATTTTTCTGTGCCGTACCAGTCATCGCCCACAAACAGATAAGAAGCACCCAGCTCCTTGCAGGCCTTGAGTTTGTCCATGTCATACTGGGGGACAGCCGCATCCACATATTTGCAGGAGCGGACGATCTCAATGCGGTCCTCGAAGGGGATCATGGCATTTTTTCCCTTGTACTGTACGAGCTCATCCACAGTGACGCCGACGATGAGTTTATCACACATGCCCTTTGCGTTTTTAAGCAGATTCAAGTGACCAATATGGAAGAGGTCATACACGCCTGTTGTATATCCGATTACCATTTCCCGTTTACCTTTTCCTTTCTATGTAAGATTATCTGAAAGATTTTCTGCCCTCTTTATACTCTGCAAAGGGAGTATTCAGATCCACAAAGCCCGGGTGGACGGAGACCCGCTGCTCCTCCGGAGGAAGCTGCATGTAGTCGCCGAACTGCTGTGTCAGATAATCCTCCACCCTGGAGGGGCAGTTCATCACGGTATCTTCAAAAGGCAGCTCTTTTCCCTCTCCGAAGATGTCCACAGCAAAGGTCAGCTTTGCCAGCCGGACACCCCAGACATAGCCGGTATACTCCGATTCACAAACCGGTCTTTTGCGGTACTCCTCGAACATCTTATCCGTGAAATAATGATACGGGATCTTCTTGTGCAGGGGCTTCATCAGTCTGCAGGCCGCCACTCTGGCACGGGTCTTCATACGGCTGACCGGAAAGCGTCTTGCATAGTTGAGCATGGCCGTCCGCTTCCACATGCGCAGATAGCGATTGCGTTCTTTTCCGGGAGCGGGGACACCTGCCAGAGGCATGATGTCAACAAACACGCCGTAGTAGGCATCCGGGAAAGCCTTGGCATAATTCTCGATCAGTGTGGTCCTGGTATCGACGACCTTGATAAAGAAGGATGCGTAGTGCTCGATATCGACGGGCGTCATAACGGTCAGCCCCTCAGGCAGAGATTTGCGCGCGATTTCGATAAAGCGGTCATACTGCTCGATCGGGATCGCGATATCCAGATCGTCATCCCAGGGGATAAATCCCTGGTGACGCACTGCGCCGATGGCCGTTCCGCCGATGGCGTAGTAGGTGATCCCGTTCTCTTTGCAGATTTTTGCTACAGCCTTGAAAATATCCAGTATCCTTTTCTGTAATTCATTCATCTTTTTTACCCACACACCTGCGGTCACTGAGATCCGCCGGAATCCATGGCCTGTATCAGATCACCGATCGATGCAGACGAGGCATTCTCAAATATGCTTCCATCCTTCAGATAGATATTAATGGTGATCTCTCCCTCTGTTGTCTTCCAGCCGGACAGATCCAATGTGCCGACATATTTATTGTCGGTTCCTTCCAGGAGAGTCAGCTCCGCAGTGCTTTTTTTGAGGTGTCCCTTCTCCTTATATTCGGCCTCCATATGATGTATCGCCATATAAAGCTTGGGAGCAGTGACCTGCACCTCTGCCATCCCCGTGTTCTGATCAAAGGAAGTAATCTCGACAGCGCCCTCCATCAGCCTCTTCACGCGCTTCTTCATGGCCTCGGAATTCGTGTTGATCTGTTCCAGTTCGCGAAGGAAAGCCGATCTTCTGGAAATCTCATTATTCATCGTATCCAGACCGTATTCCTCAGTGAGCGTCTGCTGTGAGGAAAACAGGTTTGTTCCGAGCGCAAGTCTCTCCCCGTCAATCTCTACTCCCATGGCTGCCAGTGTTGTCGGGAAAGTATCCTGTGTGCTGTATATCCGGCTTGCTGACGGATCTGCCGGTTCTACTGCAGAATTGATAAAGGCCGTATAGGTCCTGCGCTGATACTGCGGATCAACGTCCTTACAGTAATCTGTATCCATTGTCTTGTGGTCACCGGTTAAGACCACTGTCGTATCCTTATAATAGTCCTGCTGTGACAGCCAGTCGATAAACTCTCCGACCTGACGGCTGGAGCACGCCATGACGTTGGCATACTGATTATCGCCGAATTCATTTCCGCACAGGCCGCAGACATAACCGTCTTCAAAATGTGTATCCACCGTCAGGATCGTCAGGTTAAAGGGCTTGTCCCCCGCGGCCAGTTCATCGAGGGTATCTCTGGCATATGTAAACAGCTTTTCGTCCTCATACCCCCAGAAGACCTTGTAATCAGAAGGGATCAGACCTTTTTTCTTCGCGTATTCATAATCCTTGACAGTGAAAAGTTACATGACTCAATTAAGCCACACCATCCCTGATGTTGCCTGATTTTCCCGTTTGCTTCTCCCGAATAAATCGAGTTACGAAG
>ONKG01000032.1 GCA_900318375.1 uncultured Lachnospiraceae bacterium
ATACTTTGAGATGTCCATTTCCATGGCTCATTCAGTAGAGGTATATCGTTGAAAAGCCCTTATTTTTCAAGGGAAAAGTACTTGACTTTATAGGGAGGAAGGAAGAAAATGGAACAGATGTCAAATCAGTTTCTCGGGGAGGAGAAGATCAGAACACTCATGCGCAAATACTCCATCCCCTGCATCATCTCCCTGCTCGTGGGGGCACTGTACAATATCGTGGACCAGATTTTCATAGCGAATGCGACGTATCTTGGCTCCTACGGCAACGCTGCAAACACGGTCGTTTTCCCTCTGACGGTCATCGCGCTTGCGATCGCTGTCATGATTGGTGACGGTTGCTGCGCTTTCGTAAGTCTGAGCCTGGGCATGAAGCGTGTCGGCAAGGCAAAGAAGAGTGTCGGCAATTCCGTGGTCATGGTCATTGCTGGAAGCCTGCTGCTCTGTGCGCTTTATCTGATCTTCAGCAGTCAGATCATTGCTATGTTCGGCGGCACGGTCAATGCCGAGACCTTCAGGCACTCAAAGGAGTATTTCTTCTACATCACTCTGGGAATTCCCTTCTATATGTTCGGTCAGGCCATGAACCCCATCATCCGCGCGGACGGAAGTCCGAAATTTGCCATGGCCTCGACTCTGGCAGGCGCCCTGATCAATATAATCCTGGACCCAATCTTTATCTTTGTCTTCAAATGGGGCATGATGGGGGCGGCAGTGGCCACCGTCATCGGCCAGATCGCGACGGCAGCGCTGGCAGTCTGGTATATCACCAACATGAAGATCGTGAGGCCCGAAAAGAGTGATTTCGCCCTTGAGACAGAGGTCTGTAAAAGGACACTGATCCTCGGCGTCACCAGCTTCCTGTCCCAGATCTCCCTGGTGGCAGCAATGGCAGCTATCAACAACATGATCCGCAAGTACGGAGCCATGGATCCTGTCTTTATGCAGGAACAGTTTGCCCAGATTCCCATGGCAGTCGTGGGCATCGTCATGAAATTCTTCCAGATCGTGATCTCCATTGTCGTCGGCATGGCGGCAGGCTGCATCCCCATCGTCGGCTACAACATGGGCGCCGGCCTCAAAGGCAGGGTGCGTGAGCTTTTTATGGTCCTTCTTACAGCTGAAGCCCTTGTCGGTGCTCTCGCTCTGGTCATCGTGGAATTCTTCCCCGGACAGCTGATCAGTATTTTCGGTGCTGCCAATGAGAGCAGCTATTATACGGAATTTGCCCTCAGAGCTTTCCGGATTTATCTGTGCATGATGATTTTTGCCTGCATAAACAAGGCATGTTTCATCTTCCTGCAGGCTATGGGCAAGGCCGTGGAATCCACTCTTCTCTCCATGGTGCGTGAGATTGTCTTTGGTGTCGGCTTCGCCCTTCTTCTCCCCCGCTTCTTCGGGCTGAACGGCGTACTCTATTCCATGCCTTTGTCGGATATTCTGACCTTTGCCATTGCACTGCTTCTGATAATAAGCACCTATAGGGAACTGAGCACCGACACTAGAGGCAGTTATGCGTTTTCCTCATTCCAGGCCTGAAGCTGTCTGCGGAAATCGGAGGGTGACATGCCGGTCTGCTTGTGAAAGAGACGACTGAAATAGAGGGGATTGTCGTAGCCAACCAGCTCGGCAATCTCCGTCACATTGTGATCCGTTTTCTCGAGAAGGCTCTGGGCGGCAGAAATACGCAGGGAGATCAGATACTGTGCGGGAGAGGTTCCCGTGTACTCGCGGAAGCTCCGTGTAAACCAGCTCACGCTCAGTCCCAGGTCCCGGGCGTAGTCGCTGACAGAAATCGGCTTGCAATAATTTTCATGAAAATAGTTGACGGCAGCGTGCATCTGTCCGGCCATGTGCGGCGTTTTTCGCCGCACTTTTTTTTCGCCCAGACGGCTGAGCAGGATAAAGAGCAGATGCAGCCGGTAAATGCAGGCATTTTCGAAGTGCGGCCTGCATTCCTTCAATTCGCTGATCATCTGCTGGAAGATATGTGAGTACTCCAGAGACGTCCCGCTGTGGACGATATGTTCCCCGTCTTTGAAACCGTACTGGCGCAGGATGTTGGTGACATTGTTGCCCGTGAAATGGACCCAGTACACCTCGGTGTGATCTGCTCCGTAGTAATAGTAGCGCTGCTCCTCCCTGGGACGGTAGAGGACCATGTTCCCGGCGGGGACAATGTGCTCCTTCCCGTTAAAATAGAAATGTCCCTTTCCTGCTGCCACATAGAGCAGCTGAAAATCCACCCGCCCGCGGGGCCGGTGCGTCGGAAGTTTGGTGAGAGTCATCAGGCGGTAGGTACCGCAGCTGCCCACGAAAAGCGGGTGTTTTCTGTCTTTAAAATCAATTCTGGAATTGCGCCAGTAAGCGTTGTCCACAAACATTTTTTTCTCCTGCTCATGCAGTTGCCTGTTCATGCAGTTGTCGGTTCAGGCGGTGATTCACGTATGCAATTAGTCTACCATTTTGTGCATGTTCTGTCTATCACAGTTTATGTTCAAAGAGAAGGGTCTGTCGTATCATAACAACTGAGAGCGAAACACACGGCCAAATGACACAAAATATGGATGTTATGACGAGAAATTCTGGACTTGTGACGTTTCGCGGGTTGCAGGACCAACCAGTGATGACAGCGCAAGAGAAACACTTTTTGTTCATAAAAAGGACTGTCGGCATGCACATTTCTGCCGGGTATATATGTATGAGACAAAGTGACGCCGCTTTTGTGCATGCTTAAGGAGGAAAGGAACATTGATCGTACCCAAGCATTATGAAAATCTGTCCGTACTACACGAGGGGACGATGCCGGATCGGGCCTACTATGTCCCGGCCGGAAGCTGCATGGAATGCCTTGATGAGAACAGGGAGGCATCAGACCGCATCACGATGCTGAACGGAAACTGGAAGTTCCGTTATTTTGACAGCATCTATGATCTGCAGGAAAAATTCTATCTGCCGGATTTCGATCTGAGCGGAGAGGGATCCGGCTTTGAGGAAATCCCGGTACCGGGCGTCTGGCAGAATTACGGATATGATTGTCACCAGTACACCAACGTAAGATACCCGTTCCCGGTGGATCCGCCCTATGTGCCCCACGAGAACCCCTGCGGCGCCTATGTGCATCGCTTCAACTTTGAAAAAGATGACAACTTACCCCGGACCTTCCTTGAGTTTGAAGGCGTTGATTCCTGTTTTTACGTCTGGCTGAACGGATACTATGTCGGCTATAGCCAGGTCTCCCATGCTCTTTCCGAGTTTGAAGTCACTGACGCCCTGCAGGAAGGGGAAAATGTTCTCGCCGTACTTGTCCTGAAATGGTGCGATGGAAGCTATCTCGAGGACCAGGACAAATTCCGCATGACGGGAATCTTCCGGGATGTCTACCTGATGCGCAGGCCGGCTCAGTGCATTTTCGACTATTTTATCAACACGAAAATCTGCTGGGAGGAGAACACGCAGTACGGGGAGGGCGCACCGGTCAGTGGATGTGACCCTGAAAAAACAGGCGCCGCATACAGTGCGGAAACCGGGGAGAAAACAGGAGAAACGGAAAAGTCGGATTTCCTGCCCCGGGCAGTACGCGCCGAGGTTTCGGTCACTGCTTCCTATCTGGACCTGGAGATCCCTGTTACTGTCAGAGTCCTGGACGCGGAGGAAAAAGTGGTCAAAAGCCTTACTCTGCGCGGGAGTACTTCCTTTACAATCGATGATCCGCACTTGTGGAACAGCGAGGATCCCTATCTCTATACCATTGTCTTTAAGACGGACCGGGAGGTCATTACGGACCGGATTGGGATCCGGGAAGTGAAAGTTGACGGAAATGTACTCAAGATCAACGGTCAGCCCGTCAAATTCCGCGGTGTCAACCGCCATGATTCCGACCCTGTGACAGGTCCGGTCGTGGATGTGCAGCATATGCGCCGCGATCTGGAGATGATAAAGCGTCACAATTTCAATGCCATCCGGACGAGTCATTATCCCAATGCGCCCATGTTCTACCAGATGTGCGACAAATACGGATTTTTCGTCATCGATGAGGCGGACAATGAGAGTCATGGCCCCTGGATGCTCTATTACAAAAATGACACGGACGAGGAGCGGGCAGCCCGCTGGAATGAGATGATCTCGGATAATCCTGATTTCAATGAGCCGATTCTCGACCGCGTGCGGAAGATGGTGCACAGGGACAAGAACCGCCCCTGTGTGGTCATCTGGTCCATGGGCAACGAAAGCGGATACGGCTGCGCCTTTGAAAAGGCTCTGCGCTGGACCAAAGAGTTTGATCCCTCCCGCCTGACGCATTATGAGAGTGCTTATTACCGCGGACGGGCCCGCAAATACGACTACTCAGATATCGACCTCTACTCAAGGATGTATCCGGAATTTGACGACATCATCCGCTATGCAGAGACAGGCTCGGAAAAGGCAGCAGACGGCAGTCGGGCAGAAGGGGGGCCGGGCGTTCCGGACAAACCCTACATTCTCTGTGAATACGCCCACTCCATGGGTAACGGTGCCGGCGATTATGAGGACTATTTCCGCCTGATCGACCGCTATGACTGCATCTGCGGTGCCTTCGTCTGGGAGTGGTGCGACCACGCCGTCTACAAGGGAACGGCCCGGGACGGAAGAGCGATCTACTACTACGGCGGTGACCACGGAGAGTATCCAAACGACGGAAACTTCTGCATGGACGGCCTCGTTGATCCCGAGCGCACCCCCTATACCGGTCTGCTTGAATACAAAAACGTCCACCGTCCTGCCCGGGTCATATCCTTTGCCTGCGGGAACTCCATGCATGATATTTTCACAAAGGAAAAAACAGGTCTTTCCGGAAAGGATACAGACAGAAATTCTGTCGGCAGCAGGGCAAATGACAGGAGTGGTTACAATACCGGAAATGATAAAAACGATGGCCGTACGACCTGTATTCTTACCCTCAAGAACGAAATGAATTTTGTCGACCTTCGCGATTATCTGGCACTGGAGTATGAACTTACCTGTGACGATGCCTGCATTGCGACCGGCGTGATCGCGTCCCCCCGCATCCCGTCGATCCTGCCGGGGCTGACAGGGAAGATCTACCTCTCTCTTCCGGCCCTCCCGGAAAAAGGCCGCATTTACCTGAAAGTGTCCTACATCCTCCGCAAAGCGGATGTCTTCCGCGAGGAAGGAATGCTCCTCGGTTTTGACGAAATCCCTCTCGACAGCGGATTCATAAAAACCGGATCCGCTTCCGGCAGTCTGGAAGAGTCAGACCCCATGAGCCTGTATATCAACCAGACAGTCCGTACCTTTGCGGAGGATGCTGCGGCACGTGCCCGCAGCATGCAGCCTCCCCGTGTCGAAGAGAACGACCATCAGCTGATCATCCGCGGAGAATCCTTTACCTATACATACAGTAAACTCTACGGCGTATTTGAAAAAATGACCTACGCCGGAAGAGACCTTCTCGAACGTCCCATGGAGCTCAACATCTGGCGCGCTCCCACGGACAACGACATTAACATCCGCAAAGAGTGGGAGAAAGCTATGTACAACCATGCCTGCTCCCGCGCTTATACTACACAGTACCGCAGCATGGACGACGGCATCTCCATCTCCAGCCGCATGTCCATGACTGCGGCCACTGTGCAGAAACTGATGGACATCAACACCTCCTGGACCGTTACCTCCGACGGGCGGATCTCGGTACATATGGATGTCACCCGAAACATGGAATTCCCTGAACTTCCCCGCTTCGGTCTGCGCCTCTTCCTCCCCGAGAGCATGCAGAATGCTGTCTACTACGGCATAGGTCCCCTGGAGAGCTACCCTGATAAACACAGAGCCTCCTGGCACGGCCTCTTCGCAGCTCCCGTGCGCGACCTTCACGAAGACTACATCCGCCCCCAGGAGAACGGAAGCCGCTGCGGCTGTGACTACGTCACCCTCTATGACAACACCCATACACTCACAGCCTACAGCCACGTGCCTTTTTCCTTCAATGCATCCGTCTACACCCAGGAGGAACTGACCATCAGAGCCCACAACTACGAGCTCGAGCCCTGCGGCAGCACCGTGCTCTGCCTCGACGCCCGCCAGGACGGCATAGGCTCCAACAGCTGCGGCCCCCGCCCCCTGCCCAAATACCGCTTCGACGACCGGCACTTTACCTACGACATGACACTCCTCCCCGCCTGCGAACCCGCAGAATGAGTCACGAGGGACGGTTCTGTCTGACTCATTTTGAGACACCGGAGACGGTTCTGCCTGTCCCGCTTTGAGTCACGAGGGACGGTTCTGTCTGACTCATTTTGAGACACTTGGGACGGCTCTGCCTGTTCCGTTTGGATTCACGAGGGACATTTCTTCCTGACTCAGAGGATTTATGGGCATATTTTGATTGTTTTCTGGAGATATTTTGATTTAAGGAGATATTTTGATGGAAGAAAAAAGATATTTAAACTGGTACAACAAAATAGGCTACGGATCAGGAGATATTGCAGGTAATGTCGTGTACGCGCTGCTGTCCGCTTTTGTCATGATCTTCCTGACAGATACTGTCGGAATGAATGCGGGTGTCGTCGGCACCCTGATCGCAGTCTCCAAGCTTTTTGACGGTATCAGCGACATCTTCTTCGGCTCAATGATCGACAAGACCCACAGCAGAATGGGCAAAGCCCGCCCCTGGATGTTTTATGGGTATTTCGGCTGCGCCGTCTGCCTGGTCGCGATTTTCTGCATTCCGGCGGATATCAGCGCCACAGCACAGTACGCCTGGTTCTTTATCGCCTACACCCTGCTGAACGCGGGATTTTATACCGCCAATAACATAGCCTATTCTGCTTTGACCGCTCTCATCACGAAAAATAATCAGGAGCGAGTCCAGATGGGCTCCATCCGATTCATGTTCGCCTTCGGCACCAGCATGCTGATCCAGACCATCACGGTCGGCCTGGTTGCCTACTTCGGCGGAGGCGCCGCAGCCTGGCGCACTGTTGCCATCATTTACGCGATCGTCGGCGTGATCTCCAATACACTCTCTGTCATGTCCGTCCGGGAACTTTCCCCCGAGGAACTGGAGGACGAAGAACAGGAAAAGGCTGCCGCGAAGGCGGAGGAAAAATACAGCCTGGCCGATGCCTTCGGCCTTCTGATCCGCAACAAATACTACCTGATGATCTGCGCATCCTATATCCTTATGCAGATCTACTCCGCAACCCTCAACATGGGCATTTATTACATGACCTACATCCTCAAAAATGCCAGCCTCCTGGGCGTTTTCTCCTGGGCAATCAACATTCCCATGATCATCGGCCTCCTCTTCACACCGGCCATGGTCGCCCGCTTCCGCGGCATGTATAAACTCAATCTTATGGGTTACACACTGGGCACCGCCGGCCGTCTCGGCGTCGTCATTGCCGGCTATATGGGCAGCATCCCGCTGATGCTTTTCTTTACCGCCCTCGCCGCCATCGGCATGAGTCCTCTCCAGGGCGACATGAATGCTCTCATCGCCACCTGCTCCGAGTACACATACCTTCAGACCGGGAAACGGGTCGACGGAACCATGTACTCCTGCACATCCCTCGGCACAAAACTCGGAGGAGGCATCGGTACAGCTCTCGCCGGCTGGCTCCTCGCCTTCTCCGGCTATGTCGGGGGCGCGGCGGTCCAGTCTGCCTCCACACTGACCATGCTCCACATCATGTACCTCTGGATCCCCATGTGCATCAACCTTGTCATCACCCTCATCCTCTCCAGGATGAATGTCGAGCAGGCCGTGGAAAAAGAACGAGCCATGCTTCATGCGGCAGCAGCGGCTGCCGCCGCCCGCCCCCGCAAACGCTGAAAGCCCCTCTGAAATACCGGTGACGGCAATATAAAGAGTCAACAAGTTAACGAGTCAATGAGTCGATGAGTCATGGGGGACGGTTCTGAAAAACTCATTGCACGCAATGAGTTTTTCAGAACCGTCCCTCGTGACTCATTGCCTCATAGTCGGATTCGCTCATTGGGTAGAAAAAAGAACGCAGGTTTTGTGTCGAAGACACAAATAACTGCGTTCTTTTTATGATGTCCGAATCTGTTAAAAAAACCTGAATAGGGCTATAATATGCACAACAAAGAAAAAAGACCTGAAATCTTTAGCTTTTAGAACGAAAATGATTTAAAGAGGTAAGAAAACGACAAAAAGGGGAATTGTTACAGCAAGATAAAGAGGAGGTAAAAATGAAACTTGTATTTGCATCGGATTCTTTTAAGGGAACTGTTTCCAGCGAGCAGACTGTGGAGCTTCTCACAAAGGCTGCCCATGAAGTGTTCGGAGCCTGTGACACCGTGGGCGTCCCGGTTGCGGACGGCGGCGAGGGAACCACAGACGCTGTCATTCAGGCCAGAAAAGGAGAGAAGGTTTTCGTCAACGTGCATGGTCCTCTGATGGAGAGCGCCAATGCTTACTATGGAAAGCTGAGCGACAGTGAAGCGGTCCTTGAGATGGCGCAGGCATCCGGACTTCCCATGGTGCCCGAAGAGCTCAGGAATCCTCTGAATACAACAACTTATGGAACCGGCGAGCTGGTCAAAGCCGCGCTCGACCAGGGCTTTACAGATATTTCCATTGCAATCGGCGGCTCCGCGACCAATGACGGTGGTATGGGCTTTGCCAGCGCTCTCGGTGTCCGTTTCTATGACGCGGAAGGAAATATCCTGGAAGGCAAGGGCAGTGAGCTCGAGAAGGTTGCCCATATCGATATGAGCGGCCTGGATGAGCGCGCGAAAAAAGCCCACTTTACTGTCATGTGCGATGTCACAAATCCCCTCTGCGGCAAAGACGGCGCCACCTACACCTTCGGCAAGCAGAAGGGCGGCACGCCCGAGATCCTGGATCGTCTGGAGAAGGGCATGTGCAACTACAGAGATGTCATCATCAAAGAGTTCGGCGTGAACCCCGATGAGACTCCCGGAACCGGCGCGGCAGGCGGACTTGGCGCTGCCCTTCAGATCTACCTGAATGCCGAGATGAAGTCCGGTATCGAGACAGTTCTGGATCTGATCGATTTTGATTCTCTCATCGAAGGTGCTGACCTGGTCGTGACGGGCGAGGGCAGAACAGACTGGCAGAGCTGCTTCGGCAAAGTCATGCAGGGCGTCGGCGACCGCGCAAAGAAACATGACATCCCCGTGACAGCCCTCTGCGGCGGCCTCGGAGAAGGCTATGATCAGATTTATGAACACGGAATCGATTCCATCATTACGACTGTGGACGGTCCCATGCCTCTTTCCAAGGCCCTGGATGAAGCCGTGGATCTTTATTATAAAGGCGCCATCCGCATGTTCCGCATGGTCCGCGCAGGCATGAAGATGAAGAAATAAAAACCTGATAGCAAAAGAACTGAAATCATAAGATCGATATAAATTGATATAAAAAACCTGATAGCAAAAGAACTGAAATCATAAGATCGATATTAATCGATATAAAAAGCCTGCTATCAAAAAACAATATTCATTACATTTAATTGATTCACGAGAGTTCACGAGCCATACACCGGTTCGTGAACTCTTCCTTTGTTTATACCTGGTTATACTTGCAAATTTATACTTGCAACTGTAACTGGCGCATCCCCTATTTCTACAGTATAATTGAGAAAGATAATTAAAAAAGAATTGAACAGGATAATTGAAAAAGAAAACACCATAACAGCTGTGAGGTATTGATTATGTTGTCAAATAGAAAAAGAACTGTAAGGCTTCTGATCACAGGGGCAGTCCTTGTATGTATGCTCGCCGCCTGCGGCCGCAAAGACAATAAAGAGACTGCGGCGGAAGACCAGGTAAAACAGGAAGATCAGGTAACACAGGATACTTCTGCGGAGAAAAAACATACTGTGTCGGAAATCTCTGACGATACGATTCCGGAGAATTCCATTTTGAATTTCAACAATGATGCCGGGTATGCCAGACTGCAGTCTGACATGAAAAACGGCGATTATCCCCTGGAGTGCAACGTGCTCTATGATGAAGGGGGCGAGAGGCCGGATGTCACAGTGACAGACGAGAAAGTGATCAGGGAAATCTACGGTCTTCTTGCGGATGTGACAGTCGGAGACAAGAGCGATATGAGCGTCACCGATATGTATCATCGCGTCACATTCCGTCTCAGAAATGACACCTATGTTTCTTTCAATTTCGAGGGAGAGGACCTTTTCTGCTGGGGGCAGGACAATTATGACGTCGAAAATTCCAGCAATCTGTGGTACCATGTCCGCCAGCTGCAGGACGCAAAAATGACAGCAGCCGACACTGCGTCTTCGACGGAAAACGGGCAGTCGGAAGCATCTGCCGCGTCCAAAACATCCAAATCCGCCGATGCATCCGGGGCAGAGGCATCGTCCATGTCAAAGAGCAGTGAAGTGACCTATGAGCAGGAGGCGATCGACATTCCGCAGGAAGAGGTCGGGATGCAGTCGGAAGAGGAAGAAATGGCCGCCGAAAGTGCTGAGGAAGCGGGCGGAAATAATGTCGATGTGGAACAGCTCCAGGCGGAAAATGCCGTAAAATTCCCGGAAACGGAACTGGTCACGGGCTCAGGCAGAGCGAAATCCGCCAAAGCTGAAAACACTGATGGAAGCGCCCTGAACTCCGGCGCGCAGGAAGATAAAAAGACCGGGACAGCAGCGGGTGAAGTCACAGGTGAGGCGGATACAAATACCTCTGCACAGAACGGAACGGCAAAAGACGAAAATGCAGGTGACGCCGATACAAAGAAGGGCGCACAGGACGGTACACAGACCGACACACAGAACGAGGCACAGACCGGAACGGAAGCAGGGAATCCTGCTGCCGAAGGAGAGGCTTCCGGGACTGCAGGAGACAGCCGGACAACGGAAGCAGCTGCAGAAGCAGATACTGAAGAGGCAGCTGCCGGGGATGAGACTGCAGAGACTGCAGAGACAGCTGAAACAGCTGCAGAAGCCGATACAGAACAGATTGCCGAAACAGCAGCGGAAGCCGATACAGAAGAGACAGCGGCGGAGGCGGATACTGCGGCAGCTGCGGATACAGCAGCGAAAGCAGAAACAGCTGTGGAAGTCGACCCGGCAGCATCTGCGCAGGAAGCAGAAATGATCCATGCACGGGACACTGCTTATACGGAAATTATCCGGGCTTATGCAGATATTCTTGCTGTGGACAAGGAAACCTTCTTAGAGGCATTCAGTGAAGGATTCTTCGAAGAGGGATTGGATGCCGCTGACGAAAATGACGCGTTCGCGTCACTTCCGGATGTTGATCCCAGGCTCAACTATGAAGCTGCCTACGATTATTTTATGAATCCCGGAGCATTTGAAGTCGAGTACGGGCTTCATGATTACAATGAAGACGGTATTCCGGAACTTGCGATCGTTTTGCATAACGGAGAGCACCTGGCTGTTCGTGAGATTTATACCTTTGACGGGGACAAGGCTGTCAGACTCTTTGACGGAAAGCTTGCTCTCGCATACCGGGTCGACCTCTTCCTTCTTCCCGATAAAACATTCCTTGTACACGGCAGCGGAGGAGCATCCGCGGGCAATGACACGATCTGCAGTATCGCTTCAGACAGAAGCGGCCTGGAGATCATCGCGGAGTATGCATATGACGAAGCTGCGAACGGGAATATGGATCACATCAGCCCGGACGGCGAGACTCTGACGGACGAGGAATTCCGGGAGCAGTACGGGAATGCTTCCAACCCGGCCGACGGTCTGGAACTGGAGCCTCTTACTGCAGATGTGGAGATTGTCACTAAGACAGCAGCGCCGTCCGAAGAATGATGGCCGAAATGATGCGGCTGCAGCGAAGCAATGTGCAGTTTCTTCATACATGTATGCCGGCGCGGGACCATGGCTGCAGGCATAGAAATGCTTAGAATAAAAAAGACCTGTTAATACCTGAAATAAAAAAACAGCTGCCGGAATAGTAAATGACTTTTCCGGCAGCTGTTTTTATAGCTGCAGCCAGGAGCTTTTGTTTGGAATTCTATGGTATGGCTTGTGATTTTGGTATGGTTTATGACTGTGGTATGGTTTACGACTGTCCCGCAGATTTTGTGCTCCGCAGTGATCAGTAGCTTCCGCGGTTTCCGCGGCCGCCCATGGGACCATGCATGCCGCCTCCCATACCGCCGCCTCCCATCATCTGGTTGGAGACGGAGTCGGTCTCGGAACCGTTGACAATGAGCGTCGTGCCATTGTTCTGGCAGTTTCCGTCGTAGTCAAAAGGACTCTGGGCTGTGATATCGAGAGTACCGCCGTTCAGAATGAGATTCCCGTTGGAATCAACTGCGTCGGTATCACCGGAGCCCATTGTGATCGTGACTGTGCCGCCGTTGAGTTCCACAGTGGGAATTGCGATTGTGGACTTTTTCCCGGCATTGATGCCGTCATCAGATGCCGCGATGGTGATCTCGCCGTCATTGAGCTGGATATAAGTTCCTTCGATGCCTTCTGCAGCGGTAAGGTCGATGCTGCCGCCGTCCACCTGGGCAATCGTGGTCGCGTGGATCGCGTCGTCGCCCGCCTCGATGCTGATCGTGCCGCCTGCAATATAGATGTATCCTGTCGTATTGTCTTCATCGTTTTCAGCATGAAGACCGTCCTTGTCGGACTTGATGCTGATCGTGCCGTCTGCAATCAGGATGGATTCGTTGGCTTCGAGTGCGTCCGCAGTGCAGGTGATCCGGAGCGTACCGCCGGTGACCTTAAGATCATCCTTGCTGCTGATGCCGTTTTCAGAGGAGACGATATTCAGCGTTCCTGTGCCATTGACGACAATATCATCTCTGGAGAAGATCACGGCGTCTGTATTAGTGTCACCGTCCGCAGTGAAGGCACCGGAGACGGTCAGTGTATTTTCGGAATCTGTCGTTGTGACGAATACCTTGTCGGCATTCTTGACATAAATGCAGGGGGAGCTCTCGTTGGTGATCGAGACACCGTCGAGCACCAGCTGGACTTTGTCTTCATCTCCAGCGGATACGATGATCTGTGCATCCGAGGCACTTCCGGTGATCACATAGACACCTTCCTTATTGATGGTGTAAGTCTCGCCGTCGCTCACAGTGAGATTCTCCGCTCCGGCCAGATCCGCGGTCTGTTCCAGGTCACGGTCGGAAAAAAGGTCGGTCGTATCGATCGCGCTGCTGCCCGCTGTAACAGATGAAGTCGTGTCGGTGACTGTGGATGCTGACTCTGAATCGGAAGTCTCTGTAACACCTTCAGCTTCTGCAGAGACATATGTCTCTGAAGCGGATGTAAGCTCTGCCGCGGAGGCGACAGATGTATCACAATATACATGAAATGCGGTCATTGCGCCTAACAGTACTGCACAGACGGAAGCGGTAATAAGCTTTTTATTTGTCATTGTAAACTCCTTTCAGGGATTCTATCTGCAGTCCGGAAGCAGTTTCTGTATTTGCAGCTGTCCTGCTTCTTTCAACAATTTGTTTTTAATTTGTTTTTTCAGTTCATGATATTGTTATACGACATGAACCCTAGTTGAAACTTAGAAAAACAGAGAAAACAGAGAAAAAGGAGAAAAAAACCAGAGAAAAAGCAGAAAAAAACCAGAGAAAAAGCAGAAAAAAACCAGAGAAAACCACGAAAAAGAATGGAATCTATTGATGAAAGTGCTATACTAATGCACTGAGTCATTGTCTGGTATATGTGCTGTAAGCATTATTCGAACGGAGAAACAGAAAAATGCCCGGAACAGGAACTTTGATCAATACAGCGGCAGTAATCGCCGGCGGAATCGCCGGACACTTTACAGGCCGCTTTTTTAAGGAGGAACAGCAGGACGCGATCTGTAAGGTATGCGGAATCAGTGTCCTCTTTATTGCGATCGCGGGAGCCATGGAGGGGATGCTGCAGATTTCCATGGACGAAGCCGGTAAAGGCGCTTCCATCATCAGCGGACGCTCCATGTTTATCGTCCTTTGCCTCTCCATCGGAACTGTCATCGGAGAGCTTCTGCGGATCGAGGATGGATTCGAGCGCTTCGGAGCCTGGCTCAAGATCAAGACCGGCAACGCAAAGGATGCGCGTTTCGTGGATGCCTTTGTGACCAGCTCTCTTACCGTCTGCATCGGCGCCATGGCCATCGTCGGCGCGATCCAGGACGGTGTGATGGGAGACTATTCGACCCTGGCGGTGAAATCCGTTCTCGACTTTATCATCATTATGGTCATGACATCCTCTATGGGCAAAGGATGCGCCTTTTCCGCCATTCCCATCTTTGTCTTCGAAGGCGGTATCACGCTTTTGTCCACACTGATTGCCCCTCTGATGACACCTGCCGCCATCGCAAACCTGTCGCTGGTCGGCTCCATCCTGATCTTCTGTGTCGGCGTCAATCTTGTCTGGGGCAGGAAAGTGCGTGTCGCCAACATGCTGCCCGCCGTGCTTCTTGCCGTGCTCGCGGCCTATCTGCCGTCCATGTAAATTTTTCCGCCAGGCATAGTCTGCAGTCAGTTTTACCCACGTCGTAAAAAAGAATATTCAAGACTCGCCGGCGAGTCTTGCGCGATGAAGAATAAAAAAAGATCCGCAGACCTCATATTCTGTGAGGTGACGGATCTTTTTTATGACACTGCCTGTGTAATGGATTTTTCCGCCTTGCAGCGGACAGGGGTCCGGGGGCTCGTCGGGGGCAGAAGGCTGCGGGGCAGTCTATGCCCGATTCTGCTTTGAGACGTGCCGGATGGAAAAATCATACAGAGGATTTATTTTTTCATCCTCGGAACCCAGGAAACAGTGTTTTCATTGTGATTGATGATTCTGACAATATTTGAGCGGTGCCTGACAATGATCAGGACAGCAAAGATGATCTGGACGATCTTAACCGCAATAGGTTCCGGCCTTATGCAGATGTAGAATGTGATGACGACGGCGGAAATCATGCTCGAGAGAGAGATGATGCGGCTCAGGAGGATCACAATGAGAAAGACGACCAGAGGCAGGAAGAAGTATACGGGGCTCCGCCCTGCAACAGCAAACAGTCCGAACAGCCAGCCGTACATGGCCGCAACAGCCTTGCCGCCCCTGAATCCGGCATAGATCGGAAAACAGTGACCGATTCCGGCTGCAAGAGCGCCGAGAGCCATTGTAGTGTCGTTTCCCCCGAGAAGCTTCGCGATCAATAGGACGAAGGTAACTTTCAGCAGATCCATTGCCATTGTCGACAGGCCGGCCTTTTTTCCCAGCACACGCCCTGTATTGCCGCCTCCCAGATTGCCGCTTCCGTACTGCCGCACATCGGTGTGGTAAAAAACCTTGCCGATTACCAGGGCAAACGGGATCGACCCGATGAAATACCCCAGAACAATAACAAGTAGAAGTTTCATTTATTACCTCCTGCTATTTACGTGTAGCCTGTACAACAATGCACCCGGGACCTCCGTGGGTGATCAGAGAGGGAGCGAGCTGCAGTATTTCGCTTTCTACACCCGGAAAGCTCTCCCGGATCTGCCTGCAGACCTTCACGGCAAGATCTTTTTTGTCTGCGTAAGCAATGCTGAGGAGGAACTGATCGTCAATTCCCTTGTCCTTCAGACTCGAGATGATTGTGGCGACGGCAGATTTCCAGGTCCTGCGGACAGTCATAAAGGAAATGCGCATATGGTCCTCCGTCTGCGTCAGCACCGGCAGAAGATGCAGAGCACTGCCGATCTTTGATGTCAGATTGGAGATACGGCCGCTTTTCCGAAGATAATTGAAATCGGCGGGTATGACATAAGAGATATTTGCCTGTGCGCATGCCCTTATCTGGGAGACGATCTCCTGCGCGGAGACTCCCTGATCTCTGAGTCTGGCTGCCTTGACTGCCATGTAGCGCAGAGAACCTGCCAGAGTGCGGGAATTGATCACATAGATATTTTCCTTGTTCGGGAGACTGTTCCTAACTCCCATTGCTGTACTGAACTCTCCGGAGAGACCGTCTGCCACCGTCAGCATGATCGCCTCTTCCTCAAGGTTTTCCAGTTCATCTATCATATCCCCGATCGTGGGCTGGGAGGAGGCCGGCATTTCATCTCCGTGAAGCAGCTTTACGTAGTCGTTGGAATTAATGTCTATATAATCTCGTAAAGACCTGTTTCCCAGTGAAACAGATACGGGAATGATGGAAATACCCAGCTTTCTGCCTTCTTCCCTGGTGAGAGAAGAAGCTGTGTTTGTGATGATTTTCATTTTTCTTCCTTTTTGGTTTTTGAGTTTTTGCCGTACAGGGATCGGTCCGATCCTGAACGAACATCAATTCATGTTTATTATATGATTACAGTCCGATTCATGCAAGATTGAATCAGTTTTCGCTGTCTGACGACTATCCCTGCCAGCCTTGTTATTCTCTGTAATTCTCCGTTATTCCCTGCATTTCCCTGTATTTCCCTGTGTATTCCTGCGGTTTCCGGTGATTTCCGCTTGAGCTTATGATCGATAACCTGATGATATGTGATTTCAGACATGTAACTTCAAAACTTTAAAACTTCAAATCAGGCACTGTGATTTTTTGCAGTCGGAACATATACTATTATCAGTCGGATTCATAACCGCCGGTGAAAATGATCCGGGGGTCATAACCCCGGGACTTTTTGATCCCGAGGATTTTTGCCCCCGGGGTTTTCTGCCGGATATGTTAAGTCCGGGAATCTCATTCCCGGGGATTGCTGCGTCTGGATGAGGCTTTTTTATGATCAGTATAGAAGAATGGAACGCCCGGATCGATGCGTTTGTCAGAGAAGAAAATACAAATATCGGAAAAAAAGTACCGGTCCGAAGAATTTTCTGTCAGGACGATACAGACCGTTCCGGGGGCGGCATCTACAATGAGACCGTGACCCTTGACACCATCGGCCGGTTTGCGCGCGCCCTGGGAGATTCAAATCCTCTTTTTTCCGATCCCCGATACAGGCCGGGGGGCGGGGCCGGAATCATGCCGGCAAGCACCCTGCACTCCGGCCCGGGAGCCGCAGGGCCTTTGCAGGCGCCTCCTCTCCTTGAGTGCTGCATCTGCTCGACATTTATCGGCGGAAAAATGCCCCGTCTGCGTGGAATCAGCGTTTATGACGCCGGCAGCAAATGGGAGCGGTTTCTGCCCATCTGCCCGGGGGATTCTTTCTCTGCACAGACAACCTTTCTCGGCGTCACGGAAGTGTCAGGAAATGCGTATGCCGGAGTATCTGCCGGAGCCTCCCCTGCCGCAAGACTGCTGCTGCGGGAGCATCAGATCGACCTGACAAACCAGAGAGGAGAGCATGTGTCGCGGCTGACAGCCCGCTCTATCATTAAATGCGCGCCGCCGCTTCAGAATACTATCCCGGACCTTTCTGCGGATAGCGCGGGAGTGCGGAACGAATCCCGAAAGACCGATTATGGTACTGTGAAAGCGAACAGCGGATCCCGGGAACTTTCTGCTGAAACTACGGCTGCTGCAGAACAGGATCCGAAAGGAGGACGGCCTCATTATACAGAAGCGGAACTCGAGCGGGTATACGCAAACCTCGATCTGCAGCTTGCGGGCAGATTCCGCCGGGGACCGGAGCCCAGATACTGGGAGGACGTGGAGATCGGCCAGGAACTGCCGGAAGAGATCGTAGGTCCTTATGATGAATCGGACGGTCAAGCTCTGATGGCGGCCATCGGCGCAGCCAACGCCTTTGCGACCAAATGGGCGGCAATCCGCTTCCGGAAAGGACAGGGCGTCACAGACCCCCTTACAGGTGCTCACCGCCATCCGATCGACCGACATTACAGCGATACCATGGCCAGAGCCCAGGGACTTCCCCGTGCCATTGTGTCCGGAATCCACAGCCAGGCGCTGCTGGCAAAATCTGTCAGCGACTGGATGGGAGACTTCGGCTTTCTGAGAAGCCTGGACTGCAGATGCCGCAAGCCCCTCTACTTCGGCGACATCTCCTTCCAGAGAGGCCGTGTAACAGGCAGATTTGAAAAAGAAGGAAATTACTATGCAGAACTTGAACTGGAGGCAGTGCGTCAGGACGGCACCAGGCACACGACTGCAAAGGCTATAGTCAGGCTGCCCTCACGACGGGATTAAATCTTCCCTGACAGCAGGAAGCGGAATCCCTTCTCCAGACCGTCCAGTGTCAGGTCGAACATATCCACGATATTTGCAATCGCCCGGTGTGTGTCGTCCTCCGGCGCATAATCGTCGGGCATGGGCAGCGGGTTGAGCCAGATCATGTGCGGAAAATGCCGCTTCATCAGACGCAGCGTCTCGGAACCCGGCAGACCGTTTTTATGGTCATAGAAATTGTACTCGGTGCCGTCCAGCTCATAAGGATGCATCTCGGCATCCCCGACGAAGATCACGCGGTATTTTTCATCGCACTCCTCCATCAGATGATCGACAGAGATATAGTTTCCGTCTTTCATCTCCAGTGTAGGCTCTTTGTAAAGGAGAGAGTAGACGATATTATGAAAATAATAAGTCCTCAGCTCCTTGAGATGGCGGGAGGCGGAGGCTGCCTGAAAGAGCTCCGAGCAAAGCCTGGCAAAAATACTCATGGAACCGCCGCTGTCGATGAGGAGCAGGACCCGGATCGTGTTCCGGCGCGGCTTGCGGTACTTTATATGAAGAAGGCCGTTTTTCCGGCATGTCTCATCGATCGTGGCGTCGATGTCAAACTCCTGCTCGCTGGTCTCGAGCTGGGTGGAAAGGTTTCTCAGGACGCGGAAAGCCATTTGAAACTGGCGTGTATCGAGTGTGTTGTCTTTGCGGAAATCCCGGAAACGCCGGCTTCCCGGCGCGATGATTGCCGTGCGTTCGCCCCCCGAGCCTGAACCGGGTCCCGGAGCGTTTTTACCCTTTCCGGGAGCTCCCGGCATACCCTCGAAGCTTTCGGTCTGGTCCCGCCTTGTGAGGGCCTGCACCAGCTCGGGGTCCGTCTTTTCAAGCACCTCTTCCCACTCTTTGGGCAGTTGTTCCGCCTGCGGCAGATTTCTGAAATAATCCGCAAATGCCAGATCAAAGAGGTCATACTCGGACTCATCCTTCAAAATGACTGCGCGGCAAAGGCGGTAGAATCCCTCCAGTGTAGACTCATGCAGTCCTTTTCTCATACCTTCCAGAAGGACCATCCACTCGCCGATCGAGACCTTCACGCCCCGTTCTCTGAGATAGTAAAAAAAATCAATAAACATAGGAAATCCAACTCATTTACACACTTCATTACCTTCCGCGGCTGTGTGATGCAATCGACCTATGAACAAACTGCACATTGCTATCCGCCGCGGGTCTTCGGGATACTCCAAACCTGCCGCCGTATCAGTGATGCAGGGATTGCTTCACCTGTGTGTAATCCTTGTCCTTTTTGATCAGAACACCCAGATAAGGGAGCTCGGAAGGAAGGCAGGCCGGATCAACACCTGCCGCCATCAGCGCCCTCAGCCAGTCGATCAGCTCCGAGGTGCTGGGCTTCTTGGCCAGATTCGGAACCCTTCGGATGTTGTAGAAGGTAAAGATCGCCTGCTGGAGCATCTCCTGATCTATATCCCCGAAATGCGCGCGGACGATTTCCTTCATCTGCGCCAGGGCGGGAAACTCGATATAGTGAAAGATGCATCTGCGCAGAAATGCGTCCGGGAGTTCTTTTTCCGCATTTGAAGTGATGATCACGATCGGGCGATGCTTTGCCCGGATCGTCTCCTTTGTCTCCTGCACATAGAACTCCATCTGGTCCATCTCCCAGAGAAGGTCATTGGGAAATTCCAGATCTGCCTTGTCGATCTCATCGATCAGAAGAACCACCTGCTCTTCGGACAAAAATGCCTCTCCGATCTTTCCGTATTTAATGTACTGACTGACATCATCCACGTTGGCCCCGAACTGACTGTCATACAGACGCTGTACCACATCATATGTATACAGACCGTCCTGCGCCTTCGTCGTCGACTTGATATTCCAGATCAGCAGCTTTTTGCCCAATGCGTCAGCGATCGCCTGCGCCAGCATCGTTTTTCCGGTTCCGGGCTCCCCCTTTACCAGCAGCGGCTTTTCCAGTGTCATGGCGATATTCACCGTCTTCATTAAATCCTCAGAAGCAATATAAGAGCTGCTTGTCTCCAAACCCGATGTTTTAATCATGCATTTTCCCCTCTTCCAAACATGCCGCTCCCAAGAGCGGCCCCGGGGAGATATACGCAACATGAAAGGCACGCCTTTCATGTCGGCGATATTCTCCGATGGGATCACAGGATGTCTGCGGCCGCCCGCGTTTCCTTGCGGGCATAACTAAATAATCATTATCCTTAAATCGCACAGGAAAATCAAGAGACATGCGGAGCGATCAGCGCTTCTGTCTCACCCTCCCGCCATTGAAAAACCGCCTCACCCTGCCTTTTGAGAAACCGCTATACCCTGCTTTTGAAAAACTGCCTCACCCTGCCTTTTAAGAAACTGCCACACTCTGCCATAAAAAACCGCCTCATTCTGCCTCTTTTGTAAAACTGCAAAACTGCAAAGCCCTGCCTCTTTGGGGAAATTCCTTGACAGCAGATTTATTAGATGATAGATTTCATGGACATAAAATATAGTTTTTTTACATCAATAAAAACGGACGAAGAAATAATACGAAGAAGATATACGAAGAAAACATATAAAAAACCTGCGGAGAATAATACCGTCTTTCGCCGGACACAGACCGGCGGGGGCAGAGAGCGCTGCCGTCACCTCTGCCCTGTTTCAGAGGAAATCTACAGAGGCTTATAATGGAATATGGATTAATCGGAGAACATCTCTCCCACAGTTTCTCAAAAAACATTCACGAAAAACTTGCTCCTTATACCTATGAACTGCATGAACTCAGGCCGGATGAACTGGATTCTTTCATGCGCTCAAAAGAGTTCAAGGGTATCAATGTGACGATCCCCTACAAACAGGCTGTCATTCCATATCTCGATGAGATCAGCGGCCAGGCCCGCAGCATCGGCGCAGTGAATACGATCGTCAACAGAAACGGAAAGCTCTGCGGTTTCAACACCGATTACTTCGGAATGAAATCTATGATTGAACGTCCCGGCATCGAGCCGGCAGGAAAGAAAGTCCTAATCCTCGGGACCGGAGGGACCAGTAAAACAGCGTACGCAGTTGTGACTGATATGGGCGCTTCGGAAGTTCTTAAAGTCAGCCGCACCGGAAAAGAGGGCTGGCCCACCTATGAGGAGGCATATGAAAAGCATGCGGATGCGGAGATCATCATCAATACGACTCCCTGCGGTATGTATCCGGATATTGACGACTGCCCTGTGGATCTTTCCCGTTTCCAAAACCTCTGCGGTGTCATCGATGCCATTTACAATCCCCTGCGCACAGTTCTGATCCTCGAAGCACAGAAGAGGGGAATTCCTGCAGAAGGGGGCCTCTACATGCTGGTCGTCCAGGCGGTCTACGCTGCGGAGTTGTTTGCGGATAGGAAGATCACCGGCGAAAAATGCAATCAGGTGTTCACAGAGATTCTGAACGCAAAGAGAAACATTGTTCTCTCGGGAATGTCCCTGGCTGGGAAAACAACGCTCGGAACACTTCTGTCCGAGAGGCTTGGCAGAAAGCTGGAGGACACCGATCAGATGATCATCCGCAGAGAACAGCGATCGATCACGGAGATCTTTGCGACAGACGGAGAACAATATTTCCGCGACCGGGAGACGGAAATGACCCGCATACTGGCCCCTCAGACCGGCCTCGTCATCGCAACCGGCGGCGGTGCCGTCCTACGCCCCGAAAATGTCGATGCTCTCAAAAAGAACGGCTGCATCATTTTCCTGGATCGTCCTTTCGACCAGATCCTTCCTGCGGATGACAGACCGCTTGCCAACACCAAGGAAAAAGTCGCGGCCCTCCTCAAGAAGCGTTATCCGATCTACAAGGCAGTCTGCGATGATTCCATCACCAATGACCTGACCCCCGAGGAAGGCATTGCCAGGATCCTCGCCGCCCTGCAGAAGGTATGATTAAGTCATTGCGGGATCCCTGCCGCCCTGCAGAAGGTATGGTTAAGTCATTGCGGGATCCCTGCCGCCCTGCAGAAGGTATGATTAAGTCATTGCGGGATCCCTGCCGCCCTGCAGAAGGTATGATTAAGTCATTGCGGGATCCCTGCCGCCCTTCAGAAGAGATGACCGATACAGTGAAGCTCAATACAAGGCAAAGCTGACGGAGCGAAGTTCCCTCCCACCATTTCCGATAAAAAGAGTATAATGATAAAAATACTATAATCCCTGAATACGGGATAAGACGGAAGGAGGCACAATGGGAACAATTGACATCGGGGGAAAAGGCATAATCCTGCCGTTGGTATTTCACGAGGAGTATATAAAAAATATAAGAAACAACCGTGTGTTTATTGAATATAAATCAGATGGCAGCGAGTATGTATTTCGCTGCAGGCCGGACCGGGACACAGAGATTAAGATTGTGCCGAAAGATTCTGCCCCTGCGGAATCTGCGCAAGCCGGGGCAGTTCAACAGGGAACCCGCCCTGCACAGGCCTGCTATGACATTTCGCCGGTCTGCGGTCTGATCACCAGTGCCTTGAAGGAAGCCTCTTTCGTAAACAGCAGGCTGAAGCTGGAACCGGAGAGCCGGGCCCAAAGCGGCGCCTCCCTTACGCAGATTTTGAAAGAGAAGAAGTCTGCGGTTATCTATGCGGCACAGCTGGACGGCTTCAAAGGAAAAGATTACAAAAAGGCCATTAAATATCTCGGCAGCATTGAAGACAGCCTTAAAGGCAGCCGTGAATACAGAAGCGAAGGCAGCCGTGAATACAGAAGCGAAGACAGCCGTGAATACAGAAGCGAAGACATCCGTGCAGGCAGAAGCAAAGACAGCCGTGCAGTCAGAAGCGAAGACAGCTGTGCAGACAGAAGCGAAGACAGCTGTGCAGGCAGAAGCGAAGACAGCCGTGCATACAGCTGTGAAGTCATAAAAGATTTCAATCGGCTCCATGTCCCCTTTGCAGGCGTACTTGGAAGTGAGATCGAACTGTCGATCAGACCTGCTCTGTCGGGATTGTTTTTTTCTATCCTCTCACAGTTTACAGGGATGATCTATTATGCAGACTCTGAGGGAGAAGTCTGGGATCATCCGGTTCCGGATTATTATGTGACCGGAGACAGCAGGGAAGACCGGATCCTGCTGGGTATCATGTACTGGATCTTCTATCTCTGTCAGATGACAGCCCGCGGCGGCAGCGACTGCCTGCAGGCCGGCAATATTCCCTGTGCGCTCTGGAAACTGATTGACGACCTTGCTGCAGCATTTGATTGCGCACAGACCCCTGCCGCCTTTATAGAGGCTGAAGAGCAATACTCCGGCTGGCTCGGCGACATGATCGGGCGGATTCGCAAGGACGGCTCTGAAGGGATGGAGCTTTTTAATCTGCTCAGGGATAAGATGGACTTACTGTGCAGGGATCTCTTCCCTGTGGTCCTTAACAACTGCCTGGTGAGAGCGTTTCATCTTTTCTCTGCTGTCCGCACACAAAAGGAGCAGGGGACCTTCTCTTCCTTCCGGGATCTGTTCTCTCTCGATTTTGAAAAAATATCGTCGGATGACCGAAGGATTCTCTCTGCTATGTGCCTGATCTCCGCCGGGATATTTGCGGCAGCAGAAATCGGCCGTGAGACGCTGCTCATCTTCTTTTCCTCAAAGGAAAAGCCAAAAAAGAAAGCAGGCGGGGACTATCTCCTCTCGGTGGATATCGCCGGAATCGGAAGCTTCACCCTTCCCGCCTATACCGACTGCCGCAGCAACGCAGGGAAAGATCCCGCAGCGTGCGAAAGAAAAGGAAATAGCGGAAATGACGTGCCTGTTCCGGTCACCTGGGCTGCCGTGCCGGCCTCGGTCACCGGAGAAGACGGACAGCCCCTCGAAATATATATGTTCAGAGCCGGAAGCTGTTTTCCCGGCAAAGAGATTCCGGAAATTCTGTATGAAGTCATGTTTGATCCGCAGCAGCTCCGCCTGGCAAGGTCCCTGGAGAGCCTGCTGGTAAGGTATGACATTTCAGATACCGAACCGGAAAAAGAAATAGCTCTGAAGAAAAAATGGCTCAGAGACTGGGAATCCATCGCGGCCGGAACAGTGAAGGAAGAGCCGGCTCAGTATTTGATCAGGGATGAAAAGGCACTCTTCGAGGAAATCAGAGGGTTGTCTGAAGATGAACAGAATAAGAGCCTCCTTTACAGACTCATTCTCGAGCTCGAGGCATTCGATCCCTATTGCGCGATCGGATCACGATCTGATAAAGACTATAAAAAACTGAAGATCAGAACGGATTATATCAGAGACAGACTGCTCCGCGAACTGACGGCTGTCACCGGGGAAGAGGCGGAACAGATGAAAAAGCTGTATGAAAAATACAGAGCAGTCATGAGCGGAACTCACCGAGGAAGAACCCCCCGGGTCAAGGCCTTGCCGGAGGGTGCTCTGCCCGCCGGTCCCCGGCCTGCGCAGCAGGACGTAGGAGATCCGGCCAAATTCCAGCTTCCCTCAGCAGGCTCAACTTCCGGGGACATGCCGGAAATCTCCATGATGACAATTATGCTGGCGGCTGCCGACGGAGATCTGGATGATCGGTTTGCCGGACTTCTGGTATACGGACGATATATCCTTCGTGACAGAGTTAAGGATGAAGCGGGCTATCGAATCCTCCGAAACAGGGTCAGTGCCCTGCGCTATGAGTTTGAAAACCTGCTCGAAAAGATGAGAGGGGAAAAGAACAGCCTGGACGTAAACACGATCAGACTGACAGAAGTCTTTCTCAAATACCTGCGCAGACTGGACATTGAAATGCAGAAGAAAGGCGGCTGATTACTATTCACAGTCCCTTCGGAACTGTGATAGTAACCTCGAACGCGGAGACCGTGAATAATAACGACGGCTGATTCTTGTATTGCTTTTTGTGAAAGCGGTGGTTGCTTTTGCGTTTTTATTCAATCATAATTATGGCAGGAACATTGCTTGAAAACCCATGGCGCAAAACAATGCTTAGTTTCTTCATATTTCTTCATATGTGTTTACGGACATGTGTTTTTGGACTCGTGGGCGTGGCCGCAGGTATAATTTTAAGATTCGCCCGGACGAATCTGCAGGGGAGGAGGTAGAAAACTATGGCTGCCTATAACAGGAATTCACTTTATAACAGGAATTCACAACCCTATAACAGAAATTCGCGCAGAAGCGACAGATCATTTGCCGGTGAGCTTATTATGTGGATCGTCATTCTGGGTGTGGAGGCAGTCTTTCTGTATTTGATCCACCGCTCCTTTGGACGATGGTACAACTATAAGGACACCATGCCTGTCATGCTGGTAGCGGGGGCTTTTCTTCCCCTGGCGATCATCGTATTCCGCTATCTTCCGAAGACCGCGGCCGCGAGGGTCTTCGGCCTGATCGCGAGTGTTCCTCTGGCCTTTTTGATCGGAATGATTACGCTGAATGCATTCTACGGAGAGAATGCGCCCCTCGACAGGATGATTTACGGAGATCCCTTTCCGGGCGTGACAGTGGGGGAGACGGCCAGTGTCACTCTCAGCCAGTATCAGGGCGGAAAGCAGGTCGGAATGACAGTTGAGCTGGATCCGCAGGCGTACGGGAAGCCAGGCGTCAACATGGACTTCAGAGAAGTAAAAAAAGAACTTCCCGATCCGGAGGACTACCTGCTTTATACATATACCGGCACCGACGGAAAAGTGCAGAAGGTACGGTATTACGATGACAAAAAATATCAATATATGTACGACGAGGATCTGGGAAAATGGCGCTGCAGACGCAGTAAGCAGGTGTCTACATACTATGAAAGCGGTCTGTATACATATCATACATTGACATTTGCTCAAATGTTTGACAGTCATATAAATGATCACGAGTACAAGCTTGCGGAAGGATACAATGACTCCGGCAAAGCAGTCTGGCTTGAAGAACATGATCCGGATCTGGCGGGCAGTTCTTCCTCGCAATGGTATGACAGATTCATTCCCGAAGGATTTGAAGCAGAGCAGGTTGAGGATGTGCGCTATGTGTTTGTGTGTGAGATCGCTTCAAAAGCCTACAAAGGCTATTGGTATGTCCCCTCAACAGGACAGAGACTCAGCGACAGCTATGATGTCACTTACAGCTTCCACGCCTATGACCTGGTGACGGGAGAAGATGAAGTGCTCCAAGAGAGCACAGCGGATATTTTTGACGCGAGAGAACAGATTAAGACTTATCTTGAAAAAAAGACGGGTCGGAAAATTGTTGATGAAGACGAGAATGCGGACGAGACTGAGGGAGAACCTTAAGTGCCGGCCTGCAGATCGGTCCGATCTGACACGGCCTGATTTGACATGACTCGACCTGCCTTGGGTGAGTGAACTGAAAAAGTAAATTCCAGTCCAACCTGCCTTGGGCGGCCTGCCTGGGGGGCTGCCTGGTCCCGATTTTTATATCTTTTTTCCGGATATTTCCGGCGCTTCTGTAGCTTGGGTGGGTAAGTAAGCGCTGAATCTTGCCCACCAGTATAGTCATTGGCTCGGTACGCCGCCCTTGCGTGAACCTCAGA
>ONKG01000024.1 GCA_900318375.1 uncultured Lachnospiraceae bacterium
GTTCAGTGCGTGGGAACAGACAGCACGTGCTGCGACGTTGCAGACGGCCGGAAGACCTTCGCCGGCGATCTTGTAAAGGTTCGGGATCATCAGAAGAAGGCCCTGGGATGCTGTGAAAGTAGAAGTCATAGCACCGGCTGCGATGGAGCCGTGAACAGCACCTGCTGCGCCTGCTTCAGACTGCATCTCTGTAACCTGAACCTTCTGGCCGAAAATGTTCTTTCTTCCGGCAGTTGCCCACTCATCGACATGCTCAGGCATGACGGATGAAGGAGTGATGGGATAGATGGTAGCTACTTCTGTATACGCATACGCGGCGTGTGCAGCAGCCTCGTTACCATCCATGGTGAGAAACTTTCTTGCCATTACATTGTCCTCCTGTAATTGTGAAGCGGTTACCGCATTGTTCATAAAGATTGAAAAAGCAGCAAACGCATGTTCCGGATTTGCTGGTACCACCTGGGAAACAGCCTGAAGCGCTGTGTTTCCCTGCCACCCAAAACATGGTCTGGCTTTACGAATCCCCCTCAGATCCGGCGGCAGCGGTATGCGGCAAAACAAAACCTGTAAATTACCGACCGAAAAGTCCAATAGGTTGCATATTGTATACAACCATTGGACAAACTGACGCAGGATACATGCTCCGTGAGTGGATCCAGCATATTTATGTTAACATTGACATATGCAAATTGCAATGCGATTTTAAGATTGTACACAAAAATAATCATTTAAAATGTACGAAAAAAGCGGTTAATAGCAACTAACTTTTGGATGATATTGATAAAAAACTTCTATGTATAGTCCTCTGGTTTTTATTCACTGCTCTTTTGATTCTGCGGGATATACAGAGTTTTTCCAATGAGAGCCGGACAATTTTCCGGCAAAGAAAATATAAGATATTGAAATACGATATTTAGGAAATATAAAAAATCCCCGGAAGGATCTGCTGCATGGATTTATTTGCAGTATCCTGTCCGGGGATAGTATTCATGATTAACATAGCGGCATAGCGCCAGCTTTGATCATGCGCCAAATGTGCCTGTCTGCAAAAACTGATCGGCGCATTTACAGGACTCGACCGGCCTGTTTGCAGAACCCGACCGGCCTGTTTGCAGAACCCGATCGGCCTGTTTGCAGAACCCGATTGGTTCATTTGCAGAGTTCGGCGAGATTCTGCACCGCGTCTTTGGCACAGAGCACTTCACAGTGTTCGCGCAGGTGCTGCTCGCGCGCGGGGGTGATGAATTCAGATGTTCCGAATTCGGAGAAGGTCGAGAGAGCTCTGGTGTACTGCGAGGAATCCTCATCATCTGAGGGCGTCAGAAACAGGTAGTATTTCGAATCCGCGGGATCCCTGTACAGAGAGCTCTTTCCGTTGAAGAAAGGGGCTGCCAGAGAGGCGGCATCCGCCGCCGCGCCCAGAACGGTAAAGGTATACAGCTGGGCACCGTCGGGAAGAAGCTTTCCGGTCTTCCGGGCAGGATTTGATTTTCTGTCCCCGGCTTTTTTCGCTTTTCCGGAGGCGGGGAGGGCTTTGTCCGGATCTCCTATTTCTCTGCGGATCGCGTCCAGAAGCTGTCCCAGGGCAGAGGAAGATTCCTCCTTGTCAGAAGAACCGCTCCTGACAGAAGGGGCAAAACTGGAGAACCGGGTATCCAGTTCCTCGGGATTATCGACTTTGGTGACGATCAATACCAGGCTGTCATCGTGCAGAGGGACCGCCTCGACCATGACCGGGATATTTTCCGCCTCAAAGCCGAAGCGGGCATAGGCCTCCTGCATCAGCTCGCGAAAGAGCTGCCTGGCCTTTTCAGTCCCGTAGGCGAGTTCTTTCAAATGAAGCTGACGGCTTTCCATGTCCTCTTTAGAGAGGAAGCAGCGGATTTGGCTGTCATTGACTTTTTCTATTCTCATATCTGTGCCTGTCCTCTCAACAATTCTGAATACCGCAGCATAGCTGCAGGCTGCGCACAGAACCGGACTTGCCGGCCTGTTGTTTTTTCATGGTATATCCCTGCGGGCGGAAGCGTCAAGTCCTCATTTTACGAAACCGCTCAAACTTTTTGTACTAAATTCACAAGAATAGCAATTTTAGTATTTTAGTCGCCGAATCCTATTGTGCTGAAATGATTCATATTTTAAAATATCGATGTTCTGAAGGGACACCTCAAAGTATCAGAAAGGAGGGCAGTTTCAGCTGACAACAGAAGGATTTTTGACTTGAACAGATTCATTGGGAAAAGTAAATATTATAGGAATCAATCTAAATTATGTACTTATACCTTAAACGGTAACAGTACCTTCGGTCATATAAACCAGCGTTAAATACACCGAAAGATCCAAGTCCGACTGTTCATAAAAAGATGGTGCACATTTTGCTGCAGAACAGATGTTTTGTCAGAAAATAGTTCAGAATGTAGTTTCGATACAGTCCCGCAGGACCGGGGGAGGAAAAGGAGGGATAAATCCACGATCAAAGAACTCCTGTGTTCAAAAGCCCCGTTGTTATCATTTCTGCGGATAATCCTGTGTTCCTGTACGAGAGGGAGTGAGAAGCCGGTCTTTTTACTCAAGCGGGTGTGCTGTTACGACGGTGATTTATGTCGCATCAGGCCCCGGGAACCGGGGTGTCTGTCTTTGACAATTCTTTATTAAGCCAGATCATAGAACGCATTTCTCCGGGAGAGCCTGTCCTGCCGCCTGGTCTGAAGATATTTGGACCGGCGTGCTGAGCCCTGTGCGTATGACGCGCGGCGGACAGGCTCACGTCTGTTTTGATATCTGCTATGGAGTGATTCAATCGTAAAAACGGATGCTTAAAAGCTGAAAAGCAGCACACTTAAAGCCCTGTAAGGGCGCGGCGGCATGACGCATATAGTCCGTATAGTACCGTATTATGGCCGTGCAAAGGCAGCATAAAGGAACATGATGGGAACATGATGGGTACATAAGGGGCACATAAGGGGCACATGAAGGGCACATGAAGGGCACATAAAGGGCTCCGACGCTTATCTTTTCTATGTTCAATGCTTGTGTTATAATAATTCAGTATCCTGCGTTTCAAATGTCGGGTGCCTGGCATCAGGACCCGTTTTTGTTGTGCGTGGGACTATTGTCAGCCCGGAGATATCGTAAATCCCTTTTCGGAAATGAGGCCCTGAATGAAAAAAGCAGTTCCCTACCTCATCACGCTCATCCTGCTTCTTGTTATGGGAGGAGTTTTTTTAAAACTGTATTATGACCATTACATGTACACCGATGAGAGAGTGGATCTCAATGCTTATTACGGGGTGCAGGATGAGGATGACTTTCCGGTCATTTACGAGAATCTGGTCTCGGAAATGCACGCCCGCAGGTTTGACGGGGAGTGCTATATGGACCTTGATACGGTCCTTAGCCTGCTCAACGACAGGTTCTATTACGGTACCCAGGACGGGACTCTGATCTACTGCCTTCCGGAAGAAATGTTTATCGCAAAGCTCGGCGAGAAGAGCTGGGAGAGTGATGTGAATGGTGTGACTGAAGAGTCCTATGCGCCTGTCCTGGAGGACGGCGGCACGGTCTATGTTGCCCTTCCCTATGTGAGGAAGTTTACGAACTTTTATTATGCCGTCTACGAGAACCCCAACCGCATCGTTCTGCGTACGCAGTGGGGGACGGAGCAGATGGCCACGGTCAGGGGCAGCACGAATATGCGGACCCTGGGAGGCGTGAAGTCGCCGATCATTGCAGCTGTGGAGGAAGGTACCGACGTACTGGTTCTTGATCCCCTGGATGACTGGACCAGAATCGAGACAGCGGACGGCTTCTACGGATATGTGGAGAACAAGTATCTCTCTGAGACCAGGGAGCAGGAGATGGAGCCTGTGACAGATGTCCCCGAGTATGTACCCCAGTACAGAAGTCTGGGGAAGCCTGCCTGCATCGCGTGGAATATGACATATTTTGCGGAAAGCAACAGCGAGATCGACGGCATGCTGGTGGGGACGAAAGGGATCAATGTCCTGGCACCCACCTGGTTTACCCTGGAGAGCGAGGACGGCGATATTAATGTAAAGGCATCCCGCACCTATGTAAAAAAAGCACATGAGGCAGGTATGCAGGTCTGGGGAGTCCTGGACAATTTCCAGAACGACGATCTCTTTGTCTACACCAAGTTCCTGAATACACTTGAAGGCAGACAGAAGGTGATCAAAGAGCTCGTCGAAGAGGCGCAGTCCTATAATCTGGACGGCCTGAATATTGACATTGAAGGCCTGGCGGAGCCGTCGGATGTCTATGACTTTATTGAGTTCGTGCGTGAGGTCTGTATAGCATGCCGCCGTGCAGATCTGTTTATTTCCGTCAATAACTATGTGCCCTACAACTATAATGACCACTTTGAACTGGAAGAACAGGCTGCTTTTGCGGATTATGTCATCATCATGGGATATGACGAGCACACCGTCGGCAGCCCGGAGGCGGGTAGTGTTGCTTCCATCGGATATGTTCAGTACGGCATTGAGGAGGCCCTGGAAAAAGTTCCTGCGGAGCGCCTGATCAACGGTATTCCTTTCTACACCATCGGCTGGACGACGGAGGACGGCGAGGTATCCGGCAGAACACTGGATATGGCAGAGGCAAAGGCCTTCATGAAAGAGCACGGGATGAAAAAGGAATGGAACAGCACGGCGGGGCAGAACTACGCCGAGAAAGAGACCGATTCCGCGCTTTACCAGATCTGGCTGGAGGATAAAAAATCCATAGAGACAAAGCTGAATCTGATGAAAGAGAAGAACCTCGCAGGTGTCGCTGTGTGGCGCCTCGGCCTTGAGACAAATGACGTCTGGGATGTGATTGAAGACTACGTAAAATGATCCGGATGCGCACGCAGAGATATATGCGTGCGCATTTGAAAAAAATGGACAAACTGATGAATACTGTTTATGCGAAAATGACGGAAGAGGAAATAGATGAAGCGCAGATCCGGCGCGCGGGAGAGATCCTGCGCCGCGGAGGGCTGGTGGCTTTTCCCACGGAGACAGTCTACGGACTGGGCGGGGATGCCTTTAATCCGGAATCCTCGAAAAAAATATATGCTGCCAAGGGGAGGCCTTCCGACAATCCTCTGATCGTGCATATCTGCAGGATCGAGGACATGGAAAAGGTTGCGGCGCAGGTGCCGCGGGAGGCAGTGCTGCTGGCAAAGGCTTTCTGGCCGGGACCGCTCACGATCATCCTGCCCAAGCGCCCGGAACTGCCCCGGGAGACAACGGGGGGGCTCGACACGGTGGCCATCCGCTTCCCCTCGAACAAGATTGCCCGGGCCATGATCGATGCCGGCGGCGGCTTTATCGCCGCTCCCAGCGCAAACCGCTCCGGACGCCCCAGTCCGACGCTGGCTCAGTACTGCCGCGAAGATCTGGACGGCCGCGTGGACATGATCATTGACGGGGGACAGGTGGGTCTTGGACTGGAATCCACGATCATTGATCTGACAGACAAGGTCCCGGTGATCCTGCGTCCCGGTTTTGTCACATGGGAAAAGCTTCATGAAGTCCTCGGCGATGTGAACGCGGGAAGTCTGGTCCCCGACATGAGTGACAATACAGCACCGAAGGCGCCCGGCATGAAATACCGCCATTATGCCCCAAAAGGAAATCTTACTATTGTCGACGGTCCTGCGGACAAGGTCACAGCCTATATTAATGAGAAAATCAGGGCACACAGAGCTGGGGGAATCCGCACCGGGGTGATCTGTACGGAAGAGACGAAAGATGCCTATATAGCAGACCTTGTAAAGAGCGCAGGCTCCAGAGAAGACGAAGAGAGTGTGGCAAGGGAGCTTTTCCGGATCCTGCGGGAATTTGACGACGAAGGCGCAGGAGAAATCTATGCGGAATCCTTTGATGCCACCGGCGTCGGAAGGGCTGTGATGAACCGCCTGCTGAAAGCGGCAGGACAGCACATCGTACACCTTTAATTGATAAAACGGCATGCTGCTTCCTGATGCCCGGAATCTGCAAAGACGGGCAGAAGCAGTCTCAAACAGGAAACAGGCGGCCTTTTTGTAGATTGAAGAATCATTTCACCAGTACAGGAGGAAAAAATGGGAAAAGTAGTCGTAATGGATCATCCTTTAATCGCGCACAAGATCGGCATCATCAGGAAAAAGGAAACCGGAACAAGAGAATTCCGGGACATTATTTCTGAGATTGCCATGCTTCTGTGCTATGAAGCAACAAGAGATCTGGAACTTGAGGATGTGGAGATTGAGACACCGATCTGCAAGACCGTCACAAAAGAGCTGAAGGGCAAAAAACTGGCGGTCGTCCCGATCCTTCGCGCAGGACTGGGTATGGTGGAAGGAATGCTGGCCATGATCCCGGCTGCCAAGGTCGGACATATCGGTCTTTATCGCGATCCCGAGACACTGCAGCCTGTGGAATATTACTGCAAGCTTCCCGCCGACTGCGGCGAGAGACAGATTTTCGTAGTAGATCCCATGTTTGCGACCGGCGGCTCCGCCATTGCTGCAGTGGATCTGCTCAAGGGGCACGACTGCAAAAAGCTCTGCTTCCTCTGCATCATCGCTGCTCCCGAAGGTGTCAAGGCATTTACGGAAGCCCACCCCGATGTGGACCTGTATATCGGCGCTCTTGACGATCATCTGAATGAACACGGATATATTGTTCCCGGTCTTGGAGACGCGGGAGACAGGATCTTCGGCACAAAATAATCATTCTTTCATACATGCCGGAGCACATTGTGCGCAGGCTGCGTCAATGCAATGGATACATCAGTGCTTTAAGGGACGGAAAGGGGGTAATAATGGCCGGAAAAAGAAGCGGATATATTTCCTGGGATGAATATTTTATGGCAGTTGCACAGCTTGCGGGGATGCGTTCCAAAGATCCCAGCACACAGGTCGGCTCCTGCATTGTAAGCGATGAGCACAAGATTCTGTCGATGGGATACAACGGACTTCCGATCGGGTGCTCGGATGATGACTTTCCCTGGGAGAGAGAAGGGAAGCCGCTGATGACCAAGTACCCCTATGTCACGCACAGTGAACTGAACGCGATCCTCAATTTCCGGGGAGGAAGCCTGGAGGGAGCCACGATTTATGTCACGCTGTTTCCCTGCAATGAGTGCGCAAAGGCGATCATACAATCCGGCATCCGAAATGTTGTCTATGACAGTGACAAGTATGCGGAAGCCGACAGTACGATTGCCAGCAAGCGGATGTTTGACGCGGCCGGAGTGACCTACCGTCAGTACGAGCGGACCGGCAGAAAGATCAGCATCGACTTGTAAAACAATTGTCTTGTAAACCAATTGACTTGTAAAACAGGACGCTGGCCTGCCGGAAATAGTTGACAGCAGAACAGAACTGAAAAACGGGGCGGATGAAGCATGCAGGACCCGCCTGCGGGTTTTGCGATGCCCGGGCATTAAGATGCTCCGGCATGCTTTGGACGAGAATAAAAAGCGGCGCGTCGGAATGACGCGCCGTTTTCTGTATGCATGTTTTGAATGAAACTCTTCTGAACCGGGAAGGATCAGTCCTCGTCTATATCGTCCCCTCTTTTCTTTTTATTGTATTTGGCAACGATATTCCAGATACGCTCCGAAGGGATGAGCAGATCGCTGATGGAGCTGTCATGGTTCAGCGTGTCGATGATGTAAGCGAGGAACTTACTCATGTCACAGCTGTAATGCCAGGGCCTGTCAAGCAGCTCCTGAGGCTGATAATTCAGGTTGGTGGTATAAATCCTGTCGAAAATACCGTTTTTGAAAGCTTTGTCGAATTTGTCGAGACCGTCGGTAAAAAGACCGAAAGTCGCGAAGAAGAAGACGCGCTTTGCGCCGCGCTTCTTAAGAGCCTGTGCGACCTCGAGGGCACTGTCGCCGGATGCGACCATATCGTCGATGACGACCATGTCCTTGCCTTTTACGCTGGAACCGAGGAATTCAAAGGCTACGATGGGGTTTGTGCCTTTCACGATACGTGTATAGTCGCGCCGCTTGTAGAACATGCCCATATCCAGACCCAGGACGTTGGCAAAATACACAGCGCGCTTCATGCCGCCTTCATCGGGGCTGATGATCAGCATGTGGTCGCTGTCGATCGTCAGATCGTCAACGCTCTTGAGAAGGCCTTTGATAAACTGGTAAGCAGGCTGGACCGTATCAAAGCCGTTGAGAGGGATCGCGTTCTGAACGCGGGGATCGTGGGCATCAAAGGTGATAATGTTGTCCACGCCCATACGGACAAGCTCCTGCAGTGCGATTGCGCAGTCCAGCGATTCACGTGCAGTTCTCTTGGACTGCAGACTCTCATACAGATAGGGCATGATGACCGTGATCCTGCGCGCCTTGCCTCCGACTGCAGCGATGACACGCTTGAGGTTGGCAAAATGGTCGTCCGGAGACATGTGGTTGTCGAAACCGAACATACGATAGGTCTCATTGTAATTGACAACATCTACAAGGATGTAGAGATCCATACCGCGCACGGACTGGGACACGACACCCTTTCCTTCACCGGTTCCGAAACGGGGTTCCTTGGTGTCGATGATATAAGTCGGGCGGAGATATCCTGCGAAGGCAGGGCTGTCTTCGTGCTCGTGCTGACGTTCGGCGCGCCAGTCCTGAAGATAAACATCGATTTCCCTGCCCATCTCCTCACATCCCGAGACGGTTATCAGGCCCAGCTGGCCGAAGGGGGCATTGTCCAGTATACGTTTGTCATGTTTTTTGATGGGTTCCATCAGGTTCGCTGTCCTTTCTGTTATGAGGGTATGGTGGCTGCTGACTCACAGTTTTTCGAGATGCTGCGGATTCGGTCAGGACGCAAAGATGATCCATGCCGACAGGCTCGCAAACGCCTCGCTCTTTGCTCAGTTCCCAAGGAGATGCTGCTTCACGGCATTGGCCGTATACGTCCAATATAAGGTATATTTATGCTTTCAGCGGGAACTGCGGTCCCTGCTTTGCGCATACTCTAACAGAATCAATTCCTTATTACAAGGCAGAAACGGGGTAAATTTACGCAAAATAATGATTTTTCGGAAAAACAAAACTCAATTTGTTATCTGTCATGCCCGGCAGTCTCGTTTGCGGCATGCGAAACGAGCCCGACGTCGATTCTGCCTTCCTCTCAGCGTCCTGCCGGTCTGCCGCGGCGTCTGCGCTGCAGCCGGATATCCTTTCCGGTCAGCTTGCAGATTTCGTAGGTGCTCATAATGCGGGAAAATACCCGGTCGGAATAACGCGCCTGCATTTCCTTGAGTGAGAGGTTAGTGGATATAATGGTCGAGTGACGGTTCAGTTCGCGTTCGCTGATGCAGGTGAAGAGCTGGGAGGCAACAAAGGCGTTGGTAAACTCCGTCCCGAGATCGTCAATGATCAGCAGGTCGCAGCTGTAAAGATCTGCGGTGAATTCCCGGAGAGTGTCTCTTGATCCGCTGCCGAATGTGCAGTCGGCCAGACGGTCAAACAGGGAGGAGGCACTGAAGTACAGGACGGATCTGCCCTTTTCGATCAGTGCGCGGGCTGCACAGACAGAGAGCATGGTTTTTCCTGTCCCGACTGTCCCGAACAGATACAGATTGCGGCAGACTGTGTCAAACTCTTCCACAAAGCGTTGGCAAGTGCGGCGGGCATGACGGAAATGCTCAAGATCCTCTCCGGAGTAGTAGGATTCGGAGAGGGCGGAGAAAGCAGCACCGTCCGCCAGTGTCTCCAGATTGGACTGGTCATACAGGACAGCCGTCTCCCTTCTGCGGAGGCAATGACATTTTTCACGGCCTACATATCCGGTATCATGACAGTCCGGGCAGTCCCAGGTCATCTCCAGATAATCGGGCGGAAATCCGTTCTCTGTCAGAAGCTGCGTGCGTCTGCGTGTGATCTGCGCGGCGGTCTCCCTGAAGGAGAGCTGATCTGCGGCGGGAGACTCCGAAAGGCGTTTCCGCAGCAGGTCCATGGCAAGCGAGGGCGTCTGCTGTTCCAGCTCCTGCAGTTCGGGGATCCGGGCATAGACACGCATACGGCGCTTTTCGAGTTCATGCCGGTGCCTGTCGCGGATGCCGGCATATTCAATCATGATTCGGTCATATTGCTCTTTTTTTAAAGACACGATGGATACCTGCGCTCCGTACCTGAAGGATGGTCCGATAGATGATGGCTCAATAATACTGGTTCAAGTCAATAATACTGGTCCAATAAGTTTTAATTGCTGATCTTGATCGCCGCTGTGTCATGCAGGGCGGTACTTTAATACCTGAGAAGCTCTTCTTCGAGGGCATCAAAGTCGTAGCTGTTCTGTTCAAACTGGTTGAAGCTGTTGGAGGAGCGGGTCTTTCCGGAGGCCTTTTCCTGCTTCTTTCTGTCAGAGCAGGGCGCGGCGAAAGCGGCTTCATCCTGCTGTGAGTCCGCATTGCCTGCGGAACCGGAAGTCCGGCCTTTTTTGCCTGCGGTCCTGCCTGTGCGGACAGAGACGCTCTCCCGGACGGCCGCCTGCTCGGCCTGGGCAGGGGTCATGATTCCCGATGCCGCCCAGTTTTTTGCGACTTTTTTGATATAACGGAAGTCTTTCTTTCCGCGGTCCACACAGTACTGCAGAAGATAATCGATCATTTCATCGGAGAAATGAAGTCCTTCTGAGATATTGTAAATGATACGGATTTCGCTGAGGGACAGGGGCTTGCCTATATACTGCTCGATGACAAAGAGCAGCTGAGAGCGGCCTGGTTTATTGCGGAAGCCCTCAATGGCTTCCATCTCTGAAGCAGCGTCGCAGACGGTATGGCTGCTGGCGGAATCAGAGGACACGGAGGAGGATGCAGAATCCGCAGGGGAGCCTGCAGAGGAGACTGTCCGGATGCCGCCTTCTGCTGCCGGATCCTGGATGTTTTCGGAGAGTGCTCCGGAGAGTATGTCCGCGGATGAGGAAGCCTGAGCGGGATAAATTCCGCCTGAAGCCATGCGCAGTAAGGAATTCTCTCCCGTGCGGTCCGACAGCATGCTTTCCGCGGGCTTGGAAAAAGCCAGTACGCGGCTGCTGTCTGCTTTCCCGGAGCCGTCGCTGACAAAGCCGGTCTGCATTCCGGGATACGTCTGCATTCCGGAATACATGGCGGGATACGGACCCGGCTGCCTTCCCTGAAATGCCTTCTCCGGCTTTTTTCCGGGATGGCACAGACGGATGGAGACCAGAGTATCGCTGCTGTCAAAATCCAGGTTCAGAAGGCCCTTTTTTTCCCAGTAGCGCAGAGAACGCACGACATCCTTTTCCGTATGGTTGAACTGGTCCGCCATGTCGGAAACACTGGCGGAGCGGTGCGCGCCCATCATACGCAGCAGATAGAGATAGACCTTGATCTGAGCGTCATTGGCGCTGTTCATATATTCGTCTATAAAAAGATTCGATACCATGGTCGAATCGGATCCGCTGTCATTGTAGATGGTGAACACTGTCTTTCCTCCGATGCTGCTTATGATTTGTGGAACATCATAATAACACAGCGAGAGGCGGGTTTGAAATGGACAATTTGACGATTAATTTCGGCCCATACGGAAGAGGCGTTTTTGCGGAAAAAATGTGGATGATGTTGAAAATGTGGATAACTCCCCCAAACGCATACATCCCGCGGTCCGATTTCCACAAAGAAAATCGGGCCGCGGGATGGGGATAAATGTGGATTATGTTGATAAGTTTGTCAGGAGAGCAGGTTTTTCCCGATCTCATCGACATTTCCGGCACCCATGGTTATCACCAGATCATTTTTTCGGCAATTTGCCAAGAGGAATTTTTCGATTTCACCGAAAGTCGGGAAGTAGAGGCACTCGTGCCCCAGCTTTTTGATCTCTTCCTGCAGGGTCTGCGAACTGACTCCCAGTGTGTCTGTCTCCCGCGCGGCGTAAATGTCCGCGAGGATCACAAGATCGGCGTGGGAGAGAGCCTGCGCGAAGCCGGGAAGCAGGGACTTTGTCCTGGAATAGGTGTGAGGCTGGAAGACGCAGATGATCCTGTCGTGCGGGCAGGCCTTTGCGGCACGCAGAGTCGCCTCGATCTCCGTAGGGTGGTGGGCGTAGTCATCGATGATGGTGAAGCCGTTTTTGACGCCCTTGTACTGGAAGCGGCGGTCTGTGCCGGTGAAGGAGGCCAGGCCTGCTGCGGAATGGGCGCGGGAGATGCCCAGCCGGTCCGCGGCAGCGACGGCTGCGAGCGCGTTGCTGACATTGTGCATGCCGGGGACATGCAGGGATATCCGGGTGTCTTCGCCGCCGGATGCCGGTCCGTGCAGCGTGAAGGAAGGATGACCCCATTCATCAAAAGTGATATCGGAAGGGTAATAGTCAGCCTCTTCCTGCGTGGAGAAGGTAAGCACTTTGCAGGGAAGGTTTCCTGCAATCTCCTGCCAATTGTCGATTTCCGCATTGATGACCAGAGCGCCTTCCGCGGGAATCAGCTCTGCGAAACTGCGGAAGGAGTGCCGGATGTCTGCCAGGTCTTTGAAGAAATCGAGGTGGTCTTCTTCTATATTTAGAATAACCCCGATCCCGGGGAACATGTGCAGGAAGCTGTTGGTGTACTCACAAGCCTCCGCAACAAAATAACCGCTGCTGCCGATACGGACATTGCCGCCGATGTCAGGAAGATTGCCGCCGATGGAAAGTGTGGGATCCACATTTGCTGCAAGCAGGATCTCGGAGAGCATGGATGTTGTCGTGGTCTTGCCGTGTGTGCCGCTCACAGCGACAGGAAGACGATAATTTTTCATCAGCTGACCGAGCAGCTCAGCCCTGCTCAGAGAGGGGATCCCCTTTTCGTGAACAGCGATATACTCGGGATTGTCCGGATGGATAGCCGCCGTAAAGACTGCCAGATCGATATCATCTGTAATGTTTTCGGCTCTCTGGCCGATCATGACCCTGATCCCTGATGCCTGCAGCTCACGGGTGGCAGCGGACTCGCTGCGGTCAGACCCGGAGACAGTGAAGCCTTCGCTTGCGAGGATCTGCGCAAGACCGCTCATGGATATTCCTCCGATTCCGACGAAAAAGACGCTGACAGGATGATTAAAGTCTATCTGATACATTATATGTAATCTCCTTTGCTGGTTTTGAAAAGCCGCCCGGCCGATCAAATGTCCGTGTATCTTTGACAGGCCGTTCATCTGTGTGTCCGCCTCTACGACTTTTACAGTAATGTACACCACAACATACTCTTACGCAAGTGGGATGTGTCCGGCAGCGGCTGCATTTGTGCATTTTATTAAGTTTGGACAATTGTGTACTAGATGACCTGTACAAGGAAAAAATATCGGAAAAATACGGTATATCAGCTGTTTTTTGCCGAAAAAATAAGCTTGGCGGGGTATATGCACAGCATATTCCGAAAATGTTGTACAAACAAAAAGTTCCATATGTACATTAATGGGCAGTTCCTTTTCCTGCCACACTGTGTTATAATTATATTGCGAATATATTGACGTAATTGTGTTAATTTTCTTCGCAATATGATATACTTTTCAGCTGCCGAAGCCTATATGGTGAGGTGAAACCGGCTTATTTTTCAGTCTTGGTCCGCATCAGACGGACTAACGGGAGGAAGGGTTAAGATGATAGTAAAAAAGGAAATGATTGCCATGCTTCTGGCAGGAGGACAGGGCAGCCGACTTGGAATACTTACTTCAGATGTTGCAAAGCCCGCCGTTTCCTTTGGCGGCAAATACAGGATCATAGATTTCCCTCTCAGCAACTGTATTAATTCCGGTATTGATACAGTGGGAGTCCTCACCCAGTACATGCCACTTCGTCTTAACGCCCACGTAGGTATCGGTATCCCGTGGGATCTGGATAAGAATCTGGGCGGCGTAAGCGTGCTTTCGCCCTATGAAAAGATCCAGAATACCGAATGGTATACAGGTACTGCCAACGCGATTTATCAGAACATGGCTTATATGGAAAGCTATAACCCGGAATATGTTCTGATCCTGTCAGGTGATCATATTTACAAGATGGATTACGAGGCAATGCTTGAATCGCATAAAGAGAACGGAGCCGCTGTCTCTATAGCAGTTATGCCCGTATCTATTGAAGAGGCGAGCCGTTTCGGTATCATGATCACTGATGACAGCGGAAGAATCACGGATTTCGAGGAGAAGCCTGCTCATCCCCGCAGTACACTGGCATCCATGGGAATCTATATCTTCAACTGGAGTACGCTCAAAGAAGCTCTTCTTGCAAATAAGGATGAACCCGGAATGGATTTCGGAAAGCACATCATTCCTTATTGCAGAGAAAGCGGAGCACCTCTTTACGCGTACGAATTTAACGGTTATTGGAAAGATGTCGGCACGTTGACTTCCTACTGGGAAGCCAACATGGAATTGATCGATATAGTACCTGAGTTCAACCTGTACGAAGAGTACTGGAAGATCTATACCAAGAGCACATCGATCACACCGCAGTTCTTCGGGCCGGACAGTGTTATTGAGAGGACAATTGCCGGTGAAGGAACGGAGGTCTACGGAAAGGTTTACAGTTCTGTGATCGGATGTGATGTTACTATTGGAGCGGGTAGTATTGTTCGTAATTCCATCATTATGAACGGAGCGGTCATCGGAGACGGATGTATCCTTGATAAGGTCATCTGCGCGGAAAATGCAGTCATTGGAGACGGAGCGATTCTCGGAGAGGGGGAGGAAGCTCCGAATGATACAAGACCTGATATTTACTGCGCGGGCCTGGTCACTGTAGGGGAGAACACAGTGATCCCTGCAGGTGTCCATATCGGGAAGAACGTGATGATCTGCGGCCATACGACGGAAGCGGACTACCCCGGTGGATGGCTTGCCAGCGGCAGAACACTGCAGGTTGCGGCCCGGGAGCCGTGACAAATGCAGCCGCGTCCCGGATCTGGATCCGGACGCTGTCCGACCCGGATTCTGTGCGCATATCGGCACACAGGATTCCTCTTTGACCTGCAACATGGAAAGACATAAAAAAGCCTCAAAAAAGGAGGTCGAGGCATGAGAGCAATAGGCATCATACTGGCAGGCGGAAACAGTAAACGGTTAAAAGAGTTGTCAAGAAGAAGAGCGGTCTGCGCAATGCCGGTGGCAGGAAGCTACCGCAGCATTGACTTTGCGCTCAGCAACATGGAATTTTCCCGCATTCAGAAGGTTGCGGTATTAGCGCAATACAACTCGAGAAGCCTCAACGAACATCTTGCATCATCAAAGTGGTGGAACTTCGGACGGAAACAGGGAGGGCTGTTTTTGTTCACTCCTTCCTTTGCGGATGCAGACAGTAACTGGTACCGGGGAACGGCGGACGCGATCGCACAGAATATCAACTTTCTGAAGACATCACACGAGCCCTATGTAGTCATTACATCGGGGGACTGTGTATACAAGATGGATTACAATGACGTTTTGGCCTATCATGTCGATAAGAGGGCGGATATCACTGTCGTAGTCAAGGAAATGCCTGAAGACTTCAATGTGGAGCGTTATGGTATCGTCCGCATGGATGAAGATAACCGGATCCAGGATTTCGTTGAGAAACCGGTGGTGGCACAGTACAGCACGATCTCGTGCGGTATCTATGTCATCCGCAGGAGGCTCCTGATCGAGCTTCTTGAAAGGAGTATGGAAGAAAATCGTTACGATTTTGTACAGGACATTCTGATCCGGTACAGAGGTCTGAAACGAATTTACGGATACCGTATGGAAGACTACTGGAGCAATATTGCTTCCGTGGAAGATTACTACCGTACCAACATGGACTTTTTGAAGGCACCGATCAGGAACTTCTTTTTCCGGCAATATCCGGAGGTCCATTCACGTGCAGCAGACCTGCCTCCGGCAAAGTATAATGTCGGCGTGAATATCAAAAACAGCCTTCTTTCGAGCGGCTGTATCGTCAACGGCACGGTAGAGAATTCTATACTGTTCCATCAGGTTTATGTGGGCAATAATTGCGTAATAAGGAATTCTTTAATTTTGAATGATGTGTACATCGGAGACAATACTATAATTGAGAACTGCATCGTGGAAAGCGGCGACACCATTCAGGCTAATTCCTGTTACAGAGGTGAAAATGGTATAAAGATCGTAATTGAAAAAGGCGAACGTTATACCATTTAGAAATGGAGAACGCTATGCATGTTACAGATGTAAGAGTGAGAAGGATTGCCAGAGAAGGCAAAATGAGAGCAGTCGTTTCCATCACGATCGACAGTGTGTTCGTCGTCCATGATATTAAAGTAATCGAAGGTGAAAAGGGACTTTTTATTGCGATGCCGAGCAAAAAGTCTGCTGATGGTGAATACAGAGACATTGCTCATCCGATCAACTCAGAAACCAGGAGTATGCTGGAAGAGATTATTTTGAAAAGTTATGAAGAAAGCGCACTCCAGGAAGAGGGTGCCAGGGAGGAAATTGGAGCAGCAGGACCGACAGCATAGCATTTACATCATGCACCGCGAAAGATTTAAAGACAGACAATATTTCGAAGGGGGCGTCATGGGCGCTCCCTTTTTTCTCTCACAGCCGGAAAACAATTCATTGCCGGTGCCGGTACGATTCCGGCTGCCGCTCCGGCGGGCGGTATGAACAGTAAAAGGAAGACAGGTATGGACGCATTTTTTATCATTGTCGGCCTGGGAAATCCGGGCAGAAAATACGACGGTTCGAGGCATAACGCAGGGTTTGACGTGATCGACGAACTGGTGGACCGCTACCATATCGGAGGACCCGAGAGGTTCGGAAAATCCATGATCGGAAAAGGCCGGATCGGCGGCAGGAAGGTCATTCTCGTCAAGCCGCTGACCTATATGAACCTGAGCGGGGAGGCGGTTCAGGAGATCGTGCATTTTTATAAAGCGGATCCCAAAGAGGATCTGCTGGTCATCTCCGATGACATAGACCTTGAAGCAGGCCGTCTTCGCATTCGCAAAAAAGGAAGCGCCGGCGGGCATAACGGACTGAAAAATATCGTGCAGCATCTGGGAACAGAGGAGTTTGCAAGGATCCGCGTCGGTGTGGGCGCAAAGCCCAACCCTGATTTTGACCTTGCGGATTATGTGCTGGGACACTTTTCCGGAGAGGAAAAGAAGGTGATGGAGGAGGCCGTCGCAAAGGCGGCAGAGGCGGCGGCCTGTGCGGTCACGGACGGGATCGATCTGGCCATGAACCGCTATAATACGCCGCGGAAGAGGAAAAAGAAGGCGCCGAAACAGGAAGCCGAAGCCGGGCCGGATGAGAGCGGCAGCGAGACAGAAACCGGAAAGAAAGCGGATGAGACCGGCGGCGAGACAGAAACCGGAAGGAAACCGGATGAGACCGGCGGCGAGACAGAAACCGGAAGGAAACCGGATGAGACCGGCGGCGAGACAGAAACCGGAAAACAGGCTGAATGAGACAGGCGGGCTGCAATTGTTGGAGGAAGCATGAACGTTTTTTCTGAACCGCTCAGAGAACTCAGGGATTATAACATACTGAAGGAGTGGCTGGAGTCCGCGAATGCAAGCGGGCAGACCGGGAGTCTTCTCGCGGACAGCTGTGTGGATCCGCAGAAGGCGCATCTTCTGTACGCACTGTGCAGGGAGGAGACGATCGCGGAATATGCCCGGCTGAGACTGGTGCTTACCTACAGTGATCTTCGTGCCAGGGAGATTGCCCAGGACTGTCTGTTTTACGACAAAAATGTCGCTGTTTTTCCGGCCAGAGACCTGATCTTTTATCAGGCGGACCTTCGAGGCAATGAGATCGATAAAGAACGCCTTCGCTGTCTTCGCAGGATCATGGAAGGAAAGCCGGTGACGGTCGTGACGACCTTTTCGGCTCTTCTGACACCGCAGATTCCGGCCAGAGTCCTCAAGGGAAGTGTTCTGGGAATCGGAAAACGGGATATTGTGGACTTATCCGGGACGGCGGACAGGCTGGTCTCCATGGGCTATGAAAAAAACTATCAGGTCGAGAGGCCGGGACAGTTCGCTGTCCGCGGCGATATTCTGGATATCTTTGATCTGACGCAGGAAAACCCGATTCGTATCGAATTGTGGGACAATGAGGTGGAGACCATCCGCAGTTTTGATGTCCTGAGCCAGCGCTCCATAGAGTATCTGGAGTATGTGCGGATTTTTCCCGCATCGGAGATGATCCTGGACGATCTGAGGCTGCACGACGGTCTCAAAAGGATGAGATCGGAGGCGGACCGGGTCAGCGGTCAGTTCAGGGAAAAGGGGAATCCGGAGGCGGCAAACCGGATCGGGACGGAAATCGGGCGCATCACAGAGGAGGTGCGCGAACTTCATGTCTACACCGGACTTGAGAGTTTTATCCATTATTTTTATCCCATGACAGAAGGTCTGCTGGACCTGTTCACACCTGAGAAATCCCTTGTTTTTCTGGATGAACCACTCCGGATCCTGCAGCATGCGCGGACTGTCGAGACAGAATTCCGTGAGAGCATGATCAGCCGTTCGGAGAAGGGATATGTCCTTCCGGGGCAGATGGAACTGATCCGCCGGTCAGCCCAGGTGCTGGGGGCACTTGAACAGTATCGGCGTGTGGGCTTTTCCGTGCTCGCGGGTGTGCCCCTGGGCGGAGGAGCCTCTGTTTCTCTCCCGGATGATCCGGAGACATGGAGCCTGTCTTTTGACAAGACTGTGCAGATGCATGCCAGGGACGCGTCCCTGTCCGGGATGAGCTACGAGGTACTGCGTGAGAAACTGGCGCAGATGCGCAAAAAGAGAGAGCGGGTCATCATTGTATCCCCTTCCAGGACCCGGGCAAAGCGCCTGGCGGAAGACCTGACGGCGGACGATGTCACTTCCTATTACCGGGAGAATCCCGCCAGGGCCATGAAGCCGGGAGATATCATGACCTATGCCGGGAGGATGCGCAAGGGTTTTGCCTATCCAGACCTTGGATTTACGATCTTTACGGAAGCGGATATTTTCGGAGAGGAAAAAAAGAAAAAGAAGAAGATCCGCCGCTATGAAGGCGGTGAGAAGATCCGGAACTTCGCAGACCTGCGGATCGGCGACTACGTGGTCCACGAGCATTACGGGATCGGAGTCTACCGGGGTGTCGAGAAGATCGAGGTAGACCATGTCGCGAGGGACTATCTGAAGATTGAGTACGGCGGGGGCGGCGTTCTTTTTGTGATGCCGACAGACCTGACTGTCCTGCAGAAATATGCGGCCGCCGAGGGCGCGCGCAAGCCCAAGCTCAACAAGCTGGGCACGCAGGAGTGGAATAATACCCGCGGCAGGGTGAAGAAGGCTGTGGAACTGGTCGCGGACGACCTGGTCGAGCTCTATGCAAAGCGTCAGTCCAGGAAGGGCCATGTATATGGCAAAGACACGGTCTGGCAGAGGGAACTGGAGGAGATGTTCCCCTATCAGGAGACAGATGATCAGCTGGCTGCCATTGAAGACACCAAGCGGGACATGGAGAGCGGCAAGATCATGGACCGGCTGATCTGCGGTGACGTCGGATACGGAAAGACAGAGATTGCGGTCCGGGCGGCCTTTAAGGCTGTGCAGGAGGGAATGCAGGTGGCAGTCCTGGTCCCCACCACGATCCTTGCCCAGCAGCACTACAATACTTTTTCGGAGAGAATGCACAGTTTTCCGGTCAACATTGAAGTGCTTTCCCGTTTCCGGACTTCAAAAGAACAGAAAAAGACGATCCATGACCTGGAAAGAGGCATTGTGGATATTGTCGTCGGCACCCACCGGCTTTTGTCCAAGGATGTGAAATTCAAAAATCTCGGTCTTCTGATCGTGGATGAGGAGCAGCGTTTCGGCGTCACCCACAAGGAAAAGATCAAACAGATGAAGGAGGATGTCGACGTCCTGACACTCTCCGCGACCCCGATCCCCCGCACACTCCATATGAGTATGGTGGGCATCCGCGATATGAGTGTCCTGGAGGAGGCGCCGGGTGACCGCGTGCCCATCCAGACCTATGTCATGGAATACAACGAGGAAATGGTCCGCGAAGCCATCGTCCGCGAGCTCTCCCGCAAGGGGCAGGTCTATTACGTGCATAATCGTGTAAACGATATTGACCGGGCAGCCATCGAAGTACAGGAGATGGTGCCCGAAGCAAGGGTGTCCTTTGCCCACGGCAAGATGAAGGAATCCGAGCTGGAACAGATCATGTACGATTTCATCAGCGGAGATATCGATATTCTGGTCTCCACGACGATTATCGAGACAGGTCTTGATATTTCCAATGTCAACACGATCATCATCAGCGACGCGGACAAGATGGGTCTCTCCCAGCTCTATCAGCTGCGCGGACGTGTGGGCAGGACGGGCAGGACTGCCTATGCTTTTCTGATGTACAAGCGCGGGCAGATCCTGAGGGAGATCGCGGAGAAACGTCTCGCCGCCATCCGGGAATTCACGGAACTGGGGAGCGGCTTCCGCATCGCCATGCGCGATCTGGAGATCCGCGGCGCAGGCAGCATTCTGGGCCGTGCCCAGCACGGAAACATGGAGGCGGTCGGATATGACCTTTATTGCAAACTCCTGGAGGGAGCCATCAGGAAGGCAAAGGGCGAGGAGATTGAAGAGGAAAAAAATGTCACGGTAAATCTTCTCGTGGATGCTTTTCTGCCGGAAAACTATATCGTGAACGAGGAACAGAAGCTGGAGATCTACAAGAGGATCGCGGGAATCGACAGCGCGGCCGATGCAGAGGAGGTCCGGGGAGAGCTGGATGACCGATTCGGCGATCTGCCGCTCCCGGCGCAGAATCTCCTGCGCGTCGCCCTGATCCGGTCGGTCGCCTCGCGTCTGGAAATTGCTGAGATCACCGGCAGCAGCGGTTCTCTGCGCATCATACCGGATGCCGACGCCAGGGGACTGAAGGTGGAGAATATTCCCCGTCTGCTGCAGATCTACCGAGGGCATCTCTCTTTTACGGCCAAGGGAACGCCCCGGTTTCAGCTGGTCTATCCCGTGTCAGGAAGCATCATCAAGGATGAAGAGAAACTCCTGCAGGTGACAGAGGATCTTCTTGTAAATATGTCGAAGCTGCTGCGCTGAGAAGAGGGCTTTTCCGCATGCCGGGACATATGCCGGGACGCCTGCCGGGTGTCCGCAAATGCCCGGGCAGACCCGGCATTTGCGGCGGCCGGACTTACTGTTAATTCTTCATCGCGCAAAAACCGTGACTTCATAACAGTCGCGGGATAGGCGGGCAGGACTTCTCAAGCGAGTCCTGAATCATTCCCGAAAGATTTTTGGTAGACCACTTCTCCGCCGCAGATCGTATAGCGGATCAGGCCGGGAACTTCCATTCCCAGGAAGGGGGAGTTGGAGGAGCGGGAAGCGAAGGGCTTCTCCACGGTCCAGACAGCCCCGGGATCAAACAGGACCAGATCAGCGGGCGCTCCCTCGCGGACGCGGCCGGCATTCAGGCCATAGAAATCTGCGGGATTGCAGGTGAGGCAGGCCAGGAACTGCAGCATGGACAGATGTCCCGGCTGTACGAGGTTTTTCAGACCCAGAGAGAAAGCGGTCTCGAGACCGATCATTCCGCTGGGGGCTTTTGTGAAGTCCTCCTGTGCCTTCTCATGGTCTGCGTGAGGGGCGTGATCGGTGGCGATCAGATCGATCGTACCGTCCGCGAGGCCGGCAATGATTGCCCGGCGGTCTGCCTCTGTGCGCAGGGGAGGATTGACCTTGGCCAGAGTGCCGCAGCGGAGGACAGCTTCCTCTGTCAGAGAGAAGTGATGCGGTGTCGCTTCCGCGTGAATGCGGGGGTTCAGCTTTCTGGCATTGCGGACCAGGTCCACGCCTTCTGCTGTGGAGATGTGCTGGATACAGAGCGGGGCACCGGTCTTTACAGCCAGATCCACGTCTCTGCGGATTAGGGTGATCTCCGCTTCGCGGGGAGAGCCGGCAAGATTCAGGGCCTGAGCTGCAGCGCCTCCCCCGTTGATCCCGTTCTGGGAGATGAGGTTTTTGTCCTCTTCATGGAGGCTGACAGGCAGGTTGAGGCGTTTTGCCGCTTCGAGTGCCTCCTCAAGGACAGAGGCATCCATGATCGGGACTCCGTCGTCGGTAAAACCGGCAGCGCCGGCTGCTGCCAGCGCGTCGAAGTCGACGGGCTTTTGACCCTTCATGCCCTGTGTGACATTTGCGCAGCTGTAGAGGCGGATCTTTTCGTTTTCCGCGCGTTTCAGGATGTCCGAGAGGACCGGCACGCTGTCTACGACAGGATTGGTGTTGGCCATCAGAATAATACTGGTGTAACCGCCCTTTGCCGCGGCCAGGGATCCTGTGTGCAGATCCTCTTTGTGAGTGTATCCGGGATCTCGGAAATGAGCGTGGGTATCGATGAGTCCGGGGGCGGCGCAGAGCCCTTCCGCGTCGAGAACACGAAGGGGGGAGCCGGCACTGTCAGGACCCGCGGCTGTCTTTTCGGACAGATTCTGTCCGATTTTCAGAAATTTACCATTTTCAATTAGAAGATCTGTTTTTTCCTCTCTGCCGGAGGCGGGATCATACAGAAATACATTTTTTATAAGAAACATGTGTCTGCTCCTTGATCTTTATGGAAATACTGTGCTGCAGAAGGATGCCGGATTTGTTCCGGTGTTCCATATCCAGTATAGCATAAATCGGAAGTATTTCGGCAGACAGAAGTGTCTGTCAGTGATCTGCGTGACGATACATGTACACGCCCTTCGAGAGGCGTGTACAGTAAGGCGTTAGTTACACGCCCTGTCGAGGGCGTGTACATGTAACGTCGCGTTCGACGATTCCAATACGCTTCGCGTGCGTCGAACGCCGTAAAACTCCGGTTTTTGTAGGGCTGTAACAGTCGTTACTTGTGTTTCTTTTAATGAATAGGAGTATTTGTTTTAAAAAACTGTCTCCATGTGGTATACTATTTTGACAAGTGTACAACAACCCGGTGTGGGTGTGAGCGGCATACGTACGAACTGTGTAAACTTTATAAACTGCAGTGTGCGCCCTTTCGGGGCAGGCACTGCCGGAAAGGTTGTTTTATGTGGATATTTCGTCTGGCACTGACAGCCATTGTCCTTGTGCTGGTACTGTTGATTGGTGTTATTGAGCATGTGATCACCCTGGTGGTCGGAAAATTCAATCCGCAGAAAGCCCTGCAGATGAGAAGTGGATATATCAGATTTGGATTTAAACTGGTCTGGCTGGTCGCGGCCGGCAAAACCCGGGTGATCGGACTTGAGAAGATCCCGACGGACAGAGCAGTCCTTTTTGTCGGCAATCACCGGAGTATGCTGGATGTCGTGATCTGCGGGTCTCTGATTCCCTTCCCGGTCGGATTTATCTCAAAAATCGAACTGGAGAAAATCCCTCTCCTGCGGATGCAGATGAGGGATATCAATTGTCTCTTCCTCGACAGAAAGGATGACAGGAAAGCGCTGAAAGTGATCCTGAAGGCCATCGAACTGGTCAAGGGCGGGCAGTCCATGTTTATTTTCCCGGAGGGAACGCGTTCCAAAGAGGAAGGAAAATTCCTTCCCTTTCATGCGGGAAGTTTCAAGATCGCGACCAAGGCCAAGGCGCCGATCGTGCCTGTCACGATCGTGGGAACAGGGGATATCCTGGAAGATCATTTCCCTAAAATAAAGGCTGCGCCGGTAGTTGTCGAGTTCGGCGATCCGATCGAGACTGCTTCGATGAGCCGCGATGAGCAGAAAGAACTCCCGGACCGTGTCCGCAATCTGATCATGGAGACCTACGAGCGCAATAAAAAGCTGTTGTGAAGAATTGTCCCGGAAACGGCTGCAGACGGCATCGGACCAGCATTGCTGAAAAAGCCGGACAGCTGTATACGAAAAACAGCATTCGAACAGGAGACATTCAGACTGATGAAAAAAAAGACAACTATGACTGTCCTTGACAGCCATATGCTGGCACAGGATATCTGGTCCCTGGAACTGGCCTATGCCCCGGAGGATATTCCGGACGAGGTCCGTCCCGGGCAGTTCGCCGGACTGTATCCCGCAGGAGGAGATATGATTCTCATGCGCCCCATCAGCATCTGCAGATGGGACGGCACAAGAGGCACACTCCGGTTTGTCTACCGTGCCGCGGGAAAGGGAACCCGCTCCTTTACTTCGCTCAGAGCAGGCGACCGGATCGATATGCTCGGCATTCTGGGCAACGGATATGATCTGGAAAAACTCCGTGGAAAACATGTCCTTCTGCTGGGCGGCGGGATCGGCGTTCCTCCCATGCTGGAACTTGCGGCGGCGCTTCAGGGGACTGCGGATTCGGGAACGAAGGTCACTGCAGTGATGGGCTACAGAAACAGCGGGCTTTTCCTCAAAGACGAGATGGAAGTCTTCGCAGATGTTTACACAGCCACAGAGGACGGAAGTGCCGGAACAAAGGGCAATGTCCTGGATGCGGTGCGGGAAAATAAAATTCAGGCAGATGTCGTCTGTGCCTGCGGACCGCTTCCCATGCTTCGCGCCATCAAGCGTTATGCGCAGGAGAAGAACATTCCGGCTTATATCTCTCTGGAGGAGCGGATGGCCTGCGGCGTAGGCGTATGTCTGGGCTGCGTGGCAAAGACAACAAAGGTTGACGATCATTCAAAGGTGCACAATGCGCGCGTCTGCGTGGAGGGACCTGTCTTTTCGGCGGACGATGTGGATCTGGACTGAAAAATACAATAATTCGGAGCGTGAACTGCAGCGGTTTATCCGCCTGATATATAGAGGAATCTCCATTGAATACTTGTCAATCATCGAATAAAATATCATTACAGAAACCGGACATGTCCGTAACTATAGCGGGCGTGACCTTAAAAAATCCTGTGCTGACGGCTTCGGGCACTTTCGGATCCGGTCTCGAGTATGCGGAATTTATAGACCTTGCCCGCCTGGGCGGTGTAGTGACCAAGGGTGTTTCCAATGTACCCTGGCCCGGGAATCCCACACCCCGGGTGACCGAGGTCAGTGCCGGCATGCTCAATGCGATCGGCCTGCAGAATCCGGGCATGGAGGTCTTTATTGAAAGAGACCTTGCTTTTCTGAAGGGTGTCGATACGAAGGTGATCGTCAATGTCTGCGGAAAGAGTGTCGAGGATTATCTCGATGTTGTCCGCCGCCTGCAGAACGAGGCTGTGGATATGCTCGAGATCAATGTGTCGTGTCCGAACGTAAAAGAAGGCGCTATTGCCTTCGGACAGAATCCGGATGCGCTTTATGACATTACCTGCAGGATCAAAAAAGAGGCGGCACAGCCTGTGATCATGAAGCTGACGCCCAATGTGACCGACATTACGCAGATGGCACGCGCGGCGGAAGCCGGCGGCGCGGATGCGATCTCCCTGATCAATACCATCACGGGAGCCAAAATTGATATAGAAAAAAGACAGTTTGTACTTGCCAACAAGACCGGAGGCCTCTCCGGCCCCGCCATCAAACCGGTTGCGGTGCGCATGGTCTGGCAGGCAGCAAATGCGGTCTCCATTCCCGTGATCGGCATGGGAGGGATCGCCACGGCGGAGGACGCCATCGAATTCATGATGGCCGGTGCCTCTGCAGTTGCCGTAGGAGCCATGAATTTCCATGATCCTTATGCGACGGTCCGTGTGGCTGAAGGCATGGAAAAATGGTGCGAAACCCACGGTGTGGACAGAGTATCTTCTCTGACCGGGATTGTCTGATCCCGTCATGTAAATAAAAATGTATGCAGCTGAGTCTTTAACAACCCGGCAGCCGATTCGTAAGGAAGCCGTCATCGCAAAGGGCAGAATTGTTATAGAGGGGGATGGTTCTGCTGCTGTGCGGATGACTGCAGATGATGAATAGATATGAAAAAAACACTTACCAGAAACGCCTGTGCGAAAATCAATCTGGGTCTTGATGTCGTGGGCGTCCGCGAGGACGGCTACCATCTTCTGCGCATGGTCATGCAGCAGATTGACCTTTTTGACACGCTGACATTTACTGTTACGGACGCACAGGGAGCAGGAAAAATCCGCCTTATTGACGAGAGCGGCCTGTCTCCGGCAGGTGAAGACAATCTGATCTGCCGCGCGATCCGCATGATGGAAGAGAAATACGACCTGCATGCGGATGTCGATGTACGTCTTATCAAACGGATTCCGGTTGCGGCCGGTCTCGCGGGAGGAAGCACGGACGCGGCAGCGGCATTTTGTGCGATCAGAGATCTTCTGGTGCCGCAGGTGTCGGATCAGGAACTAATGGAACTTGGTGTTCGTCTGGGTGCGGACATCCCTTATTGCATTGCCGGCGGGACAAAGCTCGCGGAAGGAATCGGAGAGATTCTCACAGAGCTGCCGCCCATGCCGGAGTGTGCCATTGTCCTTATCAAACCGGAAGCCTCTGCCTCCACAGCACATGTGTATCGTGCCGTGGATGAGCTGGGGGAGTATCATCATCCGGATATTGACGGACAGATTGCCGCATTGCATGCCGGTGATCTGCAGGGGCTGGCGCTAAGATGCGAAAATGTTCTTGAACTTGTCACCGGGGCGGATCTTCCAGTCATTGGCAGCATTGAAGACTTCCTTAAGAGACAAGGGGCGCTGACCGCCCGGATGAGCGGCAGCGGACCCAGTGTTTTTGGTATTTTTGAAACCCGGACGGACGCGGAAAAAACCCGCGAAGCTTTTCTGCGAACGGAATCTGCAAAAGGATGCCGCATCTTTGTCTGCACACCGGTGTCCTCTGCAGAGAAGTGATTTCTCGATTTCTGAGAAAAGGAAATCGGCGGATACCTGGAGGCTAAATATGTCGGATCCCAAAAAGAAAAAATACAACGAAAAAGAGTTCCTTTCTGTTATCCCCGAGGCAATGCCCGCACAAGACGATCAGCAGTCCATTCCGCTCAGGGAGACTGTCTTTCTGACTCTCCGAAAACTGATCCTGACCGGAAAACTCGATCCCGGTGAAAGGCTGACGGAAGTCCGCCTCGGCAAAATACTGGGAACAAGCAGAACCCCCATTCGCGAGGCAATCCGTAAACTTGAAATTGAAGGATTGGTTACGATCACACCCGGAAGCGGGGCAAGAGTTGCCAGGATCACCGAGGGTGATCTGCAGGATGTCATGGAAGTAAGGAGCGCTCTGGATCAGCTGTGCGCATCTCTTGCCAGCCAGCGGATCTCCGAGGATGAGAAGAAGGAGCTGATCAAGGCAAACGAGGCCTTTGAGTACAGCACCAGATTCGGCGATGAACAGGAGATTGCCGAGAGTGATGTGCGTTTTCATGAAGTGATCACGAACGCTGCCGGCAACAGACGGCTGGATCAGGTGATGAACGGACTGGCGGATACGATTTATCGCTTCCGTTATGAATATATCAGGGATGATCTGCATTACGAGCAGCTGATCATGGAGCACCGCGCGATCTGCCGCGCGATCCTGGACGGGGATCCGGATCAGGCTTCCGCGGCTGCTAAAAACCATATTGACCGGCAGCGCGAGTTTATCCTCAGCCAGCTTCGCAAATCAAAAAGCGAGGGTGCAGGCGGCCGCTCGAAAATGCACAGAAAAGATTGATACAGATGAACATGAAGCGATACAGCGAATTGGACACGGAAATGCCGATCGGCGTTTTCGACTCAGGAATCGGCGGGCTTACGGTCGCGAGGGAGATCATGCGCCAGATGCCCAATGAAAAGATTGTTTATTTCGGAGACACGGCGCGTGTTCCCTATGGCAGCAAGTCAAAGGAGACGGTCACGCGCTACTCCAGACAGATCGTACGTTTTCTTCTGGAGCAGAAGGTCAAGGCGATCGCGATCGCCTGCAATACGGCAAGCGCCTACGCCCTCCCCGAAATCGAACAGGAATGCCCGGTTCCGGTGATCGGTGTGATCCGCCCGGGCGCAAAGACCGCCTGTTCCTGCACCAAAAACGGCAGGATCGGCGTCATCGGTACAAGGGCGACAGTTTCAAGCGGCTCATACACGGAATTCATTCATCAGATCATGCCGGAGGCAGAGGTCTTTGCACAGGCCTGTCCGCTTTTTGTTCCGCTTGTGGAGGAAGGGCTGTGGGAAGATCCCGTGACAGATGAGATCGCAAGGCGCTATATGGCATCTCTTCTTGATCACGGGATCGATACCCTGATCATGGGATGTACCCACTATCCTCTGATCCGCAAAACGATCGGAAGAGCAGCGGGAGACATGATCTCCCTGATCAATCCTGCCTATGAGACTGCCATGGAGCTTCGGCAGATGCTCGGGGAAATGAATCTTCTGGCAGATCATCGGCCTGCTCTGGGCAGCACGGTTCCCCAGTACCGCTTCTATGTCAGCGATATGGCGGAACAGTTTCAGCAGTTTGCAAATTCCATCATCAAATACGGGATCCTGGCATCGGAAAAGATAGATATCTACAACTATTCGGGCAAACCTTTTTCCGCGGAGGAGGGAGCCGGTTGACCCCGGCGGCAGAGGGCCCGGTTATCCTTCTGACCGTCACCGGAAAACAGACCGGTCCTGACGGGAACACCCAGGAGAATACTGCAGTGTACCGGGCGGCGCAAAGTCTGTGCGGAGAGGGATATCTTTTCACTTATCGGGCAGAGGACGTACAAGTGCGCCTGTTTTTGTCCCGCACCCTTGCGTGGATGGAGAGGAACGGCGTCAAAGACACGAGGATGGTTTTTGATCCGGCCCTGTTCTCGACCCGGTGTGATTATGAAACAGCCTACGGGACGATTCCCATGGAGATCCGCACCGGAAAAATATCCGTCCTTTCGGGAGGGCTGGGGCAAAGCGGCAGCAGCGCAGGAAACATCCGGGCACGGATCCACTATACGCTTGTTATGGGACAGGATTATGAGCAGAAATGTTCAGTGACAATAAAAACGCAGCAGATTTCCTGATCTGCTGCGTTTTTAAATACATATTCATACTTGTCTTTGAACTGCTGTCTCCTGAAAACCGTCAGCCGGGAAAAGGCGGTGACAGATTTTACGGAAATTATTTGACCGGCTTGGCTCCTGCCTTTTCCTGAAGCTTTTCCACCCAGCTCTTTTTTCTGGGAGTACCGTCGGTCTGCAGACGTCCGCGGAGGCCTTTGACTTCCACGATATAGATGCCGCTCACCATAGCCTTGATCTGCTTCTTGACAGGGATGCTGTCAAAAATCTTCTCATCACAGATAAAGTTGATAAACTGCGGTCCTACCTTTGCCTTGACTACCGGAACCTTGGAACGCTTGGCGTACCATGGCGTCTGCTGGATGACCTGGTCGGGAAGCCCCGACTCCTTAAGTTTCAGGCGCTTTTTGTCAATGACCAGCAGCGTCATCGGCTGCTTCATGGCCTGGATCTGTTCATCCGACTGTTCCTGACGGGCCTGCAGGCGCTTTCCTATAAAATACAGCGCGATCAGGACGCCCACCAGGATAACCAGAATAATTAGCAATACAATTGTAACACGGCTCAAAATACACCCTCCATCTGTTTCTATCATGTATAGTAATACGGATATCCGCCGGAATCTAAGATAAATGAAATCCGGGGATTATTTTTCATGCAAAATCATTCTAACATTCTTTTTATGGCAAAACAAGACACAAGTGTAAGGCTGCTGCCGCTTTACATTTTACCGATGCTAAACGGGCTGCAGTACAGTCCGGCTCATTGATAGTTCCGTTGACAGCTCAGTTGATACACAATTTTTTAAGAATTCTTCTCTTTTCAGTTTTTAGCTCTTGTGATACACTGTATCAGTTAGTATTTTTTAGGGGAAAAGTCTGGATAAAAGCAGCAGGGCCGGGAAAAATGAACCGGAAGTCAGCTGCTCTTTTCAAACGGAGGTCAAAAATGAAAAAAAACCTGATTGCTATGGCTGCAGGGGCAGCTTTACTCTGTTTAGTGGCTGCAGGCTGCGGTTCGAAGACAGCGCAGACCACAGAACCTGCTGCGACAGCTGCGACTGAGTCGGCAGCAGCTGCCACAACGGCAGCAGCTGTGGAAGAGAAGCAGACCTGGAAGGACGATGACAGTGCCTATCTCTCAGGCATCACTGCTTCCGACTATGTCGAACTCCCGGAGGACTACAAACATCAGAAAGTGGAAGCTGCCAAACCGGTGGATCCCACAGATGAGGAAGTTGAGAAGAGAATCAATACCGTACTGCAGAGCAACGGCACTCCTGAAGAAGTTGACCGTAAAGTCAAGGAAGGCGATATCGTCAATATCGATTACGTCGGAAAGATCGACGGCGAAGAGTTTGAGGGAGGCAGCGGGAATTATGATCTTCTGATCGGTTCCGGTTCCTTCATCGAAGGCTTTGAGGAAGGACTGATCGGGGCAAAAAAGGGAGAGACACTTGATCTCAACCTGAAGTTCCCGGAGAACTATCCCCACGCGGATGTGGCCGGAAAGGATGTTGTCTTTACAGTTACTGTCAACAAGGTCTCCGCATATAACCTGACAGATGATTTTGTCAAGGGACTGAATCTCACCAACGAATTCGGCCAGGCGGTCACGGATGTGGATTCCTTCCGCGAATATATCCGCAGCAATATGATCGAGGAGCGCGAATCTTCCTATGCATGGCTTGTAAAACACCAGATCGACAACCAGCTCCTGGAAACCTGCACATTCAAACAGGATATCCCTGAAGCGATGCAGGAGAGCTATTATTTCCAGTATACCAATTATTTCACGAATGCCGCGTCCTCAAACTACATGGATCTCGCGACATTCATGCAGATGCAGTACGGCGCTTCGGCAGACAATTACGATGATATCATTCGTGATTTTGCCACACAGGCCGGGCAGCTTGGAGTGATCTATCAGGCAATTGCGGACGAAAAAGATCTCAATCCCACTGAGGAGGAGGTCCAGACAGCCATCGGAAAATACATTGAATCTGATACCACCGGAATGACAGCGGATAGTCTGGAACGCTATATCAAGGAGTACATCCGGGATGAGCTCATGAGCAACCGTGTACGTGACTGGCTCTATGAACACTGCGATGTGACAGAACCTTCCGGGGACGGCAGCAAAGAAGATGCTTCGACATCCGAGACCGCGGAAGAGGCAGCGGAAGCGGATTCCTCCGATACGGCAGATACTTCTGTGACAGAGAAAGACGAGAATGCGGAAACTTCCGAAACTGCTGATTCCGCCGATTCCGCCGATACTGCCGATACAGCTTCCACCGGAGAAACAGCCGCTGACGGCGCACAGAACGAAAACAGATAACAGATAACAGATTGAGCGGGCCCGGGGCGTTCGAAAAAGCCATCGTTTACAGCCTGATATGACTCGAAAAGAGGGGATTATAGTATGAGACAGGAATACAGCCTGACAGAGATCAAGGATCTCTTTGCGGCAAAAGAAGCATTTGCGGACAAGACTGTCACGGTCGGCGGATGGATCCGATCCAACCGTGATTCCAAGAAGATCGGCTTCATCACACTCAATGACGGAAGCTGCTTCCAGACACTGCAGCTTGTTTATTCAAGCGATCTGGAGAATTTCGCCCAGGCCGCGAAGCTCAACATCGGCTCCGCTGTCATCGCGACAGGAACCATTGTCCTGACACCGAACGCGAAACAGCCCTTTGAGATGCAGGTAGAGAAGATTGAGGTCGAGGGCGCATCCTCCCCCGATTATCCGCTGCAGAAAAAGCGCCACAGCTTTGAATATCTGCGCACCATCCCGCATCTGCGTGTCCGCGCGAACACCTTTACGGCAGTATTCCGTGTCCGCTCCCTGATCGCCTACGCAATCCACAAATTCTTCCAGGAGCGCGGCTTTGTCTACGTTCACTCCCCGATCATCACCGGCAGTGATGCAGAGGGCGCCGGCGAGATGTTCCAGGTGACCACTCTTCCCATGGAAGAACTCCCCAGGACAGAGGACGGCAAGGTTGATTATTCACAGGATTTCTTCGGAAAGCCGGTCAACCTGACCGTCAGCGGCCAGCTTGATGTCGAGACCTATGCCTTTGCTTTCCGCAACGTCTACACCTTTGGCCCGACCTTCCGCGCCGAGCAGTCCAACACCACCCGCCACGCAGCCGAGTTCTGGATGATCGAGCCCGAGTTCTGCTTTGCGGATCTCAACGACAACATGCAGCTCGCCGAGGATATGCTCAAATATATCATCGGCTACGTGCTGGAGAACGCTCCCGAAGAGATGAACTTCTTTAACCAGTTCATCGACAAAGGACTGCTGGACCGTCTCAACCATGTAATGAACTCCGATTTCGGTCATGTGACCTACACGGATGCCATCAAGATCCTTGAGAAGCACAACGACGAGTTTGACTTTAAGGTATCCTGGGGCTGCGATCTGCAGACCGAGCATGAGCGCTACCTCACTGAGAAGGAATTCAAGCGCCCTGTTTTTGTCACTGACTATCCCAAGGAGATCAAGGCCTTCTACATGAAGCTGAATGACGACGGCAGGACCGTCGCCGCTATGGACTGCCTGGTTCCCGGTATCGGCGAGATCATCGGCGGCAGCCAGCGTGAAGAGGACCTGGCAAAGCTTGAGCAGCGTATGGATGAGCTGGGCCTGGACAAAGAAGGCTACCAGTTCTACCTCGACCTTCGCCGCTACGGCAGTGTCCGCCACGCCGGCTTCGGCCTGGGCTTCGAGCGCTGTGTCATGTACCTGACCGGCATGGGTAACATCCGTGATGTCCTGCCCTTCCCCCGCACAGTGGGAAACTGCGAACTGTGATGTAAGACCGCTTCGGCGGGATCATGAAGGAATAAACAAAACATGGGAAACAGCCGAAGGCCAAAGGCGGCCGGACGCTGTTTCCCATGTCTGCTTAAAAAAAGAAGTTGATGATGAGATAACCCGCCTGAGTGTGAAATGATTATTGGAGGTAGGGAATGGAACAGGAGAGAATTGTTGTCCTGGATTTTGGAGGTCAGTACAAACAGCTGATTGCCCGTCGTGTCAGAGAATGCAATGTGTACTGCGAGATTCATCCGCATACATTGTCAATCGGGAAGATCAGGGAGATGAATCCGAAGGGAATTATCATGACCGGCGGCCCGGCCAGTGTCTATGATGAAAAGTCCCCCACATGCTCTCCGGAGCTGTTCGAACTGGGGATTCCGGTCCTGGGAATCTGCTATGGGTCTCAGCTGATGGCCTATCGGTGCGGTGCCGCTGATAGTTCTGTGACGAAAGATGTCGATTCCGTGAGCGGCTATGCCTGTAATCCGGACTCCGTCAGGACAGCTCCTGTCAGCGAATACGGACGCACGGAAGTCTATATAGATAAAAAATCTTCCCTGCTTCTGAAGGATGTCGAATGTGATGACAAGGCTTCCACTATCTGCTGGATGAGCCACACTGACTATATAGCAGAGCTGCCGGAGGGCTTCTCGGTCACTGCCCATACTGACCACTGTCCTGTTGCGGCCATGGAGGATCCTGCCCGCAGGCTCTATGCCGTCCAGTTCCACCCGGAAGTGGTCCATACTCCGGAGGGAACAAAAATGCTCCGCAGTTTTGTCCTGGATGTCTGCGGCTGTAAAGGCGACTGGGAGATGTCCTCCTTTGCGGAGCGAACGATTGAGGAACTCAGGGAAAAGATCGGGGACAGGCATGTTCTGCTGGGCCTCTCCGGCGGTGTCGATTCCACTGTTGCTGCAGCCCTTCTCTCCAGGGCAATCGGCAGTCAGCTGCACTGTGTCTTTGTGGACCATGGCCTTATGCGTAAAAATGAGGGCGACGAGGTGGAAGCGATCTTCGGACCGGCGGGCAGCTTTGACCTGCATTTTATCCGCGTCAACGCCCAGGAGAGATTCTATCGCCGCCTGATCGGCCAGACCGATCCCGAGATCAAGCGGAAGATTATCGGAGAGGAGTTTCCGCGTGTTTTCGGAGAAGAAGCCAGGAAACTCAAAGGAAAGGTCCGTTATCTTGCCCAGGGGACAATCTATCCGGATGTCGTCGAGAGCGGCGACGGCAAGACTGGCGATGTCATCAAATCCCACCACAATGTCGGCGGACTTCCCATCGAACTCGTCCGTGAACTGGGCTTTGACGAAACTCCGATCGAACCGCTCCGCATGCTCTTTAAGGACGAAGTGCGCCGGGTAGGCCTTGAACTGGGCATCCCCCGGGAGCTGGTCTACCGTCAGCCCTTCCCCGGTCCGGGACTCGCCGTCCGCATTGTGGGTGAGATCACACCCTACAAGGTCCAGATCGTGCAGGATGCCGACTATATCTTCCGGGAAGAGCTTCACAAAGCCGGTGTGGACGAGAATCTCGGTCAGTATTTTGCCGCCCTCTCCAACATGCACAGCGTCGGAGTCATGGGCGACCACCGCACCTACGGCCTGGCCGTCGTCCTGCGCGCTGTCATCACCAGCGACTTTATGACTGCAGAGGCGGCAGAGATTCCCTGGAATGTCCTCCAGACCACTATGAACCGCATTATCAATGAGGTGGAAGGAGTCAACCGCGTGCTCTACGACATTACCAGTAAGCCGCCCGGAACTATAGAGCTGGAATAAAACAGTTTTCGCTGAGACCCGCATAAACACTGGACTTGCAGACGTGATAGAGAGCATGTGATAACAGATTGATAACATTTGATATTCTGCAATTATTCTGAGATGTCCCCTGTGGTTAACAGGTGATGAAATCAGAGCATAAAAAGAGCAGGGTTTGTCTGAACCGGAATTCATCCGGATTGGGCAGACCCTGCTTATTTATTTTTGAAAATTATTATGACAGATCACTCTTGTCCATTGCTTCAACTAATGCATCAGACAGTTGCTGGGAAGGCGGCACCGCAGTTTGTTCAGAGGTCCCGGAGTGAGGAAAGTTGTAACGCCATTCATCATATTCTTCCCGGGTGATTCTGCCGTGTCCGAGCTTGTTCTTCATGGAATACCAGTCTTCAAGATAAGTCCAGAGACTGCTGCCGGGCTTTGAAACAGTCTTATCCAGGTGCAGACAGACTACATCATCAATCCGGTCAACGGTGATCCCGTACATATCTTCAATCGTAAACAGGGTATGCATGAGCCCGTTATATGAGTCGATGTCAGGAACTGCGAGTGCCTCTGGAGCGACTCCGAATACATCTGCCATGGCTTTCGTTAAATCTGCCTTTGGCTTTCTGGAGTTGTTTTCATACTGTGCAATGCGGACATCTGCTCCTTTTGCATCAAACCCGAGCAGCTGTCCAAGAGCATTCATAGTCATATTGCAGCGCCTGCGAAAAAAATTGATTCTTTCTCCAATAGCCATGATGAACCTCCTGAGACAAAAGTGTAGAAACTGTAGATAAATATTAGCAAATATATATAGAAAATTCAACAAATACTTCAGAAAAATATTTAGAAACAGTCCTTTGGGGCTTGAAATGGAAAAATGAGTGTAGTAGAATGACATTAATCTATATAAATATGCTTAGAATACACAGTGATTTCAAAACATTTAAAAACAAACGAATTATTTTGGGGTTTGGTATAACTACATGATCGTCCGGATGAGATATGCTTCGGTTTTACTGACGCTGCGACGGCTACGGGCACGAGCGCAGACTGGAGCAGGCACGCCGCCGCGAAAGGGGGCAGGAACGGGTTCCGGGTAGAACGGCAGATCAGGCACTTAGAAAAAGAACCTGTGTAACAGTAATAGGGTTAAGCCGGAGTATATCAGGTACCCAACTCATTAGTTGATGTTAAAGACAAACTAAACATGCAGACATAATAATTGAGCGAAAAGGAAAGAGAGAAAGGGGGCGAACTGTAAATGTCGAAAAAAATGTTTATGAAAGCCGATGAGGTAGCTGAGCTTCTGGATGTCTCCAAATCTTATGCATACAAACTCATTCGGAAAATGAATCAGGACTTGAAGAAAAGAGGGTGTGTAGTGATTCCTGGAAGGGTAGACAGAACATATTTCTTCGATCATTTTTACGGAACTGGTATAAAAGACAGTGAGGAGGTGGCAGATGCCGGTATATAAAGACAAAAACGGAAAATGGTATGTGATGCTCAGATATACAGACTGGACCGGTAAAAAGAAACAGAAATGTCAGCGTGGATTCTCCAAAAAGTCTGAGGCTGCGGAATGGGAGAAAGAGTTTAAACTTCAGAAGAGGGCCAATGTTGATATGACCCTGGAGAGTTTTTACGAACTGTATGAACAGGATGTAAAGCCGAAACTTAAGGAAAATACATGGCTGACAAAACAAAGCATCATTGAGAGTAAGATCCTTCCTTATCTGGGCAAGAGGAAACTCTCAGATATTTCTGCTAAAGATATTGTTGACTGGCAGAATACGGTGAGAAAGCTTCCGGGAACGAATGGAAATACTGTTTCAGAATCCTACATGCGGACGATTCATAATCAGCTTTCTGCAATGTTTAACCATGCGATTCGCTATTACAGCCTTCAGATCAACCCGGCGCAGAGGGCTGGAAGTATGGGAAAAGCCGAGAGCAGGGAAATGAAGTTCTGGACCAAAGAGCAATACTTGAAGTTTGCGGAAGCAATGATGGAGAGACCGATATACTATTATGCTTTTGAAGTGCTCTACTGGACTGGTGTACGTGAAGGGGAACTTCTGGCACTGACGCCTGAGGATTTCGATTTCGAGGGAAAAATGCTGAGAATCAATAAATCCTTCCAGCGCATAAAGGGGCAGGATGTTATTACATCTCCTAAGACAGAAGCGGGAAACCGTGTTATTGCAATCCCCGCGTTTCTTTGTGAGGAAATCAAGGATTGTCTGAAGATGTTTTATCATATTCAGCCGACAGACAGGATCTTTCATCTGTCAAAAAGCAAACTCTGTTCAGCTATGGAAAGAGGGAGCAATAAGGCAGGTGTGCCTCGAATCCGTGTCCATGATCTCAGACATTCCCATGTTTCACTTTTGATCAATCAGGGATTCAGTGCATTTGAGATCGGCAAACGTGTCGGACACAGTGGAGAGAAAATTACTTATCATTACGCACATCTATTTCCAAACAAACAGTTGGATATGGCAGATTTCCTCGAGCGCGAGTGGCAGGCTGATTCTCAGAAAGATGGTTCCGGTTTATGTATGGAAAACAGTCGGGTGGAATCTATATTAAGCATGAATAAGGAAAATGATGGAGGAAATGCACATGTCGGTTAAGAATCTGGACCAACAAGGAAGATGGAGAAATAAGATGGTTGCGTTCCGGGTCTCCCCGGAAGAGGATGCTCTGATTGAATCAGCTGTCCGGATGACCGGTCTTACTAAGCAGGATTATATTACACGGCGGCTGACCCACAGAGAAGTCGTTGTTCAGGGGAATCCAAAGGTATACAGGGCTCTTCGAGAGGAGATGATGAAAATCTGCTCTGAGTTGAAGAGAATTGCAAGCGGGGAGGAAATCAATCAGGATTTGCTTTTCCGGGTCGACATGATGACAGCAATAATGGATGGTATGAAAATAGAGGATGATTGGAGAAGATAATCTAAGAGAACTGTAAAAGATAACTTATCCCCCTCGATAAACGAAACAATAGAAGGTATAGACTCAGACCGGATACCCGTACGATGGTATCCGGTCATTTTTTGGATTATTACAGGAGATAAAACATGACAGAATATCTGACATCTGAAGCTCAGCTTACTCCGTACATGGCTTTTCCCAGATTCCTGATCGATCAGAAACTGTCAGAGTTTACCCGTATTCTGTACGTTGTGCTCCTGGACAGGGCCAGGATGTCGTTGAGAAACGGGAAGTGGATGGATGAGGAGGGCCATGTATACATCATTTACCCTGTCGCGGATCTGGCAAGGGACTTGCACAAGAGTGAGATGACCATCAAGAACAGTCTTGCAGCATTAGAGGAGAAGAAACTGATCCGCCGGATTAGGGGCAGACCGGGTTATCCTACAAGGATTTATGTAATGACCTGTATACAGACAGACAGTATTCTTTCTCACAGACAGACAAAAAATGAACCCTCTGAGAGACAGAATATTACTTCGAAGGCAGACATAAATCTGTCCTCTAATAAAAACTATATAAATAAACAAAAGAAACAAAAATATCAATACCCGTATTGTGAGCGGGATCATTTTTACCAGAGAACATATGAATGCAGCGAGGAGGAGAGCTTATGAGTTTGATTGAAGGAAAGGAATATCAGGAGCAGGCAGTCAATGGAACTGATATCTGCGGACCCGATGAATATATTGATGCAGATGGGCTGCGAGTCTGTGCCATCTGTCATAAGCCCAGACAGATCCGCAGGACTGTCCTTGGCAGAGAAATTATCCCTTCTGTTCCGTGTAGGTGCGAGGAGGAGGAGCGAAGCAGGAAAGAGGCTGAGCGTCTGAGGAGGGAGTTCCAGCAGGACATCTCACGCATGAAAGCGGATGGCCTGCAGTATGAGTCTTTATATGACTGTTGCTTCTCCAATGACAATCACAAGAATCCGCAGATGCAGTACGCCCATAAGTACGTTGAACACTGGCATGAAATGAAGGAAAAGGGCATCGGCTTATTGCTTTGGGGACCTGTTGGATCCGGAAAGACCTTTATGGCAGGATGCATTGCTAATGCGCTGTTGGAAAAAAGGATTCCAGTACTGATGACCAACTTTGCCAGAATCCTGAATTACCTTACAGGAATGTTCAGCGAGGAGAGAAATCAATTCATCAACAACTTGAACCGCTACAGTCTGTTGGTTCTTGATGATCTTGGGATTGAAAGAAACACAGAATTTGCTATGGAACAGATTTTCAATGTGATCGATAGCAGGATCCAGTGCAAGAAGCCTATGGTTGTCTGCACCAATCTGGAGTTGGAGGAATTGAAGAATCCTCCGGATCTTGAGCACAAAAGATATTATGAACGCATCCGTGAGCACTGTGTCCCGGTAAAGGTAAATGCATATGGGTTTCGGGAAGAAAACATAAAAGAAACAGTCCGAACGGCAACCCGGTTTCTCCATTGATTTCAAAAATGCGCATGCTCATAGGTCATAGGAGATTACTATTCCTTGTTTTATGGAAGTGAGGGAGTGGCGCTATCTGTAGAGCAAGTATCGCCAGTCGAATACATTTTCCCTGCCAGTAAAATGTCGACCTGTCAAACTTGATGGGGATTGCGCTTCTCGTCTACCGACTCGGTCCGTGCTTAACGCGTGCCAAAGGGCACGCAGCACCCCCATACCCTCGCAGTGTATCTGCCTGAACGTCCGGAGGACGGCAAAGAAAAGATTCTGGCTAACAACAGGATGTTCGCACGAGAACCTCTGGCATAGAAAGGAGGTAAGGATTATATGGCAAGAAAAGAGGATAACGAAAAGAAAACACGTCTCGTTACAGTACGTCTGACTTCTGAAGAGTATGACATCCTTTGTGAAGGCGCGAAAGAAGCGGGAATGTCTAAATCGGAATACCTGCGTCACATGACTGTCTTCGGAAAAGTAGATGTTCATGTTCATATCGAAGTTGGGCTGGCAAAGCTGGAAGAAATCGGTCGTGAGTTTTCCAGAATCGGGAACAACCTGAATCAGCTGACCAGATATTTTAACGCGGGAGGTCCGGCAACCATGGAGATGTATGCGATGCTGACGCACTGTATCAATCAGCTTATGGAGATGAGATCTACAGTGATGGAACTGGGAGGTGAGGTGCGTGGCTGTCTTAAAGCACCTGGCTAATAAAAATGCCAATTATGGAAAAGCCCTGGAATATCTGATGTTTCAGCACACAGAGGGCGGAAAACCTGTACGCAATCTGGAAGGTGACCTTCTGATGAGGGACACTTTTATCATTGATGGAATCAATTGCGAAGCCTTTGCGTTTGACAGAGCCTGCAGAGATGTGAATCAGAAGTTTAACAAAAACCAAAAGAGAGGGGAAATCAAATCCCATCATTATATTCTCAGCTTTGATCCAAGAGATCAGACGGATCATGGACTTACTCCTGAAAGAGCGCAGCAACTAGGTATGGAGTTTGCATCCCGAAATTTTCCTGGCCATCAGGTTCTTGTCTGCACACATACCGACGGTCATAATCAGAGCGGAAATATTCATGTTCATATGATCCTGAACAGCGTGAGAAAACTGGATGTCGAGAGACAGATTTTTATGGAGCGGGATAGTGACTGCCGTGCCGGTGGAAAGCATCATGTCACAAGACGATACTTCAATTACCTTCTTCAGGATGTCATGGACATGTGTCAAAGAGAAGGTTTATATCAGGTTGATTTGCTCTCGCCGGCGGCAACCAGGATTACAGAAAAAGAATATCGGGCTAAGCAACGCGGGCAGGAGAAGTTGGACAATCTGAACGCGCAAATCATTGCCGCAAAAATGATTCCGCGTCACACCACATTCCAGACACAAAAGCAGTTTCTGCGAGATGCAATCCTGAAAACAGCTGCAGAAGCATCCTCTCTGCAGGAATTCAAGTCTTTTCTGAATGAGAAATATGGGATTCAAGTCAAAGAACAACGTGGCGTATTCAGCTATCTGCATCCAGAACGAACGAAGTACATACGCGGACGTACTTTGGGAACAGACTATGAAAAAGAACATATCCAGGAACTGATCAGACAGGGCATACAGGAGAGAGAACAGGCAGACGTAGAGGCGAAAACCGCTAAAGCACGGGCAGAGGATGAGAAGAATACTGTGTTTTTCCTTGGTGTAAGGTACAACACAACTTATGATCCCTCTTACAACTATTATTCAAATCCTGTCGCCATACTTTTTGTTCGTTCTGAACTCCAGCTCGTGACAGATCTGCAGACTTGTATCAAAGCACACTATAGCAAAGCATATGCGGAGAAGGTGAATCTTTCCAACCTGCAGAAGGCTGCTCGCACTGTCTGCTATATTCAGGAACATGGTATAGGGTCCAGAGAAGAGCTCCGTGAAGAAAGAAACAGGGTCCAGGAAAAAGTAAATCACACAGAAAAGGCTATTAAACACACGGAAGATCGATTAAGAATAATCAATGAGCAGATACATTATGCTGGCCAATATTATTCCAACAAAAATGTCCATAAGGAATATTTGCATGCGCTTAGCAGATATTTTTACCGCTCCCGCCACACTGATGAACTGGACAAATATGATGAAGCGGTCAGGTATTTCAAAACCAAAGCCGGCGGAAAGATTCCATCAATCAATGCCCTGAAAAAAGAGAAAGAAGAACTGCTGACCAGAAAGTCCTCCCTGGAAACAACTCTTCAGTCTGAGAAAAGGTCTCTGGAAGAACTAAGGACCGCAGCCTACAACATATCCTGGTTGCTAAATGGTGAGAAGGAACAAAACCGTAGTACAGAAAGTATATGCACAAGGAAGGAGCCTTCTCGAAGGATGGATTTGTCATTATGAATCATCAAATTGTGAAGTGATGAAATAGTTAAGGCGTCGCAAAAAAGTACGCCTTAACTATTTCATTAACTGTGCCGCCATTGTATGAAGCATTCGTCGACGGTGTATTAGGGACGATTTTTTTACCTAACTATTTGAAATCAGGCCTGCAGGAGTAGCAATTATGAAATGATTATTATCAGTGTTTTATATGAAAATAGGGTCATGTGGGGATGGGAAGGAAGGGAAAAATGGTAATTCCTACGGAGCTGCGCTATAATAATATATCTGATTTAATCAAGTAGATGACAGATGTAGTCTTTGACATCCGTGCAAAAATTCTTGAAATGGGTATTTGTGTAAAGGTATCTTGCACACTTCGAACATATAATACAGGCGCTGGAATGGACCTGACAGGTCATCGGGAGATTGACAATGAGTTTAAGTGCGAATGTAAATGAAAAAGCGGCTCTGATCTGGGCAATCGCTGACAAACTGACCGGAGTATATAAACCGCATGAATATGGCGAAGTAATCCTGCCTCTGACCGTGATCCGGCGTTTTGACTGTATTCTAGCTGATACAAAGGATGCTGTTCTTGAGAAATACGAACATGTAAAAAAACTTCCCATGAAGGATATCCTGCTCCGGAATGTGTCTGGAAAAGCATTTTATAACACCAGCAAATATACATTTGAGAGACTTTTGGATGATCCCGATAACATTGAGGCTAACTTCCGTGATTACCTGAATGGATTCTCGGAGAATGTACTGGACATTCTTGAAAAGTTCCGATTTGACGGACAGATTACCATGATGGCCAATAAAGGCATCCTCTATATTGTAATCAAGGAATTTACTTCTCCAAGGGCGAATCTCCATCCGGATGTCATCTCTAATCTGGAAATGGGCTATATCTTTGAGGAAATAATCCGTAGGTTCTCCGAGTCACACAATGAGGACGCTGGACAGCACTACACACCCCGTGAAGTCATCCAGCTGATGGTCAATATTCTTTTCTATGACGACAACGATGTCCTCTCCGGCAATAATGTAGCCAAAACCCTCTACGATCCCGCCTGCGGAACCGGTGGCATGCTCTCCGTGGCGGAGGAATATCTGCATCAGCTGAACTCCTCGACCGAGCTCATGGGGTTTGGTCAGGAACTAAATGACCAGACATTCGCGATTTGCAAGGCAGACATGCTCATCAAGGGCAACAACGCTGATTTTATCAAGGACGGCAATACGCTCTCTGACGACCAGTTTGAAGGCCAGACTTTTGACTACATTCTTTCTAATCCGCCATTTGGACGAGAATGGAAAAATGAGAAGTCTGCCGTCGAAAAAGAAGCGAAGAAGGGCTTTGCCGGGCGCTTCGGGTATGGACTTCCGGCAGCCAGTGACGGCCAGATGCTCTTTTTGATGACTGCCATAGCCAAGATGAAGGACAGAAACCAGGGCGGCAGCCGCATTGCTATCATTCACAATGGATCCCCTCTCTTTACTGGTGATGCTGGAAGTGGCCCCTCTGACATTCGCAAATATATTCTGGAAAACGATCTGTTGGAAGCGATCATCGCCCTGCCCAATGACATCTTTTATAATACTGGCATTGCAACCTATATCTGGGTTCTTTCCAACAAGAAAGCTGGCACGAAGCGCGAGGGAAAGGTCCAACTGATCAATGCCAACGGTCTCTATGAGAAACGCCGTAAGGCGCTGGGAAATAAGCGCAATGACATCCCGGAGAGCGCGATTCAGGAGATTACCCAGTTGTACGGTGATTTCAGGAAAAGTGAGATTAGCATGATCTTTGACAACGAGGACTTCGGGTATACCAAAATCGTGGTGGAACGTCCCCTATGTGATGGAGAAGGACTGCCCATTCTAAAGAAAGGAAAAAAACAGCCAGATTCCTCTCTTCGTGACACGGAAAATGTTCCTCTCAAAGAGGACATTGACCAGTACTTCGCTCGGGAAGTTCTGCCATTTGCTCCCGACGCCTGGATTGACAGAAAGAAATCCAAAGTTGGCTATGAGATACCTTTTACCCGTTATTTCTACAAATACGAGGCTCCCAGACCGTCTGCCGAGATAATGGCGGAAATCTTGGAACTGGAGACAGAACTCTCCGGCAGCCTGGAGGAGGTGTTTGACCTGTGAGAGAGATGAAGGATAGTGGCTACTCATGGTTGGGAAAGATACCTTCTTCATGGAAAATAAAAAAAGTGAAACATTGCTTTCATAGAAAAAATGAAAAAGCGATGCAAAATAACCCAGTTGTATTATCTTTAGCGAGAAGTGGCGTTAAGGTAAGGGATATCTCTAATAATGAGGGTCAGATTGCAGAAAGCTATTTTAATTATAATCCTGTAGATGTTGATGATATTTTACTTAATCCTATGGATCTTTACAGTGGAGCTAACTGTAGTATATCAAAGGTCAAGGGAGTTATTAGTCCTGCTTATATTAATTTGAAGGCTTTAGAGGGTGTTAATCCAGGTTTCTTTGACTATTATTTTAAAGTTCAATACTGGCTTATGGCATTCTTTTCTTACGGTAAGGGAGTATCTTTTGAGAATAGATGGACACTTAACGCAGAAATCCTCATGAATTACCCACTGCTCGTTCCTAAATATAGTGAACAATGCAAGATAAAAAAGTACCTTGATGAGAAATGCTCGAAAATTGATGTTGTTTTAGAAAAGCAGAAGCAGATTATAGAAAAATTACGACTTTACAGGGAGTCTGTAATTGCTGAAGTTGTTACAAAAGGTTGCAATAGTAATGTTTCCATAAAGGATAGTGGTATCTCATGGATAGGTTATATTCCGTGCCATTGGAAAGTTTTAAAGTTAAGAGCGCATGCGCAGATGCTAACTCCTATGCGGGATAAGCCTGAAAAACTTGATGGAGATATCCCGTGGATTAGGATTGAAGACTATAATGGAAAATATATTAGTGAATCAAAAGAAGGGCTGGGAGTATCTAAAGAGACAATAGAACTGATGAATTTGAAAGTATATCCTATAAATTCAATTCTCTGTACTTCCAGTTGCGACTTGGGCAAGTGCGCTATTGTTGCAAAAGAATTAGTATCTAATCAGAGGTTTATCAATATTATTCCTGATAAAGATACCTGCTCTGATTATCTGTATTATCTGATGCTGTCGAATGCAAAACGTTTAAATCATCTTTCAACTGGTACTATTCAGGCAAATCTATCGAGAGTTGCATTCGAACATTTACTTGTCCAATTTCCGCCAAAAGAAGAACAAGAAATAATAGCACACTATCTTGATAAAAAATGTGAAGCAATAGATAGGCAGATTGATGAGAGGCAATTATTAATTGCAAGGCTTAAGGAGTATAAAAGAGCTCTTATCTTCGAATGTGTCACCGGGAAAAAAGAAATTTCTGCCCGTCCAAATGCTTTTTCCAACACTGGCATCAAGCCTGCCGTATTGGAACAGATTCGAAATCTCGCTAAAAAGTACGGTATCCGCAAGATAATTCTTTTCGGATCCCGAGCCCGTGGAACTTTCCACCGTGATAGTGACATTGATTTGGCTGTGTCTGGCGGAAACATAGATTTTTTCCGACTCGCGGTGGAAGAGGAAACTGACACGCTCTTGGCTTATGATGTGGTAAATCTTGACCGCACATCAAATGAGGAGCTTCTGGATGTGATCCGGAAAGAAGGAGTGATTATCTATGAAGAAGTTTGATAACTATAAAAGAAATCTTGCCGTTCTAAGTCATGCCGGGGAGCAGGATCTTAGCAATGAGTTTATCATCGGAGGCATCATTGATAAATTCTCTCTACAATTTGAGCTTGGGTGGAAAGTGCTGAAAGAACTGCTCCGCTATGAGGGAGTAGCTATAGCGGCCACAGGCTCTCCACGAGAGATTCTGAAAGCTGCATACAGGTTTTACCCATGCATGGATGAGAACATTTGGCTCGGCATGCTTGCACAGAGAAACAACATGGCGCATATGTATGATGGCGCGGCAGCAGCTGAGCTGGCAGGTAAGGTGATTAACGAATTTATCCCTGCATTCCAGAAACTTTCGGACAGTATTGAGGAGAAGTACCACGGAGTTCTTGAAGAACTGGCCTGAACTTTTTTGATTTATGCGGTATCACAAAGATTGCCTATGTATGGGGTGAAGAATGACGGATTTTGACGTAAAAGAAAGACGCTTTGAGCAGGATATAGAGGAGTATCTCATCACAGAGGGAGGATATGAGAAGGGGAATCCTTCTTCATTTAACCGTTCTGTGGCACTGGATACGGGTACTTTTGTCTCTTTTATAAAGAACAGTCAACCAAAGAAATGGGGGCGTTATGTCAGAATCTACGGGGTTGACAGTGAGAAGCAGATTGTTGAACGGTTCTGCCGTGAAGTGAAGATGGTTGGGCTGTTACGTGTCCTTCGGAAGGGATTTACGGACAGGGGAATCACGTTTCAAGTGGTTTTCTGGAAACCTGAGACGAGTCTGAATGCGACAACTATGGCACAATATGAAGCCAACACTTTACACTGTACCAGACAGCTGCATTACTCAGTCCACAATGAGAACAGCATCGACATAGTACTCTTTGTCAACGGCATTCCTGTAGTTTCGATGGAACTGAAATGCCAGTTTACAGGCCAGGACACTGCGAACGCAATTCAACAATACAAGTTTGATCGGGCAACGAAGGACACAATCTTTGCCTTTAAGGAACGAGTCCTTGTACATTTTGCGGTGGATCTAAGTCGTGTTTATATGACGACACGCCTGGAGGGCGACAAGACGTATTTCTTGCCCTTTAACCAGGGGAGTAATGGAGCCGGGTGTGTCGGAGGGGCCGGCAACCCGATAAATCCAGACGGGTACGATACAGATTATCTTTGGAAGAATGTTCTGTGCAAAGATCGTCTGCTCGAGATTCTACAGAAATATCTGCACCTGGAGACAGTCCGAGATCAAAAGACCGGCAGAATTCTGTCAGAGAGAATGATTTTCCCGCGTTATCACCAGCTGGATGTTGTGACGAAATTGCTTGCGGATGTGAAGGAAAACGGCGCAGGACATAACTATCTGATCCAGCACAGTGCCGGTTCCGGCAAATCAAATTCCATCGCATGGCTGGCACATCGACTGTCCGGTCTTCACGATTCAAATAATGAAAAAATCTTTCAGTCCGTGATCATAGTGACCGACCGCCGCGTCTTGGATAGCCAGCTGCAGAATACGGTTTACCAGTTTGACCATGTGGAGGGAGTCGTTGTCAAGGTGGACAAAAATGCCCACCAGTTACAGCAGGCCATCGAAGATGGTGCAGGTATTATTATCACCACACTGCAGAAGTTCCCTGTCATCTATAAAGAGGTCAATTCCGGTAATAAACGTTTTGCCGTGATCGTGGATGAGGCGCACTCCTCTCAGACGGGAGATGCTGCCAGGAAGCTTAAGCGCGCCCTGGCGGATACAGAAGAAATCCTCAGGGAATATGCAGAACTGGAAGGTCGGGAGGAAGAAAAACGCAAAGATGATGAGGACCGTCTTCTGGACGAACTCGCTGCACAGGGAATGCATGAAAACCTTTCTTTCTTTGCGTTCACTGCAACCCCCAAGGGAAAAACCTTGAATATGTTTGGCTGGAAGGATTCGAAAGGATCCTGGCATCCCTTCCATATCTATTCTATGCGCCAGGCGATTGAGGAGGGATTTATTCTTGATGTCCTGAAGAACTACATGACTTACAAGATGTACTATAAGATCGTGAAAAATATTCCGGATGATCCGGAACTGGACACGGTCGCAGGTGTACGCGCTATTCAAAAGTACGAGACACTCCATCCTCACAATATTTCCCAGAAAACGACAATTATGCTGGAGCATTTTCGCAATGTGACCATGCATAAGATCGGCGGGAAAGCAAAAGCTATGGTAGTTACACCTTCCAGGCTGCATGCAGTCCGTTACGTACAGGAATTCAAACGTCAGATTGAAGAGAAAGGCTATTCGGATCTGGATGTACTGGTTGCCTTTTCTGGTGAGATAGAGGACGATGGCGTCACATACACCGAGGAAAAGATTAATAAAACAAAAGACGGGGAGACAATCCGGGAAAAAGCTTTGCCTGAGGCTTTTCATTCTGATGACTACGGGATGCTGATTGTGGCAGAAAAATATCAGACTGGTTTTGATGAGCCGCTGCTTCACACAATGTTTGTTGACAAGAAGCTTTCCGGCGTCAAGGCAGTACAGACGCTTTCCCGGTTGAATCGTACAGCCAGAGGCAAGCAGGATACCTTTGTCTTGGATTTTGTAAATTCCGCAGAAGATATTAAGGCGGCATTCGAGCCTTACTATGAAGAGACGGTCCTTCTGAAGGAAACAGATCCTAATGTAATCTATGACTTGAAAAACACACTGGATCAGTATCGAGTCTATCAGCAGATGGAAGTTGATCGATTCGCAGAGATTTTCTATTCCGGAAAAGAACAGATTGCGGGAGACCTTGGAAAACTCCGTGGTACAATCAGGCCTGCATTAGACCGCTATTATGCATTGGAACCAGAGCGGCAGGATATGTTCAAGTCTACCCTACAGCGCTTCAACCGAATCTATTCCTTTGTGACACAGGTCTGCCGCCTGTTTGATAAAGAGATTCACAAGTTCAGTGTCTATGCCAGGTTCCTGTCCATGCAGCTTCCAAAGGGACACGGAGAACATGTGGATGTCGATGATAAAGTTTTGCTTGAATACTATCGTCTGGAAAAAGACTTCGATGGTGCTATTGAACTGGAGAGCGCTGAAGGAGGCTTTGTCCCGATCACCGGAGAAGCCGGACGCCGTGAACAGAAAAAGGATCCCCTGACCGTCCTGATTGATAAAATCAATGAGCGCTATGGCACAAACTTTACCGAGATGGATAAAGTTCTGATTCAAATGGAAAATGACTATGCATCTCAGTCTAAGTGGCAGAGCTACGCCAGAAACAATGACCGCAAGACTTTCATGCTCTTGTTTGAGAAAGATTTCCCTAACATGGCAGCACAGCGCTACGAACAGAACGACGACTTCTTTGTACGCTTGTTCTCTGATCCAGAACTGATGAAACAGGTAATGGAGACAGTTGGAAGTGTGCTGTATCAGCGGTTGAGGAAGAGAAAGACAAAGACAATCAAGTATCCGACTTTATCAGAACCTGAGATGTGTCTGGCAGCGGAAAAGCCTGGAGATTACTCATGATTGTTAAGACTTTGCTAAGAGAGAATTGAGCAAGAAGGGATGAGAGAAATGGCTATTAATATTGCTCCGAAATCATTGGATACTGATTTGAACGAACTAATGAGAGATGTTTCTACGGGCAAGGCACAGCTTCCAGAGTTTCAACGTAGTTGGACATGGGATGATAACCGGATTGTTGGAATTCTTGCAAGCCTCACTCAAGGTTATCCCATGGGTGCGATTATGCGTTTGACGTATGGAAATGAAAATGTCCGTTTTAAATATCGAACTATAGAAGGTGTATCAGTTCAGAAAGTCGTTCCGGATTATCTTGTTTTGGACGGACAACAGCGGCTTACATCTATGTTCAGGGCAACCTGTTGTAAAGAACCTGTGAACACAACAACAGACAAAGGAAAGGATATAAAGCGGTTTTATTACCTGGATATCAACAAATGTCTTGATGATAATGAGGATCGTGAAGATGCTGTTGTCTCAATTCCGGCTGATAGGAAAGTGAAAAAGAATTTCGACAGAGATGTGGTCCTTGATCTGTCTACTAGGGAATTGGAATATGTGCATGAAATGTTTCCCCTTAATATTGTATTTGATAGCGGTGCGCGGGAAGATTGGGGAGACGGATATAAGGAATATCATGAATATAGAAAAGAGTATAGAGAAAAGTATAAGAAGTTTCGATCAGAAGTCCTTGATACAATTACAGGGTATAAGTTGCCTGTCATAACTCTGGGAAAAGAGACCCCGAGAGAAGCTGTATGTAAAGTGTTTGAGAATGTTAATACTGGAGGCGTTCCACTGACGGTATTTGAACTGGTTACTGCGACCTTTGCAACATATGAGTTTGACTTAAGGAAAGATTGGAGAGAATGTAGAGATATCATCAGGGGCAAGAATGAACCGCTAAATACAGATGTTATGTATGGAGTAGATGAAACAGCATTTTTGACGGCTGTGACGCTATTTACGACATATCATGCGCCGACTATGACAACTTGTAAAAAGAAAGATGTTTTAGCTCTGAAGTTTGAGGATTATCAGGCAAATAAAGAGGCTTTATTGGAAGGATACAAAATGGCTAGAAAATTCCTGTACAGCCAGTACGTATTCAGAATGCGCGATTTGCCCTATACAACACAGCTTATTCCTTTAGCTTCTATATGTGCGGAAATAGGAAAAACCACCTTTAATCAACCACAGGCACAAAAAATCCTGAGCAGGTGGTTTTGGTGTGGAATTATGGGCGAAATGTATGGCGGTGCAAATGAAACACGTTATGCAAATGACATGGAGGACGTTGTAGCTGCCATCCGCGGGCAGGTCAGCCAGAACCGAACTGTAAACGCTGCTTATTTTTCCGCAACACGATTAATATCTCTTCAAACCCGAAACAGTGCTGCTTATAAAGGAATAATGGCTCTTGTTTACAGAGAAAAATGCCATGATTTTGTTCAGGGAACAACTATTGATATCGTAAAGAGCATGGATGAGGCACCTGATATCCACCACATTTTCCCGGAGTCTTACTGTATTAAGATGGGATACAAGAAGGAAAAGTGGAATTCTATTATTAACAAGACGCCTTTGCTGCCTGCATCAAATCGCCAGATTGGTGGAGATGCTCCGAGCGCATATAGTAAAAGAATAATGAGAAAGGCAGAAATAGACGAATCAGAGCTTCGCTTCCGAGTAGTATCTCATCTTGTTAACTATGACTGCTTCATTAACAATGACTTTGATGGGTATTTTATTGACAGAGCAAAAGCCATCATGAAAGTCATTGAAGATGCAATGGGAAAAACAATTGCGGACAAAGGATCTGAGCAAACAAAGAATATATATGGGGTTGACTTAGAAGATGATGTGTAAGTTGAGTTTGGATGGTAAGAAACGTTTTTTCACTGTTTGTTATGAGATTTAATGGATAATGTATATGATATTTCTGCAAGTGTATTACATAAGAAGAAGGACTTGATGTAAATAAGTAACACCAGTTCAGATAATATGAAGTAGAATGACTGGATCTTATTGGAATCCGAACGCTATACAGACTCTTTGCATTTATTTTTAATCACGAATTGATTGCCGGGAGGAAATAAAAGTATTTTGCGTTAAAAAGGATACAAGGGGAATCATATGGATTTAAAGAATGCTGTTGCAATAAGCTATGCACAAGAGAACCCTAAATATATTGAAAAAGTCATGGGGTTTGTAGATTTGCTCAGGAGAAAGTATGGATATAATGCTGTTATGGATCAAATGTTAAAACAAGAGCAGACAGCGATTGATTTTAATGAGATGATGTCAAAATTGATTGCGGATTCTGAGAAAGTCATTGTAGTACTTTCACACACGTATAAAAAGAAAGCCGATGCGTTTGAAAGTGGCGTAGGGAAAGAATATAGAATAATTCTGGACCAAATAGATAAAAAAAGTAAAAAGTATATATTTATTACTTTTGAGTCGTTGAAAGAAGTAAATATTGATGATATAAAACCCTCAGGTATTGGCAATAGAGAAATATTGGACTTTTCCGAAGGTGCAGAACAATGGGATAATTTATTATCTAAATTATCCGATATTCCAATTTATCAGTTTTCAGAAGTCGCAAAAGAAAAAAAACAACCCAGGCAGAAAATCCTCCGATATCAAAGAAGTAAAAGTAAAAAAGAAATATTTAGAAGTGTTCAGATATTATTAGCGGAAAATGAACAGATTTTTAAACAATATGGACCATTATCTTTGAACGCTCGGAATAACCCATTATCTCATTCTGTGGATATGTGGAAGAAAAAGAAAATTGATACCATTATTCCAAATAACAAAAAAATAGTTGACTTATTTGAGAAAAATATCTCAATATTTTCTATTGAAGAGATGCGTATATATACAAAGTTCAAAATTCACGCAGAAGCATTCGAAGCCTGTCAGATGGGATTACTTGATGCAAAGGCTGCTCCAACATTCCCACAGGAATTTGAACTAATGATAAATTCGGAGGAATAAAGATGCCGGACTATTTTATTAAATTTCCTAGACCAGAAAGTATTCATTTCTTCGAACAAGCGATGAGAAGTCATGACAAAGTAGAAAGTATTAAAAAATTAACGTGAACTTCTTTGATAATTAACTCTCATCCACTGGGCTATCACCAGGATACTGCTGTAAATGCCCAGTTTTACGCCCATTTTCTAGTGTATTTATTGCATTTTCAGGCCACATATGGTACTCTTATAGAGTGTTAATTAACTCTCTATAAGAGGTGATATATGTACATGAAATCAACGGTAAAAATACCGGATTTTGTAAAAGGTATCAGTCGCAAGAAGATCAAAGGGACCACTTACGTTTACTTTGCCTATGGCCGGGAATACGACGCTGATAAAAAATACACTGTGCCGAAGAATACTTCAATCGGAAAGATCGACGATGATAATCCGGATATGATGTATCCAAACAGCAACTACCTGAAATACTTTCCTGAGGCAGTTCTCCCGGATGAACTGAGTTTCGCATACCGCAGTGACTGCCTTCGCATTGGCTCTTTTATTGTCATCAGGAAGGTGATGACAGAGTATCATCTGGATGAGATCATCGGCCGTCTGATTGGGAAGGATAGCGGACTGTTTCTGGATCTGGCCGCCTACGCAATCATCTGTGAGAATAATGCCGGCCAGTATTATCCGGATTACGCATTCAACCATCCGTTGTTCACAGACGCAATGAAGGTCTACAGCGACTCAAAGGTGTCTGATTTTATAAACGGCATCACCAGGGATCAGAGCATAGCGTTCCAGAATGAATGGAATGAGCGCAGAGACCACCGGGAAAAGATCTATATCTCTTATGACTCCACAAATAAAAACAGCCAGGCGGGAGAGATTGATTTTGTCGAGTTTGGCCATCCCAAGGATGATCAGGGGGTGCCGGTTTTCAATTTTTCCATCGCATATGACCGGGACAACTCCGAGCCATTGTTTTACGAAGAATATCCGGGCAGCATTGTGGATGTTTCCCAGCTGCAGCTGATGCTTGAAAAAGTAAAAGGCTACGGATATCGTAATGTAGGCTTTATCCTTGATAGAGGCTACTTCAGTAAGGAAAACATCCATTACATGGACAAATGCGGTTACGAGTTTGTCATCATGATGAAGGGCATGAAGGACCTTGTCCGGGAGATCGTCCTGGAATGCAAAGGAAAATTTGAGGACAGGCGCCAATGCAGTATCCGGGAGTATAAAGTCAGCGGGTTAACAATAAAGAAACAGCTGTATCCATCCGACCAGGATAATAGGTATTTCCACATTTATTACAGTGACCGCAGAAAGAATGCCGAACGTGAAGCGCTGGAGGCGAAGATCGACAAAATGTCACTCTACCTTCAGGAACATGCCGGAAAAAAGCTCACCCTTGGAAGCGGCTTCAGCAAATATTTTGACCTGATCTACTGGCACAAGGGGCAGCCGGATGAAAAATTCATGTACGGCCGCGAGCGCTACGATGTCATCGATGAGGAGATCAGCCTGTGCGGATACTTTGTCATCATCACCTCTGAAAAAATGACTGCGGAGGAGGCGATCGACCTCTATAAAGGCAGGGACGCATCAGAGAAACTGTTCCGAGGGGACAAATCCTATCTTGGAAACAAGAGTATAAGGGTGTATTCCAACGAATCGTTCCATGCAAAGATATTTATTGAATTTGTCGCGCTTATAATACGAAACCGTATTTATAAACTGCTCAAGGAACATATGGCACATGGCAAGCATAAAATGAACTATCTTACGGTCCCTGCTGCCATCAGGGAGCTTGAGAAGATCGAGATCATCAGACAGCCTGATCATAACTATCGACTCAACTATGCTCTAAGTGCTGTGCAGAAAGATATCCTGAAAGCGTTTAATCTGACTGAATCAAATATCCGGGAACAGGCGTCCGGCATCAGTACTGACCTGCAGTCTATCGAAGAGGAGGCATCATAATGGCTAGAAAACGTACCCGCATAACTATCGATGACAAAATCGAAGCACAGAAACTTGTGGTCTCCAGAGCCAAAGACAAATATGATGCCGCTGTCGATGAACTCGAGAGACTGTACAAACTCAGGGATGAGGAACATCGAAAAGATATCCTCAAACGCCTGGCAACAAGCAAACGCACCTATGAGGAGATCATCAAATTCCTAGAGGCTGAACCTGAGAAAAACGATTGAGAGTTAATTTTTAAGGAAGTTCACAATTAAGTGATAGTTATTATGAAATTACAAGATATGATATTCCTAAGATAAGAGTTTTTGTATCAAATTATTATGTATTAAGCTTGTCGGATTATTATGATATAAAAGATGAATATCCAGACATTGATTGTCTTATAACTATTTCAAATTGGAATAGTGTTTCTGAGGATGCATATAGACAAGGAAAAAGGAATCAAGTTGGTGTTTTTACTATGAGGGAGTTTATGGGGGCTATAAATATTGAAAGACCATATAGATATATTAGACCAATTGATAGGGAACATAATGATAGGCTCGGCAGAAGTATATGAAAAAATAATAAATGCATCAATTATATTAATTGGATCGTTTCAAGATACGAAGAAGGCAAACGATATAGACCTAATAATTTTATATGAGAAATATGATTTTTTTGCATTAAGGAAACTTAAAAACTTAATTGCCATCGCATTGAATTGTGAGTTTGGCTTACCTATACACTATACAACCTTATCGTATAAAGAATACTTTCAAATGGAACAATTACAAATCGAAAAACATAGAATAGTTTATGCTGCTAATTGTTTTATAGACGTAGTGCAATAAATCTCTAATGATGATTCATTACAGAATCGGGATAGCTTCTTATAACATCAAAACAATGCTTTCATATTGATTGGAGAGTTTCCTCACATTATGTAGATAAAAATCCTACCCAGATAGTCAAATTGTGTTTTGCCTTTCAAAAAAAGAATTGCGGAAAGCATCGATGGCATTGACATGCCATGGTATTCTTCTTTAAGAATTGGCTTAATAAAATCTGATAACATACCGCTGATAACAATTTGATAACACCAGTTCAGATAACCCATATAAGCAGGATACATGAGAACAAATGGAGTCACAACGTATAACAGCTCCTATACAAATGCGAAGCACATGTGCAGCGCAAAGATAAAGAAAGCAGTCCGGCGGGAGCGTGCTCTCGCAGGGACTGCTTTTTTTTGATTCATGTGGCGGCAGTCGCGTTGAGATTGCCTCGAATAGACAATCGAAGCGGCGAGTGAGTTGCGAGAAAAAAACAGGTTGGCTTTTGGAAATTAGATCATTAAAACCAAGTGTTTTTATGCTTCATCCGGTATTGGCCAGCAGTACGCAGAGAGGTTTTGACATGGTGCAAGTGTGATGGAGATCTGTGATGATCACGGATGCTGTCAGTGTCAGGAATCAGACTTCAGTTTCTGATGATAGGCAAGGAGTCTGTTTCGGGCAGGATTCTTTGTATCAATCATGTCTTTGATCAGGTCGAATAGTTCAGGATCATCTGACCTGGAAATCAGATATTCCGCTGGTTCGGGGACCTCAGAGGCGCCGGTTAGGTATTCGGGCGAGACTCCGAGCTTTTGCGCCATAAATACAATCGTCTGCCAGGAGGGTGTTCTGGCTGCTGTTTCATAGCGCAGGTATCCCATTTTTGATAAGCCGAACAGTCTCGCTGCTTCAGCTTTATTAAGCCCCATCTCTTCCCGAATATTCTTTAATCTTTCCGGACAAAACCCTGTTTCCACTTTCATATCTCCCGGTAAAAAAGGATTGACGGTAACCATTGGATACAATAATATGATGATAAAAAGTACCCATTGGTTATATTTTATGTGTGGGAAGGTGAAATTACAAGTCTGGTCATATTATTTATAGATAGTTGACACCATATGTAACACCAAATATAATGGAAGGCAGAAGAAGATATGTCGAAATGGGATAAATTGATCAGCCGTATTTATTCTTCATCAAAGGATATGAGGTTCAGCGAACTTCGTAAGATACTGGAAAGCTGCGGATATACTATGAATGCTCCAAGGGGCGGCAGCAGTCATTACACATTCCGCAAACCGGGAAAGCCCCCGATAACAATTCCTAAAAATGAACCTATAAAACGAGTCTATGTCGAGATGGTTCGGAAGGTAGTGGAGGAGACGATGGATGAAAACGATTGATTATTATATGGATCTGCCCTATAGACTTGAAAT
>ONKG01000009.1 GCA_900318375.1 uncultured Lachnospiraceae bacterium
TTATTTACATTTTCCAGCTTGATCATTGCCATAGCTTATTTTTCCTTTCCTAAATGCAAAGATGGCGCTCCGGTATCAAGCCGAAACGCCATTGTCTCATTGCACTTATATAGGATTAGTTATAATGAAAAAGAATAAAAGAAAAGGCGCTCCGAAACACAGTGTGAATCAAAACGCCTTTGTTTGTATACAAGTATACGGTTTGTATTTATTTTGACAATTGCTATTTTATACAAAAATTTTGCGACAATATCCTGATCTTATCATTATTTTAGCCAAATCAAAGCTCCTGACAATGTTTTACAAACTCCCTGAATATCAGCTTGCTGTTATCATCCACTCTATATGAAAATTCCGGATGCCACTGTACAGCCCAAACAAACCTCTTTTCTGGTAGTTCCACTGCTTCCACCAGTCCATCTTCTGATACTGCCATGACTCTCAATTCATCAGCAACATCTTTTACTGCCTGATGATGATAGCTGTTTACGCTTATGACATATTCCCGAAGAAGTCTGTAAAGTCCTGAATCCTGTATAATCTTCACTTCATGGATTGGAACATCATAGGGAGGTTTCTGATGATGTTCTGTTTCTGATGGGTGCTGCTTTCCTAAGTCCTGGTAAAGAGTTCCACCAAGAAAAGCATTTATAAACTGTATTCCCCTGCATATTCCCAAGATAGGGATGTCTTTTTCAAGAGCCTGTCTAAGCAGTTCTTTTTCCATGCTATCCCTGACTGCGTTACAAACAACCGAATCATCAAGCTTCTCCTCTCCGTATAAGCCTGGTGATACATCATGTCCGCCTGTCATCATAATCCCATCCACTGTGTCAAGGAGTTGATTAATAGCGGCTTTATCTGCAGTCAATGGTAAAATTATCGGTATCCCTCCACCTTCCGTTATTCCATCCATGTATCCTGGAAGCATCCACAGACTTTCCTTTTCATCATCAAATAATGGAACAAGACCAATAATAGGTTTTTTCATAAGTTATCAAGTTCCTCCAGCCATGTATTCACGCAAGCATCAGATGGCATCCTAAGATCGCCTCTGGGCGAAACAGCCACAGAGCCGACTTTTGGTCCGTCTGGAAGGCAACTCCTCTTAAACTGCTGCGCAAAGAATCTTCTATAAAATGTCTTTTCCCATTTCAGAATAACGTCATCCGAATATTCACCGGTGAAAGCGTTTTTTGCCAATCTGTATATCTTGCCGGGACTTTGCGAAAGCCTTAGCATATGATAGAGGAAAAAGTCGTGAAGTTCGTACGGTCCGACTAAATCTTCAGTCTTCTGGGTGATTTCACCTCCATCTGGTGGCAATAACTCTGGCGATACAGGTGTATCTAAAATATCATATAAAGTTTCTCTGAGCTTTCTGTCATCAGTAGTATCTGCGTAGTACTGTACAAGATATCTAACCAGAGTCTTCGGTACTGAGGAATTCACCGCATACATCGACATATGGTCACCATTGTAAGTAGCCCATCCGAGCGCAAGCTCAGATAAATCCCCCGTACCAATTACTATGCCGTTTTCCTTATTGGCAATATCCATCAGAATCTGGGTCCTCTCGCGGGCCTGGCTGTTTTCATAGGTAACGTCATGAGCATTTTCATCATGACAAATATCAGCAAAATGCTGTTTAACAGCCTTACTTATATTAACTTCCATAAATGATGCACCTATCTCTTTTATGAGCCCTACTGCATTTTCATATGTCCTGTCTGTAGTACCAAAGCCCGGCATTGTGACTGCTATAATTCCATTTCGATCGAGGTTCAGATAGTCAAATGCCTTTGCAATAACAAGAAATGCAAGTGTCGAGTCAAGGCCGCCTGATATACCAATAACTGCTGTCTTACATCCGATATGATCAAGTCTTTTTCTTAATCCCATTGCCTGTATGGTAAGGATCTCATTACATCGCATGTCGCGTTCCTGTCCCAAAGCAGGTACAAACGGATTGGGATCAATATTTATTCAGGGAGAAACCCACGTGGTTATACTTGACGCTGGAATCTGCCTCATATGTTGTCATATGTCTTCTTTCAGATTCAAGATATTCCAGATCAATCTCTGATACGATCATATTTTCAGAGAAACGCCCCGATTCACACAGTACATTTCCATTTTCTGCTATTATATTATGCCCGGAGTATACAACATCCTGAGTGGATTCACCAGGACCTGCAGATGCATACAGATACGCACAGACCAGCCTTGCAGACTGGGAGCTAACAAGATTTCTGCGATATCTACTCTTGCCAATTATCTCATTGGAAGCAGAAAGATTGGCTATTACTGTCGCTCCAGCCAGACAGTGTGCAGTACTTGGCGGATCCGGCACCCACAAATCTTCACAAAGCTCAGATGCAACTCTAAATGACGGCATCTCATTGCACTCAAACAGGATATTTCTGCTTATTTGTACAGCTCGCCCACCAATATTGATAACTGTATCTAATTCTCTTCCAGAATAGAAGTGCCTTGCTTCGTAGAACTCGTTATAATTTGGCAAGAATGTCTTTGGCACAATTCCCAATATTTCTCCATTACATAAAGCTGCTGCAACATTGTATAGTTTTGCATCAACCGAGAGTGGCAATCCCACAAAAATCAGTGCATCCACGCCCTGACTATGCTTAGCTATTTTGAGCAGAGCTTCCTTTGTTGCTTCCAATAATCTGTCCTGAAAAAACAAATCCTGGCAGGTATAACCCGTTATACACAGTTCCGGAAATACCATCAGCTTTACTTTTTTCCCAGCAGCTTCTTCTATGCATTTGCATATTTCATTACAGTTAAACTCTACATCTGCAACCCTTACATTTGGAGTAATAGCTGCAACTTTTAAATATCCGTCTATCATTTCCCTATCTTCCTTATATTCTTAGTTGTTTTTGAAAACATATTGCCCCTTCCAATTTGTCATATGGAGGATAATTAGGCATTCTGGTATAACCAAGCCTGGCATACAATCCAACAGCATCCTTCATGGCTGGAGAATTAGACACAATAGATAACGCACCAAATAATGATTTAGCATCTACGTGTCTGCTTCCCTGACTTAGATCCGCATCTGCTTCACTTTTTTCAATGATATCTACAAAGCTTCTTATTTTTTCAACGCTATCAAGCAAAACACTCACCTGTTTCATTACTATAATTCCTTCATATTTTAATCTATAATGTCATTCTGAAACCTTGACAGATGCTCATATGGCAAGATAAGCCTTCCCCTGTATAATCCACATCCGTCATTTACAAGTTGATTGTTTACCGCCCCAAACATATTTACATCAACCTTGGCCAGATCAAGCCCCTGCAACAGCATTCCCCTCTCATAAGCCTCATCAAAATAAGTGCATTCCCCCGAAGGTACTGCATCCCTACGGCTTCTCTCTTTATCCTGTCTCTTCTCATATCCAAGGTGATGTGCCGGTCCTATCTCAGCATAATCATCCATCTGTTTGGTACGCATCTGCACTTCAAGGTAAGACCTGGATTGATTATCATAGAAGGTAATGTGAAGAGATTTATATCCATAGGGACTAGGATTCTTTATATAGTCCCTGTAATATGGCCTTAATGATTCTGTTATCATCTCAGAAGGTTCTTTCCCTGGTATTCCATAGATTTCTGCCGTAAAGCCTTTCTCTTCCAGAAACCCCGGAAGCGCATTGGCAATCTCGTAGAGATACTTAAGTTCTATCTCCTCTCGTTTTTCACCATCCTTAAGGTGACAGACAGGCATGGATATAACTATGCGATAAGCAATAAGATCACGTATGGGACCAATCTGCTGTTTAAGCTCTGTGATACTTGGGAAAGAAGTGTTTTTCTCATAGTAATCATATACATGTTCTACTATGTTTCCATTGAATTTCTGTTCCGCTCTTATAAGCGATTTGATTCTTCCCTTAAAAGTAAACGATAGAAAAGGGTATTCACTTGACATATATTTGTAAAATTCCCTGAGTCGCTGGGACTGAGAAGTAAGGAAATCATTATGTTCAAGAAGTTCCATCAGCTGCAAAAGGAAATTACAGTGAATCATATCCATACCATTTTGTGTCTTTTTAGCATCTTCTTTCAAATCATTGTGATATCTCTGCAGAATCTTTAAGACTGTGTCCCCTGAATACAGGTAATCATTCAATGTAATCATTCCCCAGATCCTCCCTTTCACAAATCTTACCTAACAGAAAAAGGCAAAGACACCATCATCTCTGAAAGCGTCTTTGCCTCTAACCAATATAATATCACAATTATATGCATCATCATGCAAGAAATATACAGATTGTTAAGATATTTGTAAGCATTTTATACTGAAAAATAAAAACACAAACCAATGAAACAAGGAAAGGTATCACAAAACTGCCGAATTTCAGCCCATGTGGTCGGCCAAATGCTAAAAAGAATCCTAACAATTCCCATACATATCATCACCAGCAGAAACTCGCATGGACAGTAATCTCATCTATAAACACATGTTTTTGCTGTTTATATCTGACCATACAGATGAAAATCTATATAGCTAATCACTTCTTAACTGACTTTAGTTTGGATATTTATAGCCTCCTTATATAAGGCTTTTATGTCTTCAATTTCAGTTGTTCTTGGGTTCACTTTTATATTACCACTTTTCATAGCATCTTCTGACATCTTATTGATCAATGCATCATCTACACCAACAGCTTGCAGATTATTAGGAATCCCCAATTCCTCGATGAGCCTTCTTATTTCAGAGATAAGCTTTTCCGACATAAATTGCTCTTTGGAGCACGGTATAGCAGCTATACGTTTATATATCTCATAATACTTTCCGGCATCTGCCTTCATATTGAATTCGACAACTATAGGAAGAATGATCGCATTAGCGACACCATGTGGCACATCATAATATGCACTTACGGGATGACTCATGGCGTGGACATTTCCCAGCCTTGCATGTGAAAAAGCTATTCCTGCGAACAACGAACCAAGATCCATTATTCTCATCAGAGGATGTTGTTCCTGCAAAACGAAGAGGCAACAAGAATCAGGCAGATTGATCTTCCTATCGTGCAACTCCGTAACTCAGCCCGTATCATCGTAATCAACTCGTTTTCCACTTTCACGATACCGAAAGGACTGACCAAAAATATCCTCAATGGAAATGTTCGTTCACTGATTAACGAATATTTGTACCTTTTTTGGAATTAGCACATATAAAATCCACATAAGAGCACAAGAAAAAGCGATGCCTCCTATTGTCAGGAAACGGGATCAATTGTGACCCCTTCCTTTTTGATGCAGAATGCACGAAACTCAATAATGTGTTTCACAAGAATCAGAAACGGGAGGAAATCAAATCCTATCATTACATTCTGAGCTTCGATCCGCAGGACGTTATTGACAATGATCTGACAGGAGGAAAAGCGCAGGCCCTTGGACTTGCTTTCGCCAAAAAGAACTTTCCCGGCCATCAGGTTCTGATCTGCACACACATGGATGGTTCCAACCATTCCGGAAATATTCACGTCCACTTGGTTCTCAACAGTCTGCGTATGCTCGATGTAGAAGAGCCCCGGTTTGCAGAAAGGACCTGCGACACAAAAGCCGGCTACAAGCATCATGTGTCCAGAAATTTCTTCAAAAGTCTTCTTCAGGATGTCATGGATCTTTGTCATCGGGAAGGACTGCACCAGGTTGACCTTCTCGCACCTGCAAAACAGAAAGTATCCGATCGGGAATACCGTGTCGCTCAACGCGGACAGGAGAAGCTGAATGCCCGCAACCGTGAAATTCTTGATGCTGGAGCAACGCCGCGCTTTACAAAGTTCCAGACGAAAAAGCAGGCCTTGCGCGATGCCATAAGTGAATGCGTGAAAGAATCTACGTCTTTTGAGCAATTCCGTTCACTTCTCTTTTTCCCGTCATCAAATCAAGGTCAGGGAATCGCGCGGTCGAATCAGCCACCTGCTGCCGGATCGGGAAAAGCCTGTTCGCGGCAGAGCGCTTGGTGCTGCCTATGTGAAAGAAGCCATTCTGCGGCAACTTGAACAGAACCTTGCTGACTGGCCGAACAGAAAAACATATATGAACCATCAGGATCATACTGAACAGAATCTTTCTGACCGTCCTGATGGCAAGAATCACAAAATCCATCAGGGCAATAATCATGGCAATATAGAAAAAGAAGACGCCGTTCACAATGGCACTGATTTTGATAATACTCAGAACACCGAGTTCGTGGATTCCCAGGCGGAAAATCCTTTTGCCGGATATAATCTGGAGACAAATCCGATTCTTGGCGTGCTCTTTATTCAGTCTGATCTGAAGCTTGTCACAGATTTGCAAACCTGTATAAAAGCGCAGATGAGCCGCGCCTATGCGCAAAAAGTCCAGCTTTCAAACCTGCAGATGCTAGCCCATACAGTTGCTTTTGTTCAGGAGAACCGACTCGGAACGCCAGAGGAACTTGATCAAAAACGAAGAATTGCTTCAAAACAGCTTATTCAGGCTGAAGACACTTTGCGTTCCACAAAGGAAGAACTCCGGCAGATCAATGAGCGAATCCATTATACCGGCCAGTTTCTTGCGACCAGGGACACTTTCCGCCAGATGCTGAATGCCCATAACAAGGGGAAATACCGCAATGAGCACGCTGCCGAAATCAACCGCTACCAGAAGGCCCGCGATATTCTCCGCACGTACACACCGGAAGGCAAGTTCCCATCTCTGAAATCCCTGCAGGCACGAAAAGCAGAACTGCAGGAACTGCAAAAAACGCAGTCAATAGAAATAGAGAATATGAGAAAAAATGAGAGAACCATTTCAATTGCAGCTCAAAATGTACACTACATCCTGGAAGGCACAGTGGACAGAGTTCCCGTAGTACAAAGAGAATGTCAGCAGATTATATAAAATCATCCTGCTTCATTGACATTGCCCTCATATTTTTCGCCTGGATTATAGTCCCACATGGGATCACATTAACAAATCATTACAAAACAGATAGTATCATTCAGTATCAGTAGGAAACGCTATGGCACAGCAAATATCTGCTTTCTACAAATGTCATGGTCAGTCAGACAAGAACAGAAGATTCCGGCAAAGGTCGTCTGTGTCCACAATAAGAAGAATAAAAAAGACTTGGTCACCTTTATCTGAACAAATCCGCTTCTTTCCGAAGAAGAGATCATCCGTATCTGTGGAAAACGCTGGCAGATGGAGGACTTTTTCATGATTGCAAAATCATCTTACCGCCCACACAAGATCTGCAAGCCCCACCTTCAACTGGTGACGGAATGCCGTAGTCTGTCTTATGATGCCCTGACTGCTCATGTAGCAATCGTATTGACCAGATATCTCATGATTGCGATGGAACAGAGAAGAAATTCCGACAACTGCACACTGAGGGAAATCTTCTTTTACACTGATGACTGACTGAAGAACAGCTTTCGCTGTTTATCGAGATGTTCGTTGGGAAAGCGCCTGATAACACCCGAAATTCACAGACCAAAGCGGCATTGGCAGCCTAATCAGCCTATCTGATTGCCTATGTTATAGAATCTTTAAACTGTACGAAGATCCATTTTTGCTATGGGAAGCTTTAGTAAAGCAACAGTATTTATTCATAGAAAGAATTGTATGTAGTAGAAAGACATACATCCAGGGAATTGTGTGATGAATGATGATAATATCCATTTACTTGGTTTAATTTTTGCTAATGTAGGAAAAGAATATCTTAGGATTACTCAATCCTCGCTATCTGATCTAGGTCTTCATATACAGGAAATGACTCCTACGAGAATTATCTTTTCTCCATGGGAAATCAAGAATGTTTCGGAAGAAGAGTACTCATTAAGAGGAGAAATAGAATGGAATCCATTAACGAAAGATGTTTTGATTAAATATATAATATGGCCCAAAAGTTCCAAGAGATTGCCATCTTTCTCAAGACTTTTACGGTGGTATTTGTTAAAATGGAATGAAGAGCACAGCGATTCTTTACAGGGCACTGTTTGTAGATTTTTATATCCATGTAAGTCAAATGATCAAATAATCCTTCAGGCAAAGAGTAAAGTTCATCTACAAGTTTTAAGAAAAAGGCTAAGGCTAATTTTGCTTAAACTTGATACTATTTTCAAAGAGGAATGGGAAACTATTAATATGCTCTTGCTTGGAAAATGTCCTGAAATAATTAGAAATGCATTGATGAATGAAATTACAAGTGTGCTCCTCGAATTGGAAATGAATTTTGACAAATATTACGAGGATAAGCAAAATGAAAAGGGGAACAGTATTTGACCAAATTATGAACGAGCTCGCAATTGAGGATAATGGAACGGAGAAACTCGATGAGTGCATGCAGTTCAACTACAGCCTATCAAGAAAAGTTCCTCTGCGATACAAAATTATTGCAATTGCATTTGTTCGGAATTACTCAGTTGAAGAATTGAATGAGAAATTACAAGAGTATGGATTATCTAGACTGTATGCAAGAAATCTATGGGAGGCGAGTCTTCTTTATGCATTTCGAAATGGATTGGAATACAAAGAATGGCGCCAGCTTTCAGAAAACATAAGGAGAATAAAAGATTACGAAACCCGGCAAATTGATATTCTTAATCAAAAAAACATTACATTAAAAGTGTTAAGAGAATATTTAGACAGTAATTCAATAGCTGATCAATCAGAGTTAATGACCAGACATATAACAAAGCACATAGAGAATTCATTATCACACATTAATGGCCAGAATGATTTTGTCGAATATGTAACTGCAAATATAAGAAGTTTTTCAACTGTCCGTGAGAAAACCAGATATTATTTTTGTAAATATCTTTACTTTTACCTTGATCAAAAAATACAAGAGTTTGTACAGGTATCTTCTAAAGGGGTTCGTCCCATGCCAGAGGATATTTGGGATGGGTTGTGTGTATTTAAGGGAGGTGCTAAGCTCAAAAAAAATACCATTCCAACATCACAGGTAAGAGAGTATTTGGAAAGTATTCCTATCTCATGTGGAGTCCTTTTTGCAGAATTCAGTGAATTCTTCTTCGGCTACGTGAGTCTTGACTGGATGCAAGTATTACTTGAACATATGGGTAATCTCCATAATCTCCCAAAAGATAAAGTTCATAAACTGGCAAATGCTGCCAGATATTATGATGGCAAATACCGTAATATGGATGATTTAACCGTTATAGAAGAGCTTAACAACTGGGTTGAGGCGCAAGAGAAAGCTCTTGATGATGAATCCTCATTGAACTCCGTTAATCGTGGGTACCAAAAAAATCGAGTGGGAGAGAATACTATACGAAAGTATTTAAAGGGAGCTCTCGATCTGGACAGAACCACTTTCATATGCTTTCTTCTGTTTTTTGCAAGTGATCTCTCTGCTCCCCAGCGGATGCGGTTAAACGAGGAACGCTTGAATACCATCTTAAAAGAAAGCTCTTTTAAGATACTCGATGAAGAAGCTGATTTTGATTTCTTTATAATTAATTATCTGCGATCACAAGATCCTGTTGATTATCTGATGGAAGAAGTTACAAGGTATGCCTTATCTCAAGAAAACTTTTATTTATATAAGGTTTATCGAGCATCTCGGAGCGAGGATGCAGATTTTAATAAGTTGCTTACTAAACAAGTTCTTTGAGGATGAGACCTTATCCTTATAATGAAAGTTCTTGGTGAAACAAAGGAAGTATGCCGCAGTTGGAGACTAACCAAAGTGCGGCATACTTCTACCACCCAGAGGAAGATGCGGGCTTTCTAATTCGAAATAATTTTTCTATATTTTGTTTCAAATATATATTCCCACTCTGTTGTTGAATAATATATTGCTTCTTCGTTTTCTGTATAATCTTCAGGAGGTGTCAAAATTTCACTTTTTTCAATATATTCTTTTGCCGATTGCAAAGCCGATTTTTCAGAAGTAGTTACAATTCCATAAGAACAGATAGTAGATTCAAATCTTTGTTCTGGACGAAAACTAACATGTAAGGCTGCTGGGTTTTCGCCTATCCAAGTATCAATATCAATTGTTATGCTGGAACATATGCTATCTGAAAGTTCTCCTTCCCTGTAAATGGTTTCCACGGTTTTGAGAGCATCTTCAGGGAATCTTCCATTCCAATTGTTGAATTTTATAGAAAGGTTTTCGTGGTAGTCTTCAATGCCAAAAGACATAACACCACCTAGTTTTTCAACGGTAGATTTTAAAGAGTCAAATCGTTCTTCATCTGTGCCTATATGTAATTCGGGTACATTCTGGAGGCTAATTATGCTATTATCGCTGTTTCTCCAAATCCTTTTCGGAGAGTAACTTATTCCATCACAAAGGTTCCGAAAGAGTAAGGCATTTTCTATATACCTAACCATTGTATTATTATCAGGTGTAGAGTAAGTGGTTGGATGCGTGGGAAGCAATAGACGGAACGTTAACTCTTTCTCGGATTGCTTGACCTCTACTAATTGCCCAATTTTAATTGAATCAAGATAAAGAAAAATTTCAGAATCTTCGATAGGTGAGTCCCCCTCCCCTATATTGCTTACTTCAAAATGATCATCAGAATAATATAAATGCATAAGATTGTGTTCATAATCAGGTTCAATCTTTCTGATATCATCCAATAATAAATCTGTGTCCCAAGCATTCTTTATGTGAAAAGACGCTCCTGCAGTTGCATTTAAAACCAGTTCTGTAAGGTTATCAGAGGGTAGCCTTATATGAATTTTTTTTCCATCCAAACCTATAGCAAATGGAGCGCCAAGAATGGAAAGCTGTTCTTTACATAATTTAACGATTTCCTTTTGATTTTTTTTTGCACCAGGTTCCGCAATGATTTCAACGGTTTCTGTCTGAAAAGCCTCCACATTGCATTGTAAAGGATATTTGGGGTCTTTTTCTTCCCACTTGATTATGGATGTATCTTCCTGGATTACTACAAGCGAATCACTGAAAGCATCGGTAGACATAATATAGAACAAAGTATCTGCTACATTTTTAAACTTTGTTCCTTTGTCTCCAATTGGATAATATACTGTCTTACCATCTCCCTTGGAAACCCATCCAAGCCCATAAATACTGTCTGAATGTCCTATATGAGGAATAGACATCATAATGTATCCTTCTTGTTGCAAATATTCTTTTAATAACAATGCAGTCTCTTCATCAAACTGAAATTCAAGATAGTAACTTTCCTCTGTCGTCCAATCTATTGGATCACCCAAAAGCATTGGATCCCCTGAGGTAGATACGACGGGTAAGCTCCCATATTTCAGCTCCAGATTACGAATGTTTTCATTATAAATCATTAAGATATCCGAAAAATCGGAATTAGGAATCCGCCATTGTCCTGAAAAAGAGAACAGTAAATCTGCCACATCTTTTTCTGACCACGCATCTTTACCTACACTAATTGAATAGTCGTTCTTCTCCATGTTGGCGCCAGGGATCGAAGACTTTGGCAAGCTGATTGAGATTCGGTCTTCCTCCACATGAATTTTATAGCTATTATTACCAACAAATATCCTTGCTCGTTCTTGTATTATATGTGATGCAATCTTAAAATCTTGTGCCGTCATTCCTTCTGGTGCTTCTAAAACAAATGAAAACAGGTCTCCTTTTGGATTATTATGAGATATTAAAATACTTCGGTTTTGAAAAAGAAAAATGGCTATAGATAAAAAGGACATAACTGATACAACAGCAATGATAGTAGGAATTGAATTCATTGCTCTTTCTTTTTTTCCGGCTTCGCCTTTAGGAAGAGCTTCATATAAAGCTTTATACAGATCCTCCATAGACTGCCATCTGGATTCAGGATCTACTTGGAGTCCCTTCATTATTATCTGCTCAAAGCTACTACTTATTTTGGGATTTAATGAAGAGGGCTTTATTATTTCATCAAAAACCGCCCTTTGAACAGATAATTCGGGCGGCTGCCCGGTAATACAATAATAGATTACTGCGCATAATGCATAAATATCTGAAAATGGTCCAATCTTTCCAGTTCGTAAATATTGCTCCTTGGGGGCATAACCTTCTGTATAATAAATACTGTGTGTATTTTCACATGTGAAGTCTATTGCCGCACCAAAGTCAATAAGAGTATAATTCCCATCTTTCGAGATGATAATGTTATCTGGTTTGATATCCCTATGAATCAGTCCTTTATTATGCACAGTCGAAAGGGCTTTTATAAGTGGTAGCATTTTTTCTGTGATTGATTCCCAGGAGTATGGACCATTTTTTATTACCTGTTCAAGCAGTGATATTCCATCTATATACTCCATGACAATATATGCAGTGTTGTTCTCGCAAAAATAGTCCAATACTTTCACTACGCCATCTAAACTTGAAAACTCCGAAAGAACTTGAGCCTCAGTGAGAAAATTATTTAAATCCTTTGAAAAACGAACATCGTCAATATTAGATGCCACTTTCATATCATTGGACTGATTTATGTCTCTGTACATATATTCCTTGAAGTATAGTTCCTTGATTGCAACGAGGTTTTGCATATATATGTGCTTTGCTAAATATGTAATACTGAAGCCACCCGCTCCCAGAACTCCTTCAATCATATATTTGTTATTTAAAATCTCACCTTTATTCAGGGCGCTTTTGCTTTTTGTTACGTTTATATCCATGGAAGTTCACCTGTCGTAAATGAATTTGTAATAAATAGAAGATTTTGCTGATGGTGACCTTGATCTGTTGTATCTGCCAATAAATCCTATTTTGAAAGGGAAATTAATGCCGGACTTTTCATTAATCTGTCCTGTTGTTGATGTAACGATTCTTTTATTCTGCACCTGGAGCAGGACTAATATGATAATGTGAGAAAATGTTTTCTGACTTAAGATAATCAATCGCCACGTTTTTGTTATCCTGCTCAATAGCACGAAAAGCGTTTTGATCTATGTTATTCTCACTTTTGAAGTAAATGATATCCCAATGTAGCCGATATATTCCTAATTCCTCATCTCTAGTAATTACAAATTGATACTGTGTAATAGACCCAAGAATCGAAAAATTCTTTTTATCATTAACTGTTATATATATTTCACTGATTTCATTTGTAAGATCAATGCTTTTCAAAATCTCTGCCGCAATTTCAAAAGGATGACCAAACTTGTCCTTTATTGATTCACTATAATTGCAACTGATGATTACCTGAGAAGGATTAATACGGGAACATTCTACAACTATATCTTCTAATGGGAATAGAGTAATAATTTTTCTTCTTACTTCCGAAATTTCACATCCATACATAGACCATTTATCCTTTTCCCAGTTCACAGAATTCCTGGAGTCCAAGTACATGGTACCAATATAGCAATAATTTCCGGATAAGAAACTTGTGGATATAGAATTAATGTAATCAACAAAATGCTCAATATTTTGATTATAAGTATCCCTTTTTGTATTCTTTATAATAGGTTCGTTTACAGAAAACCGCCAATCCTTGCCTGTTTCGATTATCTGAGCCTGAAATACAGGATAGTGATTTAAGCATAATTGAATTGTATCATTGTTGCTCTCGTGAACGTTTTGCAATTCATCTAATGGACTGTCAAGTGTCACATTAATCGTGCCATCAGCATAAGATAAGGGATTCTCAGTGCTCACCTCAGACAAAAGCCTGCCGTCCGAAGTTAACAAATCACATTCTAACATTTCAAATAATAAAGGAGCCTCTATTTCCCAAATGGAATCTGACTCAAAAGCAAAATATAGTTCATATTCATTATTCTCATCCCATCCACAAGCATAAGAAACGCCCAATGCGTCCAGTCTTTTCTTTAGAGGTATGACGCTATCGTCGTATTCAATGTCATTCTTTTCGAGATCATACATTAAAATCTTCGGATCATAAGCCTCATCAGGCGCAGGATTGATATAGTCAAGTATTACCTTTTCACCCGATAAATCTGATGCATTAACTTGGTTTTTGCCCCATGTGGTTTCTTTTTTTTCTTCCCAAATAATACTCCTCTCGTAGTTGAAAGATTTAATAGGGAGTTTTCCATACAATAAGCAGTCTCTAAACAGTTCTTTATCTGCCTGTGTTTCCCCAAGATCCTTAGCATTGACAAATATTTGTCGGCCATCATAATCGCATTCTATTGGAATATCATATTTTAATATCTCCTGTGGCGTATTCTGATGATCCCATGTATACATGTTTGATTCCTGAAGATAGAATCGCAGTAGCACTCGTTGAGTGTTTGGAATTTGGGCTTTAAGCACATCTTCCATGCTTTCATTTAATGTAATTATGATGCTGTCTTCTGTTGTAGTTATTGATTCAAAGCTATCTTCTGTTAACTCTGCTGTGGTAATAAAATTTCCAGTATCGATTCTTCCTAAAAGGCAGTAAGAATACCGAAAATATTTATTTAGAATAGATGAGATGTTCCCATCTGGTATTGCATCCTTCTCGACAGTAGCTTTTATAAATCCATTTGATTTATCTAAAAGATACTTTTTATTCCCACTCAAAATTGACATTTTCCTGTCAATATCTTCATAGAGCTTGTTTATTCTCTTAGCATCCATCTGTTCGGAGTAGTAAAAAACAATAGTGCTTATTTCTTTTCCTTTGAAATAGAAATATTCCTTGTGTGTATAATGGACAAAGAACATAATTGCCAGAGTTAAGCACAACGTTACTGCTCCCCCGAATAATCTTCTCTTTGTTTTTTCCTTTTTTTCCTTTTCAAGCTGTACTTTTTTCTCCGCCTCTGAACTGTCAAAATCTTCAATTATTGTTTGTAGTTCTTTTATGCTTTCCCATCTTTTCTCAGGATCTATCGTGATACCTTTCATAATCATTCTTGATATATTGGAATCTATACTTGGAACTAACTTAGATAAAGGCAATACTTCGTCGATCAGTAGTCTTTCAAAAGAATCTTCTGGAGCTATACCAGTTAATGAATAATAATACACTGCGCATAAAGAGTAAATGTCAGATCGGAGATTTACGTGATAGTTTCTATTAAAGATTTCTGCCGGCGTATAGTTTTTTTTTCGCAGTTGATTATTTGATGAACTATTTGTACCAATCTCTTTGACTGCCCCGAAATCCACAAGTCTGTATAATCCGTTTTTATCCATAACAATGTTGTCGGGACTGATGTCACCATGTACATAACCATTTTTGTGGATTTTTGAGAGTATTGAAAGGACATTTCGCATTAGTCCAAATAGAGTTTCAGCGGGATATGGACCATTATTTGAGATGTGTTCTTTTAATGTTTCGCCGGGAAGATATTCTGAGACTATATATACAGTATTATTCTCTTCAAAATAATCAAGAAGAGAGAGCATTTCGGGAAATGAATGAAATCTTATCATGAAATCCCGTTCATGCTTAAAGCGTGACACATCTTGCTCAAAACGATTGAAAGACCCATCCTTCTCGAAACGAACTTTTTTCTCTGGAGAAATTCTATACATATAATCTTTGTTAAAAAGTTCCTTCACAAAGACCCTTTCTCCATCTTCAATCCTCTCTGAAAGATAAGTTATACTGAACCCACCACTTCCTATTATATCTTTAATCAAATACTTTTTTCTCAAGACTGTATCATGTGCTAACGCTGCTATTTGTATCCTCAATTCTTGCTCAAACCTCCATGTTTTTTGATATATCAGTTATTAGAACCTTTAATGAGACGTCAGAGGGCGGATACTTACTCGGTGTGCTGGTTTTATTCGCTTTATAAGCAAACAAATGGAATCAATTGTACTTAGGGTGGGTAGCATAGACCTCTGGCTGCCGTCCCCCCCTTCCTTTTACAACTAAATATTGGAAAGCCACTGGGAATCCTTTACTGTTAATGTTCCCCAACAAAATACAGAAAGAAAGAACTCCCAATGGCTCTGTCTCTTAGTGTACTAAAAAATGTGTTGAATCTCAATAATGTTGTGGTCAAATCTGTTGAGGCCTGTTGAGGCAGTCACGACTACCGGCAGAAAGTATGGAGAGGATCACGAAAAGAAACAGCTCCTCATCCATGCAAGACCTTACAAGAATCAACAGCGCCGGTGCATCTACAGTGGGGAAAGATGCCCGGGATACGATAAGAAACACAAGGAAACAGAGTCCCGATGGCGTGCTCCGAACCTGAATGGAATACCGGTATATATCTGCTACAGCCCTGAGCGCATCAGGTGTCCCAGGCACGATGTTATCACGGAGAAGCTGCCCTGGAAGGATGGGACAACCCGCTTCACCCCGGAATTCAACGATGAGGTTGGCTAGATGTACCATACAGCTATCGCCCTGTACCTTGATATCAACTGGCGCACAGTCGGAAACTGCGTCAAAGCCTCCTGGGAACGCCTGGAGCCGAACGTAGCGGAATGAGTCCACAGCGGGCTGCGCCGAATCTGTGTGGACAAGACCAGCTTCCGGAAAGGCTATGAGTGCATCACTGTCGTATATGACATGGATAAAAACCGCGTCGTATGGATCCACAAAGACCATGGAAAAAGGTGTTTGAGGAATTCTGCCAGCTGCTGACCCTCGTGGAAAGAAAAGCCATAGAGATCGTCGCAGGGGACGGAGCCAAATGAATCGACCAATGTACGGAAGAATACTTCCCAAATGCGAGCAGATGCATCGACTTCTTCCATGTAGTCCAGTGGGCGAATGAGGTTCTGGACAAAGTCCGTGTCTGCACAGCACGGAAGGCCTCCCGGGAGTATAATGCCCTGAAAGAAAAATACCGCAGGGCCGAGGAAGCGGAAACCAGGTCTCAAAAGAAAGCAGCCCTGTCACTGGAAAAGGCCAGGAAAGAGCTTGCATCCATGCCGAAGCGCGGAAGGTCCAGCCGTCGTAAAGCAGAACTGCTTGAATTCATACGCTGCCTTAAGGAGCAGCTGACCCAACAGGATGAAGGATCCCGAAAGCCGGGCAGGCCGAGGAAGGAATCCTTTACTGCGGAGCATCAGGAGCAGCTTGACAAACTGGAGGATGCCGCCAAAGCCATCAAAGGAGCAAAGCACGCCCTGGGCCATGACCCGAAAAAATGTACGGCGGGCCAGTACGACAAGATCGAACTGATCGCGAACAGCTATCCGGACCTTTACAGAGCATACCAGCTAAAGGAATCCCTGCTCCTAATCCTGCACATGTCGGATGCCGGGTCCGCAGCAAATGAGCTGGACAAGTGGATACGGGAAGCATCGGAATGCGGGTTAAAACCGATGGAAGCACTGTCTGAAAAGATAGCCCGTCACCGCGAAACTATCCTCAACTCTGTCATGAACCACGCGAACAGTGCAAAAAGCGAGGCAGTGAACACAACCATCAAAGAACTGATCAGGATGGCACGCGGATTCTGGAACATCAGAAATATGATCGCGCTGATCTACCTCAAATGCTCTGATCTTGTTATCCCGCTGTATAACAGGCCCCAGATGTCTGCCGAATGGGCGGCAGCGCTCCGTATGAATGCAGTTAAACGTCGCAGGTTCTCTGTGGAGACCGCATAGGAATAATACGCGGTTGTAATAATAGTCTGCCAAGCGTACACAAACGCAGGGGATTCGAATAAAAACAATTAAAAATGATGGCGATAAAAAGTGTTAGAAACCGTAACCGCCGAGGCTGTGGGCAGGGTGGATAAGTCCCTGTTCATGGAGTTGTGGGCAGACTGTGGGAATGGTATGGGCAACTTTGTTGTCCACGGCTTTTCCACGGTATGTTCACGACGGAATACGGACTTATCCACGTTGTCCACGGCCCATTTCTTCAGGCACTGCAAATAAGAAGTCGTTTTACCGGATGGGGACTAAAAGTTACCCACCCTGAGTACAATTGAGCCAACAAATGTTTCTATTTTACCGAAATATCTAACAAGCAAAAGGTAAAAATGTCGCCAGACTCAAAATAACAATTTGAGAAAGCGCAAGTTGTATACTCATATTAAATCAAGGTGATGCATTACATTGGAACTGTTAAAGAGATTGTTTATTAGTAAAGAAACCTGCAAGCTTTAATTATGGTTACTTTATGATTGATGAAATTATTTGCTTAATAATTAACCATTGTCCCACATATTACCAAGGCAATAACTCATCTTAATGATAACACTGTCTGTGGAACTAATAAACTTACAAATTTACTCATGTGAAATTCTGTGACCTAAAACTAATAATGTCATACCATGGCAACAATCCTGAAAGGAGATATTATGTACTACTCTGAACAAATCCGTATGTCATTTCCTGCCATACTCACCATCATCATGGTATACCTGATCGGTTTATCGCCTGTCTACATCTCTTATAAACTGGGGAATAGAATCCTCCTTGTAATCTCCGCGGTATGCGGGCTGTTTTCAATCTGGGGCTTTCCTCCGGCAGTATCCATTTTGATTGTTTGTCTGCATATCCCTGCATCAGTTCGTATCCGCATAGATAAGAAGGTGTTCCCGATTTTCTGGGTGCTGCTTTTCATAATGTTTACGTTTCTTCCTGCCGCAGGTGCTTTCGGGTTTAATCTGCAGGGCTATCATTTACTGAGTTTCGAAGGACCAGCTGTCTTCACGCTTCTTTTCTATTTGACCATGATCATTGGATTGATCACAGCTGTGATGCTAAAGGGACGCGCTCTTTATATGATGCAGATGATCGTCATGGTATTTAGTCTGGGATGCTATATGGTCCTGGCATGGATATTGTTTGGCTTTGACTATATTGTAAAAAGTGGCCCTTACGTCACATTGATTTTACTGGTGTTGGGAACAGCTGCAATGCTCTATTTGACATACAGTGTATGTGCATGCCTGCAGACGTCAGAATCCTTCTCAAAGGAAGAGGTGATCGCCGGTTTGAAGTCAGCCGGAGAAACTATTAAAGACACAACCGGAAAAGTAAGAAAAACCGTATCCAAAGTGATAGAGGAAGGAGCTGTGGGAACTCACGAAAAGTGCGCCAACTGTGGGGCTGATATAAAAACGTCACAGGCCTTCTGTCCACAATGTAGAAAGCAGCTCATCAGAGAATCGAAAATGATCAGACTGTATCGCTGTAGCAGCTGTGGGACATATGTAAAAAATAAAAACAATTTCTGCGGACTTTGCGGAGGCAAGGTGGTAGAAGTCGAGGAGGAAATGAAATAACCGGTTTTATCTCAGCGGGGGGAGCCCCTGCATCCGGTACGCATGACTCGCAGGCGAGTCTTGAATATGTCAAATCGTAGTTACAACCTTTATGAGTGTCAGCAGGAGGAATAGTTATGCCCAGGATTTGTCCGGACTGCGGAAGCATAATTGATGACGATATGCGCTTTTGCGTAAAATGTGGTAAACCCGTAGGTCGAACCGTGAACGAACTTGTCCAGTATCCGGCGGAAATTGTAGAGAGAGGCGGAGCTTCAAAAAATCACAGCAGGTCCTACAAGGATGATTTTTCTCCCGGACAGACAGAAAAGAGAGGAAGGAAATCTCCTGTCTGGATCATTATTCTGACGGTTCTGCTTTTTGCCGTAGGCGTTGCGGCATATTTTATCATGTTCTCCAATACTGTGAACCTCAATAAATACGTTGACATATCCTTTGAGGGAACAGACGGTGAGGGAACTGCACGAGCCGAGTTTAATACGAGCGCCTTTATAGCAGACTACGGGACAAAAATTCAGTATAGGACAGGTGTCGACTGGCTTGATCAGGCTGCAACACTGCTCTCAACCCCTGCCGCACTTTTGAAGGATTCATGCATCAATGGAAGTCTTGACAAAACCAGCGGACTCTCCAATGGCGATGAGGTTGTTTACGCATGGAATTGCGATGATATGACAGCAGACAAGTACTTTGATGTCAAGCTTAAATATTCGGATATAAAGGTGAAAGTAAAGGGATTGTCTGAGCGGGATTCGGAGGATTCTGTGAAGGAGACAGACACGCTGCCTGATCTGTCCGGCGAAGAGCCGGCTGATGCTGTTCCTCCTGACCAGTCAGGAAATGTTTCAATCGATAAGACTGATGATACGCCTCCTGTGACGGCAAATGGTAATTCGGAATATGACACGCCGCCTGCGCAGACAGATGATTCGGTCAGTAACGGTTCTGCGAGTGACACATCCGAAGGTAACGGAACCACCCGCTTAAAAGACTTGGACCCTTTTGCGAATATCGAGATTCAGTATGACGGAGTCTCTCCATATCTGAAAGTATCCGTCAATGATGGACACTCAGAGACGGCTGTTCAGCATCATGTAACATTTTCTGTGAAGGAGGAGACAGAGTACGTTGCCTGCGGACAGGTATTTACGCTCAGAGCAGAATTTGAGCCGGACCGCCTGGAAGACGAGGGCTTTCAGATCACGACCCTTGAGAAGCAATATACCGTTCCTGATCATCTGTCCAGGTACCTGTCCGGGGAAGAGGAAGCGGATCTGTCAAGGGTACGGAGCAATCTGTACGATTATCTGGAAGCGCATGCGTCAGCAACTGTAGGCCAGAGTGGTATCTGGATACAAAATGGTATGGATTTTGTCAACAATGCTAATGTTGGGAAAGAAGGCCTGTATAATCCGGAGATCACAAAGATTGATTCTGTCACAGAGATTAAGCGCTACTGGATGAACAGAAAGACGCAGTACGACGAAGCTGATTCTATTCATAACCGCTATGCTGTCCTATATAAAATTGAGATATCCGCAAGAGGATATAAAGTCAGTAACGAGCCTGTCGATTTTAATGTGACTGCATTTTCCCTTGTCTCTGCAGAAAACATTTATGAGACAGAAGATGGAGTGAGCTGGAGAGGTGCAAATGGACTTGGCGGTGAGGATATCGTATGCCATTCTCAGATGGATGGGAAGGATCAGCTTTTATCAAAATGGATGACGTCCTATAAGGATGAATATAATGTAACGGAGTTAGAACCGAAAAAGTCTGGAGATTGAAATAATACATTGTACGTATTAACAATCATTTGAGGGGAGGTTTGAACAATTATTTCTTGATATTAGTTGTGGAACTTATTTGGAATGAGTATTGCGCTAAATTGGAATAGGAGAAACGACATGAGAATAAGGACGAAATATTTATATCTATTGATTACAATAGTTGCTATTGGTCTGGTACTGGTTGGATGCGGGACAAGTGAGAATTCAGGGAATAAGTTCGAAAAAGAAAGAACAACTACTCTTAATAGCAAAAATGATAATAATTATTATGATGATGAAGGATATATAGATGAAGAAGACGGCCTGATACCAATCACTCTTTGGGAAGATGTTAAAGTTACCTATAAAGGCTGGGCTGGATTTGGAGAAATAGACAAAATCTCATTCTCAGAAGACTCTGAGTTCTATAACGTAGTCAATGAATATATTAGCTTTGTTCCTGAAGAGGAATATCACAATTTAAAAGATGATGACAAAATACAGATAAAAGCTCAATATGACGAAGCATTACTAAAAAGAGAAGGTTATGTAGTAGAAGAACCGGTGGGAGAAATCTTTGTTTTCGGCGTTCCGCATATCATTGCTTCTTCCTTATATCATGATGGAATGGTTTGGGCATACGTTGGAACTGGAGGAATTGAACAGTGGATGGCAATTGATACTAATGGAAATGTAAACGTAAAATTAGATGCTAATTCCGTTCCTGATACTAAATTCAGCAAGGGGATTAGTATAGTTGACAATAAACGGGTGATTAATAAAAACGGAGAAACAATCTGGTCAGCAGAAGAACAAGGGAATGCTTACGCCACAGAACAGTGGGGTGCAGATCATATAAAGAATATTTCCGTAATCAATAATGGCCACAACAATGTGACGATGGGCTATGCATTTGATTACATTGAAGAAGATTTTTGGGGATATCCCCAGGTTTCTTTTGAGGTAGAAACTTTTGACTACACAGGTACGTATACAGGTGTTCTGGATGAAAAGGGGGACTGGTATCTTGAACCTACTGAACTAAAAGGTAGTTTCTGGGATGGAGAAGACGGAGTATATAGAGCATCAAGGTATTACGAAAATCCATATTCGCTTAACGGGAGAGAAGGTTTTTACAATTTACTTGAAAACCAATTTATTTGGGAAGTTGATATTTCGTCAGATGAATATGAAGACACATTGGCAAAATGGAGACGTGACGCCTATATAGAAAAACATAATGGATTGTTTTTTGAATCTCTCGGCGGTGGGAGTAATTATCTATTTATTGAAACGGGAATATGGGATCCTGGTTTTTATGACATGTCAGGAAAACAAATTATTGATTTAACCAGATATCCTAGTGTGAGCTATTCGCCGATTGCCACTTTTTATGATGGCTATTGTATTATAGAAATTTATAACGAACAGAAATCCCCATACTATACTGTTTTAGATACGAGTGGTAAGGAAATGTTTGCTCCAAGGAAGAGGGATGATGAAGTCGCTGAAAAAGTTTCAGAAGGGCTGTTCTGGGAACACACTTCTGAAAAGGGAACTGTTTATTATAAGCCAACAGGTGAACAGGCATTTCAATTACCATTTAAAATAAAGAAAGGGACTGATTTTAGTGAAGGCCGTGCCCTGTTGGAAGCAGAAGACGGTGTAATATATGTGATCGATTTATCAGGAAAACTACTGTTTTAGAATAAAAGCAAACATATAATTGCTTCAGCAAGGGTATTAAGATGTTAAGGTCAAAAGATTACGTTTAAATCTCAGTATCTTGTTATTTAGTGAATAATACTCTCCTCTGCCGCCAGGAGTCAGGATAGTATCAGCCCACATGGGATCACAATAACAAATCATTTCAAAAGCGATAGTATCATTAATATAGAGCAAAGAGGTTGAAACAGCTAAATATTGTACCAATCGCGAGGAGGAATATAATGCATATTGGAAAAGTAATAGCATTCGCAGTTATTTGTAGCATATTCTGTGCCTGTAAAAACAACACAATAGAAACAAGTAACACAACGACAAACTGTGTACACGATTCTTCGGAGGACGCAAATGTTTTTGCTACGAGCACAGGAGCTTTAAGTGTAGATGATGAAGCATATAAAATGACGCAAGATGGACTTGTGTACGAAATACTGGACGACCATGTTGTTATTAGCGGATATGTCGGAAGTTCGACACAAGTCAGTATTCCTGAAACAATAGAAGGAAAGGATGTAACGGAAATTGGTGAGGATGCCTTTGAAGAAACGGTAATTGAAACAATTGATTTGACGAATAAGATTACTATTATCGGAGATAATGCTTTTAATAGTTGTCCGCTTAAAGAAATCACATTACCAGACTCAGTTACATATTTAGGAGAATTCGCTTTTTATTGTAGTGATGTACAAAAGGTTGTACTTCCTAAAGGGTTAGAGTCAATTCAAAGATATACGTTCTATGGGTGTGATCAATTAAGAGAAATAAATATTCCTGATAGTGTTCTTGGAATTGATGAATATGCATTCATTGGGTGCATAAGTTTGAAAGAGATTGTACTTCCTGCTAATACCGGATATGCTCTTAGAGCTTTTAATCCCGAAAACGGAATACTCATTAAACATAAGGAATAGTAATTGACGAGAGGGTAGAATTAGTACAACAAATCATTAATAGTTAAAAATTTAAAGGAGATTAACGGACATGTATAATACTATTATGGAATACGTCTTCTTTGGTTTGTTAAAAGACTTTTGGTATCCGATCTTTATGAACATTAGTGAATCAACAGGTTCAATAAAATCCATTATTGCATGGGCTGTGCTACTCACTATAATTATAACCATAGCGTATCAGATATCTGTTAAACAATACGTTAAATTATTGAAAATCGTTTGCGTTATTTCAAGTTTTTTGGGGATTGGAACAATAATAGTTGCTGCCATGGGGTTAATGGGAGGATGGTTGTTCTACATGTCCATGAAATTGATTTCTACGGCAGGCCCCATTGAGATAGACGAAAGTAAAAAAAGCAGTTGGAATTATTATGAACGACGAAGAAAACTAAACGAAGCTGAAGCCAGAGCATCATCTAATGCACGCTATATGAGTGAAGAAGAACGTAGGCAGATGGATTTTGAGCTGAGGGATTTAAAAGAATATACCCGGAATTATGATGGGACAGACGATGTTGATGAGTTCCTCAAAAGATATTTTTAAAAGCCTTTCTTATAACGCATATTTGGAGTAAGTACATTTGTAAGCTGACATGGGAGGAAGGCAATATGAATGAATTCCTATGATGTTGAGGTCAAAAGGTGGTTAAGTGAACACCGTCTCGTCAAACTGCACAAACGCCTTGGGCACGCTCTCGCTCTACCCTCGCTGGCAGCGGTACTAAGGCCGCTCGCCAAGGCCCTTCGGCTGTTTGTGCAGCTTGACGAGACTCAGAGCCATTGGATACCTTTTGACCTTTACATCATTCCTATTATACAAACACATTAGTCATGTGACATTAGTTGCTCTATTGATTGGCGAATACGGTGGAAGAAATGATACATCAGCTACTCATGGAACTAATGATACATGAGTAATCTTATGAAATGGACGTAACTCACAATAAATAAACCTGAATTATTCATAGGCTTAATTCTGATAAGCTCGGGATCCGAAATGAAGGTTAGTAAAGCCGAAGGGAGATTCCTAATTATATGTTTCACCAAGTCTAAATCGATGACAACCATTCACTGTTGTACCACTGTACCGAATAATCAATAAAAAGGGACCTGTGTCACTTTGGTATTGACATAGGTCTCTTTTTATTTTGGTTTTCGCTTAATCTCTCGCTCCTGCACTGCCTGCGGCAGTTCCTGTTGATGTAGCATTTTCTCTCTTCTGGCTACTTCTACCTGCTTTTCATGCAAACGTTTTAATACAGACCTGCGTTTTTTCCCTTTTTTTCGTTTCCTTCGATTGTTGTGGAGACCATCAACCATGTTGTAGTTGGCCTCTTCCCCGCTCTCGGCACTGCGGATGCATTCTCCGTTCTGATAGGACTTCTGCCAGTTTTCAAGCGGAGGAGAGGAATTATCCAGTTGCAAGTTTGAAGGCTGAATGGATTCTTCAATCCTTTGGACCGATTTCGTTGAGAACGTGTCATAAGTCCGATCATTCCTGTCTGGCCCCTTTTCCGGCTGTGTCTTCTGTTCCTTTTCTTTCTGCAGAAACTGCCTGATCTGCCGGATCACATCGTCTGTAAATCCATCGTAACTGTCAGCCGCGGCCTGATTCGCATGTTCGTCCACAACAGCAAAGGCGGCATCATTCCCAAAGTCCTGGTGCTGGAGCAGAAAAAAAGGCCTGCCGTCAACAAGGAGCTTATCCTCTGCCAGCCACAGGCCCTTTCTGCCTTTCAGCAGGTAATCCGTGGTCTGGAGGGTTATGATCCTCGCATCCCCACCGGAACCTGCTGCACCCGGTGATCTCTGAGAATTGGGTTCTGACGATTGGGATGATGGCTGAATAAAACCTGGCAGGCGAATGAATCCCGCCTGCTCCAGATAATAATAATGGGTGACGCCTGCCTGGTTGATGGCAATGACGTCACCCGTACTGACAGAGTGCCTGGAGAAGCTTCTGGGCCGTTTTTCATTGAGCCGCCTCCGGATTAGATCCGGATCATCACCCGGAATCAGGGGAGATGTGTAAACGAGGTCATAATGGTCTACGGTTATGGAAAAGCCATGCTGCAGCATATAGGAATAGGCATGGAATCGGTACGGTCGGTACTGGCGGTCTGCTTTCATTTGATAGACGGAAAACTGATCTTGTACTGTATTTTCTCCCACGCCTAATATCTCCTGATATCCCCGCATCGATGCAATCGCATCATCCAATGGCCAGGGACTATCGGGCTTCTGTTGGACTCCCTGGTCTGGTATCTTCTTGTGGGCGGTAAGATGATTTTGCCACCACATGGTAAGGAGTTTTTTACACGCCGCGGTAAGCAGTTTTTTACATTCACGGTAAGGACTTTTTTACATCACCTGGTAAGCAGTTTTTTACATGACCCGGTAAGCACTTTTTGACATCATTCGGTAAGCAGTTTTTTACATTTAAGCCTCATTTCCTGCCATGTGGTGAGTAATGAAAGGAGGCGCCAGTCAGTCCTCAATGTAATGCTTACCATCGTCATCAGTATAGAAATACAATTCAATTTGATCGAAATTTGATTCCTCTCCTGAGTCCTTCTGGAAAATGGCAAGTATAAGCACTTTATAGATCTCAATAATGCGATCATCCAGACCAGCATCAAATATAAACAGCTTTTCGCGGAACTGATTATACGACATTACAATTCGGATCAGATAATCCTGATTCACGAAGCTTTCAGGTCCAAAGGCATCCTTATCGGTTAACATCTTATACATATCTTCGGCATCTACCTCGTTGCTTGCTAAATAGATTAGTATCCTGTCTTCCATCTGATGATACAGAAATCCATAGCTTAGATATGTCTGCTTCCCACATTCCGGGCAGGTATACTGAAAAGCAGAACGATTCCGAACCGCCTGCTTCATTTCCGGATCGAGGGTCGTGTTTATGCTCTGCCAGATACTGACCTCATGTTTCGTACCACATGCAGGACAAGTGACTTCAATATTTGTTTTTCTGGACATTGTGAACCTCCCTCGTAAGAATTTCTAATATAGTCTGCCTCTTAGATGATTATCATGAAAGCACCTTGGAGCCACATCAACTATTAGATATCCTTTAATCTTGACATGTTTGACTTATCCATGGCTATGCAACCTCATATAATAGTGATTACTCCATGGACTTCTTGATTCCAAATCTAATACGCTGTCAATGGAGAATCATCAATCAGTCATAATACCCAAAGCCACTGAATCTCATATTATCCGTACCGCATTTAGGGCACTGATTCTTTCCTGATCTTGGGTTTAGAATAAATACTAGTTCTCCTCCGCATTTCTTACACCGCGGTTTTCCATTAAGGAAATGCACTTTGTAATCTCTGATTGTCCCATAGGGAGAGACTTTAATCAGCTCGAGTATGTATGGAAAATTTTCAACCTGCCATTCCTGACATGCTGGGCATAAATAGTTTGCTACAATTTTCAATTTACATCCAGACTTCAACAGATTTTTGATTTCATCAGATGCCTCTTTTTTTTCCATCCAAAATTTTTTTTCTATAGTTCGTTGCCGTGCGAACAAATACATACCCGGGCCCTCACGAAGTTCAACACTGTATCTGCATGCCTTGTTCCTGCATGTCATATGATAGAAGCTTCCCATTTGTATTACCTCCGTATAAGGCTAACGCGTCCCTTGCCTGGCAAATCATAAGGAAGCCTGATGAAATGGTCATGATAACAAAAACCATCTCAAACAGACTTAAAAAATCTGATACATTGGGATTCCTATAAAGCAAAATTATTCTAACCTTATTCTATCTCACAAGCCCTGCAACCACTGTTCAAGGAATTGCACAATGGACAAATTTGTGTCTTGTCATCATTCACAAAGTTTCAGAATTTAAATTGTGCAATTTTTAATTTTCTCTGCTCCGAGTGGTTCATATATTTCATCAATGGTCGAAGGAAGAAAAATCATTTACTGTCCTAAAGTCATTTTTCTCCATGAATTTTTCGGATCTGGTGGAAATCCGGCTTCTGCGAAGCTCTGTTTATAGAGGCACTGCTAACAAAAGCGCAAGTATCGCCTGGAGTAACTCAAAACTCACTTCGTGGTTCGAGCACTCAGGCAAACTTGATGGGGATTCCGTTTCCCCATACCCTCGGAAGCCCGGAACTTGCCGGGTATTCAGCGGCGAACGCGCCGTTTTCGAAAGCCTGTAGTACGACTTTCGTCTGGTGATGATATGCATCACGGCAGGATTTCATCCTGGGCACTTCACTCACTCAAACCGAAACAATGTTTTTTAATCAGTATAGTTCAGAAATCACAAGAAGGAATCGGAATAGATGGCAAGACCGGAAAAGGATAAATACGAACAGCATCGACGTAACGTAATGGTTCGTTTGACAGATGAACAGTACGAGCTGGTTGAGGGCAATGCAAAGAGAATGGGCGTCACGGTCGCGGAATATGGCAGGGAGCAGATGGTATTTGGAAAAGTCGGAATACGATATAGTATCAGCATTCCGATTGAAGAGGCCAGAGAGATCACCCGCCTTCTGGCAAATGCGACAGCGAATCTCAACCAGATTGCGAAATATTTCAACATGGGTGGGCTCCGCTCTAAAGAAGTTCAGGAACAGATCAACGCGGCGATCGAAAATATCTTTGACATCCGCCGGATGGTGAAGGAAATGACGGAAAAGGGATATGGCAGTTTTAAAACACCTGGCAAGTAAGAGCTCCAACTATGGAGCAGTCCTCACATACTTGCTGTATGACCATGATGAAAAAAACGGGAAGGTTCTGCGCGACGCAAACGGAAACCGCATTCTCCGAAAAGAGTACTGGATCAACGGGATCAACTGTGACCCCTTTCTTTTTGATGCAGAATGCACAAGGCTCAATAATGTGTTTCACAAGAATCAGAAACGGGAGGAAATCAAATCCCATCATTACATTCTTAGCTTCGATCCGCAGGACGTTATCGACAATGAGCTGACAGGAGAAAAAGCCCAGGCTCTGGGCCTTGCTTTCGCCAAAAAGAATTTTCCCGGTCATCAGGTTCTGGTCTGCACGCACATGGATGGGTCCAACCATTCCGGAAATATTCACGTTCACATGATTCTCAACAGTCTGCGTATGCTCGATGTGGAAGAGCCCCGATTTGCAGAAAGGACCTGTGACACAAAAGCGGGCTACAAACATCACGTGTCCCGGAGTTTTTTCAAAAGTCTTCTTCAGGATGTCATGGATCTTTGTCATCGGGAAGGACTGCACCAGGTTGACCTTCTCGCATCTGCAAAACAGAAAATATCCGACCGCGAATACCGCGCCGCTCAGCGTGAGCAGGAAAAGCTGGACGCACGAAACCGTGAAATACTTGATGCCGGAGCAACCCCGCGCCGGACAAAGTTCCAGACGAAAAAGCAGGCATTACGTGATGCTATAAGCGAATGTGTGAAAGAATCTACGTCTTTTGAGCAATTCCGATCACTTCTCTTTTCCCGTCATCAAATCAAGGTCAGGGAATCGCGTGGTCGAATCAGCTACCTGCTGCCGGATCGGGAAAAGCCTGTTCGCGGCAGGGCGCTTGGTGCTGCCTATGAGAAAGAAGCCATTTTGCAGCAGCTTGAGCAGAATCTTGCTGACTGGACGGACAGAAAATCATATATGATTCAACAGGACCATACTGAGCAGAACCCTGCTGACCGGCCGGACAGAAAGAATCGCAAACTCCATCAGGACAATAATCAGGGCAATAAAGAAAAAGAAGACGCCGTTCATAACGGCACTGATCTTGATAGTACTCAGAACACCGGGTTCGTGGATCACCAGACCGCAGATCCTTTTACAGGCTATGATCTGGAGACGAATCCGATTCTTGGTGTGCTCTTTATTCAGTCCGACCTGAAACTTGTCACAGATCTGCAAACCTGTATTAAAGCGCAGATGAGCCGCGCCTATGCGCAAAAAGTCCAACTTTCAAACCTGCAGATGCTGGCCCATACAGTTGCTTTTGTTCAGGAGAACCGACTCGGAACGCCGGAGGAACTTGATCAAAAACGAAGGATCGCTTCAAAACAGCTTACACAGGCTGAAGACACTTTACGTTCCACAAAGGAAGAACTCCGGCAAATCAACGAGAGAATCCATTATACCGGCCAGTTTCTTGCGACCAGGGACACCTTCCGTCAGATGCTGAATGCCCATAACAAGGGAAAATTCCGCAATGAGCACGTTGCTGAGATCGACCGCTACCAGAAAGCCCGTGATGTTCTCCGTTCGTACACACCGGAAGGCAAATTCCCATCTCTGAAATCCCTGCAGGCACGAAAAGCAGAACTGCTGGGACTGCAAAAAGTGCAGTCAGTGGAAGTGGAGAATATGAGAAAAATTGAGAGAACCATCTCCATTGCCGCTCAAAATGTGCGATACATCCTGGAAGGCACAGTGGAAATGGTTCCCGCAGTACATAGAGATGGCTTGCAAATTACATAGAATAATCCGATTACTTTTCATTCATTATCTCTATGCGTAAAACACTTAGAAGTTTGTTTAATATATGTAAGTTTGCTTATGAGTTAAGGATTATACTAATCGAGTCCGCGACTTCATTATGCTTTTCTATTGATAGCGAAACTAGCATTTCAGAAAAGTGGAGAAAACACTCTCGATATTCTATGTCTTGGTTCTCTCTATTTATAACCAAATACCTCGCGCAGTTAATATACTCTTTAAATCTGCTAAAATAATCATCTAAGATTTCACTAATCTTAACAGGAATTTTACTTCGTGATTTCAAAAAGTCTTCTTCAATCTCCAAAAGATCCTCTTCAAATGCCACTATATAGTTTACGAACTTTGTCCTTTCCGTCTCATCAGCGATAGCACCCTGGGTTTTCATATACAGATTCCCTGTTTTATTGCTTTTGTTCAATAGGCGCTTGAGAATACTATTTACGATGTCGCTAACGTTATTAGAGCGCATATATTCCATCATTTCCAAAAATTGCTTCTCAGAGAGCATTTTTTCTTTAGCAGAATTGTTTTCACCAATATTCAAGATTCCTAAAAACAACAGGTATTTATATAAATTATCATTTCTCGTATTTGTACATATTTCTGTGATCAACGAATCATTAAGACTTTGCTGTGAGCCTATATAAATTGAATCATTCTGCAATCTTGTCTTTATCTTTAGGAAGTCAGTATCATCTACTCGACCAGATTTAACCATAGACTCATAGACAATTTCGCAGGCAGACGTTACTGATTCAAAGTCTAAAAGTTTTTTCACATTTCCTTTATAAGTAATAGCGTTCAAGACACATTTTTCCACGACATTGTAAAGATCACCACAGACTGGAGAGTGATGACGTCGATCAGTAATTACATTCCATGCTTTTCCTGAACTCCAGTCAAGCCCTTTTTCTGTTGCATAGGAAATGAGAGCTTCTCCAATCATAATGCCGCCTTTGATAAGTAATGGATCTAACATAAAAGCCCTCCCTAGTATGTTTAAGCCTTAACTTTTTCTGATTTTACACCCTAGAGTGTAAAATCTCAGAAAGGTTAAGATAGTAAATTTGGTTCTCTCATATTATGCAATTAATGAAGCTATATCTTAATCATCAGATGTCAGCAACAACGAATTGTCACCATTTTGAATGACATCGACCACAAAATTAAACTCCAAATATTTAGATAAACCATACACATCTGGATGAACCTTTTTCCTAAGATCCGATAACTCTTTCGTCGCTTTACTCAATGTTTCTGAATCGTTTCTCTCATGATGTGATTTGTTTCCTAATGAGTCAGCCATCGACATAAGTGCGATTACATCATCGGATTTATCCATATAGTTTCGATATGTACCAAGAATTGTATATTCGAAATTATCAGGGTGAGTTCCTCCAGTAATCTCATAATAATACATAATATGATAACTTCCCATTATAGGATAGTAACCCTTAAAGTCCGTAATATTTGACCCATTACATTCTTCATATGTAAAATCTGATACTGTAAATGTATATTCTGATGGGTTTGTGCCTTCTTTGTATAGCCCATATCGCTCAAATGTATATTGATCTGTTTTTTTTGTCATTACAACGAAGGCAGCTAATGTATCATCTTGGTAAAGGCACAACAATGATTTCTCATGGAGCTTATAAGCCGCCGACTGAAACTTCCCTCCGGCTTTAATAGTATAATCTGCATCAACATTGTTAATAAAAAGCGGGTTTCCAAACAAGTCATCTATATGTCCTCTATTCATCCCGATTTGAATTCTCTCTAAGGATTCGTCTTGTTCCTTTATTCGTCTTCTTGCATCGTGCCAATCCTGAATATTAGGAGCGAAAAAGGCCACAACTAGCCCGGCTATAATTGCAGTTAAAATAGCAATAACAATCTGGCCCTTTGAACTGTTTGAGCAAACTTCCTGTGGATTCTTCAAGGCTGAATCTGTTTTGTCGTTATCTTCTGTTTTCAGCATTCCATCTTTTCCTCTATTATTACCTGAGCACATATTCTTCATTGAGACTGAAGCTGGCCCAGACTCTTTCTTCTCTCCTTGATCCTGTATCTTTGATTTCTTTTTGTCTGCTTTAGATCTTGTACTCTTTTTTTCGACATTGCCTAGATTATTAACTATTTCATTATCTTCATTCAATTTTGTACCCTTTTCCTGGATTTCGTTGGATATTGTAGTTATCTCTGTCACATCCTTTGTTCTCGCTGAATTATTATTTAATGGATCATTCTGTATTCTCATGCGATCACCTGCCTATTCCATCTTTTCTGTTCTTTCATTATAGCGATGTATTACAAGGCTTTTTTCGAAAAGATTATAAAAATACTGGTGTTCTATGTCAAATCAGTAACAGATAGGGATAGGACTCTTTGTTTCTCTTTCTACACCAACAAAATAGTGGGCAACTACCCATACTTGGAGAAATGACCTAAGAACATAAAGTCTGATTCTACTATATTTCCTATCGTAATGACAGCCCATTGCTACGATCAACCGCGAGCAATTTGTTGAAAAGCTTAGGTCGATGATATCTATCCGTACCTGCTTTAAGATTTACGTCGTCCTTCATCATTTACCACTCTCGTCTACGTACCAGATTACGAGACTGCTGTTAAATATTAAAAGCCTAATTCTAATCTTCTTATTTGTCCACTCTGAGAAGTTCAATTCGCTGGTCATTCAAAAACTAAAGCTGGAAAAGTAGTAATTCATAGTAGTAATTCATAAATGTAGTTATTAATTGGTCTCTAAACCGATAATCAAAAATAGACCCACGCCGCACTACTTTGAATGTGGCATAGGTCTCTTATTTTTTCGGTTTTCGCTCAATCTCTTGCTGCAATATCTGTGGCGGCTTCTGTTGGGGAGACTTTCTCTCCCTTCTTATCACCTCCATCTGTTTTTCATGCAAGCGTTTTAATACAGACCTGCGTTTTTTTCCTTTCTTCCTTTTTCTGCAGTTGTTGTGGAGGCCGTCAACCATGTTGTAGTTGTCCTCTTCCCCACTCTCTGCACTGCGGATATATTCACCGTTCTGATAAGACTTCTGCCAGTTTTCAAGTGGAGGAGGGGAATTTGCCATTTGCAAGTTTGAATGCTGAATGGATTCTTCAATCCTTTGGGCCGGCATCGCTGAGTACGCACCACAAGTACGATCCTGCCTGTTTGGCCCTTCTTCTGGCTGTGTCTTCTGTTCCTTTTCATTCTGCAGGAACTGTCTAATCTGCCGGATCACGTCGTCTGTAAAGCCATCGTAACTGTCAACTGCGACCTGGTTTCCATATTCGTCCACAACAGCAAAGGCGGCATCGTTTCCAAAGTCCTGATGCTGGAGCAGAAAAAAAGGCCTGCCGTCAACAAGGAGCATATCCTCGGCTAGCCACAGGCCTTTTCTGCCTTTCAGCAGGTAATCCGTGGTCTGGAGCGTTATGATTCTCGCTTCCCCCCCGCCGGACCCTGCTGCACTCGGTGATTTCTGAGAATCAGATCCAGATGATTGGGATGATGTCTGAATAAAACCTGGCAGGCGGATGAATCCCTCCTGCTCAAGATAATAATATTGGGTGACGCCCGCCTGGTTGATGGCAATGACGTCACCCGTACTTACAGAATGCCCGGAGAAACTTTTGGGCCGTTTTTCATTGAGCCGCTTCCGGATTAGATCCGGATTATCACCCGGAAACAGAGAGGATGTGTAAATGGGGTCATAATAGTCTACGGTTATGGAAAAGCCATGCTGCAGTATATAGGAATAGGCATGAAATCTGTACGGACGGTACTGGCGGTCTGATTTCATTTGATAGACGGAAAACTGATCCTGAGTCATTTTTTCTCCCACGCCTGGTATCTCCTAAAATCCCCGCATCAATGTCTCAATTCCATCATCCAATGACCATGGATCAGCGGGCTTCTGTTGAATTCCCTGGTCAGACATCTTCTGTATCAGAAGACCTGGAGAACAGAACAGTATCAGATGCTGATGTCATTCCTGGTGTGGGGACGGTTCTGTGCTTTCTGCTGTTCCTGTCTGCCGCCATCTGCCGCCCTGACCTGTTCCTTCTTTTCCTGGAGGGCGCCGAGAACAGATTTTCTCTCTGATCTGCCGGGTTTTGCTGCCGTGCGGTCGTCTGAAACCGCATGTCCTTCTTTCCCTGTTTCAGGTACTGAATGCTTGTCCTGCAGCTTTCCGGAAGCTTCTTCCTGTAGGGACTCGATGCCCTGCCCTCTTACGCTCCAGGCACCGATGCCCTTGTCCGGAGGAGCAGTCTCCAGCTCAACCGGCGCTTTCTCGGCGATCCGCTGTTCGTAGTCTGACGCCAGTTCGAAAACCCTTTCCTGTGCGTCGTAATGATACACCCTGTCGGAAAGCTGTTCCTCAGGACTTACGATCGCCGCGTTGATCTCCTGAACCATACTTTCCAGTTCCCGGACATCCACCGCCTCATCATTTCTCAGGAAGAGGACCTCATGGACAGAGGAAGGAAGGATATAGAAGCTTCCGCCAAGTTTCTCTACCGCCTGATCCAGGAATCCGGGAATAGCGATGACACTTGCTCCATACAGGGCGTCTCTGTTGGTAGCCAGGAACAGGCCACCTTCCGGCTCTGAGTCTTCGCCCATAAAGTTCATATCCATTACCTCAGCAAGGGACTTCAGGATCGGAGGCTCACCAGCAAGGGCCTGCTCAAATACATCCTTCTGGAACTGGTCCTGGCTGATCCCCATGCTGCTCAGGAGCTGGTTGTCGACGGTAACCACTCCAATGTCGTGGTTTCTGTCCCTTCCGACATTAAGACGATAAATAATGGAGAGGTCCGCCATATCAAAATGCGGGATATTCTGCAGATATTCCGAGTTTTTCTCCCTTGAAACCGCCTCCATCATGACATTGCTGCAGAGCGACTCATAATCTTTCAGCCTGCTCATGTCAACATCAGGTCTCCTTTCGAAGGCATCCGTGACCTGCTGCTGCACCAGGTCCGCGATCTCATCCACTGACTTCCCGCCCAGGTACATCTTGTAATGCTTATCCATGTTGATCGTCACACCCATCCTGACCTGCTGGTCTGATACCTCTATCCCACGATATGACATTCCATTGGCTTTTTCCACATCCTTCACCTTTACCCGAAACTGACTGCTGAAAGGATTCTGGACCGCCTGCAGCTTATCTACCATCTCATCCAAAAATCCGTAATAATCTCTTTCTGCCATCTGCTTATTTCTCCTCGATTCTCTATTACAGTGTCTCTTTTCGCCGTTTTTAAAATTTTTAATGTATTCGTCCTTATAATGGGACTTTTGACAGTACCTTGGCTACGGCACCTCAGCTTATCCTTTGTCCCCTGCTTTTTTACGCCCTGTGCAGTTCTTGGGTCCTGCCGGCTGCTTCAAGGATCCGGTCCCGATAGGCCATTGCCCGGGCATTGGTAGTGCCTTCACCCTCGCCTCTGATCGAAGGGGAGAGCTGGATATCCATGCCTTCCATTACCAGATCTGTAAGAACAGAATCTCCTTCCTGGGCTGTTCCAATCTCTGCCGCCATTACCACGTTTCCATTTCCCGTAATGTCACTCATAATGCTGTACCTCTTTCCTTTCTGTTTTCTTTATCTATTTGCCGGGCAGGTTCCTGCCGGCTGCTGGCGCTTTGGGTCTGGGCCTGTTTCTGCCGCAGGGCCGCAAGGACAGAGTCCCGCCGCCGCTCCGGTTTTACGGGAGCCTCCCAGGATGTTTCATTTCCGATGGATTTCACCGGAGCAGCCTCCGGTCGGCTTTCTTCACGACTGCTTGTATGTTCTTTTTGTATTTCCTGCTGCAGAAACTGCGGGACTTCCTTGAAGCCCAGACTGTCAACGTAGTAGGCCTTTTCCACGCCATTTTCCTGGAGGACGACAACATCGCTGACGGACATGGAATGGCCGCGGAAGTCCTCCGGGCGGGCGATATTGAACTGTTCAAACAGGCCGTCCAGAACCTCCTGTGCCGATTTCCCACTCTCTGTACCGTCAAGACTTCCTTCATAGACTGTTGAATAAGCGTCAGGGGTGACATCTAATCCATCTGACTGAAGTGTGGCCAGGTTCTGGAACATCCTGTCATGCCTGTCGGGCAGGTCATCCCTGATCTGGCAGATCCTGTAAGCGGAAATCCCGTTTTCCCGGGTGTTTTCCCGGGCGGATGCATGCTCCGGAAGATTCTCCCTTGTTTCTTCCATTTCTTTCTGCAGGTCCTGCAGCTGGTACTCAACACTTCGGATCACCTGTGATGCCGTTCCCCGGATCGCGTTTCCTGACTCGCGAAGCGCCTTCAAATCCTGGCCAGAGGACCAGGAATCCAGTGAGGGAAAAGAAAAATCAGAAGTATCGAGACCAAAGTGATCGCAGATGATATAGGCCGCGCTCGCCGCCTCCAGCTCTCTTGTTTCCTGCGATAGATCCTTGGGTCTGTTTCCCGCCTGCTCCCGATCATGCAGAAGTCTTTGTGTAACCTCCCGGACAGCAGCTTTCAGAGCTTCTCCCTGCTCCATACCTTCCCTGATCACGATCTCTTTTCCGGCTACATCATAGAAACTGGCCGTTCCTTCCGGCATTTCCGCAAAGCTGACCGGAAGGTGACTAATGTCCTCAAGACCTGCCATGACAGCATGAAATCCCTCTTGTGTGCTTATAAGCTGTCGGAACCCCGTCTGCAGGTTCTCGGGCATGGGGTCGCCCTCTGTCTGCCCGAGGTCGAAAACCGTTGATGCACGGAAACGCTGTTTCCAGACCACTTTTGGGGATGTTGCCAGCTGGCCGTTCTCACCATATACAGGCTGGCCTGTATTCGGATCTGTCTTTTCTTCCTGTACTGTCTCCTTGACTTTCACCGGAGTGATGATCCGGATTCCCTTTTCTCCCTTTTTGACATGGCGGCCATACTTGAACTTCCAGGCATTGAAGCCGGCACACATGGTAGCCTCCGGCTTTTGCGCCGCGATCAGAACTGTATTGTTGAAGCTATAGGTATGGAAGCGGGACACAACCTTCAGAAAATCCCGGTAGTTATCGTTGGTGAAGGCTTTTCTGATGCCTTCATCGACCTGCTTCGATACATCGTCAAGGGCCTCTTTCTGACGGTCTTCTTTTGTTTTGTATTGAAGATTGTGTTGATTTGTTCCATCCAGCTCCTCTTTCCCTGCGGATGCTGTTTTCCCGAATCTTTGTGCCCCATATACCGCTTTCTCTTCCTGTACAACCCCTCTCAGGATTTCCTGCGTGACTGCTTCGGACATCCTGAAGAGCTCCGGATGGTTTTCCAACAGGCTGTAAGTGCGACCCGTACCGCCGGCAACGATCACATGGTCGACAAGCGGGATATTCATCATGGTCCCGATCTGGTAGACCCGTTTTGTGAGAGCCATATCCTCCATGCTGGGACTCAGGTCTCCGCTTGGATGGCTGTGCATCAGCATGATTCGGGCAGAGTTGGACAAAATGGCACTCTTAAAAATGTTCTGGGGCGGCGCGATCGCCGTTTCAATGTCTCCGATGCTGACAATGTTGAAATTGATCGGTCTGTTTTTTATATCCAGGTTCACGACACAGACATATTCCCGGTCCATCTGGGCGAGGACATCCGCCATAACCTCGGCGGCCCGTACATGACTGGTGATTTCTTTCGAGCTGTAGATGGAGCCCGCCTCCGAAAGGCGGAGCCGTACCTGAACCTGTTTCAATTCATAAGGGCGGGGCTCTGTTGTCTGGGCGACAGATGCCTGTCCGCCAGTTTCCCTGTTTTCTTCTGCCATAACGGCCTCCCGTTTCTATTGGTTTTCTTATCGATTCCGGCGGTTTTAGAGCCGGAAACTTTGAGATGCAGACACTTTCGTGTTTAATTGGCTACTCCAAGATGATATGGACCATTGTCCCTTCCTCGAGTCCTTCCAGAAGCTCCACAAGTTCCTCATCGGAGCGCACTTCTTCCATTTGTTCTTTCATATACGTATCTGCCGCCTCGGCAATTTCTCTCTGCTCGTTTTCCATTTGCTCAAGCTCCTTTGCGTACTCCACGGCGTATTCGTCCCACTGTTCTTCGTATGATTTGTCAATCAATGGTCTTTTCCTCCTCTACTTATAGGCTCCGCAGGTACCTTTTGTTTCCTGACTTATACGCGAATTTCCGCTATTTATGACTCTGGAAAAGCTTCGCACCATTTCTTGCTCTCGCTGTTTCTCCTGACTCATAACTCAGCCGCCAAAGCTTGTCTTTGTGGCATGACCGGAGATGCTACTGCAAGCGCTGACCGAGCCTGTTCTTTCTTTTCAGCCAGCCGCTTTGCCATGCTTATGGGGTACGGGACTACGGGTGCGGCAGCCAGGCCAGGTCGTTCGGTGGTGCTTTTCTCCCTCCTTCCCGTTTCATTCTCCCTGCCATAGCGAAGGTCTTTTTTCTCTGAAATCGTTTCCCTTTCTTCCTCCACATTCTCTGCAGTCACCTCATCAATGCCGACAGCATCCATGCTTCCATGTTCGTCAAGATTGAGAAGCGCGTTGAGTTCCGTCAGACGCTCCAGCTTCTCGGCGAGTTCGGCCTCTTTTTCAAAAGGCTTCTCCACCTGCGCACGGGCAGTTTCCAATTGATCCTGCAAGGTTTCCAGCTTTCGCTGTGCTCCCTCCAGCTGGCTGTCAATACTTCCCAGGACGTTGTTGAGTCTCTGAATGATGCCGTAGGGATCCTTACCTGTTTCGATGGGATAGCTGCATCTGCCCCGAACGGTCATGATGAACTTCTGTGAAAAGGTGTCAAAACCGGCCTCTATGGAGAAGCCTTGGTACTCAGCAGCCTTTCCGGATGTGCCGGCCTTACGCAGGGCGCTGCAGGCTTCGAGAAGAGCGGTTCCTGCCTCTTTTTTGTCCGTGTAGGAAGTCCCGCCGACTTTCATTTCAAAATCCTCGTTTTTTGATTCGCTTTTCAATTCTATGGACGGATTAAAAGCTTCGTATGTCTTCAGGTCTGCTGTCAGTCCCGCGATCCTCTCTTTGACAGCGGCGATCTGCTGAGGATAGGTTCTAGCGATGTCCGTCTCCAGACGGTATTTCTGGGCTGTGTGGTTAGCTTTTAAGAGCTTCAGCTTTGATACCTGGATGTCGAGGTCCATTTTTTCCCTGATGTGAGGGTTGCCGGTGCAGAGCGCCTTGATCTCCGCATAGTTGAGCACAGCCTCATCCACGTCCTCGCAGGCCCGGACCGGGGACTTGCTGGTCATAATCTGGGAGATGAACTTCTGCTTGTTTTCCAGCATCTGCCAGAGATAACTGTCAAAAGTTCCTTCTGTGACATAGCGAAAGATCTTCACCTTGGGGTTATGGTTGCCCTGGCGGAGGATCCGTCCTTCCTGCTGTTCCAGGTCAGACGGTTTCCAAGGACAGTCCAGATGGTGGAGAGCGATCAGCTTATCCTGCACATTGGTGCCGGCTCCCAGCTTGGGTGTGGAACCAAGAAGAACACGCACCTGGCCGGAGCGGACTTTGGTAAAGAGTTCGGCCTTCCTAGCCTCTGTATTCGCTTCATGGATGAAGGCGACTTCCTCCTTCGGGATCCCCATGGCAACAAGCTTGTTCCGGATGTCATCGTAGACATTGAAGCTTCCGTCCGCTTTTGGCGTTGACAGGTCGCAGAAGACCAGCTGGGTCAGGCGGTCTTTTTTTGTCTCCTCCCAGACATTGAAAACATTCTTGACGCAGCAGTTGACCTTGCTCCCGGGATCATCCGGCAGCATGTCGTTGATCAGACGCTGGTCCAGGGCGCACTTTCTGCCGTCATTAGTGATCCGGAGCATGTTGTCGATGGATGGATCCAGACGGCCGGACCGCACTCTTTCTGCCCGTTCCGCAAAGGAAGCCACCATGTCCTTCTGGATCTGGCTGGGTTTTAAGACCTCGTTGATGTATTCGGCCTCCGGTGTCGGAAGGTCGAGCATGTCCGCAGTCTGGACATCCGCCGCCTCCTTAAAGACCGAGATCAGCTCCGGGAGATTAAAAAAACGGGCGAACCGCGTTTTCGCACGGTAGCCCGTTCCTTCCGGCGACAGCTCGATGGCTGTCACCGTCTCCCCGAAAGAGGCCGCCCAGGAGTCAAAATGCCCCAGGCCCATCCTCTGGAGGGTGCTGTATTGCAGATAGCGCATGACCGTATAGAGCTCGACCATGCTGTTGGAGACCGGGGTCCCCGTGGCGAAGGTAACGCCCTTTCCGCCGGTCAGTTCGTCCAGATACTGACACTTCATGAACATGTCGCTGGACTTCTGCGCGTCCGTCTGGGAGATGCCTGCGACGTTGCGCATCTTCGTATAGAGAAACAGATTCTTGTAAAAATGGCTTTCATCCACAAAAAGCCTGTCCACGCCCAGCTGTTCGAAGGTCACTACATCATCCTTCCTTGTCTGGTCATTGAGTTTGGCCAGCCTCGTTTCCAACATGCGGCGGGTCTTTTCCATCTGTTTAATGGTATAGCGCTCGCCGCGCTCGTATTTGGCCTCATTGATCGCTGAGGTGATGTCATCGATCTGTCCCTGGATCGACGCGGCCTGCCGTTCCCTGGAGAGCGGGATGCGTTCAAACTGGCTGTGGCCGATGATGATGGCGTCATAATCCCCTGTCGCGATCCGGCTGCAGAACCTTTTCCGGCTGGCTGGTTCAAAGTCCTTTTTGGTCGCGACAAGGATATTTGCCGCCGGGTACAGGCGCAGGAAGTCCGCTCCCCACTGCTCCGTCAGGTGGTTGGGCACGACATAGAGGCACTTCTGGGCGAGGCCGAGCCTCTTGGACTCCATACCGGCGGCGACCATCTGGTAGGTCTTGCCGGCACCTACACAGTGGGCCAGAAGGGTGTTGTCCCCGTAGAGGATATGGGCAACCGCGTTTTTCTGGTGCTGCATGAGGGTGATCTCAGGCGTCATGCCCACGAACCGGATATGACTGCCATCGTACTCCCGTGGACGCACGCTGTTGTAGATCTCGTTGTACTTGGCAACAAGGTCCTCTCTGCGTTCCATATCCTGGAAGATCCACTCACGGAAGGTGTCCCGGATCAGTTCCTGCTTCTGCTGGGCCAGCATGGTCTCCTTGCGGTTGAGGACGCGCCGCTCGGAGCCGTTTTCGTCCCGGATGCTATCGTAGATCTTGGTATCCCGCAGGTTCAGGGCATCTTCCAGAAGCCTGTAGCCATTGACACGGGACGTTCCAAAGGCATTCCGGACAATGGTATTCCCCAGATCACGGGTCTTGCCGGTCACCTGCCACTGGCCGGTGATGGCGGCATATTTGACCGAGATCTCACTGCCCAGGAAGTACCTCGGCGTATGAAAAGTCTCCCCCATGAACTGGGTGATGTACGCAGGGTCGACCCAGGTTGCTCCGAGCCTCACTTCGATTTCCGAGGCATCCAGCTGTCTGGGCTGAACCTTTTCCAGGGCTTCCGCATTCACCGAAAAGTGGGGATCTGCTTCAGCGGCAGCCTTTGCGGTTCTAAGCTTCTCCCGGACATTCCCGGAAAGGTACTCATCCGAAGTTTCCCAGTTCCCATTCGAGGGGTTTTCAAAGATGATGCCTTCCAGATCCTGGATGATCTCATCCCTGTCCTTCCCGCAGAGCTGCTCCATGTAGGCAAGATCAACTCTTGCTTTTTCTCCGATAGAGACAGCAAGAGCCTCACTGGCAGTGTCCACGGATGTGACCGGTACAGCCCGGCGGATTGTCCTCTTGGTGAAAATATCCGCCTTCCGCTCCAGCTCCCCATGCTCATCCAGGATTTCGAGGGAGCACAGGAGACAGTATGAGGAATCCTGGGAAAAGGCCCGCTTGTTCGTCGTGCTGCTGATCAGACCGAAGTGATCCCGGAATCGGTCGTAGTCTGAACTCAGCTTTTCCTGCAATGCTCGTATGGACGCGTCATCTGCATCCTCCATCTGCAACTCAAGGAGACTGCGGGTCGTATCACGCAGGTCGATCATCCCGCGCACCCGGTCCGCTGTCACTGCCGGCAGGTCAACAGGATCCATCCGGGAGTTCTCACGGAAATAGATCCTGCCATTTACCTCCGTAAAAGAATAGTTCCGGACGGTCGGGTCTGCCGGGATGCTCTCTGTGGACTCCTGAATAAGGTCGTCATCGGTGATCTCGGCTTCCGTGATGCTGCCTTCGATCCTGCCAAGGGCCTCCCGCAGACTGGTTTCCAGGTCTCTGTCCTCAAAGGGCAGGACCGTTGTTTCCTCCTGGCCGAACTGGTTGGTTTTCTGTTCCAGCTGCCCCAGGACCATCTCCGGATGCAGGGCAAAGTAGGTGTTGATCTCATGACCGTCCGGCGTCTGGGAAAGATGTGTCCATTCCGGCATCTCCAGGACTGCCCGATCCCTTTTCTGGAAAAAGAGGATGTCAGCCACAACATTCGTGCCGGCATTTCGCCGGAATGCATTGTTGGGAAGGCGGACGGCTCCCAGGAGGTCTGCCCGCGCGGCGATATACCGGCGGACCGATTCTCCGCGCTTGTCCATGGTGCCGCTGGAGGTGATCACCGCCACAACACCTCCGGGGCGCACCAGGTCCAGGGACTTGGCAATGAAATAATCATGGATCAGGAAATTCTGGCGGTCGTAGCGGCGGTCGGCCAGCTTATAGTTCCCAAATGGAACGTTCCCGATGACGGCATCGAAGAAGCTGTCCGGAAACTGTGTCTCCTCAAAGCCCTGGGCTGCGATGGGATTCTTCTGGTAAAGCTGCCTCGCGATCCCTGCGGAGATCCCGTCCAGTTCTACGCCGTACATCCGGATGTCCTGCATGCTGTCCGGAACCATGCCCATAAAATTGCCGATGCCGCAGGAAGGCTCAAGCACGTTGCCGCCCGTAAGGCCCATCCTCTCCAACGTCTCATACATGCTCCGGATCACCATGGGCGGAGTGTAGAAGGCATTCAGAGTCGAAGCCCTCGCCGCGCGGTATTCCTCCTCTGTGAGTATTTCCTTGAGTTCCGCATACTCGGCTGACCACGAAGTATTGTTCTCATCAAAAGCCTGGGGAAGGCCGCCCCAGCCGACATAACCGGAAAGAACCTCTTGGTCCGTGGGCGTTGCCTGTGCGTTTTCCGCCTGCAGCCTTTTCAGGGTGCGGATCGCCTCCAGGTTGGCCCGGAACTTTTCTTTTGGGGAACCTGCGCCGAGATCATCGTCGGTGATCCGGTAATTGATGGGGTCGGAGGCAGCGAAAGGCGTCTGCGGGACTGCGGTTTCTGTAGATTCTGCAGATTCCTCGATGGGCATTATGGCATCTGCGGGTACATCGATGATTTCCCCGCCGACAGTTTCTATGATGTCATCGATAACTTCGCCGCTGGATGTATCTATGACATCGCCTGTGAGGGTTTCAGTGGCTTCAAGAGTTTCAGCCTGGCTGGAACTTTCTTCCGGAGCCGCAGGCAGCACATCGACGGTATCTGCATCCGCCTGGAATTCTTCTGGCAGGTCTTCTTCACGGATCTGGACAAAGCCATTCCCGTCCCCGCCCGGTTCTGCCTCCCATCCATTTACCAGGCTGAACAGGGACATCTGCTCAGCTCTTCCAAGCACATCCGCCTGGGTTTCCACCTTTTGCGGGAAGATCGTATAGAGTCCCTCCGCGTACTGGTGGAGGGTGGTGAGGATCGCGGACCGCTGTTTGTAACGGTCTTCGGTGGCAGGAAGGGCAGTCAGAACTTCATCCATGCGGGCAAGCATTTCTTCCAGGCCGCCTTCCTTTTCCATGCCTGCATAAACCGCATCCCTGATATGGTACAGGTCGGTTTCCTCCGGCCATGGTCGTATAATCTCCTCCGGAAGGCGGCTGTAGAAAGATACGATCTCAGAAGCCATCTGCCTGCGCTCATAAGCAGGCATTTTTGCATAATCCGAGGCCTTCAGGTATTCATTCCTGTCCAGGAGGTGCTCGATCCGCTGCTCGACCTGGTTCCAGCGCAGTGTGACTTTGCTTGCGGGATCAGTGATATCTCCCCTTGTCAGGGTAAGTCCTTTTCCGTTGTAGTCCGCAAATGAATCATCCGCTCCGGAAAGGGCATGGCTCTGCCCGCCGGTCCCGTAGCGTTCGCGCAGGAAATCTGTCCTTTCTTTCCTGTCCTCGTGGTTCAGGAAGAAAGAGTAGATCGCAAGCCGGCCGTCCTCATAGACGGCATGGTTGGAAAGGAAGCTGTCGATCTCATCCTGGGTGATGAAAGTAGGCAGATCCGTTTCCCATGTGAAGCCCTCCCTGGCAGCATAGGGGACAGCATCCTGCCTGAGCTTACGAAACTGTGCAGCGACAAGGTCTGGTTTGTAGAAGTTGAACCGCATGACTCCAGGATTTTCTTTATAGGCCAGTGCAAGACCATCCAGGCGGTCGCACAGGTCTTCCAGAAAGGCAGGATCTGCCAGGCGGGAAGCCACGTTTTTTTCAACATCCTGGAAACCGCCCCGGAAGATAGAAGAGTCTTCAAACACGATTTCGCTGACTCCGTCCGCGAGGTCCCTTTCCATGTAGGCGAGCACGCGGGCGTGCTCCAGCATGGCATTGTCCCTGGCAGCGTCCAGAACAGCCTGCGGTGCATACTCGCCCTGCCGCAGCAGTTCTCCGATCCTTCCGGCGACATCTTCCCAGGACAGGAAAGCCTTGTTCATGAGGTTGTCTTTTACAGTGTGGCCCTCCGCGACCTGTAGACCCAGTTCATCGAACCAGACGGAGTACTCCCTGCCGCCGATCACAATGCCTTTGCCGCCTTCCCGGTATTCCTTTTTCAGAAAGCTGATATGGTCTTCCATGGACCGTCCAGGATCTGCCATGTAGTCGTAGATGATCCGGAGCTGGCTCCGCTCCTGGTTGCTGCCGGTCCGCAGGATGGTATCAATCACATCTGCCTCGATGGGGATCTCCCCCGCATAGAGGGCTGCCTGGCGCTCCTCGATCGCACGGATCTGTGCAGGGACAGAAGGAAGTTCCGGCAACGACAAAGCGGAGGCCATCTCGGCCTCCGCTTCGGTCATAGGATCATCTTCAATTTCTGTACTGTCTGTCAGCTGTACACCAACTCCTCCAAGACGGTCTCCTCGGCGATCAGGTTCAGCTTGTTCATGTGCTGCACCCAGCCCATCTGGTCCTGTGCTTTGTCGGGCGCCGGATGTTTCATCAGGAGCTGGTTCACGATCTCGTCCAGCCTCGCTTCCGCGTCCCGGTCCACCTGTCTCAGGTGCTCCTCCAGCTTCCCTGTTATCAGCAGGCCCGAATAATGCACGCCCCTGTGTTCCTTCAGGTAGGCCTTCCTCAGCCTCCCGTATTTCCCAATCGGCTCTTCCGATCCTTCCGCCATGTTCCCGATCACCAGATTCGGGAACAGGTAATCGCCGTTCCTGTGATATGTCAGTTCCATTTACACGCCCTCCTTCTTCCCTGGCTTCTACTTCAGCTGCTTCCCGTGACGGTGTGTTTAACGAAGTATACTCTTGTACTGCCTGATTCTCAACCTCTTTTTTTGTGCTTTCCAGGATCTCTTTTTCCCTGTCTTCCAGAATGAATCTGCGGACTGTCCTGCCGATATCCATAAGGACCGGCTCGGCCATCTGATGGGTACCTTCGCCAAGTACGTTCAGGACCTGCAGCCTGTTGTAATCCGTGATCCCCGCAAAATCTGCCTCGTCGAGGATAAGTGTCGCATCCAGGCCGCACCGGGTCGCCAGAGTATAGAGCGTGCTGCTATAGAGGATGTATTCCAACTCGGCCTTCACTGTTTCCGGGGGGAGGCCTTCCAGATAGCTGCCTGCAGACTGATCCAGGACTTCCCGCCACAGATCATCTATTCCTTCCTGCGCTGACCTCGAAGCAATCTCCTGCAGGGTTTCCAGAAGATCAATGGGCATCCGGTCCTCCAGGCCGTAGGTCTCCACCAGATGGTCAACCATACGATCCCTGTATTCTTCCTCCAGATTCCACAAAAAAGGCGTCCTTCCTCCCCGTACCATGTGCGTGTCGCGGATATCAAAGACATATCGGAGCCTGGGCTGGTCACCGCGCTCATCAATAAGAGCTATTCCTTTAGCTCCCCGGTTGACCCAGCGGTTCATGCTCCGGTTCCAGACGTCCAGCTCGGCACAGGCAAAAGCATCAGGCCGCTGGGCATGGATCAGGAGTGCGTCCCGGAAGGGATAGCGATATAGCCGCGCTGCCGTGTCCAGGTAATTCATCCAGTCTTTGGGCGAGGCGCTTGCCCGCCGGGCAGTCTCCTCCATGAGGGTCATTATTTCGTTGATTTTTGCCATCCTTCTTTCATTTCCTCCAATAAAAAAAGCCCCGCGGGCACAGGGGAAACTGTGCCGACGGGGCTAACATTACTTTTGTATTCTATTTGAAGTTGTCTATGCTTCTGCTTAAATTGGTTTTTCAGTGGCTTATAAATGAGCTTCCTGTCAAAGTAAATCCTTACCGCAATTGCTCATTTTCTGTAAAAAGGACATCTACCGTGGATACACTGCCGGTTCCGATCTGAGAATTCACAGGGATGGTATTTGTAATCCAGTTTGACGTCATAATGACTGTTAATGTACTCGACACTGTGGCGGAAAGCGAGCATCGCGTCCCGCTTACAGCATCTGGGGCCATTGACCGCTCCGAGCGCGCTTATTGCTTCTGAAGTGAACCGCATATGTTCTCCCCATGTCCCGTCCTCTGAGAGTGGCCCGGTTCCATCTATGATGGCAAGTGCTGCCCCGATTGATGAAATCGCTCCACAGACTCCCCAGAGTCCGCACATGGCACCCGGCATCCGCAGGCCCTGCACCAGGATCTGACTCAGCGCCTGTTCCAGATCAATTTTTCCACCGGCATTCCTGTAAGCGGTCAGGATACAGGCTCCATCCAGAACATGGTGCTCCGGTCCGTGCATGTTCATATATTCCTTCTGTGCCATGCGCCGGAAAATCCGTGCCGGATCATTGCCCTCTTCCTTTACTATATCCTGAATGATCAGCATTGCTCTGTCTTTTATCGTCATTTCCATACTCATCCACAAAACCTCTTATCAGATATTATCTTTCTTGGAAGCAATGATTTTCCCATTCAACAATCCGTTTATTCGCTCTACAGGAAACACATCTTTAATACTCTCAATTCTATACCTGCTCTTCGGCAACTCCTTCATTCCGGTTATTGACAGGTACAGAGCAACAGCCTTTTTATCAATTGTGATGATGCCTCCGCCGGCCCAGTGCCTGTCTTCCCCGTTTTTCTTAACTCCTGAAATCCAGTATTCTTCCTGCGTCTCCACATCAATATAATTGCTGTATTCCCCGTTTTGTCTCTGAAAAGCATGATCATTAAAGTAGACCATTTTTCCGGAGCGAGATTCTGTGACAAATCCGATCCAAGCCGGACCGTTGTCGTTCCAACCCGTCTTCAATTCTATGTATCTAAGTTCCATAATCACTCTCGATTCATTTCCCTTATTTCAGTTTTTTGTTTTACACTACCCGGAATCCTTTCCTCTGTCAAAGGGAACAAGCCTTATTTCAATCGTTGCTAAGCGAGAATTCTGTTTTAAGTTTATGGTGCCTGGCACCAACGTGGAGCGATTCCTATAATAGAATTTGCTCAGTCTTTAAGACAGCCGACAGGGATCACGTGAACCCCATTTTCTGTTGTATATGCTATTGGCGCATTTGCACAGACGATAATCAACAGAGACGGTTCCCTATACACTGGTTTTGGATGATTGATATTTGCTTTGGCCTTGCGGTTGTGTTCTTGAATGAGGCTATAGAACTTCAACAGACCCTGCTCTGCTGCCGGAATTGCATTCGCGCCCGTTTTTATCTCGATCAATGCATAACGTCCATCGGCCATTTGATATACAGCATCCGCCTCCAGACCGCTGTCATCGCTATAATGCATGACCTTCGCATTGTGAGCCTGCGCATACACCAGAAGATCTCTTAACACCATGTTTTCAAAAACATGGCCAAAAAGATCCAAATCGTTGTTGAAATAGGCAGGGCTCAATCCAAGTGCTGCTATCCCGATGGACGGATCAACAAAAATGTGCTTCTTTGCAGAACGAATCGCTGTTTTTGCACGAATCTGCGGTGTCCAGGCGTCAATATCGCGAAGGACAAACAGTTTTTCCAAAACAGAAATATATGATGAGAGCGTTACATCCGTCACATTCTGCGTGGCCTTTACATCAGCATAGATGCTTGTTTTTTTTGCCAAAGTGGCCATATTTCGCGCATATGACCACAACAGTGTGCGCACCCATTCCGGATTTCTTTTTACTCCGTCAATGGCACTGGCATCCTTCTGGTATATCTGCCTATAGTAATCCTTTGCGATCTCAAGCTTTGCTTCCCGGTCGGATATAGCCAGACATCTCGGCCACCCGCCGCGACAAGCAGCAAAGAACAGGTCTTCAAGTATTGTCTGAGAAAATGCACCTGTCAGAGGAATCTCCGGATGATCAAAAAGCTTCGACAGAGAGACTGCACCATTGGATTCTCCTGTCTCCCATAACGTCATCGGATACATGATGAGCTCACTGATCCTTCCTGTTCCAGTATGAGGTGTATCTGTTTTCCGGCTGGTCGAACCTGTCAAATAATACTCGCCTACAGCTTCGGGATGATCATCACAGTCTTTTCTGATCGCCCCCCAGATTTTAGGGGCATCCTGCCATTCATCAAAAAGAATTGGCTTATCATTGGAGAAAAACAGTCGAGGTGCCGTTTCAGCAACAGCCAGGTAACCATCGCGGCGCTCTTCATCCTGGAATTCAATGATTGTCTTGCATCTCTCCTGAGCGGTCCTGGTCTTGCCGCTCCCCTTGGGGCCTATAATATTGATTGCATTGAAAGCCTTTATTCTTTTATCGATCTCCTGATCCACAATCCTCCTGATATATTCCATATGGCATTCTCCTACTCCCTGCAGCAAGTTTTACTGCAGATGCTCGACTTGCTGACGTCCTCCGGGACGCCGTATTATGTCTCGTATGATAAGTACGCAGCCCTTTGAATGCCATCATATCTTGATTTTATCATTTTCGCAAGGTTCATTTTACGGTTTTCGTAGTTTTTGTTTTGTGTTTTTCGTCTCTTTTATTTTATATTTTTCGCAGTATTTGTTTTATGTTTTTCGTCTCTTCTGGTTTTATGTTTGAGGAGTTTATTCCCACTTGCTCTTCATCTTCTTTTTCCCCTTTTTATCCCGCTTCGGGAATTCCAGGGAGTATTCGGGCTTGTCGTCAATGATCTCCATGACCAGCTTTGCGGAGAAGTACTTGTCCTTCTTGGCGGAATAGAGGTTATCGACCTTCACTTCGCCGTTAGTAAGGAGCTGCGAGGCCATATCGTCATCGACCTGCTTTTTCATGGAGCGGAGGAAGGCCAGGTCTTTCCAGATGACAAAGCGGCAGTCCTGGTTGGAGCAGAAATAGCTTTTGCTGCCGATCAGGACCGGGGTTCCGCAAATCGGGCATGTGCCGACTTCCTCAAAGTGTTTCAGACAAAGGCGGTCCGCGTCTGACACGTTCCTGCAGTCCATCAGGATCTGACTGACAAGCGCCCTGATCTCCGTCATGAAGGTTTCTGCATCGATATTTCCTTTTTCCACCTGGAGGAGTTTATTTTCCCAGTCTGCAGTAAGAACGGGGCTTTTGATATAGTCCGGCATGACTGAGATCAGATCCATCCCGTCCTGTGTCGCAAGCAGCTTCCGTCCTTTTCGCTCAACGTAACCGCAGCTTATAAGGTGCTCAATGACTGACGCACGGGTAGCAGGTGTCCCAAGGCCCTTGCGCTCTGTTGCTTCATCAAAATCCGCTTTTCCCGCGTTTTCCATCGCGGAAAGCAGGGTATCCTCTGTGTAGGGGCGCGGCGGTTCTGTAAACCTTTTTTCATAGCGGCTCTGCATGCCACCTATGGACACACCCTCCCTCAGACCGTCGGCAAGGAGGCCTGAGAAACCCTGTGCATTCCCGTCCTCCAGATCATCCTCATCCAGATAGTCTGCAATGGTTGTCTGCCTGTATTTCATAGAGTCGGGAATTTTTCCGCTGAAAGCTTTAAATCCTTCCTGTCTGGTCCTTCTTCCGGCTGCATGAAATAGGGTCTCTCCGCATAACAGCGCCACCTTTATATCGTCGTATATAAAGGGATCTGCAATGGATTCCATCAGCCTCATACAGATAAGGAGCAGAATATTGGAAGGGCCTTCCGGGATCGATGCAGTCTCTTCACGGTCTTCGATGGCAGATGTCGGAAGGATGGCATGGTGATCAGATACTTTTTCATCGTTTACAAGCCTGTTGAATCCGTTTCCAAGAGGGAGCCCGCTGATGCCCGGGATGGTATCATGGACAACTGATGCCAGCTCCTTTACGGAATCTGCCATTTCTGCAGGAATAAACCGACTGTCTGTCCGGGGGTAGGTGATATATTTTGCTTCATACAGCTTCTGGGCATAATCCAGGGTTGCCTTCGCGGTATAACCAAATACCCGGTTCGCGTCTCTCTGGAGCGAAGTCAGGTCATAGAGTCTGGGAGGCTGCTTTGTCCGCGTCTGGCGGTTCACCTCTACTACTACAGCATCACTTCCGGAGCACTTTTCGGCAAGTGATCTGGCTTCTTCCTCATCCGCAATGTTATCAGATACAGCCCGGATCCCGTCCGCCTCAAGGATGACTTTGTAGTAGGGTTCTTTGTGAAATTTGTTAATAGCTTCCTGCCGTTCTACGATCATCGCCAGGGTGGGCGTCATGACACGGCCTATGTTCAGTTTCTTGAAATAGGTCCCCGTGAAAGCCCTGGTCCCGTTCATGCCGATCAGCCAGTCTGCCTGAGCCCTGCATTCTGCCGCGTCGAGGAGTTTTCTGTATTCTTCATCGTCCTTCATATTCTCCAGTCCATCACGGATGGCCTTGTCCTCGAGGGAATTGATCCAGAGCCTTTTGACCGGGATCCTGGATTTGGAGAGGGCATATACTCTGTGGAAAATCATTTGGCCCTCCCTACCACAGTCACATGCATTCAAAACCATCTCCACATCGCGCCGGTTGAGGAGGCCCTCGAGCACCCGGAACTGTTTCATACGCTCCTTTATGACTTCTACCTTCCATTCCTGCGGGATGATCGGCAGATCTTCCAGTCTCCAGTTCCTGTACCTGGGATCATAGGCTTCAGGAACTGCATACTCTGCCAGATGTCCCAGGCACCAGCTACAGATAAACCCCTTGCCCTGGACATATCCGTTCATCTTTTCATATTTCCCCAACACGTGCGCAATGGCCAGTGATACGCTGGGCTTTTCCGCAATCACCAGATACATTTTGTCTGTATTCATTCTTTTCCCCTTTTCATCAAAAAAAATGCAGCTGCCTGTTCCCGGCAGCTGCTCCTTATCTGTAACTCTTTCTTCAATTCCTACGCCAAGCGGTTTTTCCTTATTCTCCATTTCTGCTTCTTCCCATGTCTTCAACTTTGGACCATCGTGGTCTAAAGTTCCTGATTCTCTATCTGCTATCAACTTTGGACCACCGTGGTCTGTAGTTCCTGATTTTCCATCTGCTTTCAACTTTGGACCATCGTGGTCTAAAGTTCCTGCTTCTCCATCTACTTCCAACTTTGGACCACCGTGGTCTAAAGTTCCTGCTTCATCATGTACTTCCAACTTCGGACCATTGTGGTCCATAGTTCCTGTTTCTCTATCTGCCTTCAACTTTGGACCATCGTGGTCCAAAGTTTCTGCTTCATGATTCCTCGACATCGTCCTCATTCTCAGTAGGGAACCGGGTGTCAGAATACTCCATGTTTTCGCTTTCAACATCATCTTCCTCCAGGCTGGGCCTGTAGAATCGAAAATAGTAATATCCGCCTATGGCGCCTGCAGCCACCAATACGAGGAAGAGCAGCCAGCCCAGGCCTCCGCTCTTTTTCTGCGGTTCGGGTTCCGCAGGCTCTTCCGGCTCTGCCACTGGCTCTTCAACGATCACGGGTTCCGGCTCCGGTTCTTTCTTCTCCTTCAGAAATTCTTCCAAATCATTTTCATCAATCGTGGACAGCATATAAACATTATCGGAAGATGATGCGTGGTCTACGACCAGATAAAAGGTATTGTGGTTCTGCGTCTGTATTGCGTAAAAATCCTTGTCAGAAGAAGATCGGATCTCATCAAGGACTTCACCGTTTCCCGATTCGGAAAAAGGCTTTTCCGGTTCAGAAGTATCCCGGTTGGAAGTGCCTTCAACCGTCTGTGTGCCCTGGGCTGTGCTCCCTTCCTGCGGGTTGATCCATACAGTCACTGAGCTTTCCGGGCTGTCTACAGTGCCCTTTCCTCCTGTCTCCTCCATATATTCCCAGGCCGTGCTGCCCGCATCCATATATGCACATACCGGGTGCGACATTGCCCCCAGTAAAGCAGCTGTAATTAACGCTCTTAATACTGCTTTCTTCAATGCACCTATTCTTATCTTCTTATTTACCATGATTGTTCCTTTCCACTGTTTGTATGTTGGATCCTCTGCTAATAATCTGTCCGATCGAATTCTATGATCGGAATTTACAGAGCTGTCAGTTCCCATTATTCCGATCTGCATGCTACAGGTTGTTTTCGATTTCCGGTTTCCGCTGATTGTCCCGATTTTCCACGTCTTCCTTTTCCGCACAGACCCTCAGTTCCTGAAAAACAGCATTCAGCCGTTCCGCTAAATCTGAACCATCCTGTACCTGGTCCAACAGGACAGCGAGGTTGGAACCATCCATGCCATAGTTTCGGAATGTTTCAAGGATTTCCCGTTCCTCTTCCTGACGAATGCTTTCATCAATAGTTTTCAGCCTCTCACTAATACTCTCGTATTTCCTGAGCACATGTTTTCTTTTCTCCAGGAGCCTTCTGAGCTTCTCTGATTTTCTCCTGACAGGTCTGGTGTCTGTTGTCCCTTCCGCTTCAGATAGACCCGTTTTTGTCAAATCTGGTTTTGTGATCACGTTTTCTTCCACAGTCTCACCTCTTATGTCTTCCGCAAACAAGATTAAAGCAGCGATGCAAGAGCACATAAGCGCAGGGCATCGCGTGGCTTTAATCGTGCATATAAAATATGTTTAAACATGTAAATCTTCATTTAATGTATCCTGCCGAATGCGAGAAAATGGGCGCGCCAGTACGTAGACTCAATCGAAGTATATTGGATCGGCTCGCCGCAGTGAATCATCATCCCCTCACCGACATAAATCCCGACATGTGTTGCGCCTGGAGCATTATAGGTATTCTGGAAAAATACCAGATCTCCCGGTCTGGCTTCCTCTGGTGAAACATAGGAGCAGTAGCTGCGCAGACCGTCCGCCGTTGTCCGCGGGACGCTCCAGCCATTTCCGCAATGATTAATCACCCAGCATACAAAGCCTGAGCAGTCAAAACTGGTGGAGGGAGATGATCCTCCCCAGACATAGGGATAACCAAGATAGCGCTCCGCCTCGCGCAGCATTCTGGCAAATCGCTCATCCGACAGAGCCTCCGTGGGGACTGTGTAACCGAAGTCCTGGCCCCTTCCTTGGTATCCGCCGGTTGCAGTCACATCAAACAGGTAATCGCGGTTTCCATTTGTGGCGTTATAGAGCAGGTACATAGGCGTTTGCGCATCCGTCAAATACCGTCTTGCAACGGAATCAAATCCATTATTCCGCAGGACAATATTCAGGATCTGCCTTTGCCGTTCTTCCACCACCTGGGTGATGGTCCCGGTCTCTGCATCAACGATTTCCTCTACAACGACTGTTTCTGACTCCGTACTGACGGAGGTGGTGATTTCATATTGGGCCTCAAAAAGTCTCTGCAGGATCCCTGTCTGCTCGATCTGTGGAAAAGTAAATTCCCCATACAGGGTTGTCAGAAGGGAGATCAGCTGGTAGGGATTATGGAAGATCTCATCGATCTGGTATCGGTACTCGTCGTAACCCGGGTTGTCCTGTTCCATCCGCATGATCTCTGCATTCAGTCCGTCCTCAAGGGCAGAATATGCCTCCTCAGCCAGATATATGTCCGTATCCGTACTCGGGTAGGTTGAACCTGTAAAAGTTGCCCCGATCCCCTGGATAAAAGATGCACAGGATGAAATAGACGCCGCAATAAGCAGTGTTATCACGCCTATAACAGCTACCGTCATGAGAAAATGACTGTTTCCTCCGCCTCCAACCATCCTGCGGATACGGCGCAGCGTCCTGGAAAAAAGGCCGCCTGATTCATATGCCTTTCCACCTGCACCCGTAAGAGTGCCGCCAGCTCCCCTTGCCTTTTTATAGGCGTCCTTGTACTTCTTGCGCTGCCAGAAACGGTTGATGTCCGCCGAGGATTTCTTCTTGTTTCCAGCGATACTTTTTCCGACGTCGGCTGAACCATCTGATACCAAATCCTTCTTTCTGGAAGCTGCTGTTATGAGCCTTTGCTTCTCGTTCATTCCTCTGCGGACAGATTTACTGCCATTCGGACTTCTGGCAGAAGCCATCCGGACTGCACCTTTGCCAGCTCTTTCTGCCTGGTGGATTGCATCATTGGCTGTGCTGTCGCCGATTGCCTCAGTATCCTGCTGAGTGTCTTCTCTGAGCCTGCGGTAAGCATACCTGCCCGCCCCATAAGCCAGTTTTCCTGCAGCATGACCAGCCATGGCCATGCCTGCGCCGCGTACCATCCCAGAGGACTCATCCCCGAACATCAGCTTTGATTTCTGTAAAGAGGCAGACAGTGCTTCCGCACCATTTTCTGCCCTGGGAACTGAATATGAATATCTTGTTGAAGACGAATGACTGCCGGTTCCCGGCCTGACTGTCTCTCCTGATGATGAAAATCCTTGTCCCTGTGCAACCTGCGCCTTTTGAAAGCCCTGCCGTACCTGGTCTTTACGAATCTTTCGATGAAGGTCTTCTGATGAGATCCCGGGCAGATGATCATCCGGCGGAGTTGAGTTTATTCCTGCGCCGGATTCATCCGGGAATCTATCCGGTCTTTCCCCTGAAGCGGAATCCTGTTCCCGGTATTTTTCTGCCGCTTTCCGCCGGTTCCGTGTTCGCTCTTTACTATCGGAGATCTCATTATGGTCTCGGTTGTTGGAAGTTTCACCGGTTTCAGCATTCTCAGCGCGGTTATTCCTAATATTTGTATAATCTTCCTGCCTGGAGCCATTTTCTTTCTGATCTCCCAAATAGGGAGATTCTCCGGTGCCTTCTTTTTCTGGATAGGAAGCATTGCTATAGGACTTGAATGGCTCCTGTTTTCCGGAGCCGTCTGTTTCCCGCTCTCTAAGATCCCGGCTTCGGTGAAACCGTCTGTTACCCGTATTACGGCTGGTTGATCGTGGGCTGGAGGCAAATGTATTCTGAACTGCCGGATCTTCCCGCTTGCCAGGATCCGATCTGCCTTCAAAGGTGATCTCCCTTGTGCTTTCTTTTAAAGTTCTGGTTTTTTCACCGGTACGGACATTTTCCTCTACAAGTCCCGTCCGCTCCATCTTTGCCACTTTCCGGTCCTTTGCCTGATACCGCTTTCCCGCCATCGGGTCGATCACCTCCTAAAAATTCAGACAAAAAAAGACCGCCTGCATGATGCAAAACGGTCTTTTTCATATGCTATGTTGTTATTAATGCTGGTTCGTCTCCTCGAAATATAGGCAACTGGAACTTGTCTGGTTACAGGTAGAAGACAGCATGAGCCAGTCTAATACCGCTTTCAGTTTTCATGATCTTATGAATAAAATTACTAATGTTTTCCTTGCTGTACCCGTTTTCAGTTGCATTTGCAATGTAATCCGCCTCTATAAGGATCTGCCAATCCAAACCGTCTATTTCCTTAAAAGTGTGATGGTGTCCCACAAGGAAAGCTACTCGGTCAATCTGTGCCTTTGTCATCCCGGAATCAGAAAGAAACGCTTTGACCAGAGGAATTCCTTCCTCTTCCTGATGTTTCCCGTTTGTGTTTCCATATTTCTCACGGCAAAGAGGGCATGCAATGTCATGTGTAATTGCAGCCACCTCCAGAATAAACTGAGTTTCAGAATCTATCTCTTCCTGTTCAGCGATTGTTTTTGCGTAATTCCAAACTCGAACAAAATGATCAATATCATGAATATTGCCTTCAGAGAAAACAATCATTTTTTCCATTATCTGTGAAATCTTCAAAGTACTCACCTCAGCAAACTGGAATTTTACTTCCTGGCAATTACAATCGGTTGATAGAATCCTGATTCCTCCGGGAATTTCCAAATCACCTGACTGCAACCACTGGATAAAAGCAGATTCG
>ONKG01000105.1 GCA_900318375.1 uncultured Lachnospiraceae bacterium
GGGATCAGATGGGCTATGACGGGCTGCTCTACAGCACGAAATGGAATGACCCGACCTGGCAGTATGTCGGCTGGTAAGAAACGGGTGTGAAGGGTATGAAACGGAAAGAAAAAATCCTGCTGCTGTTTATGGTCCTGGGACTGGTTCTGATCGGCTGCGGCGCGGCAAAGCCAGCGCCGTCCGGAGAGAAGACGGAGCGTCTCAATCTCTATGGCGTGGATGCCTCTCCCGACGGAAAGGCGATGATCCGGGACGGCAATATTCAGGCTTCTGCCGCACAGTTTCCGACCCGGGTGGGAGAGCAGGCTGCAGACACCCTCTACCGGCTGCTGAATGGAGAAAAAGTCGAATCAAGGATTCTGGTTCCGGTTGAACTGGTCACAAAGGAGAATGTGGAAGAATACAGTATTGACCGCTGGCAGTAGGCGCGGCAACGCACGCAGTTTATTCAAACATGTTTGTGAACGGAAAGACATGAACTTAAGTATGAAATCTATAGGAATCTGTATCAGAAAACCGGAGGGTTTCTAAAGCCCGAAGGGGCTTTGATACCACCTCCAAAGGACGCGGTTCAGCACCGCATGGGGTGGAGGTTCATAGGAATTGACAGGAATAGGAGAGAAAACCGGTCATGGCGGATAAGTCTCTGGAATTATATCGGGACAATAATGCGGAGGACTCTACCAGTATTCTTCAGGCTCCGGGTCTGATTTTTCTGGAAATGAAGCTTCTGAATCTGTTGATCCTGTTGTTTATAACGATTATTTCCGTACACGCACTGCGCGGGTATTCGATGGACGGCAGCGCCCTGAATTTTCTGGTGGGAGCTGGTTCAGTTCCGTTTTTTTCCTGGAAACTGCCGGTGTGTGTTGCGATACTGAGCGTCTGTCTGCTGCTTCTTTTGTCCATTCCCTGCAACAACCACCCTGAACTGGTGGGAAAGATTATTCTTGAATATGGGATTGCACTGGGAATCTGCGCACTGACTGGTTTCGGGTACACTGGGATCGTCATGCTGCTTCTGGCGGACACCATGCGCTACAGAATCGACTGGAAAAAAAGAATTATCTATGTGACAGCAATCTGCATTGCCTTTCTGGCCATGAGCAGCAATCACATGTATAATCTGCTCCATGTCATTCCGCTCTCTCAGATGTGGGCTTATTATCGGCAGGATGTCCGAAGCAGTCTCCTGTCGGTTCTGGACATGCTGAGCCTTCTCAATACTCTGGTCTTTATCCTGTATATGGTGGTCCTGACTCTGTCGCAGACCAGTGAAAAAGAGAGGATCCTGCGTCTCAACAGCCAGTTGCAGAATGCCAACCGGAAGCTGGAGGAATACGCACAGGAGCAGGTCCGGATGACAGAGACCAGAGAGAGAAACCGTCTTGCCAGAGAAATCCATGATACGCTGGGACATTCTCTGACAGGAATCATTACAGGCATAGAAGCCTGTATCATGCTCATGGATATTGCGCCGGAAGCGACAAAGGAGCAGCTGCGCGCGATCGCAAAGGTAGCGAGAAACGGGATCACGGATGTCAGGCATTCTGTGAACGCGCTCCGCCCGGATGCTCTGGAGACACTTGATCTGGAGGCCGCCATCCGCAAACTTGTGGAGGAGTCTGAAAGCTCAACCGGCGTGAAGATCGATCTTGTTTTTCCTGAGGGACTTCAGGACCTGGATCAGGACGAAGAGGATGTGCTCTACCGCATTGTGCAGGAGAGCATAACCAATGCGATCCGTCATGGGAAGGCGACCCATATTGACGTGCGGATGGAACGTGTAGACAATGACCTGCGGATACGGATCGCAGACAACGGGAAAGGGTGCGAGGATATTCAGAGCGGCTTTGGTCTTCATCACATGCAGGAGAGAATTGATATGCTCAAGGGAACTCTTTCCTACAGCGGAAAAGACGGATTTGTGATCGAGGCAGTTGTTCCGATCAGAGTTGTGTCGGAGGAGGAGTCATGATAAAAATACTGATTGCTGATGATCAGGAACTGATCAGGCAGAGCCTTATGATCATCCTGGATAATGTCCCTGACTTTGAAGTGGTGGATTGTGTGGCGGACGGAATCGAGGTGATGACGTCTGTCAAACAGGAAAAGCCGGATGTGATCCTTATGGATATCCGTATGCCCAGGATGGACGGCGTCGTCTGTACACAGCGCATCAAGGAATTGTATCCGGATATCAAGATTATCATTCTGACCACCTTTGATGACGATGAATATGTTTTTAATGCCCTCAAATTCGGAGCCAGCGGTTATCTGCTCAAGGGAATCTCCATGAAGGAACTCTCGGATGCCATCCGCAAGGTCTACAACGGCACAGCCATGATCAATGAAGACATCGCCTCCAAGGTGGTGCGGCTCTTCTCCAGAATGGCACAGTCAAATCTGGCGATCCGGGTGGAAGATGAACTGACCAGAGACCTCAAGCCGAATGAATGGGATATTATCGTCCTTGTGGGAAGCGGCCTGTCCAATAAGGAAATCTCCTCACGTCTGAACCTTTCAGAAGGAACTGTGCGCAATTCTCTGAGCAACATTCTTTCAAAACTCGAGCTCCGTGACCGTACACAGCTGGCAATCTGGGCAGTACAGACCGGTGCCGTCAACAGGCCCCTCCGGGGATGATCCTGTTCTGAGCACCTGCAGATGAGTACCCTTAGATGAGCACTTGCAGATGAGCACCTGCAGATGAGTACCTGCAGATGAGCGCCTGCAGATGAGCACCTGCAGATGAGTACCTGCAGATGAGCACCTGCAGACGAGCAGCAATGCAGTCGGCAATCTGTATGATAAAGAAAATCTGTATGATAAAGAAAATATGAAAAGTTTATTCAATGATTTTATGGACAGCAGATTTAAAAGGCTTGTGGCAGCTACGATCCTGGTCCTGCTGTCAGTCATTCTGATGAGTGGGATTTATCAGAAGTGGATTCCCCGCAAAGAGAAAAAACTCACGATCGGAGTCTTCGCGGGAAGCTATTGGGACATCGAGAACGGTTATTATTACCGGATACTGGATGATGCCATCAAGGAATTCCAAAAGGAGTATCCTGAGTATGAAGTGACCTATACATCCGGTATTCTCAAATCAGACTATTCCGAGTGGCTGGCAGAAAAGATGCTGCAGGGGGATGTACCGGACCTCTTTTTCGTTCCGGGAGATGATCTCTTGACCTTTGCCGGAATCGGGGCTCTGCGTCCCTTGAACAATCTGATTTCCCTGGACCGGGAATTTGACCCGGACGTTTTTTATCCTTCGGTCTATTTGTCGGGGCAGGAGAACGGGATTCAGTTTGCGCTGCCCTATGAATGTGCTCCCAACATGATGTTTGTCAATAAGACCATCCTCGACAGGGAGGGGATTCCCCTTCCGGACCCGGACTGGACCTGGGAGGACTTCCTGGAGATCTGCGGCAAGGTCACCCACAGCACGGATGGGACGGGCGTCATCAACCAATACGGCGTCTCGGGATATTCCTGGGTGGATGCCTTCAGTACCAACGGGGTCGGGCTCTTTGACGAGGAGGGAAGATCCTGTGATTTCACGACTCCCCAGATCGGCGAGGCCATCTCCTTCCTGGAGAGACTCCAGGCGGGCAACAGCGGATATAATGTCTCGGGAAGAGACTTCTCAAACGGAAATGTTGCCTTCCAGCCCATGATGTTCTCCGAATACCGCGCCTATAAATCCAGGGAGCTGAGCCTGAAAAAGTATTCAGGTTTCGAATGGGAATGCATTACCATGCCTGCAGGTCCGTCCGGAGACAATATCTCCCGTCTTGACACCCTCCATGTCGCTCTCAGTTCCAGGACTTCACAGGAACATGCAGCCTGGGAGCTGATGAAACTACTGACCACTGATAAAAAGATCCAGCGGGAAATCTTTGACTATTCAGAGGGAATTTCCCCGCTTAAGGATATCACGGAATCCGAAGAGACAGCCGATATGATCCTGGAGGGGACCGGCACAGCCTTTAACATGGACACTCTCCATCGCGCAATGGAGAAGTCGGTGACAGCACCTCGTTTTCCAGGTTACGAAGAAGCCAGAGAGCAGGTATCGATCGCCGTGAGGTCCATTCTGGACAGCAATTCCAACGTTCAGATGGAGCAGATCATCTGGAATCGTACGATTAACAATTATCTGAAAACCAGAAGATAGGCTGAGCCTGTTTGACATGACAAATGTCATGTTAAAAATATGACAATTTTCCGCTAAGAATGGTGACACTTGTTAGATGAACGAGTGTTGCCATTTTTTTATACTTTTTTTCAGACATCAGGCAGCGCGAAATGTCCCGGACAGGGACCCCCTCTTTTCTTTTTTTCGAAATGCTTTGCTCCCTTCTATTTAGCTGTGCAGAAAAGGAAAAAATCCCTTCTCCGGCATTTTGCGCTGCCGTCTGGAAACCGCTTCAGTAAAACCAGTACAGAAAGCGAGGTATGAGTATGAAGTATGTGGTTTTGGTCAGTCACGGGGAATTCGCGCCCGGACTGCACAAGGCCGTCAACATGCTCGCGGGCGAGGAGAGAGAGGATGTCCTCTCCACCAGCCTTGTCAACGGCATGGGGGCGGATGAATTCGCGGAGAACGTCAAGCAGGTTCTTTCCGTGGTCGGAGAAGATGATGAGATCATCCTCTTTGCGGACATCGTGGGAGGTTCACCTCTTGCAACAACAGCGAATGTACTCCTGGAGACGGGACTTCTGGCAAAGACCAGAATGATCGGCGGCATGAACCTTCCTCTGGTTCTGACCTGCGTCCTGTCCAAGGATGACGAAGAGACCTCTGAACTGATCGACGAACTGATTGAGGGAGCCAGGGAGCAGATCAAGGAATTCGTTATCGCAGTGGATGACGAGGATGAGGAAGAGGATCTGTAAGTAACTTTTTTCACCGCTGTCCGGGGTGCGGACGGCAGACATTTGTAAGGAGGAGTAAAAAATGTCGATTTCTTTCGTACGTGTTGATGACAGAATGATCCATGGACAGACTGTTACCAGATGGTCTCTGGAGTATCCCTGCACAGGCCTGATCGCTGTCAATGATGCAGCGGCAAAGAACCCTGTTCTGAAGGGCGCCTACAAGAGCGCTTCCGACAAGAAGACCTTTGTCTGGGGTGTCGATGAGTTCATCGCAAAGAGCAAAAAGGTTATCGAGTCCAAGGACAATTATTTCCTGATCACCAAGAATCCTGTAGATATGAAGAAGATCCTGGTCGATGCCGGCTTTGTTCCCAGCAATGTCAAGACCGTCATCATCGGACCCTGCAACGATCGTCCCGGCGCAGTCAAGCTCGGCAACAACCAGTCCATTACCCAGGAAGAGGCTGAGGCTCTCGAGGCAATCACCAAGGCCGGTTATGAAGTAGAGTTTGCTCTGGTCAAAGAAGCCGCCATCGGCAACTGGAAGAAATTCCGCGGCCAGTTCGGTTTCACAGACTGATCGGGAAAAATATAATTATATTTTCCGAAATTTCATATGAAAGAGGAGATTGAAAATGCAAATTAATATAGTTCAGGCAATCATCCTTGGTCTGTTTGCGTCCCTGTCCAGTATGCCCGGACTCGGCGGAACATCCATCGGTAACTACACACTCGGCCGTCCTCTGGTCGGCGGACTCATCTGCGGCATCGTCCTCGGCGACATCCCCACCGGTATCCTGGTCGGCTGCGCCATGCAGGTCGTCTACATCGCTCTGGTTACACCCGGCGGCACAGTTTCCGCAGACGTCCGTGCGGTCTCCTATATCGGTATTCCGCTGGCAATGATCGCCCTCAAGAGCTATGGCCTTGATCCCGCTTCCGCAGAAGGAACCGCTCTGGCAACTTCCTTCGGCACCATGGTCGGTACCATCGGTACTGTCCTTTTCTACGGCACAGCAACCATGAACCTTGTCTGGCAGCACATGGGCTGGGCATGGGTAGACAAGCGCGAGTATGACAAGCTTCCTCTGGTCGACTATGTATTCCCCTGGATCTCCCACATCTGCTTCTCCCTGATCCCCACAGTCGCGATGTGCATGGCCGGTGAGCCTGTTGTCAACCTGATCAAGGAAAAACTTCCCATGGATGGTATCCCGATGAAGACACTCTTCACCGTCGGTGCACTCCTTCCCTGCGTAGGTATTGCGATCCTGCTCAAGCAGATCGTCCGCAACGTGCTTGATTTTATTCCCTATCTCTTCGGTTTCACACTGGCAGCTTCCATGGGCATCAACCTGGTCGCTTCCACAGTTGTCGCAGGCCTTTTCGCAATCCTGATCTTCAAGCTGAAGATGCTTGAGCTCAGAAAACCCGCCGCGGCCTCGCAAAGCTCACTAGCTGATAACGGATGGGATGATGATGAGGAGGATATCTGATCATGGCAGAAAAGAAATTATCTAAAAAAGCGTTAAACAGTGGTTTCCACAGATGGTATTACGGAAACCTGACCTGCTTCTCTCAGGAGCACATGCAGACATTCGGCTATCTCTGCTCCATGCTTCCTCTCTGCAAAGAGCTGTATGCGGATGATCCCGACAAGATGGCCGAATCCATGGATACATACAGAACATTCTTCAACACAGAGCCTCAGCTGGGCGCCATCATCGTCGGTGTCACAGCAGGTCTGGAAGAAGCGCGCGCAAACGGCGCGGAAGATGTTGACAGTGAGACCATCAACGGCCTGCGCGCAGGTCTGATGGGCCCCATCGCCGGTATCGGTGACTCCCTGGTCGTCGGTACTGTGATCCCGATCCTTCTGGGTATCGCCATGGGTATGTCCGGCGGCGGCTCCCCTATGGGCGCGATCTTCTACATCATCGTATGGAACCTCTTCGCATACTTCGGAATGCGTTTCCTCTACTTCAAGGGTTACGACATGGGTACCAAGGCCGTCGAGTTCCTCGTCGGCGACATCGGCAACGCAATCCGTGAAGCAGTTACCACCCTGGGCGGTATCGTCATCGGTGCGGTCTCCGCGTCCTGGATCAGTGTCAAGACCAGCTTTGCCCTCTACAATGAGGCGGGCGAAGCCTACATGGTCCTGCAGGAGAA
>ONKG01000038.1 GCA_900318375.1 uncultured Lachnospiraceae bacterium
CGCCGATGACGCAGGATGCGATTGCGTCAGTGTCGTAGGGCTGGATCGCGTTCGCGCCGTTGCAGATGCCGGAACGGCCGATGGAGACGATACCTGCGATTGCTGCCATGAAGCCGGACAGAGCGTAGCAGAATGTCAGGACATTGGCTGCGTCAATACCGGAAAGACGGGTTGCTTCCATGTTGCCGCCTGCGCAGTAGATGGAACGTCCAAGTGCTGTGCGGGTCAGCAGGATGTGCATGAGGATGTAGATGATAACGACTACGATGAAGCTGACAGGGAAGCCGCCGATGGTGGCAGAACCCAGAGCCATGACGCCGTCCGGGAAACCGGAGATCATCTGGGAACTCGTGACCAGGAGGGATGCGCCCCAGAGGAAGTTCTTCATACCAAGGGTGGATACGAAGGGATGAGGCAGGTGGAGTCTGGTCAGCAGTGTGCCGTTGATCAGACCGATGATGGTGCCTGCGATCAGCGCAATGATGATAAGCAGGACAGGGTTTGTCATACCGCCCTTGACCAGCATACCGCACATGCATGCGCAGAATGTGGCGTTAGCGCCGACGGACAGGTCGATACCTGCCGTGATCAGGCACAGGAGCATACCTGTTGACAGCAGAGCTGTGAATGTTGTCTGCTTCAGGACAGACATGAGGTTGGAGTAGGTGAGGAACTTGTCTGTTGCGACCGTAAGAACGATGCAAAGGATTACCAGCGCGCCCAGCGTACCGAGGTACGATGAAAGGCCGCCCATTTTTTTATTTTTCATCTGATCTTCCTTTCTATATCACCGGTAAGGTTAGGTGTAAATGTTAAGAAAATGGGATCTCCGGGGTGCGGAGACAGGGGACGGTTCTTTGTCTCCTGGATCCTCCCCCGGACAGGAGACAGAGAACCGTCCCCTGTCTCCCGCCAAAAGCGGGTCCGCTTATGCAAGACTGCCCTGGCTGGGGCTGTCATCATCCAGAGTGCCGCCCCATGCTGCTTTCATAAGGCTCTCCTGGTTGAAGTGCTTGCTGTCGCGGTCCACGACTGCCTTCACCACGCCCTCGCGCATAACGACTACGCGGTCGGACATGCCCAGGATCTCGGGCATTTCGGATGATACCATGATGACGCACTTGCCTTCCTTGACAAGGCGGTTCATAACGTTATACACCTCGATCTTGGCGCCGACGTCGATGCCTCGGGTCGGCTCGTCAAAGATAAAGATCTCCGCATCTGTGTTGACCCATTTGCCGATGACGACCTTCTGCTGGTTGCCGCCCGACAGCTGTCCGACGACCTCGTCGATCGAAGGGGTCTTGATGCGCAGGGACTCGATGTTCTCTGTGCCTTTCTCCAGGATGCGCTTCTGGTTCAGGAACATGCCGTCGCAGAATCCCTTGAGGTTGGCCAGGATCAGGTTGTTGCGGATGGACTCCGCCAGCACAAGGCCCTGTCCCTTTCTGTCCTCGGTCAGGAAGGCGATGCCGGCCTTGATGGCCTGGCCCGGATTCTTGATCGTGACTTCTTTTCCGTCGATATAGATCTTGCCGCCGTCCAGGGGGTCAGCGCCGAAGATCGCGCGCATGGTCTCTGTACGGCCCGCGCCGACCAGGCCTGCGAAGCCCAGTACCTGTCCGCGGTATGCTTCGAAACTCACGTCGTGCAGGACGCCGCCCTCCTCCAGATGCTCAGCCTTCAGGGCGACTTCGCCCTTGACACCGAATTCCTTGGGGAAGAGGTTGTCCAGTGAGCGGCCGACCATGGCCGCGATCAGTGAGTCATTGTTCCAATCCTTGATGTCCCTAGTGTCGATGTACTGGCCGTCGCGGATGACCTCCACGCGGTCGCACAGCTCAAAGAGTTCTTCCAGCTTGTGGGAGACGAAGACGATGCCGATCCCGCGGCTCTTGAGTTCGCGGCAGGTCTTCATCAGCTGCTCGACTTCCTTCTCGCCCAGAGAGGATGTCGGCTCGTCCATAATGATCATCTTGGCGTCGATCAGGACCGCCTTGGCGATCTCGATCATCTGCTGTACACCCATTCCGAAGCTGCCTGCCGGCTTTGTGGGATCAACGTCCTGGCCCAGGGAGGCCATGACTTCTTTCGCCTTTTTATGCATGGAAGCATAATCCAGGAGCCCCATGGGGCCCTTCTTCCACTTGTTGATAAAGATATTGTCGGTGATGCTCAGGAGTTTCTCGATGTTCAGCTCCTGGTATACGCACGCGATACCTGCCGCAGCCGATTCATTCGGATTGTGGAAGGTCATCTGCTTGCCTTCGACGTAGATCTCGCCTTCGTCAGGCTTGTGCACGCCTGTGAGGACCTTGATCAGAGTCGATTTTCCCGCGCCGTTCTCGCCGATCAGGCCCAGGATCTCGCCGGGCTTTACCGCGAGCTGCATCTTGTCAAGCGCCTTGACACCCGGAAATATCTTTGTGCAATTTTTCAATTCCACAACATATTCGCTCATTCGGAAATATTCCTTTCTATCCTGTAATCAATCCCGCTTTATGCTATTTGTACAGGGTTAAGACGACCTCGTCGTCCGCTCCCCCCGTCCGGCTTGTGTCTGCCGCAAGGCAGAAAAAACGCATTACACGGACCGTGTTATACAAAAACGGGCTCTCCATCGGGTTAAGTCCGATGAAGAGCCCATTCATTTCCTGCTCACACAGGATGTTTCTTCAGGACTTGCCTGTCAACACATTCTCTTGCTATGTGTCTGTTCCTTCAACATATTTGTATCGTTCTATGATTCATGATGCCGTGTGTCACATGTTGTGAGGAACGGGTTCGGATCAATTATTCGCTATAGCTTTTCAGAGTGTCGATGTGCTCCTGTGCATTGTCCTTTGTGATGATTGTGTAGCCGGAATCAACTACGGGATCAACCTGCTCGCCGTTCAGGTATGCAACCATGGTCTCAACTGCCTTGTAAGCCATGTTGTAGGGGTTCTGAGCTGTGGACATGGTCATCTTGCCTTCCAGGATAGCCTCTGCTGCAGGGATCTGACCGTCGAAACCAAGGAAGATTGTGTTCTTGTAGGCATCAAGACCAGACTTTGCTGCCGCGTTTGCAGCTGCCAGAGCCATATCGTCGTTGTTTGCGCAGATGATGGCAATTCCCTCGGGATGAGTGGACATGATACCTTCCATGCAGGTTGTAGCCTTGTCGGCAACAGCTTCTGCGTACTGGACTTCATCCTCAAGGAAGTCGCCGCCGTTCTCTTCGATACCGGCAATATAGCCGTTCATACGGGCAGTGTTGGTGCCGTCACCCTGAACGCCTGCGATCTCGATGCACTTGATCTCTTCCCAGCCGGCATCCTTAGCTGCCTGGACTGCTGCTGCTGCGCCTGCCTTTGCAGCCTCTTCATTACCGGTTCCGATGAAGGAGATGACCTTGTCGGAAGAGATAGCAGTGTCAAGTGCCATGATCGGAGCGTCTGTGTCTGCGATCAGAGTCTTAACTGTGTCTGCCTGCAGAGGAGCAATGATGTATCCATCATAGCCGCCGGAACCCAGGTCGGTCTGGATCATGTTCATCTGCTCGTCGTAGGAAGTCTCTGAAGGCGGTCCCTTAACTTCTACGGTCACTTCGGGGTGATCCTTGGAATACGCCTCGGCACCGGCCTTGATGTAGGTCCAGTACTCGGAAGACAGAGTCTTGCAGATGACGTCGATCTTGTATTCGCCGTCACCGGGCTCTCTTGCCGCAGCCGGAGCTGCTGTCCCGGCATCACCTGATGCTGCGGGTGCGCTGCTGGAGCTGCTTCCGCCGCCGCAAGCCACCATGGAAAGGGCTACGGCACCTGCAAGCAAAGCTGCAAATAACCTTTTTTTCATGTTACATCCTCCTATCTTGTAAAATAACACAACGGTTAACAGTTACCCCTCTTCAATCATCTGCGCGCCTGTCTAAACGGATTTTTCTCCGCCCTGCCTTACGCAGATTGTCAGATCGTTTTGTCCGTCAATTCCGCACAGAGAACAAAAAAAGATCCGCATACAGACTCTCTCCCAGTCTGTACATCGGCTCCTATTGCCCTGCCTCATCCCCGATTGGATGAGGGATCATATACTATTTTTCTTTTTTCCTCCAGGACAACTATCTTGTCACCCTTTTTTCGGATCACCACGTCGTTGCCCCGTTTCAAGATTGCCTCGATGGCGGCTCTGACCTTTTCGTCTACCCTCACTTCCATATTTTACGACATCTCCTGTTAGAATTCCAGTAAAAAACTATATATCCCGGACAGGGCCAATAGCGGCAGGACAGGATATCGTAAATATCTTCTCTTATTTTTCATTTCAGACAATCAGATCAATGTCATGATCGCCTTGACTGCCTCAGCAGTTGTGGTTGCAGGGAACAGTTCATATCCGACATATGCGTCGTAGCCGACTTCCTCGAGTGCCTTGTACACCCTGGGATAATAAATCTCACCGGTGCCGGGCTCGTGACGTCCGGGGGCGTCCGCGATGTGAACATGGCCGAATGTATCGCCATAGTTCTTGATAGTATCGCAGATGCAGCCCTCGTTGATCTGCATGTGATATGCATCATAAAGAACTTTGAGCTTGGGAGAACCGATCAGGCGGATCATCTCAGCTGCGTCCTGTGTATATCTGAGGAAGTTGCCGACGTGGTCTGTTGTGATGTTCAGGCCTTCCAGGTTCATCTGGATTCCGGTCTTCTCGGCCAGAGCAGCGCACTTCTCAAGATTGCGGAACATTGTGCAGGTCTTCACCGTATTGGACAGGTTGTCATAGTGGTTGATGACGATGCCGCCGTCGCCCAGTCCGTTGGAGTGGATGGTCACGCAGGGAGCGTTCAGGAACTTCGCTGTCTCGCAGGACTTCTCCAGATATTCCATATAAGCTTCTGTCTGATCGGGATCGATCAGGGAAAGATCCGCATCGCCGTTGAAACCGCAGATCGGAATACCTGCCTTTTCAGCCGCTTCCTTAACTGCGTTCAGATCCTTCTCAGGCCAGCCCCAAAACTCTACTGCGTCAAATCCGTCATCCTTTGCAGCCTGGAATCTGTCCAGGAAAGGAATCTCACCATACAGTGCATCAATACAAGCCGATCTTTTCATAGCCCTTTTACCCTCCATATCACCTTGCATTACAATTACTTGTTGTTTCCGTGCTTTGCACTTATCTGTGCTATGCACATATAATACACTATGAACTCATGAAAAGTCAAAATGTAATTTTCACTAAAATTCTATCACACTTTTGTCTCTATTGCATATATATATATTAAACAAGGTCAACAAATATTTATCATGCAAATAAGCGATATATCATTTATATGCTTGCACATATACACATGCACACCATTCCGTCTCTGAAATTGCAGGCAAATACCTTATATAAATATGTGCACAATACACAATATTCTGTGCATTTCTATGTGTTATGTTCCGTTCATTTCTTTGCACGCAAGAACCGGCGCGTGTCAACAGAGCAGAGGCGTCTCTGTCACATTCTTCCCCCGTCCGGCCCGTGTCCGCCGTAAGGCGGAAAGTTTCATTACACGGGCCTTGTCATACAAAAAAGGGGATGAGCAGAATCTGCTCATCCCCGGTCCATTCATAAGAGATATAACCGACAGTTTTATTTCGTATAACGAATGTCGGATTTCCGCTATGGCTGCGTCAGCATACTCCGAATCAGATCTTTTGGATCAGATATTCTCTGAACAGAGAATCTGCAGTCCGGCAAAGTCTCCCGAATCCGGAAGTTTCTTTTTGCGAAGATAGCTGGTCAGCCAGACCAGGGGTTCACGTCCCTGTCTCACAAAATCCTGCGGAATCGTATAATCGATCAGTCCGGTACGAAGCAGATGACGGATTCCGTCATTAATATCATGGCAGATCACGTGGATCTTGCCGGACATTCCGTACGCACGGACCACTTCCGTACAGGCAATCACACTCAGATTCGCCATGTAAATGCCGCGCAGATCGGGGTGCAGGCGGATTGCCTCACTGACGACATGCAGTGTCGTGCTGTAATCGTTAAAGGTCTCTTCAACAAAAATATCTTCCTCGGGAAATCCCAGCTCCCTCATGCGTTCCCTGAATCCGAGCATGCGCATTCTGTGACCGTCAAATTTCCGGTTGCCCAGGGCAATGAGAATCTGTTCCCCCGGCCGGATGCTTTTGCTCATCATCTGCGCTGCCAGCCGGCCGGTTTTTTTGATATCCTCCCCCACAAAGAGAAGTCTTCCCGAATCCGGCAAATCGGTGTTGAAAGTGACACAGGGAATGCCGCTCTCTTTCAGTGCAAGAAGCTCCTTTTCAACCGATTGATCCTGAAATACACATACTGATATTCCGTCAACTCTCAGATCGCGGAGTTCTCTCAGAAGTGTGACTGCTTCCTCCGGAAGATCGGTACTGCACTGCCTGACAACAATCTCCACCTGAGCATCTTCCAGCTCCATCTGTGCATCGCTGATTCCCTTCCGGACTTCATCGAGAAACTGATGACCGAATCCCCAGTTCGGAAGCAGGACTCCCAGCCGCAGCGGCTGCAGTCCGGTCTGCTCCCTCAGATGCACTTCCCTCGGTGACTGGTATCCCGTCTCACGGGCGATCTGCAGCACCCGTTCCCTTACCTCCGCCTTCACGTAAGAGCGGTTATTCAGTACGCGGTCGACAGTGCCTCTCGACACCCCCGCCAGGTCTGCGATCGTCTGTATAGTCGGTTTTTTCCCCAATGATTGCCGCCTTTCCGAATAACAATATAATACGCATCTGAAAAAACGTCTCTATCCGGCTCTGTTTCCATGCAGGCCTCCTCTTATTATACCTGCATACCGCGTGCTTATTTGTTATTTCATACAATCAATCTGCCTGTCGTGCGTGCTTATCCTTGCTTTGCGCAAGTGATATCACATATTAAGCGTGCTTATCTGCACAATTATTATTCAAACACTTTTGCACGCATACACTCTCTTGAATTATTATACATTTTTTCTTTATATGCAAGTGTTTTCTACATACTTGCGGCCATGATCTCCTGTCAAAAGCATGTGCGGATAAACTACGCATTGCTCTGCGCCGCGGCCGCTCTTGCAAATTTACTCTGAGTCAAAGCCATCTTAAAAATACCGTCTTAAGTTATAAAAATGACCCCGGCCATCTGCGCGGCAGATCTGCACAGATGGCCGGGGCTGCAGCAGTCCGCAGACCGCCCGATTTCTTTGATATAATCAGCCTCCTCAGCTCATCAGAATTGAGAGTATCACAAAGACGATCAGGATAAAAGGATACATCAGGAACGGGATCAGTGAGACGCTGGCTACTCCTGCTATATTGGCTGCCACGAGCAGCTGGGCGCCATAGGGAATGATCCCCTGCATGATGCAGGAACAGGTATCCAGGAGCGATGCAGTTATTTTAGGGTCGACCTTGTACTCACGGCTGATATCCCGCGCAATGGGAGCCGCGATGACGATTGCAACCGTATTGTTGGCAGTGGCAAGGTCCATGAAAGCAGTCAGGAAAGCAATTCCGAACATACCTCCCCGCTTGCTGTCCGCATTTTTGCGAATCATGGCAAGTATCGCCGCAAATCCGCCGTTCTCCTTCATCAGGGCGGCAATGGATGCCACCAGAATCGTGACGATCATTGTCTCGAACATGCCCGATATTCCCGCTCCCATAGAGGACAGTGCCGTCGCATAGGTCAGAGATCCGGTAAAGATGCCCACGAGGACAAACAGAAGCGTGCCGGTTATCAGAACAATAAAGACATTGACGCCCAGGACAGACATGACCAGGACAATGAAATAGGGCAGCGCCTGCCAGATGTTGTAGTCGAATTCCCCGATCTGCGCGCCGCGGCTCAGGATAGCGTAGACGATCAGAATCACAAAAGTAATTGCGGCCGCCGGCAGTGCCACACGGATATTTGTCCGGAACTTGTCTTTCATCTCCACGCCCTGTGTCTTGGTTGCGGCAATTGTCGTATCCGAGATAAAAGAGAGATTATCGCCGAACATCGCGCCGCCCACGACAACGCCCACACAGAGCGGAAGAAGAAGGTTTCCGTTCTTCGACACCGCGCAGGCGATCGGCGCCAGGACAGTGATCGTTCCGACACTGGTTCCCATTGCCATCGAGATCAGGCAGGCGATCACGAACAGGCCGGGCACTGCGAATCGCCCCGGTATGATACTCAGCAGGAGATTTGCCGTACTGGAAGCTCCTCCTGCTTCCCCGGCAATACCGCTGAATACACCCGCCATAATAAAAATGAACAACATGATCACTATGTTGTCATCACCTATTCCCCTGGCACAGATATGGATTTTTTCATCAAACGACAGCTTCCGATTCTGTAAAAAAGCGGCAATCAGAGCAATGGAAAACGCCAGAACAACAGACACTACATAGAACCCCATCTGCCCTTCTGTCTTCGCGACATATTCAAAAAAGATTCCGTTTCCGAGATATAAAATCAGAAACAACGCAATCGGCAGAAGCGCAGCCGCATTCGGCCGTATCTTTTTTCCCTTTGTACTCATACATACTCCCTCTGTTTCAGACACTGCTTTCCTTCCCCTTACAGTGCCCTGATCATTCAAAACAACTGTTACAACTGAACTTGTGTATTAAAAAATAAGCAATGCAGGCACAAGCCGGAGAAAGGATCCGTCAATCCCTCTCCGGAAATCCATCCGGACAAATCGTGCACTGCGCACAAATATGCAGACTTCAGTTTACCATCTTCCGGCCATGAAAACAAAACATTCCTGCAGTAAATGCAGCTTCTTTCAGCATTTTCTTCCAACATTCTTTCAGCATTCTTTCGGAATACTCACAGTCATGCGGCAGAATTCCGGAAGGATATGGAACTTTTTGGAACTTTTGCTTGACAGTTCCTGTCTGCGGCCGTATCATAAAATACATAAAGTTCCATCGAAAAGTTCCTTTTAATTCGCATATATCCGGAAGCTTTCAAAGATTTCATCCCGAGATTACTGCATCCGGCACGAATGAGCCATGAACGAGCCAAACGAACCCGGCATCACGGAAGAAAATATCTATATCGCCATCGACATGAAATCCTTTTACGCATCTGTCGAGTGCGTCCACCGCGGATATGACCCGCTCAAGGCAAATCTCCTCGTCGCGGACCCTTCCCGCTCCGACCAGACAATCTGCCTGGCAGTCAGCCCCGCCCTGAAAGCTATAGGAGTTCCGGGCCGCCCCAGGCTCTTTGAGGCGAAACAGGCTATCCGCCGGTATGAGAGGCAGCACCGCACAAAGGTCTGCTACGAAATCGCCGTTCCCCGCATGGCGGAATACGAGCGCGTCTCCGCACGGATCTATTCGGTGTATCTGAAATATGTCGCGACAGAGGATATCCATGTCTACTCCATTGACGAGGTATTCATCAACTGCACTCCCTACCTGCATTTTTACAGTTACGCCGCTGTCCTGCAGTCCCGGAAGAGCGGAAGCTTCGTCCACCCTGCCCGCGTGATGGCCATGACCATCATCCGGGATGTTCTCAGAACAACCGGTATCACCGCGACTGTCGGAATCGGCACAAACCTCTATCTGGCCAAGGTCGCCATGGATATTGTCGCAAAAAAAGCGCCTCCGGACGCGGACGGCGTGCGCATCGCGGAGTTGAACGAAGACTCCTACTGCTATCTCCTGTGGGATCACCGGCCGCTCACCGACTTCTGGCAGGTGGGACCGGGCAAAATGCGCCGCCTGCATTCCCTTCATCTGTATACCATGGGCGATATCGCGGCCAGGTCCCAGTGGGATGAAGCCCTCTTCTACAAAACCTTCGGAATAGACGGAGAGATCCTGATCGATCATGCGTGGGGCATCGAGCCGGTGACCATGCGGGATATCAAAAGCTATCATACCAATGACCACAGCATCTCCAACGGACAGGTCCTGCCCAGGACATATTCCTATGAAGAGGCGAGGATCGCCTTTACGGAGATGATCGAACTTCTCTGCGCGGATATGTACAAAAAAAATGTGGTCTGCAGGGGTGTGACCTGGTGGGTCAGCTATGACTGGAAGAGCCTGGAACACTGCCCGGACTATGACGGTCCCCTCTCAGTCGACTTCTATGGAAGGCTTCACCCCAGACACAGTAACGGAACCTTCCGTCTGCCCGTTCCCTCCGCCAGTGTCTCTGCCATCCGCAAGGGACTGCTGGAACAGTTTGACCGCAAGACAGACCACCGCCTGCTCTACAGACGGCTCGGCGTCAATGCCATCAGGATCAAAGAGGACGCCGGCGTCTTCCAGCTGGATCTCTTCACTGACTATGACGCACTGGAAAAAGAGCGCCGGGTTCAGGGCGCAATGCTGGAGATCCGCAGGCGTTTCGGCCCCAATGCCGTGCTCAAGGGATTCAACCTGCTCGAAGGCGCGATGACCAGAGAGCGGAACACACAGATTGGAGGTCACAAGGCATGAAAGAGGTAAAATGATATGTCCGCCGCATCGCAATACCCAAATCCGCAATACCCAAATCCGCAATATACAGGCAGATATGCAGACATAGGAAAGATTCCCATGCCGGCAAACTTCCGCTATGCCGAGATCTTCCGCCGCGGAAGACCGCGCCACGGAGAGCCGGGCGTTCTTTCCACCTACGACGCCTTCTACATCCGGCATCCCCCCATGGATCCTCTGCGCCGCGCAAAGCTTTTTGCCCCCTTTGACGCGCTGTCCGGATTCAGCGGCCGCATCGCCGCAAAAGAGGTCCTGTACAAAGACAGGAAGATTCTGACAGAGGAGGAGAAGGAAGAACTTGACCGTCGTCTTGCCCTCATCTGCAGCCTCGCACCCGATACCCGGACAGCACGGAAAAACCGCATGCGCATTGAGGTCACATACTTTTCTCCCTGTGAAGATTCCGAATCGGAATCCTTCGGAAGCGGGCGCGGTCAGTACCGGACCGCCGCCGGTTTCGTCCGCAAGGTGGACACACTGAAACGCAGAATTCTGATCGGAGACGAAAACATTGACCTCGATGCTGTAACCGCAATCTTCGGGAATCCCCTCCTTGAGCAGGCTTTCCGCGATGAAACCGCGTAGTCACCTTATCCACTGCAGGCTGTAATCCACTCCTCATGCCGTGTTTCATTGACAAAAGTCGGCCGCGCAGGTAATATGAACGAAATAAAGTTCCATTGATAACTTCTCTTTAGTTCATCCGGAAGGCACCCTGTTGAAAGGAGCGTGCAGACTATGGCAGCATTTCCCGAAAAAGTGAAGCATGCAAGATCCGAACTCGGCCTGACCCAGGCGGAGCTCGGAGAAGCCACCGGCGTTTCACTGCGGACTATCCTCGATTATGAGAAAGGAAAAAAAGTTCCCCGTCAGACCACCCTCCTCAAACTGGCCAGAGCCCTGAATGTTTCCTCCCGTTTCCTGACAGACGACAGCTGCGACGATCCCCTTGAGGATATTTCCCGGGACAGCTACATCATGGATGCGCGCAGGAACTACGGCGCAAAGGGCGGACGGGAAATCGACGCCCTGCTGAGCGAAAGCCTTGCCCTCTTCGCCGGCGGCGACATTCCCCAGGAGGAAAAGGACAGATTCTTTGAAGCTCTTATGACAGCTTATGTAAAGAGCAAAGAGGCGGCGAAAAAGACCTACGGCCGCAAAAAAGAGTAAAAAACACCCGATCGCGTTTTTTCGGATGTTTGCGCGGGAGTACAGACATTTCCTTATGTCAAGGGGAAATCTCTGCACGGATTTCCCCTTGACTATGTCTGCGCACATAGGTGCTCCGGCATAGTCAGAAGGATTGAAAGATCTCACAGCTCATAGCCATTGCTCATAGCCATTGACTCGCTGTCCTGTTTTCGGGACAGGTCCGCAGTATATGATTATACCGCGCACACTGTGTCTGTCTGTGCCTGACGGGAGGGCCGGTCCATGAAATACGAATACATCAGCAAGATTGTTGACAAGCTGAAGAGAAGATATCGAACAGATGACATATGGCAGCTTTGCGAGGCCATGAAGGTCATTATAAACCCGGTGCCGATGGGAAAGGGAAGCACTGCGGTCAAAGGATTTTTCATCCGCAGCGCCAGAATGAAAGTCATCACCATAAACAGCGATCTTCCGGAGATCGTGCAGCGCTGCATTCTGGCACATGAACTGGGGCACGCTGTCCTGCACGGCAGCAGCGGATTCAGCACCTTCCACGACACCGCCCTGTATGACGAGAGCTCCGAAACAGAAAAGGAAGCCAACCTCTTTGCGGCAGAGCTTTTAATGGATGATGAAAAAGTGCTCGGGGAGATCAACAACGACGGCACCTTTTTTACAGCCGCCGCCATGCTCAATGTTCCCATGGAACTCCTGGATTTCAAGTTCCGCATGATGAAGTGGAAAGGATATAAGCTGGTTGAGCCTCCGGTCACCTCCCGGAATGATTTTCTGAAGGATGTCCCGATCCCGGAAAACCACGATGAAGATTACGCATGAAAAACGCGTCTTCCGACTCAATTTCCGGTTTTCGGCCTGCTTTATTTTGACGCAGTGCCGCTGCTTTGTTTTCCGCGGAGATTTTTCTTTTTAACGGGTTTGATCTGTTTTATGGGGCCCCTTTTTTTTACAAGAAAAACCCGGTCGGAAATCTCCATCAGAGCCCGGTCATTGTAGGAATCCGTATAAAAAGCATCTATGGGAGTATCGCCATAGAACTCTCTGTAACGCCTGACTTTATTGTCTTTATAGTTTAAATAGGTGAATCTGCCGCTGTCGAGATCCACTTCCGAGCTGATAATATGATCCGTGTGCAGCCTGTCCCTGATCCCATTGATCAAAATATCCGGACCGGCAGTGATAATGATATCCTCCGGACTGATCCTTTTCAGAATTTTCCTGTTCAGCTTATGTGCATGGGTCTGCCAGAATCTTTCAATGATCTTCGGTACCTCGTCCTTGTCTTCCATGACCGCCTGGCCGAAATCGTTGAGGATGACTTCCATCTCTTCTCTTCCGATCAGACACAGCTTGTATTTGACCAGGTTTTTGAAGATCATAGGCAGAAAAAGGATGATCTTTTTGTTGTTTCTGATCATATAGACTGCGAGGTCTATGGAACTTTCACCGCGGTAGATGGTATTGTCAAAATCAAAAACCTTCATTGATAGCTCTCCCGGATCCTTGTCTTCGCTTCCTCTCTAGCGGAAGCTTACCTGCGGTTGGAACGCCTCCAGATTTTCTGCTCTTCGGCGGCGCGTATGAGTTCGTCCCGGAAATCGGGGTGAGCGATGCTGATCAGCATCTCGGCTCTCTCCCAGGTGGTCCGTCCGGTCAGGTTGACCGCGCCGTATTCGGTGACCATGTAGTAGCTCTGGCTGCGGGGATTCGTGATGATTTCCCCGTTAAAGTGGGGGACGACTCGGGATGTCCTCACGCCGTTTTTATCCACATGCGTCGAAGTCATGCAGATAAAAGCCTTGCCGCCGCGCGCCATGGCGGCGCCGGTCAGATAATCCAGCTGTCCGCCGGTCCCGCTGATGTGCCGAAGCCCCGCGCTCTCGGCGTTTACCTGCCCGTACAGGTCCACGGAGATGCAGTTGTTGATCGAGATCATTTTGTGCTGTCTGGCTATGGTCTCGGCCGCATTGACATATTCCAGGGGCTCGATGATGACGCCGGGATTGTTGTCCACCCAGTCATAGAGTGCTCTCGACCCGAACACAATTCCCGTGACACCTTTGCCCGCGCGGAAGGTCTTGCATTTGTTGGTGAGTTTGCCCGCTTTATAGAGTTCGTAATAGGCGTCTCCGCAGAGCTCTGTGTGCATGCCCAGGTCCCTGACGTCCGATTTCGCCAGAATCGATCCGACCACGTTGGGCATGGAGCCGATTCCAAGCTGCAGCGTGGACCCGTCTTCGATGAAGGGCACCAGAATCTCCGCCACCTGGATTTCCTCCGGGGAAGCCTCCGGAATCGGAAACTCGGGGAGCGGCGGATGCTCTCCCTCAACTATAAAATCTATATCAGAGATATGGATACTCTCGTCAAATCCGCCCAGGATGCGGGGCAGATGTTCATTGATCTCCAGAATGACAATATCCGCCTTTTCGATGATTCCCTGGGCGATGCCTGCCCCGCAGGACAGGTTGAAAAACCCATGCCTGTCCATAGGAGCCGCACACATCATGGCGACATTCACTGTGAGGAAATGCCTGTAATAAGGCTCCAGATTCCTGAAGATCATCGGGATATAGTTGCACAGGCCGCGGTCGCAGAGCATCCTTTCGTAAGAGGAGCAGTGCCAGCTGTTGTAGCAGAAATGCTCTCTCCCCGGATCGGATTCAACCGTCATGATCGGTCCGAAGCACAGATTTCCCCTGATTTTCACATCCAGGAGCTCATCCCTGCGCTGTGCCAGCGCCGCGTCCAGGAGTGTCGGAAAACACACATTTGTCCCGTAATCGATCCAGTCTCCGGACTTTACGACCTGTACAGCCTGTTCAGGGGTCCTCAGCTTTCTTTTATATTCCGCATAAAAATCCATAACTGTCCCGGCCGCCTCCCGCTCTCTTTCTTTTACTCCTGTTGGTCCTGCAGGTCCCCGACTGCCCTCCGGATATCCTCCAGCGTATCCGCGAAAATCACCCTGCCGCGTGCCTCTTTTGTCATAAAATCAAATTCTGTCATCTGGTCAAACATCCCGCGGAGCAGATTGTAGTATCCGTTTTTATTATATAAAATGCACGGCTTTTGGTGTTTGCCCAGCGCCGCCATCACGATGACCTCAGAAATCTCGTCCAGCGTACCGATCCCGCCGGGAAGAGCGATAAAGGCATCTCCCATTTCCATCATCAGAAGTCTGCGCTCTGCCATAGTCGCGGTAGGGATGGTCTTTGTGATTCCCTCGTGTAAAAAACCGTCATCAATAAAGAACTGCGGTTCCACACCGATCACCTCTCCGCCGCCCTCCATGACGGCGTCCGCCAACACGCCCATGAGACCGATCGCCGAGCCGCCGTAAATTAGACGGTGCCCCGCCTTCGCGATCCATTTTCCGATTTCTGCTGCGGTCTCCCGGAAAACCGGTTCATTTCCTGTGCGTGCTCCCAGATAAACTGTAATGTTCATGTTTTTTCCTTTTCCGGCACAAATATTTCTCACTTCTGTTTTTTAATATATTTTTATATGGCGTAACGTTCCCCGGCAGTAGTGCGTCCTGTTTATTATAGCAGATTATTTTACAGGATTAAAACCATGGCAGCAGGCATAAAGTAACCGCATAAAGTAACCATATAAAGTAACCGTATAAAGTAATCGGGCATAAAGAAGCAGCGGGTCAAGCTGCCGCAAACGCAATAGTGTTTCCCTTTGTAGATAGGATTGTATTATAATAAAAAGAAGAATGAAAACCGTTTATCATTTCAGCGGAGGTGATAATCATGATCAGAAAAGTCGGACTTATGGCTGCGGGGATCGCAGTCGGACTGGTGATCACGGGGGTTCTCCTGGAACAGGAAAGGCGTCAGGAAGCCGTATCTTCCGGCGTCAATGCAGAAAAGAAAAACGGGCTGTTTGCCGAGATCAGCGGAAACACCGTCCGAATGTATGAGGTAAAGGACGGACATTTCTGCGGATATTCCGATACAAAAGTCTTCGACAGCTATGAAAAAGCCATGGAATGGGTCGTCAAAGAGACGGACGCCAAAATAATCATTAAGGAAGAGGAGGTGTTGTGATGCTGGGTAAACAGAAATGCAGAATTCTGAAGGAAATACGTCAGCGGATCGCGGATGAAAATGACATCCCCTATGTGACCAGAGAATGTACCTTTCAGGGGGAATGCAAGGGAACCTGTCCCCGCTGTGAGAGCGAGCTTCAATATCTCGAGCGCGAGCTTGCGCTGCGCACCTCTATCAAAAAAGGCGTGACAGTCGCCGCCCTGTGCGCAGGGATGGCCGGAATGACTTTCATGACAACAGGCTGCAGCAGTTCAAGTCCCTTGCCCAAAACAGGAACAGAAACCGACCTCTCAGGTGCTTATCCCTCGGAGGATGAACCTGTGGATCTCACCGGGGAAATCGATGATGCCTCCTATTACAATACAGATGGCGGAGAGGACAGCACATCGGAGTCCGCTGCCCAGTACAGTACATCGGAGAACACCGCACAGGGCGGCACATTGAAAGACTCCGCACAGTGCGGGTCAACAGAAAGTTCCTCTCAGGATGACACTATTATTGAGCTTACCGGAGAGGTTGCATATCCGTGAGGTGAATCATACAGATGAGTCAGGCTGAAAAACCCAATCTCCTCTTTCCTCTTTTAGGCCTGGTCCGCCATCGTATAGGAACAGATGGGGACGGAGTCACAACACTGGTCGCCGGTGCGGGATGTCCCCTGCAGTGCCGCTGGTGTATCAACAAAAATCTTCTAAAAAAAGCGCCTGCCGAAATGGTAACGGCAGACGCTCTTTTTGATCTGATAAAAATTGATGACCTCTATTTTCGCGCTACGGGAGGCGGAGTCACCTTCGGAGGCGGAGAACCCCTTCTTCATGCCGATTTCCTTTACCGCTTTCGCAGCATCTGTTCTCCGGAATGGAAGGTCCGTGTGGAGACCAGCCTGGCCGTACCGCCGGAATCTGTAAAAACAGCCGCCTCAGCCGTGGATGAATTCATCGTGGACTGCAAAGACCCGGACCCTGTCCGTTATCACAACTACACCGGGGGCGACGCTGCCCTCATGCTCGATAACCTTTGTCTTCTCCGTGACCTGGTCGGACCGGAGAAAATAATTGTGCGAATCCCCTGGATCCCGGAATATAATACAGTCTCTGATCGTGAGGCGAATGCCCGTCTCCTGCGGAAAATGGGGTTTACCAGGCTTGAGCTGTTTGACTATGTGACTAAACAGGACTGATACTCCTGAAGACCCTCTATACAAATACATGCCCCGCCGGGCATATCTGCCCAAATTCATATATTGATAAAAAACAGTCTCTTTTATATATGTTGTCGTTTCACATCTGACAACACAATAATAAAAGAGACTGTTTTTTTCCGGAGAACTATCTCATTTTATTTCTGCTCCGCAGACATGATCCTCATCGATGCACTTCTGTGGAATCGGGAAGCTCCTCCAGAGGAGAATAATCCTTCACCGGATTGTCTGCAAGCCAGATTTCCTGCAGGTTCCGAAACTTTTTTACCACGGAAATATCGCTTACTTTATTATAACTGAATGACAGCTCCTGCAGTTCTGTCATTCCCTCAAGGGCAGTAATATCTTCAATGAGCTTTTCCAGAAGAGGGATCATAAATCTATCCTAGACACTGGCCTGGTCACTTGAATCGATGATTCCGGCACCCGCCACGGCAAAACCTCTATCGATGACGTCCTTCAGAAAAAGACCGACCGTCTTTTCATTGTTATTAGTCCCGGTACATATTTTATTGACCAGATAGAAAAGCCACTTACTGATATCCCTATTCTGAGAGGTCCCGAAGCCCCTGATCGACTGCAGCAGACAGCTCTTTCCCTGTCTCTCTTTGCCTACCGTAGCGATACTCAGGTAATCTCTGCTGAAGCGCTGTACAGCAGCATCTATCGCATCCGCAAGGTCCTCCGATGTCTGACGGATTTCCGTTGTGTCGATCTTGCGGAAAAAATCCGTATACTGTTTCTTCATCTCCTCGTTCTCAATATTCCAGGCCTTCCGGTTCAGTTCATTCTTTGAACTTTCCAGAAAATCGCGAAGCTGTAAGATTTCCTCTTTGCGCTGTATCAGCTGTTTTGCCTTCTCATGCCTTTTCTGAAGAATGATATCTATCTTATCCTTGAACGCCATCTGCATCTCCTTTTCGGGAACGGATTACTGCTTTTATTGCTTTTTTCGGAGGGCTTTTTGACCTTCTGCCTGACAGGTATTCAATCCCGGCTGCGTGCCCTGTACAGCAAAGTGGATTCATCGTGAAAAATTCGTCGTGAAAAAAACAGAAAAAAGCAGGTTATTTGCCAATATACGGTTTATCATATCAGCTACAATCCAGTCCACCTTGTCTCCCTCTGTTTCTCAATACTTCACAATGTAGATCCACAATCCGAACATAGGCTGATGTCTGCAAACATATATGAATAACTGCGTTTTGCCGGATGGTCCAAACATTGGAAATACGCTCATTTTGTCAAAAAAAGTGTGCACAGGCATGACTGTAAGCATGACCGTGCACACGTCTTTTACTTTTATATTCTTTTCTTCTGTATTATTAATCAGGAATCCCCGACTTCAACTATACTGTACTATTGAGGCAATCAGGCAAGGAACTGATAGACAGTGAAGGCTGCGTAGATGCACAGCAGCAGGACTCCCTGCCACCGGGACAGCTTTTTGCTGATAAATGTGGGAAGGCACAGGATCGCCATCACAAGAACCACGACCGGCAGGTCCACTACAAAGGAGGAGTTGATCCCTGCAATGGTCCTCTCCGCCGGAATGCTGAAGGGAGAGAGGCTGATGGCCGCGCCGGATACCAGCACGATATTGAACAGGTTCGCGCCGATGATATTTCCCAGACTCAGTGCTCCGTGCCCCTTCATCAGGGATGTGATCGCAGTGATCAGTTCCGGAAGAGATGTCCCCAGGGCGATCATGGTCAGGCCGATGACACTGTCCGGGACGCCCAGCCACTGGGCGATCAGAGTTCCGTTATTGACCAGAAGATTGGCACCGACCGCGATGGCCGCCGCGCCCAGAACCAGAAACAGAATGTCCTTGAAAATAGGAGTCTCTGCAGTCTGTTCATTCTCAGTCTCTTCTTCGGGATGATCCTTCATGCTGCGCACACTGAGGATCATGTAAACAATAAAGATTGCCAGGAACATGAAGCCCTGCCATCTCTCAAATCTGCCGGTAAACAGGGCAATACCCAGGTAGATGACGGCCGCCAATGTAAAAAAGCCCGCCGGAATTTTCAGGCTGTCCGTGCTGACGGGACCGGGTTTTACGGCAACTGTGATCGCCGCGATCAGACTGGTGTTGCAGATGATGGATCCGATGGCATTTCCGTAGGATATTCCGGAATTTCCCTGCAGTGCCGCCTGACAGGAGACCATGACCTCCGGAAGCGTCGTGCCGACTGACACAACAGTCGCGCCGATCAGAAGCTCCGGCAGCTGGAACCTGTGCGCGATTCCGACGGCACCGTCCACAAACCAGTCTCCGCCCTTGATCAGCAGCACAAAACCCAGCGCAAATAATAGTATTGTGATGAGCACCTGTATTTCCTCCTTCAATACATATCAACTTTGCAGACATATTTTTTCCGCAGAGGTGTAATTACCACGCAATACGAAATAGATATTACACCTTAGGCGCTTTACAGGGCAATAGAGTTTACAAGGTTTTTACATAACCGGCCTTTACCCGGCGTGTCCATCACCTTTACATCCTGTGCTTTCCTCTATGAGTCTTCCTATGAGATTTCCTATGAAATCTCCTTTGCGTTTTCCTTTGGGATTTCCATTGGGTTTTCCTTTGAAATTTCTTTTCGATATTTCTTTATAAGATTTCTTACTAGCTTTCCCGTTTGAAAATCTCTGTCGGGGGCTGGCCAAAAATAGTATACTGTAAAAAAGAAAAAGAGAGGAGCACACCATATGGCTGTTTTCGGACATTTCTATCTGGACAAGGAAAAAGACATTATTATAGACCTCTATATGGAAAAAGAGACCATGTCTTATGTGCTGCGCACTCCCAATCACGCGACAGGCAACCTGATCACCAATCTGGCCCGCCTCTGCGGCCTGCCCGTCAGCTTTGACGAAAAAGAGTTTAAAGTAGTGCGGGGAGAGATTCCCTGTTATATTGACGACTCCAACAGGGCCGTCTATATTCTGCGGCTCGGAGATACCAAGGTCGCCAATATTTATCCGGACGGGACGATTGAGAGGAAAGCCTCCATCCCCGCCATCGCCAAGACCCTGATGAGCCAGACCAAGAGCTATGGAATGAGCACCTGGCATACCCTGGTCAAGACCTATATCCCCAGGGATTATAAATTCCGCACAGACCTCCATACTCATATGAACGCCAATCTGGATCCGGATATCCTGATCGCTCTGGGCATCCGCCACCAGATCCGCTATCCCCTCTACTATATCCGAAAGCTGAAACTCCGCTGTACCCCGCAGCAGGAAGAGCTCCTGGCCAAGCGCCGCGCAGTGACAGCCGGGCAGTTCGCGGATTCACCTCTGAAGGGAAAATATCTGACCCGCAGGATCAACGACAACACTTTCATCAACTTCGCGGATTTTATCCTGGCCGATCCGGAAAATGCCCTTTACAACATTCCGAAGATCCGTGCCTCACTGTCCATCCTCAAGGACGGACAGGCTGTCTTCTCCAATCTGGAAAAAGTCTACCTCTACCGCTATGTTTTTACCAAGGGGCAGGCTGCGGATGACCAGGTGGATCTGAAAGAATACCGCCCCGCACCGGACAGAGATATTGCAGATGCTCTCGCCCGCATGGAGATAGACAGGAAAAACCCGGTCTATGGCAGATTTTCTCTTCTGCAGAATAAGCTGCTGTGGATCGCCAGAGGCTGCCGCAAACGCGGGATCTGCTACATGGAGATTTCCGACACAGGTCTGGTCAAGCCGGAGCAGGCAGCCGGCCTTCTGGGAGAAATCCACGCCTGCATGCCCGCCATTACAAAAGAGACCGGCGTGATACTCCGCTTCCTCGCTTCCTTCCGCCGTATTCCTCTGACCATAGTCAGAGATCAGGTAGAGCCCCAGCGGGTGGTCCAGGATCAGGTCCGCACCCTGCGCGCCATCGCCTGCGACCCCTATGTGGCCGGATCGGATATCATAGGCGAGGAGATCAACGATATCCGGGATCTGCAGCCCCTGATCCGGGAACTGGTCTCCATAGCCGGCGTTCACCCCGGGTTTACCATCCGGATCCATGCCGGCGAAAACGATTCCCTCAGAAACAACGTCGCGGAAAGCCTGCGCTGTGTCAGAGAATCCCTCGAGCCCGGCCAGCCCATGCCGCCTGTGAGGATCGGTCACGGTCTCTACACCGCCAATCTCAAGTCCAGGAAGGGACAGCAGCTGATCGAGGATCTGCGGGAAACCGGCGCCGTACTGGAGTTCCAGCTGACCTCCAATGTCCGCCTCAACAATCTGAGTATTCTGCGGCGCCACCCTCTCAAGCAGTATCTCGCGAACGGCGTCTCCTGCGTCCAGGGCACAGACGGCGGTGCCATTTACGGGACCGATTCCATCGATGAGCAACTGGCCCTGGAGCGGCTCCTGGACCTCTCTTATGAGGACATGCTGGCCATGAGAAAGACAGAGGACAAGGTACTGACAGACGCCCTGGATACCTTTCACCGGAAAGAGCTTGTGTTTGCGGAGCTTTGCGGATCCGGAACACCGGAGGATTATCTCACAGAACAGATCCGGAAAGAGCCTGTGCCGGACCAGCCCCTCATGATCGGCAGGGGCCGTCTGGAAAGCCGGGACTGCCTGAACGACCAGGTAAAGGAAATGCCTCTTGATAAGGTTCCTGTCATTCTGCTCGGCGGAAGCTTTAACACAGACAAACGCTCGACCAGGATGCAGGACTGGGCAGCAGATCTGCTGCAGCGCATCGTAGAAGGATCCGATCCCGAGAAAGTCTTTTTTATCATCGGCTACAGGATGCTGGGATATGAAAAGGAACTCGTGCGTCTGTGTGAAAACAAATTTGAAATATTCGCCATGGTGCCCACACAGCTCACCGAAGAGGAAGCGGCAAGGCTCAAAAAGAGCGGCGCCGGCATCCGTATTTCCATTGAGTCTGTAGGCATGGGGCTCTATAAGAGTTTTTCCTATGAGATCTTTAAACGCCGTCCTTCCGTGGTCATCGGCCTCGACGGCAACTCTGCCGGCACCAATGTCATCCAGGAGGCCAGAAACGGCAGGCACCGGGCCAGGATCTTTGTCAACCGCCATGCCGCAAGCCTCTGCTCCAAAGCGCAGACTCTGCGGGGCTATGCCGCTATCTTTGAGAGCCCCGACGCCGCAGACCAGATCCTGCAGGCTGCCGACGCTGTATGGGCGGAAATGCACTCACCCCGGGAAGCATGAATGCACTCACCCATGGAAGAATGAATGCCCTCAACCCGGGAGGTATGATGTCCTCAACCCGGGAAGCATGAATTGCACTTTATCGAATCACTAAAATAGGCTATGATAAACAGACATGGTTTGATTATCACTACAGGAGAAGTTACATGACATTATTTCTGGCCAGTCTGTTGTTTTCCGTCATCATACTCATTTACTGGATCATTCTGGAGCTGTTCACCGTGATGTTCCGGATCACCGGACTTCCGGATGAGAAGGCACGTTTTCAGGTCCTTTCAATTCTTACAGGTGCCGGTTTTACAACGCGCGAGAGTGAGAGCATCCTCTCCTCCAAGATGCGCCGCAAACTCGCACAGGTGACCATGCTCTTTGGATATGTTTTTAACATTTCCATCGTATCCGCACTCGTGAACGTCTTCTTTTCCCTCAAGTCCGCCCAGCTCGACACTTTCTTTCTGGGTATCGTCGTCCCGCTTGCGATCGCCGCTCTGGTCATCAGGCTGATCAGGACACGCTTGGTAAGAAAGAGGATCGACATGCTTCTGAACAGAATCGCCGGAAAAATCATGAAGCAGGACAAGGTAAACACGGTTTTGCTGATGGATTATATCGGAAACGACTCTATCGCCAACGTCATTCTCAAAGAGGTCCCCGAGCCTCTCCAGAATAAGACACTGGCACAGACCCGGCTGAAACAGGAGCACAATATCATCGTTCTGCTGGTCGAAAGAAACGGAATCAAACCGGAGGCAGCTGCTGCAGGTACAGTTTTCAGGCCGGGCGACAGATTGACAGTTTTCGGACGCTATTCCGAGATCAGCCACGTCTTCCAGGCCGAGGAGAGGTTTTTCTGAAAAACGGCCGTCCTCTGCCTACGGCCGGACCTCGTCCGCCGTAAGGCGGAAAAATACATTGCACGGGCAGTGTCAATAAGGCAGAGGCGGCCCTGCCGTCTTCTGCCCACGACCGGCCCGTGTCCGCCGTAAGGCGGAAAATACATTACACGGGCAGTGTCATAAATAACACCCTGACAGATGTTTTTCTTTTCATCTGTCAGGGTGACTTATTCTTCGAGCATTACATCTTTTGTCATCGGCTCAGAATTATTCACAGATCAGCTTTTTTGTCAGGCAGCCTTCCAGTACTGTGATACAGTAATTTTTTTCGGGATTATTTTGAAGTCATATCAAACTCAATGCCGGAAACAGGTATTTCATACTGCTGCGGGGATGTCTGCTTGAAGCAGTAGGTAAACACCATATCGGCGGTTCCGTCATCATTAAACACCAGCGATTCGATCGTGCTGTCGCCTGCAGGCAGATCCCTGTTTTCGCCCTCATAATCCACTTCAATCGTGGACATGATGGTCTGGGTCACGCCTGTCACTTCGACCGATACGGTTGCTCCGGGAATCTGTGCCTCTCCCTTAAAACCATTCACCACGATTTTCAGATCATGGATACTGCTCTTGTCTTCCGCCAGAACAAAGGATACTGTTATCGACTCAATATTATCCGTGCTGGATGTTCCGGAATAGCGCACTTCGCCGGGCTGCAGCGCATCTTCTTCGGACTCCGCTTCTGCGCCGGCGTCTTCACCGTCCTTCTCCTCTTCCTGAACAGCCGGTTCAGCTGCAGCATCTTTGTCCTCCGGCCTGGATGCCCCGCAGCCGGACAGCACGGAAATGCACAGGCTTAAAATCACAAGCAATAAAACAGGTAACATTCTCCTTTTCATAATAATTCCTCCCTGAATGTAAGGTTGCAGCCGGCTTGCCGGTTAACAATGGTTCGTTACATCTGCCTCTTCATAAAGTAATCTGTTATGGTATTATATTTTGCAGGCCATGCTGAATACTGAAATTTTGTTCACTTCTGTCTACAATTATAAAATAGTGTCTTCTACAGTTCAATTTCTTTCGTTCTGTAAATGCATGTGATAATATATTCGTACAGGCCCGCCGGGCCAACAGGGGGTTTTAAAAAGAAAGGGGAACAAGACTTATGATCAAACTGATAGCGAGTGACATTGACGGGACTCTGGTAAAGGAGGGTTCCCATGAGATCGATCCTGCATATTACGATGTGATCCGGGAACTCAAGGAGGCCGGGATCATCTTCTGCGCCTGCAGCGGGCGGCAGTACCACAGTATGATGGAACTCTTCAAACCGGTCGCGGACGACATC
>ONKG01000002.1 GCA_900318375.1 uncultured Lachnospiraceae bacterium
CCTCTCAGGCCGGCTACTGATCGTCGCTTTGGTGGGCCGTTACCCCGCCAACTGGCTAATCAGACGCGGATCCATCTTTCACCGATAAATCTTTCCTCATTACACCATGCGGTGTATTGAGCGTATGCGGTATTACCAGCCGTTTCCAGCTGCTATCCCCCTGTGAAAGGCAGGTTGTCCACGCGTTACTCACCCGTCCGCCACTAAACTAAAAGGATCAGACCGAAATCATCTCCAAATAGTCCCGTTCGACTTGCATGTGTTAGGCACGCCGCCAGCGTTCATCCTGAGCCAGGATCAAACTCTCATGTTAAAATTTGACGTTTCCTCAGAAACGTTTAAGATCTTAATATGAAAGAAATTCTCCAGGTCAAAATGGACTTGGCTTTCCATTTTTATCCTTTTTACTGAATTGGGTTGTTCGAAAATTACTTGATTGCTCAAATGATTCTCAACAATTCAATGTCCTCTGAATTTCCTCAATTTTGCCGTTTTTTTCGGCGCGGTCCATTAAGTAAGACCGCTGGTCACAAGTGACCTCAAATATATAAGGAATATATTCAGGGTTGCATTTCTGTCTTGTTCTCATATAAGATTGGAAATGTTTTGGAAATGTTTTGCACTTTTCCCGCAAGGCAGGTGTGCATTTTCTCAGCCTCGAATCAGCTGTTCTCTGCTGCCCCGAAGCGCTTGGCATTTCGTGCGGCAACTTTGATAGAATATCGCATTTTCTTTAGGCTGTCAATAGAAAACTTCAATTTTTTATGATTATTTCATCAAATGTTTTGAATTTCTATTGTTTTTTCCGCTGTCTCTCAGCGGCGAGTATTATAATAGCACGAGCCATTTTAAATTGCAAGGAAAATTTTTATTTTTTTCAACTTTTTTTCGCGTTTTCTGCGCCTTACAAATTAAGCCAGATTTTGGCAATATGGTCCACTACATATAGTAGCATGAACACCTTCGCGCCCCCTGCAAACAGGCCCAGCAGCTGATCCAGGATCCGGATTACGGGGAGACCGGCAAATAGTTTGAGAGAGGAAAAAATGATGCGGCACAGGGAATACAGTGCGCCGATTACGATCAGCAGGGCAATTGCAAGTGCTTTTGAACTGATATTCTCGCCGATTGCCCCTCTTGTAAGCCCGCTGACCAGAACCAGGCACACCACAGAGAATACAATTGCCACAAGCCCCTCAACTTCTTTCACAAATCCGTTTTTATATCCGCGAAAGGCTCCGTAGGCAAGGAAAACAATCGATAAAAACAGGATTAACCAAAAATAGAGATTCATAATACTTCTCCCGTCAGTTGTTGTCGCGAGACATCCTGACACAGTCAATGCACCTTTTATAAAAACAACAGTAGTTATGAAAACAGCAGAAGCGTACGTCGTTGCTTCAATGCAGACGTACGCTCCCAAAAACATCCGGACATTTCTCCCGGGATCCATTCGGATCAGAATCTAAGCAAATCAAACCTATGCAGATCGGATCAGTGCAGACGTACATTATCCACTTCTCCGTCTGTTACAACAAGCAGGTCACTCAGGCCGGCCCCGGGGACCATGGCCCGGATCGGCTTGTCAAAAGATCCGTTAAACAGGCAGCGCCCGCTGATCGTATAAATCTGGCACTCCTGTTCGTTGTGGACATATATTTTATCCCCCGCAATGTCAATATCAGTGTACTGCATCGTAAAGTTGACACTGCCGGCATTCTTTCCGCGTTTGTTATAGAGATCCAGCTTGTACTGCGTATCCCCCTTGGTATTTGAGGAAAGAATCCCTATGAAGCTGTCTCCGCAGAAGACTCCCAGAATGTTTTCGGGAAGCTGTACGGAACAGCTGCCGGAGGACCTGAAAATAGTGCTCCAGAAGCAGAAGAGCTGCTTGTCCGAGACACTTACACAGGTTGTGTTATCAATATAATGAAGATATGGAATCACCTCATCGATAAAGTCAGCATGCTGGACCAGATGGTCATTGGCCTTCTGTCCTGCGCTCCCGAAATTATAAAATGAAATGTTCGTTTTGACAGCAGCATTGGACATGGATACGCTGGAGAGGCAGAGAGTTTCACCGTCCGGCGACACAGCCGCCGCGACCGGGTAGCCGTTTTCCTCCATTGTCCGGACCAGGTAGGCGATTTCTTTTCCCTGTGCAGTATACAAACGGACCCATGTCGAAGCGGTATCGTCCATGATGACCGCAACTTCGCCGCTGTCCGACGCGGCAATACTGTGGATCGGGAGCGTCGTCTGGATCGTCCCCATCAGGCCCTGCGTGTTCATAACATAAACATAGTACCCGCTTCGGTTTGCAATCGCGATCACTTCCCCGCTGACACTGGTGATAGGCTGCTGCATTTCATAAGAGACGTCCCACAGAGTATTTCCCCGCGAATCGACACAGACTGCGCCGCTGTTTCCGTACTGGACAACATTCCCGCCGAGATTTTCATAGCTTGCGCCGTCTTCCGCAGCAAGCGCAGACACACGGATGAGCTCCGCCCGCGTATAGCCGTGCCGCATCCATAGAATCACCAGCGCCACAAGAACCGCCATTGCCAGAGCAACCAGAATGACCGTGCGCCAGTATCTTCTTTTTTTATGACGGAGAATTTTGTCCCGATAGGATGCCGACTTTGCCTTTCCGGCACTTTTCCCCGCTGCAGGCCCTGTAAGATCTGTCTGGATCCCGGGCTTTCTGCCGGCAGCTGCGGGCGCAGTTCCACCATTGCCGGAAGAATCCGGCGCGGACGCACTCTTTGCGGAAGATCCGCCCGAATCGCCTGCGGACGCAGAATCCCCCGTCTTTTCTTCGTCTCCGGAATCCTTTTCGGACACACTGCCGTCCGGACTGCTGTTTTCAGATGAATCAGCCTTGCCGTCAGCAGCTTCCTTCTCTCCGGCTGTTGCTTCCGTCCCTTTTCCGGGTTCTCCTCCGGACGCCGCTTTGTTCCTGTCCTTCTCTTTCCTCCGGCTTGCGGAATGACCGTCTGCTCCTGCAGCGGTTTCCTCTTCGGGCACAGAGGTCCCGGGGACAGTTTCGTCTTCAAAAAATCCGGAACGATCCTCGACGGATTCCTGTATTTCCGTATTCAGTTTGGAAGAATTGTTTTTTCCCGTTCCGGGAGAAAAATCAGCCATTCTTTTCTCTTCCATTTATTCAATCATCAAATCAATCAGTAACAGATCCAATCAGCAAATAATCCAGTCAGTAACAGATCCAAACAGCAACAGATCCACTCAGCAAATCATCCAGTCAGCAAATGATCCACTCAGCAAATGATCCAAGTGCCGGAAAATGTCAATTTCCAAAAAATAACGACCGTGAAAAATATGCAGTCGCCGGAAATATTCAATCGCCGGAAATATCGATCATCAGAATCAGGGCGCTGCCTCATTTTCTCTTCTCTATTCGGATACCGAAAAGCCGAAGATCGTGGCGGAGCGGAGCTCCGTGTCTCCGCCGAAAACAGAGTGCGCGAAATTGTCGTGGTGAATATTGTCGGGGAAGAACTGGGTCTCCAGGCAGAAGGCGCCTCCGGGTCTGTAATGGACTCCGTTTTTGCCGTTGGCGATATCCGTGAAGTTGGCAGTATAAAGCTGAACACCTGGCATGGTGCTTGATACCGTCAGAACACGGCCGCTCGCAGGATCCTGGGCGCAGGCGACGGGCAGAAGCGTTCCGTCACCTTTATATCCATCGATGACAAAGTTGTGATCATATCCATTGGCAAGAACCAGCTGGGGATCTCCGCTCTCAATGTCCCTTCCGATCGGCTTGGACTCAAGGAAATCAAACGCAGTGCCACGGACAGGCCGGATCTCGCCGGTCGGAATCATCTCGTTCCCGATGGGTGTATAGGCAGATGCAAAAATACGCAGATCCTGGCTGCCCACATTTCCGCCCGACGCTCCGGCAAGATTAAAATAGGAGTGGTTGGTCGGATTAATATAGCTCGCCCGGGTGGATGTCACATGATAATCAATACGCAGACCGTCCGCAAGCAGTGTATAAGTCGTTTCAAAGCGGCGGTCTCCGGGAAGACCGTCCTCCATGTCCGCGCGGGTTTGGACAAACGTGATGAAGTCCTCTCCCTGATCTGCGACATCACACATTGTGATAAAAGAAGCCTTATCTGAATGGAGGTTATTTTTTCCCTCATTGGCCGGAAGATGATACTCTGCGCCGTCGATCACAAGGCTGGCGTCTTTTGTCCTGTTCGCGACGGGAAGAACCACAGCGCCGATGCAGTGCGGGTTGTCCAGATATTCCTCCCCGGAGTCGTATCCGAGAACAATATCCTCCATTTCCCCGTTTTTATCGGGAACAAACAGACGCACCAGGAGGGCACCGAGATCAGAGACAGATGCACTGATCCTGCCGTTATCCAGTGTGAAAAGTGAAATCTCCCTGCCGCCGGGCATAGTGCCGAAATGCTCTTTTTTTATCATGATCCTTTTCCTGTCCTTTGCGCGTTCCTGTAATAATGGTATCTTTTTTATCCCATTAAGTTACAGGAAAAGTCCCGGTCATCACTAATATGTTTTCCGCTGATGTTTTTTGATCAGGACAACAACTACAGTTCCGTCCTCCCCTCAAGCGCCCGCAGAAGAGTCACTTCGTCAATATTCTCCAGATCACCGCCGACGGGAACCCCGCTCGCAATACGGGTGACCTTAATTCCTGCCGGCTTGACCAGCTTGCTGATATACATGGCCGTGGTCTCGCCCTCGAGGCTGGAATTGGTGGCGATGATGACTTCTTTGACTTCCTCATCGCGAAGCCTTTCCATCAATTCCTTCAGGCGGATATCTCCGGGACCCACGCCCAGCATAGGGGAAATCGCTCCGTGAAGCACGTGATAAAGCCCCTGAAAGCGCCCTGTCCGCTCATAAGCGGCAAGGTCCCGAGGGTTCTCAACAACCATGATGGTGCTCTTGTCACGCGCCGGGTTTTTGCAGATCGGACAAATCTCCTCATCCGTCAGATTCTGGCAGACTTTACAGAAGGTCACATGCTCCTTGGCGCTGCGGATTGTATCCGCGAGTCGATTCACGCGCGCGGAAGACATCCCTATGATATGAAATGCGAGACGCTGCGCAGATTTATTGCCGATTCCCGGCAGCGCAGCGAGCTCGTCAATCAGTTTGTTTATATAACCGGAATATAAATCCACTTCTTTACCTCAGTATCTGCGGAACTGTGCTGCGGCTTACCTCATCCCGATACTCCGCAGTGTCAGACACGGATATGTTCCCGAAGGAAACAAGGATATTCTCCCGCGGGAAACATGAATATGCTCCGGGGAATCAGAAGCCCATTCCCATGCCGCCCATCAGCTTTCCGCTCTCCTCGGTGATCTGTCCGAGAACGTCGTTGACGGCAACAATGATCATGTCCTGAAGAGTCTCGACATCATCGGGATCCACTGCGTCGGGATCGATCGTGATGGACTTCATCTCATGCGCGCCGGTCATAATGACTTCGACGGCACCGCCGCCGGCAGTTGCCTTGAATTCCTTCTCATCAAGAGCTTTCTTGTTCTCTTCCATCTGACGCTGCATGCGCTGTGCCTGCTTCATCAGGTTGTTCATGTTTCCGGGCATTCCGCCGCTAAATCCACCTCTTCTGGCCATTTTTTACCTCCAATTACCGGCATTTATTCAGCCGTTATTTTTACAATGTTTTTTACAATGTTATTTTCTTCCTGCTCACAGATCCTCTGTTTCAACAGCCATCTGAATCGCTCCCGGTTCAACGAGCGAAAGCAAATCGACATAATTGTCTGTTATCCTTCCCCCTCTGTCAAGTACCCGGTATTCGATTTCAATTGCTTTTCCGACTTTTCCCTGCAGGTATTGCTGCAGCTCGCGCCGGTCGTTGTCTACTCTTCGTGTGGACTCCCCGTTATCGTCCTTCAATTGATACATGTACGGATTGCCATATTCTTTTTCAAAAATAATGAGCAGCTGGCCATGGTCGCCCAGACTGAGACGGGCATTTTTGAGTGCCAGACGTCTGGATCCGCGGGGCGCCTCCGATGCATATTGGGACCAGTTGGCAACGATATCCCTGATCTCATCGGGAAGAGCGGGGGGAAGTTCCTGCGCTACGGCAGGCGCCGCTGCGCCGCCTCCGGCGGAAATGCCGGATGAACTGCCCCGGCCTCCTCCGGCAAGCCCCGGGTTTCCTCTGCCCTGTGCTGCTGCGGCTGCGATGCCTCCAGGGCCCGAAACACCGGCCCCGGTTCCGGATCCTGAGAAAAAAGCGCCTCCTGCTCCGGCACCGCCCGCGACCGCCTCGATCGTCATCTCATTATTATAGAGCTGTGTCTCCATCTCCCGGATCCGGTTTTTGATCTTATCGAGAAGCAGGGGCTCTCCGTCTCCTGCGCCGTCGTCCATGGCGGAACGGCAGGCACGGATGATCGTCATTTCTGTCAGGATCCGACGATTCGGAGAGTATCGGATAAGGTCCGGAAGCGCGGAAAACACTTTGATGTACCGCATGATCTCTTCCATGTCCGACATGCGCGCCTGATCGATCATAAGCCGCAGATTATCCATGGAGACATCCAGGGAACGCGCCGTCTCCTCGGATGCCTTGAGCAGCATGAGGTTGCGGAGGTACCATGTAAAATCCGTGACAAACTGCATGAGTTCGCGTCCCTGCAGAAGGATCTCATCCAGAACCTTGAGGGCGTCCGCGACCTTCCCGTCGCGAATGCTGCGGTAGAGATCTCCGAAGACACTCGTATCCACCGCGCCCAGGATTTCCAGGGTGCGCTCGTAGGTCAGGGCACCGCCGCCGTAGTTGAAGGCATTGCACTGGTCCAGCAGGCTCAGGCCGTCACGCATGGATCCGTCGGCCGCCCCCGCAATGTAGCGGAAAGCTTTCTCTTCTACCTCGAGTCCTTCCATCTGTGCCACTTCCCGCAGGCGCCCCTCGATCACATCCGTTGAGAGCCTGCCGAAATCATAGCGTTGGCAGCGGGATAAAATCGTTACAGGAAGCTTGTTGGGTTCTGTCGTTGCGAGAATGAAAATCACATAGGAAGGCGGTTCCTCAAGTGTCTTCAGCAAAGCATTGAAAGCCGCGTTGGACAGCATGTGGACCTCGTCGATGATGAACACACGGAAGCGTCCCTGGGTCGGGGAATACTCCACCTGATCGACGATGGCACGGATGTCATCGACACTGTTGTTGGACGCCGCATCCAGTTCCGTCACATTGAGATTGGCCTCCGCCTGGATGGCCCTGCAGGTCGGGCACTCTCCGCAGGGATTGCCGTCGTGCTGGTTTTCGCAGTTTGCCGCGCGCGCGAAAATACGGGCGATCGTCGTCTTGCCCGTACCGCGGGTCCCGCAGAACAGGTAGCTGTGTCCGATTCTCCCGGAGATAATCTGATTTTTGAGTGTGCGCACGATCGCGTCGCGCCCGCGGACATCGTCAAAGTCATTGGGGCGGTATTTGCGGTACAGCGCCAGGTATTTCTCATCCGGCATAGGTCTGCCTCTTTTTGCAAATGATGAACGAAGATTGTATGTGTTTTATGTTATAAAGGGTTAAAAGGGTTAAAAAACAGGATGCGCCGCAGCAGCGGCACACCCTGCCTGTATTTAGTATTTTACCTGTTTTTCAGCGGACGTCAACCGGACAGAAGCTCACCGCAGCCTCCCCTCCTCTAAAAAGACCCTGAGAACTTTTCCGTGGATCAGTCACCGAAGGAAATGCCGACGAGCTTGGCCTGCTTGATGATCTGCGCATTGGGATCGACAGTTTTGAGTTTGCCCGCAACTTCTGAAAGCGGAACCTTGGTAATCTCGCCGTCTTTCAGAGCAATCATATAACCGAACTGCTTCTTGAGGATCAGCTTGCCCGCTGCAGCTCCGACCTGAGTGGAGAAGACGCGGTCATAAGCATCGGGAGCGCCGCCGCGCTGTGTGTGGCCGGGAACCGTGACGCGGACTTCACGTCCGGTCGCCTGCTGGATCTGGGCAGCGATCTCATAGGAGACTGACGGATACTCGTAGTTGGCCATTTTCTTCTTATATTCTTTTTTGGAGAGCTTGGCATCCTCTTTGGAGATTGCGCCCTCTGCGACAGCGATGACTGTGAAACGGCTGCCGCCCTTGTCTCTGGCCTCAATCGCATCGACAACCTTGTTGATGTCGTAAGGAATCTCAGGCAGAAGGATGATGTCCGCGCCGCCTGCGATGCCGGCATACAGAGGCAGCCAGCCCACCTTGTGGCCCATAATCTCAACGATGAAGACGCGGCCGTGGGAGGAAGCGGTGGTATGGATATCATCGATACACTTGGTAGCGATGTCCAGAGCACTGTGGAAACCGAAAGTCATATCTGTGCCATAGAGGTCGTTGTCGATAGTCTTGGGCAGAGTAATGACATTAAGTCCCTCTTCGCTGAGGAGGTTTGCGGTCTTGGTGGAACCATTGCCGCCGCCCATAACCAGGCAGTCAAGCTGCAGCTTATGATAGGTCTGCTTCATTGCCTCGACCTTGTCCAGTCCGTTCTCATCGGGATCACGGATGGTCTTGAAGGGGCACCTGCTGGTGCCGAGCATGGTGCCGCCGCGGGTCAGGATTCCCTTAAAATCTCTGCCGTCCAAAAGCCTGAACTTGCTGTAGATCAGACCCTTGTAGCCGTCTTCGAAGCCATAGAACTCAACGGGTTCTTTTGCGTTGCGTGTAACTGCCTTGAAGACGCCGCGCATTGCCGCGTTCAGGGCCTGGCAGTCGCCGCCGCTGGTCAAAAAGCCAATACGTAACATAAGCCGCCTCCTGTAAATCCTGGAAAAATAATGTAATATAATATCACACAGGGGTTCGCTCCCCTGTTAAAAGCTATTATTTATTATACAAAATAACCAGTAAAAATAACAGGACTAATTGTGTTTTTTGACATAAATGTCAATAATCTCCCTGATGTCTCTATCCTCTAATCCCGATCACAGTACTTTTTCGTACTATGAGGTACTACTTATGAAGCTTTCGAATCTGGAAAAAATCATCAGCCTACGCCGCGCCCTCCATCAGCACCCGGAATTATCCATGCAGGAAAAAGAGACAATGAAAATCCTGCAGAATTTCCTGCGTAATAACACATCCCTGGAAATCTGCGTAAAGGATGGTTGGTTTTATGCCTGTAAAAAAAGTTCCGCTTCTGTCACAAGTGATGCCGGTAACGGGGGACCGATTGCCTTCCGAGCAGACATGGATGCGCTGCCGGTTCCGGAAACCATCAACCTGCCCCATGGCTCACAAAATAAGGGTATCTCGCACAAGTGCGGGCATGACGGTCACTGCGCGGTGGTGTGCGGGCTGGCCCTGGAACTGGACAGCCGGGAAACTGATCGGGATGTGTATCTGATTTTTCAGCCGGGAGAGGAAATCGGCGCCGGAGCCCGGCGATGTTCAGAGCTGATCCGGGAGAAAGGGATTACAGAAATCTACGCCATGCATAATCTGGGCGGGTATCCGGAGGGGAGCCTGGTTTATCGCAGAGGGCTTACTCAGCCGGCCTCCGAGGGGCTGCGGATCCGCCTGACCGGCAAAACTTCCCATGCAAGCGCCCCGGAAAAAGGCAATAATCCAGCGGGGACTATCGCCTCGATCGTACAATATGCGCTGTGCGCATCAGAACTGACAGGGCAGGAACTGCATGACAGCGTCAACCCGCCTGCTCAGACGCCGCTGTCAGATACCAAAAATAAAATAACGCCCGTGATACAGAATCTTTCCATGCGTCTATGTACCATCACCGGAATCCGGCTGGGCGGCGGAGACTTTGGGATTTCTCCGGGGAGAGGCGAAATCTGCCTGACGCTTCGCGCAGAGCTTGAGGAAGAGATGCATGCAATGGAACAGTCGATCATCTCCTTCGCCGCACAAGCGTCTGCAGCTGCCGGACTGGAGATGACCTATAGCGTCCACGACTATTTCCCGGAAACACGTAATCACGATGACTGCCTGGACCGGGTGCTGGATGCCGCCCGGGAAAACAAAATACCCGCCATCTCCATGCAGGAGCTCTGGCGGGCTTCGGAAGATTTCGGGCATTACTTAAAGATTTGTCCCGGCGCAATGTTTTACATCGGGAACGGGGAAGACTATGCACCCCTGCACACGGCGGAATATGATTTCAATGACCGGATCATAGAGACAGCGGTGAATATGTTTATGGGAATCATCGGAATTCCATCTGCCGGTGCGGGGAAGCTTTTTAAATGATTATGTACAGGCGTTTTACTGCAAGAAGCATGAAGAGCCTGCTAAGGAATGGGTTTGCATGGAATACAGGCAAAGGCTTCTGCTGATTTTGTCTGGCTTGCTGCGTCCACCCACGCCCGCAAAAATACAAAAACCGAGACCCGCGTAAACAGTGGCTTTCATTGTCCGGCCGCCGCTTACGCGGGTCTCTCAACAGCGGAGACGGTGGGATTCGAACCCACGTGCCGGGACTAACCGACAACTCGATTTCGAGTCGAGCTCGTTATGACCGCTTCGATACGTCTCCATATTCTGTTTAATGCGCCTTCAGCGTTTCCGTCAAAACATAAAGAGAAGTTTTGTTTGGAATGTCTCAAAAGCACGTTCCCTATTATATGCTATTTTTATCAGAGAATGCAAGCTTAATTTGTGTTCTTGCGGCGCTGACGTCACCGCCTGCTGCATGCGAAGCCAATTGACTGCAAAACGCCGGCGATTGCCGCGAGTTCCCGCGCATCGCCACATCCATCAAGTCCGCCGCCAATTCCTGATCAATTGCGTTCCCGATCAATTCCCGCTCAATCCCGCTCAATTCCTGATTCGTAAAGCAGCTTTCCTTTCGGGTATGATTGCGATAAACTACAAAAGGAATACCTTATTGGGATCATGCATCTGTAGACAGGAGGTTTTTACTGCCCATATGAATTTCCAGCCCATTCTTGAAAAAGAAATGCACTGCAGCTGCGGCCGTGTGCACAGTACAGACTTGAAAGCAATCGATATAGGACGCGGCGCACTGCAGAAGCTCCCGGAGATACTGCGGGGGCTTGGGTTTCATAAAGCCTATCTTGCCGCTGACATCAACACCTGGGAGGCGGCAGGCAAAAAGGCCGCTGCCATCCTTGAATCCGAAAACTTTGCTTTTGAATCCATTATCCTGCAGAATTCTGAGCTTGTGCCTGACGAGGCAGCTGTCGGCGCGCTCCTGCTGCATCTGCCTCAGGATGCGGACCTTGTCCTGGCTATTGGCACAGGTACCATCAATGACCTATGCAAATATATCAGCAGGCTGAAGGGCCTGCCCTATGTCATTCTGGCGACCGCCCCCTCCATGGACGGTTTTGTTTCTTCAGGAGCAGCGCTGATCGTCGACCATGTCAAGGTCACCTATGATGCGCAGGGACCGGCAGCCTTTATTGCGGATACGGAAATCCTGGCGCAGGCACCTATGGAGATGATCACTGCCGGTCTGGGGGATATGCTGGGCAAGTACACCTGCCTGCTCGACTGGAAACTGGCACATCTCATCACAGGGGAATATTACTGCGAGCATGTTGAAGGCATGGTGCGGACCGCTCTGCGGACAATGCTGGCACAGAGCAGCAGGATTCCGGAGCGCGATCCAGAAGTCATGGGAGCCATCACTGAAGCGCTGGTCCTGACCGGGATTGCCATGAAGTTCGTCGGAAACTCCCGGCCTGCCTCCGGCTGTGAGCATCACATGTCCCACTTCTGGGAGATGCAGTTTCTCATGCATGGAAAAAAGGCGGTCCTCCACGGAACCAAGGTCGGTGTCGCCGCAATCGCCTGTTTGAAAATGTATGAATTGCTGGCAGAAGTTCTTGACGCTGCATGTCCGGATTCCAGCAAAACTCCCGACAAAGATTCCAACATAGAATCCAGCAAAGTTCCCGACAAAGAATCCAACATAGAATCCAGCAACGATTCCAATAAAGCTTCAGACAGGGTTCTTTCCTTTTCCCGTCCGGACCTCTTTACTTGGGCAGCCGCAAAGCCTTTTGACAGATCAGCCTGGGAAGAGCAAATCCGCGCCGTCTTCGATGATGCTGCGGACGGCATCATTGCACTCGAGGAAAAGACCTGTAAAAATGATCCCGCAGCGAGAAATATGCGTCTGGAGACAATTCGGAATCGTCAAAAGGAAATCATTTGGGCTATCCGTCATGATCTGCCCCTTGTCTCTGAAATCGAAGAGCTCCTGCTTTCTCTGGATGCTCCGGTCCACCCGGAGCAGATCGGCGTCTCCCTGCAGGAGGTCAGAGGGGCAGTCCTGTACGCAAAGGAAGTCCGGGACCGCTACACCCTGCTCCGGCTGTTATGGGATCTGGGACTGTCAGAGGAATTTGCAGACCGGCTCACAGCCTATTATTCTCCCCAGGGGCTGACCATGGAAGCCGCTTCCGCCGGATCCGCTGCCATGGACTATACCATCGGGCGGCCCGGCCCGGAAAATAAGACGGAGATCTCCGGGTCGAATAGTGTACAGAAAGGCACCGATTCAGAAAATATAAAGAAGGGCACCGGCTCAGAGAGCCTGCAAAAGGCAGAACCCTCTATACAGAAAACCTATTTCCGCTGGAAAAAAGAAGGGGATATCCGTCGTCTGCAAAAGATCCGCTGCTTCGTCCTCGACATGGACGGAACTATCTATCTGAGCAACCGCCTCTTTCCCTTCACGATACCTTTTTTGAAAAAACTGGGAGAGACCGGGCGCAGTTACTGTTTTTTCACAAATAACTCCACAAAGCACCAGCAGGACTATCTGGACAAGCTTTCCGGGATGGGAATTCCCGTCACGGAAAACCAGGTCTTTTTGTCGACGCAGGTCATCCTCGAAGAGATGCAGCGCCTGCACCGGGAGGATTCCTTTTTCATAGTCGGAACGCCCAATCTTGTCGAGGCCTTCCGTCGTGCCGGACTGCAGGTCTTCAATCCGGAGTCGGAGACACCCGGAAGTATGCCCGATGTGGTCATCCTGGGTTTTGACACGACTCTGACCTATGAGCGGATCTCTCTGGCCTGCAAATACCTGCGGCACGGGTCTGCCTATTACGGTGTCAACATGGACTACAACTGCCCTGTCGACGACAATGGTGTGCTCGATTACATTCCGGACTGCGGTTCTATCGCAAAGTTGGTGGAGCGTTCCACAGGACGGTTTCCGGATTTCTATGGAAAGCCCTCCCGGCACGCCCTGGACTATATCATCCGCCACACGGGTTTCAAAGAAGAGGAGATCGCCGTAGTCGGCGACCGTATCTACACGGATATCGCCATTGCCAACGGCACCAAAGCTCTTTCCATCATGGTCCTGACCGGAGAGACTCAACTGGATGATCTTGCACAGTACGATTTCCGTCCCGACATCATTCTTCCCTCTCTTGCGGAAATTACTGAATTGCTGTAAAAAATTGTTGTAAAAAATGCACTGCCGGCTTCCTTGTTTTACACACTTATCCCACGGCTGTGATCTGAAGTCACGGTATGCATGATCAAGAAAATACACCTCCTTTTTCCTGACTGTCTTAAATCCGGAAAAAGGAGGTGTTATCTTTTTAGCTTATAAATTATTACTGATCAGCAGCACTTTCCGATTATAAAATCCGGAGCAGGAGTTTATTCCTCTTCGCCTTCCGGTTTCTTGAGGCTGGTCATTTTACCGGGCTTCCAGGTCTTTTTCTGTCTGCGTCCGCGCAGCATCAGAGGTGATGTCGCTTCGGATTTGTCCCCTGCGTCATCCTGGGAACCGGTCACTGCGGAAGCCATTGCTGCCGCAGCTCTTTCCATTGCAGCTTTCATAGCGGCAGCCTTCTCCTCGGCTGCTTTCTCAGCGGCTGCCAGTTCTGCAGCAATTTTGTCCTCGCGGGCTTTTCTCGCAGCGGCTCTCTTTTCTGCAGCGATGCGCTCGGCTTCGGCCTTTTCGGCAGCTCTCTTTTCAGCGGCGATTCTTTCCGCTTCTGCTTTCTCGGCGGCGATTCTTTCTGCTTCGGCCTTCTCGGCTGCGATGCGCTCTGCTTCTGCCTTTTCGGCTGCAATGCGCTCCGCCTCAGCCTTCTCGGCCGCGATTCTCTCCGCTTCTGCCTTCTCAGCTGCAATGCGCTCTGCCTCTGCCTTTTCGGCTGCGATTCTCTCTGCTTCTGCTTTCTCGGCGGCGATTCTCTCCGCCTCGGCCTTCTCAGCTGCAATGCGCTCTGCCTCTGCCTTTTCAGCGGCGATTCTCTCCGCCTCGGCCTTCTCAGCAGCAATACGCTCCGCCTCTGCTTTTTCGGCGGCGATTCTCTCCGCTTCTGCTTTCTCAGCAGCAATGCGCTCCGCCTCTGCCTTTTCAGCAGCAATGCGCTCCGCCTCTGCCTTTTCAGCGGCGATTCTCTCTGCTTCTGCCTTCTCGGCCGCGATTCTTTCCGCCTCGGCCTTCTCGGCCGCGATTCTCTCCGCCTCGGCCTTTTCGGCGGCAATTCTTTCCGCCTCGGCCTTCTCGGCCGCGATTCTCTCCGCTTCTGCCTTTTCTGCAGCAATGCGCTCCGCCTCTGCCTTTTCAGCGGCGATTCTCTCCGCCTCGGCCTTCTCAGCAGCAATGCGCTCTGCCTCTGCCTTTTCAGCGGCGATTCTCTCCGCCTCTGCCTTCTCGGCAGCGATTCTTTCCGCCTCGGCCTTCTCTGCAGCAATGCGCTCTGCCTCTGCCTTTTCAGCGGCGATTCTTTCCGCCTCGGCCTTTTCAGCAGCAATGCGCTCTGCCTCAGCCTTTTCAGCTACAATCCTTTCCGCCTCGGCCTTCTCAGCTGCTTCTTTCTCTGCCGCAGCCTTTTCTTCTAACGCTTTCTCTTCGGCAGCGATTGTTTCCTCCGCCTCGCGTCTCAAAGCAGCTTCCTGACGGTCCACATAGGAAACAGGTTTTTCAAACCCTTCCTGCTCCTCGATTGCATCTCCGAAGACCTGGGCCCTATAAGGCGTCATATCTTCTGCTGTCTGCTCCTCGACAATCGCAATGGTCTCGACAGGTTCATCCACTACGGGAGATGTATCTCCTTGGGGCTGCGCAGGAAGGGGAGCTGCCGCTTCTTTGATTTCTTCTTCCGGCTGAACAGAAACGATCTCTTTTTCGATCGTTTCAACAGCAGCTTCATCCGATACATCTTCCTGCCCGGGTGCATGCTTTATAATTGAAGCATTTGTGATAAAGGGTTCTGTTGCAAGCTGATCATTATCAGCGGCGGCAAGGAATCTGCGGATCTCGGGAAGGCGCCTTCGCGCGGCTTTTCTTCCTGCCTTATAGGCTTCACGGATCTTAAAGCGGTCATGCTCGATGCGGCCGACATCCAGTTCCGTATCGGGGCGGATTACAAGGGCAAACTTCCCTGCTTCCCGCTGACGGACATATGCAAGAGTCTCATTGTAAACATTGTGTCTCTCGGCCATCGCCTGGATCGTTTCGGGATACTGGTGAAGCGCACGGCTCATGATACGCATCATGGGAGCCGGTTCTTTGATATAATTCGCAGGCCGGGTCAGGATGACCACGTTACGTTCATATCCCTGCTGCTCCATGAATCGCAGCGGGATCGAATCGGTGATGCCGCCGTCCAGAAGTTTCTGACCTCCGATTTCTACAATGCGTGAAACCATGGGCATGGAGCCGGAGGCACGGAACCACTCCAGCATCTCCCAGTCGCTATCGTTGTCGCAGAGATGATAAACAGGTTTGCCCGTCTCAACATCTGTGCAGACCAGGTAAAATTCCATGGGGTTCTCGCGAAATGCCTTCCAGTCAAACGGATACAGCTTGTTGGGGATATCATGATAGCAGAACTGCGCGTTGAAGAGATCACCCGTTTTCAAGAGTGAACGCACGCTGGAATACCGCGGGTCTTTTGCGTACTTCAGGTTGTAACGAATCGCACGCCTGGGCTGCCGGGACTTATAGTTACAGCCGAAAGCCGCACCGGCCGATACGCCGATTCCGCCGTCAAATTCGATTCCTTCCTCCATCAGAACGTCTATAACACCCGCAGAAAAAATACCGCGGATACCGCCGCCTTCCAGAACAAGTCCTTTTTTCATAATACTCTTCCCTCCATGCCACTAAAACAAGCACATATATACAGCCAAAACGCAGACCCCCGTATAATATTATTACACGCGGATCTCGTACTTTTTACTTGTACAGACCGAAGAAATCTGCCAGTACGCGGCATTCCCCCGTGCCGCTCCGGTTGTGCTCTGACTATAATATCATAACACATCCCCGCCCTTTTCTACACTGCCACATAAAAAAAGTTCTGAGGCGAAAAATCCGCCTGTACAAATTGCAGCAGATTCCGGGTTTAGTTTTAATATCATAATTATTTTATTATCTTTTTACATTTGGGAAATTACCATTTAAGAATCATCGTGTATGATAACTAATGTAAACGAAAGAGAACGACAGACTTTCCCCCTTCGTTATTTCGTTTCAAACCATAGATTTTCATACTCCCCCTTTATGTGGAAAAGCCTTTCACAATGGAGCTGATTTTCAGAGACATTGTGAAAGGCTTTTCTATTTGCTTCTATTGCTTCTATTTACCGGGAAAGTGCGGATATTGTTCTTTCCCGGTAAAAATAACGGTTGTTTCTCCTTCTGTTATCAATAGGAAAACAACTCCGCGTTTTTCATCGGCTGCGTCCCCGCACTGACGTGCCGGGGCATGTCCGGGGAGAATCCGGCTGTTGATTCCGCAGCAGTCCCGCCTGATGGTCCTGCGGCAATCACCATGTCACGGCGATGTCGATCTGATGGGAATTGTGGCTGGCAAATCCGCCGGTGTCACAGACGATGCAGGTACCCAGACTGCTTTCGACAAGGGAGCCCCGGGGATGTACGCTCAGATTTGCGGCGCACATGATATAATCACCCAGCATCTTGCATCCGTCGTCGCGGACCCAGTATTCATCCGTATTTCCCATGCGGCGCATGATACTGACAACGCCGCTCATATTGAGGTTGTAATAAGTCTCTTTGCCGCTGGGACCCATAACAGATCCGTTTCCCCTCGAGAGAACGGGACCGTCCCAGTTGGGATTTCTGGTCTGCTTGCGGAGCATCTCCCGGTGGGCGATCGCCGCCTGGATCTCCTCGGTCCTTGCACGGACATCGGCGGCGCGGTCCTCCAGCTCATTCTCCTTGACAGAATGCATGGAGGCCGTGAGCACGTCCTTCTCCGCCCGGTATTCCTCCTCCCTGGCCCGCAATCCGTCCAGAACAGAGGCATCTGCCGTCACTTTGCTGTTTTCGAGGAAATAGATTTTTCCGTCCCTGACGATACGTACATAGGCTGGATTGTCTTTTCCTGTGACATGCACTTCGGAATACTTGGGAAGGGAGACCGTAGACAGCATATCATCGCCTGCTTTTTCCAGGACCCAGGCCTGTCCGGTCAGATAAGCAGTCTCATCCGTAATGGTAAAGTAGGTTCCGGATCCAAACCGGGAACCAGGTTTGGGTGAGGCTGCCGCATCATGACGGCCTGTCTGCATAACGGCTATGTTGGCCGGGTTGGCGAGAGGAGATTCTTCCTGTCCGGCATCATCTTCCGTCTCAGGGATGAAGCTGCGGACGCCGGCTGCATTCCCGCTTGTCTGCCCGCCTGCCGCCCCGGCTGCGGTATCCATAAGCTGCCAGCATCCTGTACTGTCGCATTTGATGCCCGGATATTGGTCCTGACACAGCCAGGAGACACATCTGGTCGCAAGGGGCGCCATGGGCACTTCCTCTTTCAGGATGTCGAATGCCTGCCCCATGGCCTGTTTGTATTCTTCCTCATCGGAGGTCTCTGAGGCCTTTTCGAACAGAAGGTCATACTGTTCTGAAGAAAAACCGCTGATATTGTTTTCATTATCCGTTGCAAATGCAGCCAGTTCCGCCGCGGGAAGATCCGAGGGGAGATAAATACTGCCGCAGAAGATATCGAAGGTACCTGCGGTTTTTTCCTGGGCAAGGTCTTTCGCGCCCACGGCTTCTACCCGCACCTCGATCCCGAGATCTTTCCAGACGGATGCGAGGTATTCCGCTGTCAGCAAAGCGCCGCCGTCTTCCCCTGCGATACAGGAGAGAACGGGAATCCCCTCTCCGTTTTTATATCCTGCTTCTTCCAGAAGCTTTTTTGCCTCCGACATATCATCTTCAACAAGGCCCTGATTCCCGCGGCCGTCCGCGCTTTCAGGCAGATAGACATCCTGCAGGATCTCCGAAGCTATGAACGTGCGGTCCACTGACATGGAGAGGGCACGGCGCACCCGCGCATCCGCCAGCGCTTCGTGCCGGCAGTTAAAGCAGATCCCCATTGTATCGGGAAGGCTTGTTTTATGCACCAGATTTCCGGCCTCCAGAATCTTTTCCTCTTCTTCGGGGATTTCGGAAACTGCATCCATTTCACCGTTCAGAAAAGCGGAATACTCTTCATTGACATCGCCGTCTATGATCCAGTGGACAATGTCAAATGCAGTTTGAGAATTATCTGAAGTATCGGAATTCCGATACCAGGGATTTTTCTTCAGGACAAATTCTCTTCCCTCATCGACGGAGTCAATATAATAGGGGCCGTTTCCCGTGACCTCATTCCAGTCGGCCGGAGGAGCATCATCAGCGTCCTCCTGAATCTGTTCCCGGATGGGCAGGAGGGACCAGGACGCGCAGAGTCTCGCAAAATCGGGATCAGGCGTGAGAAGATTTACCGAGAAAGTGTTCTTGTCCTCCGCGCGGACCTGAAGCGCAGTCACATCGCCGTTCAGGACATCCTCATAACCGGCGATATTCTGTGTCAGATACTGGCCGTAAAGCGCTTCCCTGGAGGTGTCTGCCAGATTCATAAAAAGGGTCACAAAATCCGAGGCCTCCATGGAGGAGCCGTCCGACCATTTGAGTTCTTTCCGCAGATGGAAGGTCCATTTCAGTCCGTCTTCGGAAACCTCCCAGGATTCGGCGCAGCCCGGAGCAGGTTCATTGTTTTCGTCAAGCACCGTCAGACCTTCGGTGACCAGCCTCAGCAGGCTTGCAGTGTCCAGATCCATTGTCCTCTGGGGCACCGGATCGTCCGGAGCTCCCGCAAGATGTACACGGATCCCCCCGTCCTCTTCCCCCTGAGAAAAAACAGCAGCGGAGGAATCCGGTGAATCCGCACTGTCCAGAGGAGCCGCGCTTTCTGAGGTATCTGCGTTTTCCGGATTCTCTGCAGCTGCAGCAGTCGATGCTTCTGCGCTCTGTCCGTTTTCTGAATCCTCAGCCGCTGTTTCAGCTGCCGTGGATGCGGCTGTCGAATCCGCGGTCTCAGCAGGAGACGCTGTCCCTGCTGTCGCAGAGGTCTCCGCAGTCTGAGCGGTCCCCGAGGCTGAGGCTGAAGCCGCGGAGGCGTTTTCCGCTGCGTAAAGACATCCGCTTTGTGTCATTCCCTGTACAGAGAGAGGTGAAAGTACTGTCACAGCCGCCAGAAGCACAGCCGCTGCTCTGCTTCCCGGCGCTCTGTACTTGATGGTCTTGTCATTTCCGCTGCCAGCCTTTTTGTGGAAATACTGCATAGAATATCCCTTTCCGACAAAATAGTTCGGGTGTTGAACATGGTGCCCTGAGCACCTGCAAAATCACAAATTTAAAATTTTTGTAATATTTGTAATATTTATGATACATGATAAATGTCTCTATGTCAAAAAATACACGCTATGCCGGGACAGCAGCATCTCCTTCAGCTCCTTCAGCTCCTTCAGCTCTGAGCGAAAAAGCAGCGTCTGCGAGCCTGCCGGTATGGCTCCTCGCTGCCCTGCCCATACCATACACGGACAAATCAAAGCACAGGCACCCGGAGCTCGCTCGTAAGTGGCAATCTGTTGATTCGGACGTATATAATAATCAGCGTAATGTCCGAATCCTGCGGACACAAAAAAGACAGCAATCCCCGGTTAATCCGGGAGAAAGGAAAAAATCCAATCACCCTTGCGGATGATCGGATTCTTGGTAATACATATGGTCAGATTTTTATATTTTCTGGTAAACGGAATCGCCCGTATACACGACAAGATCCTGCAGCTCAACGACTCCTCTGCACTCTTTTTGTCGGACAAGCAGCTGCATTTTGCGATTATGGGACTGATCGGAATGGGACTCCTTCTGGTAATCTATCCCTTGTTTATCGTTCTTTCCAAAAAACATGTGCTCGCCATAGCCTGGATCTATGTCTTCACGGTCATGGTGGTTCTTTCTTTCGCGATCGAGATCGGGCAGGGGATCACCAACACCGGAAATGTTGACCTGGATGATGTGATCTCGGGACTTGCGGGCTTTATGGTCCTCTTTATCATCTTCGCTGTCTTGAGGATGATCTTTCTGGGAATCAAAAATCTCCTTTTCCCCCCGGAATAAACTCCGGCAGAAAAAGAAACAGCCCGGGGCCTTTTCCGCCCCGGGCATGATTTCGGTATCAGGGCATTCCCCCTGCGGTATGATTTCGGTATCAGGGACATTTGCCTCCCTGCGGCACGATTCCAGCATCAGCGGCCGGTTCCGCCCCATGACAGGATTTCGGCATCAGGGGCATTCCCCCTGCGACATGATCTCTGCATCAGGAGCATTCCCCCAGCGGTATGATCTCTGCCTCAGGCACGGCTTCTGCTTCTGACAAGCCGGAACTGCAGAACCGGACGACGGTGCAGAACAGGATGGCGGTGCAGATTCGCAGAGACAGCCTGCAGAAAAACTGAAAATGCGAAAATCCCAAAATAGATCAGCAGGCACTGTGTCCACTGTGTGCTCCTGGGGAAATACCAGGGGATAAGTTTTCTGAAAAGCGTCTGGGTCACATACATGGGTAAACTGATTTTCCCCAGATATGTGAAAACCGGATGATCGAATATGCCGGAATGACACAGGGCTCCCTCTCCGCTGAAAGTGATCGCGACCAGGACAAACAAAAGATAAAACACTGCCAGGCCGTACTTTCCTGGCATGTCGCTGCACATATAGGCAAGGGAAAGGAAAAGGCAGGCAAGCGCAATAAATGAAAGCAGGATACGCCCCGCCCTGGAGTGCACATGCCCCTGCATGCGCCTGCTGATTTCAAAAGCTGTTGCTCCCAGGGAGATTTCCGCGAAGGCACGGATATTGGTCTTATAGGTGATAAAAAACCAGTCTTCGATATTTCCCAGCGATCCCGTGCAGATAATGATCGCTCCCAGCAGCACCGCGCACAGAAGGGGCGCTGCCGCCAGTGTAAACACATGATAAAAGCGCCGGCACAGCGGATATACCACAAAAAGCGCAAGCAGCATAGAGCTCAGATACCATGTACATCCGATAAAAGGCTTGCCGAATCCCATTCTCTGCAGGAAAAACAGGGAAGGGAGCCTGAGCAGAAAATAATCCAGGCTCAGTGTCCGCTCTGTCAAAAATTGGATGACCACTGTCAAAGCACAAGCCAGAAGATAATAAGGAAAGATCGCGTTCGCCTTGTGGCGCACAAACTGTACAGTTTCCTCCATGAGCCGCCCTCTGCCGGCCTTTCCGGCGGGCCTTTTCCCGGTATCCGCGGGCTTGAGGGCCTCTGCAGACTCAACAGGTATTGCACCTCCTGTATTAACGCCCGATTCCCGTGGCTGTATATATTTCGTATAGATGGTTTTTGCCATCAGCCATCCGGTTACCAGAAAGAAGAATTCCACTCCTATGTTTCCGTGTTTGAAAAATGTGACCGGAATCTCTCTGACTACGGCAATGACTTTCTTCTGGTCCCAGAGGTCCAGATTTATATGAAAGAAAATAATGATCGATGTAAACAGAAAACGCAGCAGCTCCACGCTGGCGTTTTTTGTTTTGCCGGTATGACCGTTCATGTTTCTGCTGTATGCTCCTCTTTGCACTAAAAAAACAATGCTGTTTGACCTGTTGTAACATCATCGCAGCGCCGCAGCGCATTTCGCCCTGCCGACAGGTTCTCGATGCTTCGTTTCTCATAAGTGCATCAGTATAGCACGCAGTCCGAAACCTGCAAGAGTCTTATCAGATTACACGCTTAAAAATACAATTTTGTGATTCGATGAAGAAAAAACAGATTAAAAGCTTCCTGAAGGCACTGTAAACTGCAATATATGCCAGTGCTTTCAGGAAGCTTTATCTTTTCTATTATTCTTCTTATCTTTATTTCTTTATTTTTTATGGCTGTGCTGACTCTGACGTACCGGGATCATTATCTTTTATATAAGGGTGCACGTGAAGGGTGCACGTGTTCATCCGTGCCCGGTATTGTCCGTTTTTTACTCTGACTGCTCCTGTTCAGCTGTTTCTTCAGTCGTTTTTTCGACTGTTTCTTCAGTAGTTTCTTCGAATGTTTCTTCAGTCGTTTTTTCGACTGTTTCCTCAGTAGTTTCTTCGACTGTTTCTTCGGCTGTTTCTTCAGCTGTTTCTCCAGTAGTTTCTTCGACAGTTTCTTCTGTAGTTTCTTCGGTAGTTTCCTCAGCTGTTTCTCCAGTAGTTTCTTCGGTAGTTTCCTCAGCTGTTTCTCCAGTAGTATCTTCGGCAGTTTCCTCAGCTATTTCTCCAGTCATTTGTTCAGCTGTTTCTTGTGCAGTTCCCACTGGAGTGTCCGCCAGAGCCGCTCTGGCGCACAGGATGCGGAAAAGAGATTCGTCAATCCTCTCTTCACTGATCCGTCCGTCATTGACAGCATCAATAATTCCCTGACGGGCGGAGTAAAAATCGGCAGACATGAGCAGAATGTCCACACCCGCGTCAACAGCCATCACTGCCGCTTCCGCACTGCCAAAGCGCTCTGATACAGCGCCCATCCCCAGAGAATCTGTGATCACGATCCCATCGTATCCCAGTTCTCCCCGCAGAATGTCCGTGATAATTGTCTTATTGAGCGAAGCGGGCAGGTCGGAACCGGAAAGTTCGGAGTTGCTCAGATGTGAGATCATTACCATCTCTGTTCCGGCGTCGATGCCGCCTTTGAACGAAAGGAACTCCGTGCTGCGATAGTCTTCAATCGTCCTTGAAGACCAGGCGCCGCCGGTATGGGTGTCTGTCTCGGTGTCTCCAAGTCCGGGGAAATGTTTGACACAAGATGCGATTCCGTATTCGTGAAGGCCGTCGATATAGCGGTGCACCATCTGACCGCACAACTCAGGATCAGTTCCAAAAGAACGGTCTCCGATAGTCACATTGCCAGGGTCCACCAGTACATCTGCGTCGGGTGCCAGGTCCAGGTTAAAACCGAGCATCTGCAGATATTCGCCGATGGTGCTTCCCGCCTCGTATGCGGCCTCCGGATCTCCGGTCGCACCGACACTCTGCATAGTGCCGACATAGGGAACATCGATCGCGCTGCTTCCGATGCGCATGACATTTCCGCCTTCTTCATCGACCGCCAGGAAAAGCGGGATCACCAGGCCGGATTTCTGCGGGCCTTCCGAATCTTCCGGTGCGGCAGCTTCTGCAGATGCATCTGTACCTGTTCCGGCTTCCGCTGCTTCTGTACCTGCATCTGTGCCTGTGCCGGTTTCTGCTGCGGCGGCTCCCGATGCTGTATCTGTACCGGTTTCCGGAGCGGCAGCTTCCGACGCTTCTGCCGCGGCATCTGTACCGGCTTCCGGTACCTGTTCCGTTTTTTCATCCCTGCCAATGTATGCGCTTCCGAATTCTTTCGTCGCCGCAAGCATTTGCTGCACCTGTTCCCGGTCCACGATATTTGATGCAAAATAGACTATGCCCGCGACCGGATAATTCTCCAGGGCTTCCCTTGTCGTCGCTCCGGCTTCGGTGACCTGACCATATCCGGTCAGTGCCTCCGGTGTGATGATGAAAAGACCGCTGACCTTATCTTCAAGGGATAATGTCTGTATATATTCCCGAATCATTTTTTCCCTTTTCTGCTGCTCTGTCATGGGCTCTGTTTCCGGTTTTGAAAACTCCGCCCCTCCAGTCTTTCCCGCTCCTGAATCCGCAGCAGAACTGTTTTCCGGATTTGATGCTCCCGCAGATGCGGACTGCGTCTTTTCGCCGGCGGAAGGCTGGTCATTATCCTCTTCGGTCTGTACAGCCGAGGTTGTGTCTCCTGTACTTGTCTCTGTCTTTTTTCCACCAGTCTTTCCGTCCGAACCGGATACATCCCCGCCGCCTCCGGACAGAGTGCAGCCTGCCAGAAGTGCACAGATCAGAACCAGCGCGGCACAGCGTCCAAGCCGGACATGACGTTTCTTCAATAAGACCTGACCGACAGGCTGTTTTCCTGACATACTGATTCGATTCAAAAAGCATATAATATTTTTCTTCAATAGTGTTTTCATCCGTACTTATACTCTTGTAATTGCTCTTGTACTTTTGTACTTACTCTTGTTCTTTTTCTTGTAATCCTGCAAATCCTTTTGTTTACAAGACTTCATGGACAAGACTGTGCTTTGTTCCGCACTTACTCGTCCCTGCAGTGCTTATGCCGCAGACTGCTTAAGCCGCAGACAGCTTATGCTGTAGGCTGCTTATACCTGCTGACTGGCTGTCGGCACGCCGCAGGCTGCTTATGCCGCAGACAGCTTATACCCGCTGACTGGCTGTCGGCACGCCGCAGGCTGCTTATGCCGCAGACAGCTTATACCTGCTGACTGGCTGTCGGCACGCCGCAGGCGCTGTGGCAGGAAGAACATACGCCGTTGCATCCGCTGCCGGCAAATGCCGAGGCAGGATTGGCAAGCATTTCAAGCATATCGGCATCGAGCTGCTCGAGGATTTCCTCATTGGTGGGATAGCGGCCGGTAAGAACAATTTCCCCATCTGCTGTCATGCAGGGAAATCCGTCCATGCCGTCCGTGCGCATGATCTGCTGTACGGCAGGACTCTCCATAAAGATCAGGGCATCCTTGTGCAGATTCATATATTTCGCGTCCGCTCCTCGCGCGCTGAGCGTGTAAAGCATAGTCGTCACACGGCGGTAATCCGCGCCGATTTCGGTGTCGATCGGCTGTGTCTCGGGTGAAAGATTGATATCGTAGACTCTGAGTGCTTTCATAATGGCTTCCTTTTTAATCTTTTTAATCTTTTTATTTTTTATAGTTTTTATTTTTCATTATAAAATAATGATTTTGGCCCGGGATGCTGCGTTTCTGAACAGTCGGTTCACTGCTCCTTTTTACGCAGATTTCTTTCCTTCAGCAGTTCCTTTCCGATTTTGCCGGTCATGTGGTCAATCGTGATTTCCACACAGCAAAGGGTTCCTCTGCGGATCGTGTCTTCCGTCTCCTCCTTGTAGAGGTCTTCATATTCCGTGGAATACTTGGCGCCGACCGCATTGGCCGCGCGGCGGAGATTCTCCTCGCCCTCAAGGATCTTTGCCCTTCCGAAAACGATGACACTGCAGAATTTCGTCGTGCGCTCTCTGGGCATGATCTCATCCATGGCCACGACAGTAAAAGAGACCTTCTCGTTCCGGCGGATGGCATCAATCTTGTGGCCGGTTTTGGCACAGTGGAATCCGATGGTTCCCAGGGTGCCCGCCGCAAGCTGCTCTGCCTTTACGCCTTCCGTCTGCGCTGCCTCCTCTTCGATGCCGGGGCCGGGCGTATAGACGAAATTCACAGGAACTGTATAGGGATATCCGTCATCCCCGTGCAGTCCCAGTACGCCGGTCTTTGCCTGCGATAAAATCTCCGCGCATTCCTTTGCTGAAATCTGCTGTCCTTTTCGCCTCATCTCACGAAACATAATTATATCTTCTCCTCTTCTGGTTTGCCATATTTTTGCGGTTCACTTTCTTATACAGTTTCCCGGGGCTCATTTTCCGAGGGGGATTTCGACGACTTCGGCCATGCGCATGAGGCACTCCTCGATCTGGGTGGAAATCTCGCTGATCATGCGTCGGGAGACTTCTTCGCTCTTGTCTTTCTCGAGGGTCTCGAAGCAGGACTTCTTGACTTCGCCGCTGATTTTCTCCATGCGGGATTCAAAATAGCCGCGGGGTACGAGTTTGCGGACAAGGCCGGGAATCTCCATGTGCATGACGGCGGACTCCATCTTTTCCCGTCCCAGAAAGAGGAGAAGAAGTGTGATCATGGCGCCGGCAATGATGCCGGAAATGCCGCTGGAAATCAGGGCAATGCCGCTGCCGCCGCAAAGAAGTCCCACGAGAATGGAAATAATAGTGTTGACCATCCAGGTGAGTTCTTCAACAGCAAAGACGTCGCGGGCGTTGACATGGACATCGATCTCGGCGAGGGACAGGTAGGATGTCAGGCTGAGGGCGCGGTAGGGAACGTTGTGACGCACGCAGATCGGCATCGTATACTCTTCGAGACGGTAGGCAACAGGTCTGAGCCAGGCGGTGATCGGTTTTACAAGAAGTCCGGCAGCTTCCGGTGAGTGAAGCCATGCGTCAATCTCCCGCTCCATTTCTCCGTCTATATCGGACAGCCTGCGGATCTCTCCGCTGCGCCAGCGCTCGAAAACGGGAATGGCGGCATTTCGGAGAATAGGTTCCACCAGGGTGTCCACAGTTCTGTGGAAAAGGTCTTCCACATGCTCTTCGACAATTCGCTCCACCGTGCTGGAATCCACAAGATCACGCACTTCCTGGCGGAAGGCACGGATTTCCTCGTCGACGCGTCCGCTGTAGGCAAGGCCCCTGGAGACAGAGTATTCCGGCTCCGCGCCGGTGATGACGATCGCCTCGGGAAAGGCCTCCCGGCACCATCCGCGCAGGGCAGGCATCCTGGAGACGCCGCCGGTCAGGAACAATAGTTCAGGCAGGCGGCCGTGGCCCTCAGACTTATTTTCAGAAGCTTTCTCCTGTTCCTCAAGACTGCGGCGGATCTCTTTCAGGCTCTCCCCGAAAACACTGTGGAAGGATCTGCCGGCCAGTTGAGGAGCAGGATATTCCAGAATTCGTTCTGCCAGTTCCGCGTCCATTTTGAGCTCCAGGCGGAGTCTTTTTCTTCCCATGACCGTCACAGTCTGGGTGCAGCCGTTCTGACTCCAGTACTCCTCATCGGAAAAATATTTTTCTTTTAACCTGCGGGCGGCAAACTCGCAGTATGTGCGCCAGGGCGGAATCTGGTCAAAAACCCTGCGCAGCTCTTCCCGGTCCGGAGAAGCCTCCACGGAAGCATCCAGCAAAAGTTCGTCCATGATGCCGCCGCCCAGCGCGACCTCTCCTGCCGTCTGCAGTTCGATCTCACGGCCGCTGCTGATATAGGCGAAATCCGTCGTGGAGGAACCCATGTCCACCACAAGGACGGGGCGGGACAGGATGTCGTAGCCGACCTGGAAATGCCGGGACTGGCAGGCGCTGATGAGGGCGGCGCGGGATTCGGAAATAACCCGGACAGGCGGATAGCCGGCCGCCTCGAAGATCTCGCGGTAGCGCTCACGCTGGGCGCGGTCCCAGCCGGCAGGGCATCCGATATAGAAGCAGCAGTCCTCTCCCTTGATCAGGCCTCCGGACATATACAGCTCGCCCAGGACGCCGCCCGCGAAGCTTTTGACATCGCGCGCGCTGGAGGGATCCGTGAGAAAACGGCTCTTGAAGCGGAGCCGCCGCTCTGCGGCGTCCGGTGTATAGCAGGCCTCCTCTCCGATGAGGAGTTCACCTGTGCGCAGGCGGGCATAGGCCGTGATAAAACTGCCTGCCTCACGGACAGGCACCACATGCGGCTCACCCTTTTCTTCCTTTTTCAGATAAGTGACCGCGCTCTCCGCGTCACCCAGATCAAATCCATAATAGCGATCCATTATAAAACCTCACAAGAGAAGACAGAACCGTCCCCTGTCTCCTCCTGTCTCCTCCCTGTCTCCTCCTCCAAAAAGTTCTTAACGAACTGCAGTTCCTTTTTTCAGAAGTCTGCCGTCCTGCGCGAGCGCGGGGCGGATCGTCATGACGTTGTCGTCCTGCGAAGAATCAGACTGTGACGCAGGTATTCTGCCCGGCATGGAGGGAAGCATCTCAAACCATGCGGCATTCTGCACACTCCAGGAAAGGACATCGACATTCTTTTTATGAAGATAATAGCGGATGTCTGCGGCCATCTGTGGACTGTCCACGTCCGCCATTTCCAGTAGACCGGAAAACAACTCTATTTCCTCCGCCGTGATGCCTTTGGCCCCTATTGCGGCGGAGAGCTCCTTCTGCCTCTCATTCTCTTCCTCTTCTCCTGCGATCTCCAGATTGCGGTCAATGACCATGACAGCCCCCCGCAGGGAACTCCAGAGCTTTTCCGGATCGATTGTGATCTCAATGCGCTGGGTCGGTGCCCCGCTGCCGGATCCTGTTTTTCCGGTGCTGCCGATGCCGATTCTTGTGTCTGTCACTGAAGTTTTTCCGGCAAAATACATACAGCCTCCGCCCGCGACAGGAAGAAGGATTCCCTTCAGAAGCGATCCCACGGCAGCAGTTCCGCCTGCGGAAAGGGCAGGAACCGCAAAGGCTGCGACCGTCAGGACGATGCCGATTCCAAGCAGGATGCGGGAAAGATTCCTGCCGCCGGACCTGGTGCCGGCCGCAGTGCCGCTGCCGTCACGCCGCCAGACACGGGGTTCTCCCATGGTGTCAAGAAGCGGGACACTGCTGCGCAGAGCCTGGACCATCCCCGCCGCGGCATCCCGCATGCGCACGCTGGTACAGTCCTCATTATACTGCAGAAGCAGACGGTCGGTCTCCTTTTCCAGGATCTTCTGGGCATCGGCGGGAGTCGACGCGGTACGAAGCCCGTTCATTACGTTTTCGCGGTCTTTATCCAGGTAATCGATCATCTTCATATCTTCGATTCTCCTAAATCACTTGCGGTTTCAGGGGACAAGATGAGTCACCGGGGACGGTTCTGAAAAACTCATTGCATGCAATGAGTTTTTCAGAACCGTCCCTCGTGACTCATTCGAGCTGGCTCTCGCGACTCATTCGAGGCTCATCCCGCTATTCTTCCATCGTGGTCCTGCCATGGCGGCAGATGTCGCGCAGGCAGCAGGCACCGCACCGTGGGTGCCTGGCGACGCAGACGGCGCGGCCGTGGTGTACGAAACGGTGGCAGAGGTCGTTGCCCTCTTCGGGCGGGATGATCTTCCACAGTTCGCGCTCCACCTTCGCGGGTTCTTTGATGTTGTCGACGAGACCGATCAGGTTGCACAGGCGTATGCAGTGGGTGTCTGTGACGATAGCGGGTTTGCCGAAAACATCACCCATGATAAGGTTGGCGCTTTTTCTGCCTACACCGGGCAGGGCCAAAAGTTCTTCGAAGGTCTCCGGCACGTGATCATCGTACTGGTCATGGAGAACGCGCATGCAGGCGCTGATGTCGCGGGCTTTGCTTCTGCCCAGGCCGCAGGGACGGACGATTTCTTCAATCTCCTCCGGTTCTGCGGCTGCAAGGGCTGCGACATCGGGGAATTTTTCGTACAGAAGGGGTGTGATCTGGTCGACGCGGGCATCGGTGCACTGGGCGGCGAGGCGGACACTCACCAGGAGCTGCCAGGCTTTTTCGTAGTCCAGCGTGCACTCCGCGATGGGATATTCCTTCTTGAGCCGCTCAATCACTTCCAGGGCGAGTTCCTTCCTGATCTTCTCATCCTTTGTGAGCGCGGTCTTTTTCCGCGTCCCCTTCTTCTTCCCTGCAGCAGTTTTTTCGGCTGCCGCCCCTGTTTTCCCGGCTGCAGTTTTCATTTCTGCCGGTTCCTTTTTTAATCCTTTTTTCATCAAATTCTCCGTTTCGGAACCTTTTTGACGAAAAAAGCCAAAAAGAATTCCGATCTGCAGACACAGGACGTGTGTTGTTTTATACTGAAATAACAAATATATTCGAGACTCGCCTGCGAGTCCTGCGCGCAGATCCCACGGCTGAAGTCACGGGTATTGCGCGTGAAAGAATAAATACGTCTCAAAGATAAAATATTATAGCATATCTTTATGGGCCGAAACACGGCAAATACGTTTTGCTGCGGAAGTGATAGAATGAGCATATACGCATAAATGAATATAACAGGCATAAAGAGCATTCATATTGAAATATTTATGAAAAAGCACAAAAAAGGACATATATTTAGCTGCATAAAAAAAACAGGAGGATAAGGGCATGAAGTTAAATAGCGTTGCCGCTGTGTTTTTCAGTCCTGCCGGAAGTACCGGAAAAGTTGTCCGGGAGATTGCAAATGTGATCGCGCGCAGGGCAGATGTCCCTGTGCGGGAAATAGATTTCACCCTTCCCGAAGGGAGGGGGGAAGTCAGATCTTTTAAGGCCGGCGAACTGGTCATCTTCGGGACCCCGGTCTATGCAGGCAGGATCCCCAACAAGATCCTGCCCGCTGTGCAGACACTGTTCGAGGGGAACGGGGCTCTGGCAGTACCGGTCGTCACCTTCGGCAACCGCAGTTTTGACAACGCTCTGATCGAGCTGCGGATCGAGCTGGAAGAGCACGGTTTTCACACAATCGCGGGCGCAGCCTTTGTGTCAGAGCACGTTTTCTCAAATAAGCTGGCCGCCGGCAGGCCGGACGAGAAAGATCTGCAGCTAATCCACCGGTTTGCGGAGGATGCGGCTGTGAAAATAGAAAGGATAAAAGAAGGGGATCAGGATGGGATGGCAGAGATTCCGGCCCCGGTCGCGGTAAAGGGCATCGAACCTGTCCCCGCCTATTACAGGCCCCTTCAGGAGGACGGCTCACCTGCCAATTTCCTCAAGGCAAAGCCCAAAACTGCAGACAGCTGCAACGACTGCGGAATCTGCGCCCGGGTATGTCCTATGGGCTCAATCAGCCCGGAGGATTTCCGGACTGTCACCGGAATCTGCATCAAGTGTCAGGCCTGCGTCAAGTCCTGTCCCGAACACGCAAAATATTTTGATGACCCCGTCATGCTCTCCCACACACGCATGCTGGAGCAGCATTATGCGAGGCGGGCGGAAAACGAAGTCTTTTTCTGAAATAAAGAATAAAAAGAAGGCGGGATTGAAACAATTCAGTTTCAACCCCGTCTGTTCTAATCACTTGATAATCACTTGATAATTATTTGTTTATTCTTTATTTTTTCCCGGATTCTTTCTTTGTCTTTCCCTTTTCTTTGTCTTTCCTTTTTCTTTCCTTCCTTTTTCCTGAACATTACTAAACATTCCTGAACAATGTTAAACAGCCGCCGACACTTTGCACTTGGCCTGCAGAAGTTCTCTGAATACTGCGCTCACACCGTGGTCGGGCAGCGTCTCAATCGCCTGAAGCGCGCGCTCCGCATACATTTCCATATCTGCCGCCGCGCGGGCAAGGCCGCCGGAGGCTGTGACGATCATTTTCAGATTTCTTGCCTGGTCGGCACCGAATACGCCTTCCTTCGCATCCCGCAGAAGACCGATGATCCTGCCTTTTGCCTGAGAATCCTGCATGGCATAGAGCACAGGGAGCGTCAGAATGCCTTCCCTGAAATCCATCTGTGTGAGTTTGCCTTCTTCCTCCGTATCGGAAACAAAATCCAGCAGGTCATCACGGATCTGGAACATATATCCGAAATTGATACCCAGCTGCTCGAGCTGTGCCTGTACACTGTCACTGCATCCGCTCTCTACCGCGCCCGCCTGACAGGCAAGCCTGCACAGAGCAGCTGTCTTGCCGTAGATATTGCGCATATATTGTTCCACCGTGACATCTTCTCTGCCGCGGCATTCCATCTGTCCCAGTTCTCCCAGGCACATTGACTCAACAGCTTCGCCGAAAAGAGCACCGACTCGAAAGAAGCCGTCCCGGAAGAGGCTCTGTACGATCCGGCTCAGGATCAGGTCACCGGCATAGACAGCTCTGTCCTTACCGTATTTTGACTGCGTTGTCGGAAAACCACGGCGAAGAGGCGCATCGTCGACGATATCATCATGAATAAGCGATGCCATATGGACAAGCTCCACCAGAGCTCCCAGACGACAGAGACGCTCTCTCCCTGCCGGATCCTGCTCCTTCCCGAACCGGCTTGCCATCAGTAATAAGCGCGGCCGCAGTCTCTTTCCCTTTGACATCTCCATATCGTGGAGTATATTTCCCACAGCTCCCCCGTAGCCCGGGTCACGCAGATAGTCAGACAGATATTCTTCTACCTGCTCCATTTCCTGCTGCAGTTCTTTTTCTTCGTAACGATTCATCGGCTCCCCTGCCTTCCGGCCTGCCTTTAGCGTAATGTGGCTTCCCGCGCAGACAAAACTCCCCTTTTTTTATTTACCTGCAGGCAAAAATCAGCAGAGGTCCCGGAACCTTGCGGCACAAACCTCTGAGATAATACCTGCTGCATCGGCAATCATTCATTTTTGTATATACAATAATTTACATTAAAAGGGGTTCTGCATCAACCACTGCACCGCGAGATGTACAACCAGGCTGCTTTTCAGACCGGCATGCAGCACGAGTCCGGCGTATTGCAGTACATGCCCTCTGGATGGCCTGCCTCTATCGCAATCCGGTAAAACTGACTTTCCTGCCAATCAGGTCCGCCAGCTGTGCCAGCCCTTTTTCATCCTCTTCGGAAAAACGGTCCGGCTCAGGACTGTCGATGTCCAGCACACCTGCAATCTTCCCCTCGCTGCGGATAGGAAGGACGATCTCTGACCGGGATGCCGCGTCGCAGGCAATGTGTCCCGGGAAAGCATGAACATCCGCCACCCGCTGTATCTTCTCTTCTTTTACGGCCGTTCCGCAGACACCCTTTCCGATCTCGATCCGGATGCAGGCGGGCCGCCCCTGGAATGGGCCGACCAGAAGGCTTCCTTTGTCCATCAGATAAAATCCCGCCCAGTTCAGACGGTCCATGGATTCATAGATCAGAGCGGACAGATTAGAGAGGGCAGCCACATAGTGCGGTTCCGTTTCGATCATCGACGCAGCCTGTTCCGCCAGAAGTATATAATCTGTCATTCTTTTTTCCCTTTCAATATCGCAGATTCATTATCGCAGCTCCGGCATCAATCACAAATCCCATATCGCAGATTCAATATCACAGCTCCGGCATCAGTCACAAATCCTATATCGCAGATTCATCATCGCAGCTCCGGCATCGGTCACAAATCCTGTATGGCAGAGTCTGAATTACAGATTCCTGAGGGCTTCCATGTATCCCAAAAGCCGCTCTCTCTGATCTTTTTTCAATTTGCGGTATCTTTCGATCAGCAGATACTCCTCCGTATCCTTCTGCACAATGACATGATCCGGAATCTCATACTTGCCGCTCTGTGCCGCACCCAGCAGCTCATAGGGAGAGACTTCCAACACGTCACAGATGATCAGGATCTTGTCTGAAGCCGGATTCAGCTTCTTGCTTTTCCAGTCACTGATCGTGCTCTGCGGGATTCCCGTCCGCTTGCCGAATTCCTTCTGAGTCATCTTTTTTTCTTTTATAAGTTCAAAAATTTTTCCGCTGATATTCATTAATTCCAACCTCTCCTGCCGGAGCATCCTTGTGTGACAACTCCCTTTCAGCAAATAATGCATATATTTGCAGATACTGCAGATATGAATTGATTTCCATTCCTGCTGCGGCTTTGATCAAGCATCGCAGAAAATGCCGACTGTTACAATCAAAGGCGGTATACATCGCCTTCACTGCTTATCCTGGTCATCTTTCCATCGCTGATCCTGTTAGCTTCACCGCGGATCTCCGCGCCTTGCTCCGTCTGCAGCAGGTATGTCCCGTCCACGATCGCGTAAAATGTATGTCCCATGCTGTCCTGGAATGTAATGTCCTCAAACAGCCTTTTTCCATCCACGTAATCATCCTTCACCGCCTGATAATGGGGGAGAATGTTCACCTTTGTCAGCCCCAGTCCCGGAATGAACTTGCGGTAGGTCTCACTGACCGCTTCGCCGGGCATTTCCGGCTGCGCGTAAACAAGTTCCGCGCAGTTCATGGTGCCGGCACTGATCCCCATCACGATCCCGTCGAAATCCCTGATCTGCTGCGGCAGGCCGATTTCCATAAAAAAGGCATTCTCCGTGGGCACATGGCCGCCGCCGAGAATGATCATATCGTAGCTGCGGAGCTTTTCCGCCATCTCTTTTCCGTTCCTGCCGTCGCACAGATCCAGACAGACTGCGGAAAGTCCCGTATCCTTCAGCACTCCCTCGAAGTAGTCCCGCATAACGTCATTCTCCGAAAAAGCATCCGGGAATGCCGCGATCAGCAGGCACCGGGACTGCGGTCTCCAGTACCGCTTCAACTCCTCCACCATTCCGTTGGCGGGATCAAAGCCTTCAAATTCCGGCGGTTCATTGCTGCGGTAGGCGCCCGTCGGACTGCTGGTCAAAAAAAGTATCATTTTAGTTTTCCTTTCTGCAGAGATCACACACCTGCAAAGAGGCATGCGTCCCGATTCTTTCCAGCTAATAAATCATTATAAATCATTCCGTCCGGATGCGAAACCGTTGTAACAAAAACAGCAATACAGCACATCAATACATATCAAAGTGAGCAATTACAGTGCTTTGTTGAGGAAATAAATCAGGGTTGATGGTATATTAGTATGTGAATATCCACAAACCACTAACAGCAATCATTATGGAGAACAACTATGACGGACAATAATTCCGATGGCAGAACATATCTGCAGGGGTCAATAAAAGAGCAGCATAGGCAGGGCAGCCTTCATCCTGCTGATTCTGATATGCTGATGGATTCGGTTTCCGGCAAAGGACATAGTCAGAAACGGCTCAATCCCGCGGAACAGTCGAGCCTTTCAAAAGAACCGGCTGGGGCACCTGTACAGAGAAGTCTGACAGGTGAGGAAAAGGAAAGGAAGCCCGGAAGACAAAGAGTCATCATCCCGATGGCCATTACCTTTGTTCTCGGAATACTGGTTTCTATATTCTTCTTTCGTATGTTTTCTGCAACTTCGCAAGGTACAAATGAAATCACTCCAACATCCACAGAGGGCAAATCAGAAAAAAATAAAATCGCATTGGATGCGGTTGTGGATATCCCGGATCCAGTTCTGAAAAAGGCAATCCAGGACGAGTTGGGCATAGGAGACCGGGATATCACAGGGGAGGATGCCTTATCATTAACTAAATTGGAATATGATGGTCATGAAAAAGAACAGATTGAGGATATCACCGGACTGTCCGCTTTTACGAATCTGACATCATTACATCTGTACAATAATCAGTTGGCTGATCTCACTGTTCTGGCGGAACTAACGAACCTGACATCATTATGGCTAGACGGCAATCAGCTGACCGACATCAGTGCTCTGGCGGGGCTGACAAATTTGACAGACTTGGGCCTGTCCGATAATCAGCTGACCGACATCAGTGCTCTGGCAGGGCTGACGAATTTGACAGGATTGGGCTTGTCCATAAATCAGTTGACCGACATCAGCGCTCTGGCGGGGTTGACAAAACTGGAAAAATTGTATCTGTCCGGTAATCCCGTTCTTAAGAACAAATCCCGGGAAGAGATCATGGAAATCTTATCCGGAGCAAAAAACCTGACACCTGTTGATTTTTAGCATTCCTGCCCTATGCCAGACTTTTTCAAAACTGGTATGGATTCTTTTCAACTAATTTTAACACTGGAACCTGCAATTTTACGTTAACAGAGAAAGAACTAAAAAAGAGGACGTCCTCAGGCTTTACATAAGCCGGGTGTCCTCTTTTGTATTCCTTGTTTCATAGCCATGCCATGATCAGATAAGCTCACGGCACTATGTCGCAAAGTCCACTGAAGTTATCAGAGCACATCACTGAATCCAGACACCGGAAGAGTTAAACTTATAGGCTTTTCCTCCAATGGTCTGCCTTCCGGTTACCATGGTGCCGTCAGCTTTCATATAATACCACTTGCCGCTGATCTTCTGCCAGCCAATGGTCATAACTCCGCTTAAGTTCATGTAATACCACTTGCCGCCGATTTTCTGCCAACCTCTTGTCATTGCCCCACTGGAATTCATATAGTACCATTTACCGCTGCTTTTCTGCCAGCCGATCGTCATGGCTCCTGATGAGTTCATGTAATACCACTTGCCGCCGATCTGCTGCCAGCCGGTCGTCATGACTCCCGATGAGTTCATATAGTACCACTTGCCGCCAATTTTCTGCCAGCCGGTTGCCATGGCTCCTGATGAAGTCATGTAATACCACTTACCTCCAGTCTGGATCCATCTGTTCTTTGCGATTGTTCCATCCTTGTCCATCCAGTACCAAGTGTTACCATTCTTCACCCATCCGACAGGTAAAATCGTAAAAGTTAATATTTTTTCCCCGGAATAGCTGCCTTTACCGGTAATTGTCACAGTTGCTGTACCTGCATTAATATTGTTGCTATATGAGACCGTATAATCCGTACCCTCTATAAGTTTACTTTCATTATACGTTACTGTCACTGCAGGCTTGATTTCCTTCCCGGTATAAGTAAAGGATGAACCAGATAGTTTAAATGAAGCATCTACACTAAAGTAGTTGTAGAAAATGGATCCATAACCAACATAACTGTATCCAACTGCAGCATCCCATTGGGCTTTTGTGCCGCGGAAATATATAGTAGAACTATTATCATAACCAAAAGCACAATTCCCAATATTTATCACACTTGCGGGAATCGTCACGCTCGTCAGGCTGCTGCAATTTTCAAACGCATAATCATCAATACTCTTCACACCATCCAGAATCGTCACGCTCGTCAGGCTGCTGCAGTGGGAAAATACAGAGCACCCAATACTCGCCGCACTGCCGGGAAACGTCACGCTTGTCAGGCTGCTGCACCCGGAAAATGCATACCATCCAATACTTGTCACAGTGTCCGGGATCGTGATACTCGTCAGGCTGCTGCAGCCGGAAATTGCATTCCGCCCAATACTTGTCACACTGTCGGGAATCGTTACGCTCGTCAGGCTGCTGCAATTTTCAAACGCATAATCATCAATACTCGTCACACTGTCAGGAATCGTGATACTCGTCAGGCTGCTGCAGCCGGAAAATGCAAAACTCCTGATACTTGTCACACCATTCGGAATCGTGATACTTGTCAGGCTGCTGCACCCGGAAAATGCCCGCTCCCCAATACTCGTCACACGATCCGGCAGCATCAACGTTGAAAGAGATACACAATTAGAAAAACCATAAAAGCCTACTGAAGCAATCGAATCTGAAAGAGAGACTTCTACCAGTTTATTCAAAGAATAAAAAGCATTATCTCCAATACTTGTAATCCCATCCTCAACAACAAGAGTCTTGACTTTTGACCTCCAGGAAGCCCACGGAATATTGTCCTCTGAATAATCATCCATATCACCGCTCCCACTAATTGTGAGAGTAAGATCATTATCTGCTCCAGTCAGCTTCCAGGCTGCATTTTCACCACAGCTTCCTGAAGCAACAACTTCTTCATCGGCAGCCTGTTCCGAATTCATACTATCCGTGCTAAGGCTCTCTTGTTCAGCAGGAGCAGTAATTACAGTTTCCTCTTCCTCTGTAGATGTTTCTTCTTCACCGGCAGAATCTTCTGCTCTTTCTTCAACATCATTTTCTGTGGTATCGGCATTTTCTATGGATGTATTACCTGTATCAGCAGACTGTCCCCCTTCTTCAGAAGAATAATCCAAGGTGCCCTCCTGCGCAGAATGATCCTGTGTTTCTTCACCCTCATCTACGCTCTGATCCTCCTCGACAGTTTCTTCTGTTTTCTGAGCTGTTTCAGCTGTTTCTTCTGTTGACTCCGCAGTTTCTTCCTCAGGCGAAATATCATTGCTCTTGCCGGAATTTTCATTTGATGCATCAGATTCTTCGGCTGCCTCAATGTCCTCAGACATTTCTGAGGATTCAACTGATGTAGACTCCTCTGTTCCTTCAGAAGTCTGCGCAGCAAAAACAGATCCTGATAAAGGACCTGTAATCATTATTAACGACAAGATTAAAGCCATGATCTGATATCTGTGTTTTTTCATCGCCGTCCCCTAATTGCCTAAACAAAAATAAAAATCCGGGATTTTTAAAATAATATTTGGACAAAAAGCAATAACATTCTAAATATTATATGATATCCTTCTTCTCAGTTACAAGCGCAATTCTTTCTATTTCCAAATCAAAAAGCCCTGAAATCCTAAGATTTCAAGGCTTTTGATTTAGTGGAGACGGTGGGATTCGAACCCATGACCTCTACACTGCCAGTTATGCGATCAGTGTTTTACTATATGTTACGCAGTGTTATTTGGTGTTTTTGTATATTATTAGGTGCTTTTCTCAACAGTTTTTTAGCAAAATCAGCCAATAAAGATCGGTAAAAATTTGGGAATTAGAGCCTTGTCGGTAAAAATTCGGTAACAGATCAATCATCAATGCTTCTTTTGAAACATTTCACAGGTATGCATTTTTTAATACAAATCTGTGATACTCCATCTATTATGATATACTGTTTACAGGAGGTGTCTTCATGATAACAGATACTCTAATTCATATTTTGAAAAATAAACGTGATAAAAAACGTCACGAAGTTCTTAAGCTCCGCTGGGAGAAAGCAAAACTTGAAAAACAACTCGAACAACTCAAGGCTCTTAAGAAAGAGCAGGATGCAGAAACTGATTAAACATAAGCACTATAATAATATTTGATTGTAGCAGGAGGCTTCGACGGCCTCCTGTTTTTTCGGAAACTGACACCACAGAACGTTTTCCTGAGGAAATCAAACCGGGGAGATGGTATACTAGTATTGTGAATTACCACAAACCACTAACAGCAATCATTATGGAGAACAACTATGACGGACAATAATTCCGATGACAGAACATATCTGCAGGAATCAATAAAAGAGCTGCATAGGCAGGGCAGCCTTCATCCTGCTGATTCTGATATGCTGATGGATTCGGTTTCCAGCAAAGGACATAGTCAGAAACGGCTCAGTCCCTCAGAGCAGTCCAGCCTTTCGGGCGAACCGGCTGAGACGCCTGTACAGAGAAGTCTGACTGGTGAGGGAGAGAACAGGAAAGCCGGAGGACAAAAGGTTATCATTCCGATGGCCATTACTTTTGCGCTCGGACTGCTTGTAGCTTCACTCATATTCCGTATGGTGTATAAACCTTCTGAAGGCATAAATGAAAGCACTGCGACATCTGCAGAGAAAGAATTGTCAAAACAGACGATTGCACCTGATGATACTGTTGAAATTCCTGACCCAGTACTAAAAAAGGCGATTCAGGATACTCTTGGGATAGGAGACAGGGAAATCACGAAGTCGGAAGCTTTATCTATGACTAAGCTTGAATATAATGCTTATGCCAAGAATAGGTTTATTAAGGATATTACCGGACTTTCGGCATTTAAGAATTTGACTAAATTAATTTTATCCCACAACGATATAAGCGACATAAGTGCACTGTCGGGATTAACGAAGCTGAAGACTTTGAGACTTCAAGGAAATGAGATAAGTGATGTCAGTGCGCTAGCGGGTTTGACGAATCTGACACTATTAGATTTACGCTACAATGATGTGAGCGAAATTCATTTCCTGTCAGGATTGACGAATCTGATGAGATTGTATTTGTCCTCTAATCAGATAAGCGACATCAATGCACTGTCGGGATTGACGAAGCTGACAAGATTAAACTTGGGCCGTAATCAGGTGAGCGACATCAATGCACTGTCAGGGCTAACAAATTTGACGATATTGTATTTGTATAACAATCAGGTGAGCGACATCAGCGCCTTGTCAGGCTTGACGAACTTAACGGAATTAGACTTGCACGAGAGTCAGGTGAGCGACATCGACGCACTGTCGGATTTGACAAACCTGACGATATTACTTTTGTATGGTAATCAGATAAGCGACATCAACGCACTGTCGGGTCTGACGAAGCTGTATGATTTGCGTCTTGAAAACAATCAGATAAATGACATCAATGCATTGTCGGATTTGACAAATCTGGAGTTATTATTTTTGGATAATAATCAGATAAGTAACATCAACGCACTGTCAAATTTGACAAACCTTGATATGTTACTATTAGGTAATAATCAGATAAGCGACATCAACGCACTGTCGGGTCTGACGAAGCTGTATGATTTGCGTCTTGAAAACAATCAGATAAATGACATCAATGCACTGTCGGATTTGACAAATCTGAATCTTCTGTTTCTTGATGGCAATCCCGTTCTTGAGAACAAATCCAGAGGAGAGATAATGGAGGTCTTGTCTGGAGCCGAAAACCTGAGAGAAATTGATTTTTAGCATTCCTGCCCTATGGCAGATTGTTTATAAATGGATGCGAAATCTTTTAAATTAATTTATAAATATTGCAGGAGGCTTTGGCTGCCTCCTGTTTTTTTAACTGTCATCCTGTCACGATACCAGATTTATATGCTATTATTAGTCATATATCCCAATTTACTTCAAATATGACGGAGGCGACACTCATGTCGAATTTCGCATTTCTGGAAGAGAAGTTCCCGGTTCTTGCCAACTTTGGCTCACTGGCAGAGAAATACTGCTATAGCGATTCAAATTCCTGCCTGATGAAACTGGGCATGATCGGAGAGACTATAGTCAACCTCATATTCAAATACGACCGGATTCCACTTCCTTATGACAATACAGCTGTGGCAAGGATCTCGACACTTTTACGCGAAGGAATGATCAGCCGTGACCTGTCCGATATTCTCCATGCACTGAGGAAAGCGCGTAACAGGGCTGTACATGAGAACTACTCTTCTGTTGAGGACGGCAAGAGCCTCTTACAGATGGCTTACAGCCTGTGCGAATGGTTCATGCAGACCTACGGGGACTGGAACTACCAGAATCAGCCTTTTGTCATGCCTCTTCCAGCTGAGAAGCCTGTGCTGATTGATAAAGCCGCAGAAGAGCGCAAAGAGGAAGAGCTAACCAAAGAAGCCGAAAAGACGGCAAGTGCCTCGAAGAAAATCGACTCCAAAGCCCGTAAAGAACAGGCACAGAAGGCCGCTAGCCAGCGCATAAAGTCAGAAGCTGAGACACGCTACCTGATTGATCAGCAGCTCCGCATGGTCGGATGGGAGGCGAATACAAAAGAGTTGCGTCACGGCAAAGGAACACGTCCTGAGAAGGGACGCAATATGGCTATTGCGGAATGGCCTACTGATTCCACGGTTGGGAACATGGGCTATGCTGACTATGCACTCTTCATCGGTGAGCAGATGGTTGCCATGATAGAAGCAAAGGCAATCCATAAAGACATTCCTTCTGTCATTGACTATCAGTGCAAGGACTATTCAAGCAATGTCCGTCTCGCAGATTACCAGTACAGAATCGGAACCTGGGGGAAGTATCAAGTCCCTTTCACATTTGCTACCAATGGCAGACCATACCTCGAACAGTATGATACTAAGTCCGGCGTATGGTTCTTAGACCTGCGTCAGGAATACAATGCACCAAAAGCTCTGCATGGGTGGATCAGTCCCGATGGTATCACTGAACTACTTGAAAAGGACGTAGATGCCACAAACAAAACCCTTCAGGAGACTCCATATGACCTGCTTCAAGATCCCGATGGTCTGAACCTCCGAGAGTACCAGATAAACGCAATCAAGGCGACAGAGGCCGCTATAATCAACGGTCAGCAGAACATCCTGCTTGCAATGGCGACTGGAACGGGGAAGACGCGAACTGTTCTGGGAATGATATATCGATTCCTGAAAACAGGACGCTTTCGCAGAATCCTGTTCCTTGTAGACCGTAATGCACTGGGTGAGCAGGCAGAGGATGTCTTCAAAGAGGTAAAGCTCGAAGAACTGATGACGCTTGATGATATCTACAATATCAAGGGTCTGGATGACCGCACGATTGACAAAGAGACGCGCGTTCAGGTTGCCACAGTCCAGAGCATGGTCAAGCGTATCCTCTACAATGAAGATGATACTGCGCTCTCTGTCACAGACTATGACCTTGTTATCATTGATGAGGCACACCGTGGCTATATCCTTGATAAAGAAATGGGGGATACAGAGATCCTCTATCGAGACCAACTCGATTATCAGAGTAAGTACCGAAACGTGGTCGAGTATTTTGATGCAGTTCGTATCGCGCTGACAGCAACGCCAGCATTGCAGACCACACAGATATTCGGGCAGCCCGTCTTTAAATACACCTACCGTGAGGCAGTTATAGAAGGATACCTTGTTGACCATGATGCACCACACGATATCAAGACAAAGCTCCGTGCAGAGGGGATACACTATCGGCAGGGGGATGACATTATCCTCTACGATCCCGTGACAGGAGAGATCATCAACAGTGAAATGGTGGATGATGAACTCGACTTTGATATCGAGACATTCAACCGTCAGGTCATTACCGAGAACTTCAACCGTGCTGTTCTTGAGGAAATCTCTGAGTATATAGATCCCGAATCTCCTGAAATACAGGGGAAAACTCTCATTTATGCCGTGGATGACCAACATGCAGACATGATTGTAAAGATTCTGAAAGAGATTTACGGCCAGTCTGGTGTCAGTAATGACGCAATCATGAAGATTACAGGCAGTGTTGGCGGCGGCAATAAAAAGAAGGTGCAGGAGGCTATAAAGCGGTTCAAAAATGAGCGCTATCCAAGCATCGTGGTGACAGTGGATCTTTTGACAACAGGTATTGATGTACCTGAAATCACAGCACTTGTTTTCATGCGGCGTGTGAAGAGCCGTATTCTCTTCGAGCAGATGATGGGGCGTGCCACACGCCTGTGTCCGGAGATCCATAAAACGCACTTTGAGATCTTCGATCCGGTCGGGGTATATGAGTCACTTCAGGAAGTGAATACGATGAAGCCTGTTGTCGCAAATCCTACCACGACATTGGATCAGTTACTGGATGGGCTCGATGCTATTGAACATGATGACCAGATCCAATATCAGATTCAGCAGATCATCGCGCGGATGCAACGGCGGCGGAAGAACATGAGCAATGACCTCATGGAACACTTCCAAAGCATGACAGGCGGCAAAGATCCGGCAGATGTGATTGGTGAGCTTCAAAGTATCCAGAATGATCCTGAAGCAGCTAAGAAGCGCCTCCATGCCTATTCAGATGCGATCCGGCTGATGCAGGAGGTAAGAGTCAACAATCGGAATCCCGTTGTCATATCTACTGCTGAGGATGAGGTCATATCTCACGAACGTGGCTACAGCAAGGGGAGCCGTCCGGAAGATTATCTGGATGCATTCGCAGAATTTGTGAAGACCAATCTAAATGAAATTGCTGCACTCAATATCGTTTGTACCCGTCCGAAAGAACTGACGCGGGCAGACCTGAAGAATCTGCGTCTGGCGCTGGACAGAGAAGGATTCACCACTCAACAGTTGAATACTGCACTGTCTGAGATGACCAATGAAGAGATTACAGCGGATATTATCAGTCTGATCCGGCGCTATGCTATCGGCTCTGCTTTGATAAGCCACGAGGCCCGTATTCACAGAGCCGTGGATAAGCTGAAGAAGGCCCACTCGTTCTCAAAGCGTGAACTGAACTGGATACAGCGCATGGAGAAGTACCTCATTGAAGAATCAGTCCTGAATGTTTCTGTTTTTGATGAAGACGGACGCTTCAAAGCACAGGGTGGTTTTCAAAAAATTAATTTAATCTTTAATAATGAGTTAGAAAAAATCGTACTGGAACTGAACGAATACCTTTACGATGATGGAGGACATACGGCGTGACCACACAGGAAATAGTAGCAAAGCTCTGGAACCTTTGTAACGTTCTCAGAGATGACGGAATCACATATCATCAATATGTAACGGAATTGACCTATATTCTTTTCTTGAAGATGGCAAAAGAGACAGGGGCAGAGGAACAGATCCCTTCTGAATATCGTTGGGATGTACTGACTTCCAAGAGCGGCATCGAATTAAAAAAATATTATAAAAATCTGCTGACAGATCTGGGGGATAATTCCAAGGGACGTGTCCGTGAAATATATCAGGGAGCTGCAACCAATATTGACGAGCCGAAAAACCTTGAGAAGATCATAACTACGATTGACGGTTTGGACTGGTTCTCGGCGCGTGAAGAAGGTCTGGGCAATCTTTACGAAGGCCTTCTGGAGAAAAACGCGAATGAGAAGAAATCCGGTGCTGGACAGTACTTTACACCGCGTGTCCTGATTGATGTGATGACGCGCTTGATGAAGCCTCAGCCGGGCGAAAGGTGTAACGATCCCGCCAGCGGAACGTTTGGCTTCATGATTGCCGCCAGTCAGTATATCAAAGACCGCACAGACGATTTCTTCGATCTGGATGCCGATACAGCAGACTTTGAGCGCGGCGACGCTTTTACAGGCTGTGAACTGGTTCATGACACACATCGTCTCGCATTAATGAATGCTATGCTCCATGATATGGGTGGTCAAATCATTCTGGGTGATACTCTCTCCAATCAGGGCAAGGACATGAAGGGCTATGACCTTGTTCTCACGAATCCACCTTTCGGCACTAAGAAGGGCGGTGAGCGTGCCACTCGTGATGACTTTACATATCCTACAAGCAATAAGCAGCTCAACTTCCTTCAGCACATTTACCGGAGTCTGAAGGCTGATGGAAAAGCGCGTGCTGCCGTAGTCCTGCCGGATAACGTTCTGTTCGCTGACGGAGACGGTGAAAAGATCCGTGTTGACTTGATGGATAAGTGCGACCTGCATACCGTTTTGAGACTCCCTACAGGCATTTTCTATGCTCAGGGTGTCAAGACCAATGTACTGTTCTTTACGCGTGGCAAGACTGATAAAGGCAACACGAAGGAAGTATGGTTTTATGACCTGCGTACAAACATGCCCTCTTTCGGCAAGACCAATCCTCTGAAAAAGGAACACTTCACAGACTTTGAAGCCGCGTATGAAGCTGAAGATCGCCATGCAGTACAGGATGAGCGATGGAGTGTCTTTACCCGTGAACAGATCGCAGAGAAGGGCAACAGCCTTGATCTCGGTCTGATCCGTGATGATTCCATCGTGGACTATGAGGATCTTCCTGATCCGATTGAGAGCGGTGAAGAGGCAATCGCACAGCTTGAAGAGGCAGTGGATCTCTTGATGAGCGTTGTCAAGGAGCTTAAGTCCCTCCAGAATACGGAGGTGTGATTATGGCAAGGACGGTGAAAAAGAAGAAAGAACTGACACTTGAAGAGAAACTGGCAGAGGCATTAGTGCCCTTAGAAGAGCAGCCATATCTGGTGCCAGAGAACTGGTGTTGGGTAAAATGGGGCGATACTGGAGAATTTGTTGCAGGAAGTGGATTCAAAAATGAATATCAAGGTTTTACTGAATACGAAATACCGTTCTATAAAGTTGGAAGTTTAAAGCATTCAGATGCAAATGGATTCATATATGATAATTCAAATACTATAAATGATGATATTCGTTCAAAACTAAAAGCTTCCTTAATTCCTCCACATTCTATACTGTTTGCTAAAATTGGCGAAGCGATTCGATTGAATCGCCGAAGTATTAATGAAATAGCTTGTTGCATCGACAATAATATGATGGCTTTTATTCCCAATTGTTCGATGCGATATGCTTTCTATTGGAGTTGTGGGGTCGATTTATACAAATACACAAATGCAACTACTGTGCCGGCTATTAGGAAAAGCGACCTTGAAATGATTCCATTTCCACTCCCGCCTCTCCCGGAGCAACAGCGCATCGTAGACCGCATCGAGAGCCTATTTGCCAAACTGGATGAAGCCAAGGAAAAGGCACAGGCTGTCGTGGATAGATTTGAGGATCGCAAGGCCGCGATTCTGCATAAGGCGTTTACGGGGGAGTTGACAGCAGGGTGGAGGAAAGAGCATGGTCATACTCTTTCAGAATGGACTTCTAGAAGAGTTTTTGATGTAGGCGAAATCATTACTGGATGTACGCCAAGCACGAAGAATCCTGAATACTATAACGGCTCAATTCCATTTATTAAACCCACTGAACTCAATCAGGGAAGAAATGTTGCTGTATCAGCAGAAACCGTTACCGAGAAGGGGAGAGCTGTATCAAGACCAATTCGCGCAGGATCGACATGTATATGCTGTATTGGTGCAACAATTAGTAAATGCGGCCTAGTTTCTGTTGACTGTGTAACAAATCAACAGATCAACACAATTGTTCCTTATGATTTCATGGATGATGTGTTTGTGTATTATTATTGTTGTAGTAGTAAGTTCAAAAATGAGCTTATTGCAAATTCATCTGCAACAACATTGCCAATAATCAATAAAAAAAAGACCTCTGACCTTCAATTTATTGTTCCACCGAAAGAAGAACAGCATCTAATAGCAAGTATTCTTGATTCTCTGTTTGAAAAAGAACAACAAGCTAAAGAAGCTGCAGAACAGGTCATCTCCCAGATCGACACAATGAAGAAGTCCATCCTTGCACGCGCTTTCCGGGGTGAACTGGGTACAAATGATCCAGCGGATGAAAATGCAGAGGAATTGCTGAAGCAAACACTATAAGGATATTTTTATGAAAACTATTGCACTAAGGTTCACAGATAAGTTTGCTCCATCAGCAGGAACAATAAAAGCACATGAAGATATTATAAAAACCAAGGGATATGTCTGGTACGGAAAAATGGGTAACAGGATTTCTAAGTCCATTGCTGAGGAAATCATAAAGAACGAGTCCCCTCGGTTTTTGTTAATTCATAGCGGAGCACAAGATAGATATTGGATGTATTTCAAAGAAATAGGTTTTGAAACACCATCTTTTGAGGATTTTCCAACATACTATCATACTATTTCTGACCGCTTTAAGACTTGGTTCAAAATTAGTGATATAAGAAAAGCCGAGAAAAATGTCATGTCAAATTGTAGAGTTATATCTTCTGGAGCTTTGCTTTCGAATGCTTCAAGACATAGTATGAGTCCGTATTTTATAATTGAATACACTCCCGATAACATGGAATGAGACCTATTATTCTCGCCCGTGCTTTCCGGGGAGAACTGGGCACGAATGATCCAGCTGATGAGAGTGCTGTAGAGTTGTTGAAGAGGATTCTGTGATGGCTGCGTTGTCCACACGACGGCCTGTGATTTAACGCACCGGGCAGAGGTCGTGAAGCAGGACCCCATAAATTGCCTATCAATACAGTATGTTTTATAAATTAATATTAGTATTTAGAAAATTGCAGACGGAGTGTAATATTTCCCAAAATATAATGCTTTTCTCGAATACGATGTAATTGTCTGAAAGTTCTGAAATTATATTAATACTTAGACTTCTGAATTTCAAAAAAAGCAAGTGTTTAGTACGCTAATTATCTCCATCCCGGATCAACCTTCGGATAGAAAAACGACCAGACATCTGTCAAAAGGATCTTACTTCCATGACAGATATTTGGTCGTTTTTAATTCCTTACATTTACTATTCATCGAACAGTTTGCAACTTGACTTACAATCAGGATATGGTCCCCCGCAAGTTCTACATGCAGCAGGAATTTTTTTAGGTTCTCGATGATTATGATGCGTTTTTGAATCCTGCGGTGATTCATATGGCAATTCAAACGATTCCATAATTCTATCTGAGATTATATTGAGAATCCATGAAATAATGTTCAGAAGGACATATACTCCAATTGCAGCGAAAATAACCAAGAATCTTTCTGAAGTAGATTTACTTTGAAAAGAGTCCGTTATTGCATTAGGAGACTGATTCAAAATGTAGTATGACCCAAATACAACAATCCCCCACCATGTAATCATTTCAATTATTCGGAACACTGACAATGCAATATCATGAAAAATCATTTTCCATGAGCCATATTCCTTGAAATATAAGAAATGTCTTAAATCAAATCCTTTATAAGGCACCCACAAATCCGCTTGAAGTTCCATTGCAATAGTCACAATAATCGGGAATCTATATACAAATATACAATCCATATTAGTGATTAAGAATAAAACCGGAAAGAGTATTACCGATAAGAGGAGGTATATACATACTATTGATAGTGGCATTTGTCGTAGTAAAGCAATCGATAAAATATCTTGAATGCTCACCTTAAAACCTATTGTCAAAATAATCAAAAAACAAATGCCCCAAAACGATAGAACCTTAATGGTATGTAGTATTCTTGTCATTTGGAAATGTCCTTTCATATGTTTTTCAAATATCAGCTAAGTTTTAGTAATCAATATTTTTGCTTTTTCAGTGTTTTCATTATCTGCTCAATACTTAAATTCGAATTTCTGGCATGTATTTCCTCTGCAATCATTTGCATTTTGATTTGCTTCTTGTACTTCAACAATGTTGGCTCTGAAATCCCACAGAGTTTCTGTAATTCCTTGTTGCTCAGGTTACCACCGAAGGTTTTACTGTGCTTCTTGATAATATCAATTGCAGAAGCTGCTTTTTTGACATTGTATTCCTTACCCTTGTTTGCGGTCCCGCCAACCAATTTACCGTTCAGACGCGCTGTCTCGATGCCCTCTCTGGTTCTCTGATGAAGGTCAGCAACTTCTTTTTCAGCTTGGTCAAATGCGATCCTGATTTGCTTCTTAGCAAGTTTCCTAAAATAGTTATTGATGCCAATAAATATTTCATCCTCGTCCTGTCCTGTCAGTTCGATTTTATCTTTCAGCTTGTCTGCATATGTATCAGTGTTAATATATGCTTCTTTCAGGAATACAAGATTGATACCCCTGTCATATAGATCAAAGTACAGGTCGATGCCTTCTTCTGCATTGCGGCTCATTCTGGATACTGAATCGAATACTATGGTATCTCCTACCTTTACCCTGTCCAATATCTTTTGCAGTTCAGCGCGTCCCTGATATTTTGTACCTGTATAGACTTCTTTTCTAATATCTGCATCTGGATAACTGGCAAGAATATTCCTGACCTGCCGATCGATGCTCTGCTTGGCTGTACTTATACGACAATATCCAAATGTCTTACACATGGTAAGCCCTCCAAAAAAACATAAATAATTAACGTTCGTTATATTTTGTGGTATAATTATAGGCCTGTACTCTTAGTAAGTCAATAAATTTTTATGTTTTTGATGCAACGTTATTATTTGTGGTATATATTGCGCTTGCGCGCGATGGTGTTTGGCATTTCATTTCCGCTGACGCGGAATGAAATGCCCCGTTTTTTTCGCAGTTCGTTTGCTTTTCATTTTTTGTTCCTGACTGCTGACGCAGTCCGTCACAAAAAAGTGAGAAAGCAACAAACGTGCGAAAATAAACAAAATATCATTTCTTGAAATTTGACAGTTTATCGGTTATTATAATAATAATTAATACATACAGATAAACTGTCAAAAATTTATTTGGGAGTAAATATGATGAAAAATCAAGATAATATACCTTCCATGGAAATCGTTCAAGAACGTGTCCATAAAGGTGATAAGATAAAAAACTATAAGGCCTTGTGTAAATTACTGGAGATTCGTGAACTCGGCGGGGAAGGTAAAGCCTATCAGGACGCATACCTACAAAGATGCTTCTCTTATATAAGAAAAGGGCACGCTTATATAATCACAGAGGTTTTTGATGAGGTGGAACCGGTTGAAAAAGCATTGAGGTCTGATGCCGTTTATGAGCGCACAATTGAGATCATCCTTCTGGATTATTTGCGTTCCCGCCAGGACAAACCTTGTATCTATACTAGCAAGGAATGGTTCTCCATATTGGGAATGGTGAATGACAGGTATACTTATGAGGCAAACAAAACCGGCATGGAACATGATGAAATCAAGACGCCCGTTATTCTCACGTTCGGATCAAAAGATGGCAATACTGCAGAGGAACTCAATAGTATTGCAGGTGCCAAGAACTATTTTGCATTCTTTTCTCGCACATCCAACTATTTCGGGTCAAGGATAAAAAAAGTCTTCTCCAATCTCGAGAACAAAAGACACCTTTTCTCCTCGCGCAGAGTATACATGATTTATGATGGCAATGATAGACGTGTTGCGGAGGGCCATGAACTGGAGCTTGTTAATGCAGCCTATCAAGAGGCAATGAATCTGGTTGGGATAAAAGAAGAGTATCAGATACATCAGCGATCACAAGAAGCTGTAAAGAGGTTCTACGGGTCAGTAAATGCTCATCTGAAAAAGAAGATGCACTTCCAGTATCAGAACGCTGGAGTTTATTCCACAATAGAGATCGTTGGCAATGATCACAATCTGGATCGTCGATTCGAAGACATCAATGAGAATACCGTGCAGGAGGCTCGTCGTGAATTGAATCGAAAGTGTTATGAATGGTGCAATACGAATGCGAAAACTTACTACAACAAGCTTTCAGAGGAGGACAGAAAGTGGTATAGCATCCGCGCACAGAAGGACATGGCAGATTATTATATCCTGATCGAATGATTTATTCTCTCAGTAGAGACGCTTACGAAGGGCTTCTATCAAGTCTCCCGCGGCAGCGGGTGTTTCAGCCCAGCCGGGCTCCCTGATGGTAGCTCCCATTCTGACGAAAAATCAAGCGGGAAAATCGAGTATTATTTGATCCCTGGGGATGCATTGGTATACTTTACCATGCGAGGACTATAATCAAAAATTAACTGCGAAAAACGCATTATTCAGAGCAAAAGAGGGTGCCTGTGACAGCACCCTCTTCTTGTCATCGCACACGAAAGAGAGTTAGGGCACGACGACACAACACACTCATATATTGTATCGTTACTGGTCGGGTGTCCTCTCTTTATCACATTATTGCATAGGCGTGGTCAGATGAGCTGTATTCACATCTTCATAAACCACTCAAAATGCATTGCAATCGATTTTAATCGTCTATTCAGAGCGCATCACTGAATCCAGACACCGGAAGAGTTAAACTTATAGGTCTTTCCTCCGATGGTCTGTGTTCCGGTTGCCATAGTGCCGTCTGATTTCATGTAATACCACTTGCCGCCGATTTTCTGCCAACCTGTTGTCATAACGCCGCTGGAGTTCATGTAATACCACTTGCCGCCGATCTGCTGCCAGCCGGTTGTCATAACGCCGCTGGAGTTCATGTAATACCACTTGCCGCCGATTTTCTGCCAGCCGGTTGTCATAACGCCGCTGGAGTTCATGTAATACCACTTGCCGCCGATTTTCTGCCAGCCGGTTGTCATAGTTCCGCTGGAATTCATGTAGTACCACTTACCGCCAATCTGCTGCCAGCCGGTTGCCATGGCTCCTGATGAAGTCATGTAATACCACTTACCTCCAGTCTGAATCCATTTGTTCTTTGTGATTTTTCCATCCTTGTCCATCCAGTACCAAGTACTTCCGCTTTTCGCCCATCCATTGGCAAGCTTGGTGCCGTCTGATTTATAAAAGTACTGTACACCACCTTCTTCATACCATCCGACAGGCAAAATAGTGAAAGTTAATATTTTTTCCCCAGAGTAGTTACCCTTACCAGCAATCGTCACAGTTGCTGTTCCTGCATTAATATTATTATCATACAGTAATTCGTAATCAGTTCCTTCTATTAATAAATTTCCATTATATGTTACTGTTACTGCAGGTCTGATTTCTTTCCCAGTATAAGAAAAAGATGTACCTGACAAGTTAAATAAAGCATCAACGCTAAAATAGTTATATATAATATGTCTAAAATGTATGCCTGTATTTATATTATCCCATTGATCTTTTGTTCCCCGGAAATATATGGTTATATCACCATGATATTCAAAGTCAAAATTCCAAGGGCTGATAACTGTCATGCTATCTGGAATTGTCATGCTCGCCAAGCTTGTGCAACCGAAAAATGCACAATCCCCAAACGCTTTTACACCATTCTGGATCGTCACGCTTGTTAGGCTGCTGCAATTTTCAAAAGCAGAATTTCCAAAACTCGTCACACTGCCGGGAATCGTCACGCTTGTCAGGCTGCTGCAATTTTCGAATGCAGAATGCCCGATACTCGTCACACTGTCGGGAATCGTCACGCTTGTCAGGCCGCTGCAATTTTCAAATGTATAACTCCCGATACTTGTCACACTGTCGGGAATCGTTACACTTGTCAGGCTGCTGCAATTTTTAAATGCAGAATCCCCGATACTCGTCACACTGTCCGGAATCGTCACGCTTGTCAGGCTGCTGCAATTTTCAAATGCAGAACCCCTGATACTCGTCACACCATCAGGGATGACTACATTTACTAAAGGATTATTATTTAGAAACAAATTTCCATATAATCCACTGGAATCATCCTCTATATTCAACCATGCTTCGAGACTACTTATATGTATTTCTTTCAGGTTGCTGCAATTTTCAAATGCAGAATACTCGATACTCGTCACACTGTCCGGAATCGTCACGCTCGTCAGGCTGCTGCAATTTTCGAATGCAGAATCACCGATACTCGTCACACCGTCGGGAATCGCCACGCTCGTCTCGTCAGGCTGCTGCATCCGGAAAATGCAGAACTCCTAATATTCGTCACACTGTCCGGAATCGTCACGCTCGTCAGGCTGCTGCAATTATAAAATGCAGTATCCCCGATACTCGTCACACTGTCCGGAATCGTCACGCTCGTCAGGCTGCTACAATTTTCGAATGCAGAATCACCGATACTCGTCACACTGTCGGGAATCGTTACGCTTGTCAGGCTGCTGCAATTTTCGAATGCAGCATTTCTAATCCTTGTCACACCATCGGGGATGACTACATTTACTAAAGGCTTATCATTTAGAAATAAAATTCCAGATAATCCACTGGAATCATCCTTTATATTCAACCATGCTTCGATACTACTTATATGTATCTCTTTCAGGCTGCTACAATTATAAAATGCATAATGCTCGATATTCGTCACACTGCCAGGAATCGTTACGCTTGTCAGGCTGCTGCAATTTTCAAATGCATAATATTCGATACTCGTCACACTGTCCGGAATCGTCACGCTCGTCAGGCTACTGCAATTTTCGAATGCAGAACTCCCAATATCCGTCACACTGTCCGGAATCGTCACGCTCGTCAGGCTGCTGCAATTTTCGAATGCAGAATCACCGATACTCGTCACACCGTCGGGAATCGCCACGCTCGTGGAATCGTCACGCTCGTCAGGCTGCTACAATTTTCGAATGCAGAATCACCGATACTCGTCACACTATCCGGTAGCATCATCGTCGATAGAGATACACAGTTTGAAAAACTATAACGGCCTACTGAAGTAATCGAATCTGGAAGAGAGACTTCTACCAATTTATTCAAAGAATAAAAAGCATGATTTCCTATATTAGTAATTCCATCCTCAACAACAAGAGTCTTGACTTTTGACCTCCTGGAAGCCCACGGAATACTGGACTCTGAAAAATCGTCCATTTCCCCGCTTCCACTAATCGTTAGTGTAAGATTGCTTTCTGTTCCAGTCAGCTTCCAAGTAGCATTTTCGCCACAGCTTCCTGAAGCAACAACTTCTTCATCAGCCACCTGTTCAGAATTCATACTATCCGTGCTAAGGCTCTCTTGTTCAGCAGGAGCATTAATCTCAGTTTCCTCTTCCTCTGTCGCTGTTTCTTCTTCCCCGGCAGAATCTTCTGTTCTTTCTTCAACAGTATTGTCTGTGGTATCGGAAGCTTCTATAGATGTATTGCCTGTATCAGCAGAATTTCCCCCTTCTTCAGAATAATCCAAAGAATCTTCCTGCGCAGACTGATCCGTTGTTTCTTCACTCTCATCCGCGTTCTGATCCTCTTCGACAGTTTCTTCTGTTTTTTGAGCAGTTTCTTCTGTTGACTCCTCGTCCGCAATATCACTACTCTGGCTGGAATCTTCATTTGATGCTTCAGGTTCTTCGGTCGCCTCAATATCCTCAGACATTTCTGAGGATTCAACTGATTCAGATTCTTCTGTTCCTTCAGAAGTCTGCGCAGCAAAAACAGGTCCTGATAAAGGGCCTGTAATCATTATTAATGACAAGACTAATGCCGTGATTTGGTATCTGCGTTTTTTCATTGCCGTCCTCCAATTGTCTAAGCAAAAAAAATCTACGGATTTCAAAAAATATTCGAACAAAAAGCCATAGCATTCCAAATATTATATGACATCCTTCTTCCCTGTTACAAGAGCAATTCTTAATCAAACTAACTATTGGACATGTTTTATGTCCGCTCCAATTAAGTATCAATACGAGCATGGTATCGTTGTGAAAGGGATTCTTATCGATCACACAAGGATGATATTACCACCAATGTGGGATTACAGGCGCCCGGAAATCATTCTAAAGCTTCCTGGACATGAATTAGCAGAATTGAGTCGGCACAGCCGTTTTTTCCCACCTGCGGGAATAAGAATATTTAAATCTGTCCCACAAACTCCCCCCAAACAGGGATTTTTGGGGGAATGGTCTTTCTATTCCCAAATGAAAAAAGCCCTGAAATCCAATGATTTCAAGGCTTTTGATTTAGTGGAGACGGTGGGATTCGAACCCATGACCTCTACACTGCCAGTGTAGCGCTCTCCCAACTGAGCTACGCCCCCGAATCGGATGTCTCCGTTAAGACCTTACCTATCATACAGGAAAATACGCGGAGTTTCAACATATTTTTCTCAAAAACATCAAAAATTCGTGAGCCACATTACTAAGCAAGAATTCATAAGGAGTAAGGATTCGTAAGGAAATTCGCAAGGCTGAAAGGAAGGGGCACTTGCAGCCTGACCTGAAACGCGAAGTAAGGCATCCGGGAAAAGCATCGTGTTAACCCAATTGTTAACCGTTTATATTATTTGCGTTGACAATCGGGTTTTTTCGATGTATTCTGAATTCAACTTCGAAGTACTCAGGAGACACGGCTTCCGATCCATCATCTTAGCAATACAACTTGCGGTGTCTCCTGTTGTACGGAACTGAATCCATCGAGAAATCCACATAAACGATTAACAAACATTATTACTAATCAATATTACTGAAAGAAGTGGAAGAACTCTTAAAATGAATCGCAAAAATACTCTCTCCGATACAAGAAATCTGGTCCTGTGCGGGATGTGCGCAGCCATCACCTGCATACTGGCTCCTCTGTCTGTCCCGCTGGCAGGCGGAGTGCCGGTCTCGCTGGCGACATTTGCCGTCATGCTGGCCGGTGTTCTTCTGGGCGGCAGTCTGGGCGCATTCAGCCAGCTGATCTATGTTCTTCTGGGCGCTGTGGGACTCCCCGTCTTTGCAGGATGGACCGGCGGGCTGGGAAATGTTCTGGGCATGACCGGCGGCTATATCATCGGCTATATTCCCTGCGCATGGCTCACAGGTCTCATTTATAAAAAAACCGGCAGCAACGCAAAAAGAACCGCAAAGATTTTCTTCATGATCCTGGGCATGATCTGCGGAACCCTTGCTCTCTATGTCATAGGGACAGCCTGGTTCATGGCAGTCACCGGTATGGGCCTGGGAGCATCACTTGCAGCCTGCGTGATTCCTTTCCTTCCCGGCGACTTCATCAAAATGGCTGCCGTTGTCATTATCGGTCTTCCGCTTGAAACCGCGATCCGCAGGACCATTTATACCGGAGAGCCCGCAGTGTGATGGCGGCCCGATCAGAAGCCCCGCCCGTCCTGAATCTTCGCGCGCATCATCTTCTGTGTATACAGAATTACCGGGGGCACGGTTACAGTTTCTCCTTTGATGAAAAAATGAGAGAGGTCATCGCCGCTTTGCAGAGTGATTCCGGCGAGACAGTCCGGCTCATTGAGGGAACCGATGATCTGTGTGCGGTCTGCCCTCACAGCAGGGGCAGTTCCTGTGAATCCGTAACCCCGTCACTTTTTGATTCGCGCGTTTTCGCACACACGGGTTTCGTCCCGGGCGAAACTTTTGTCTGGAAGCTGGGGAAAGGGACTTCCGCACAACCCTCTGCCGGATTTCCGGAGCATACTCCCGAAGTTCCGGTCATGACGAAAAGCCTTCTGAAGAAGTGCTGCTGCGGCTGTTCCTGGATGGATCTCTGCATGGAAATTCTGTCCTGAATAATATATCCTGAATAATAGATCTGCAGGATTCGGTGACATCAGGCAAAAGCGAAGCGTCTGCCCTGATGAAACACAGCTGATTGAAGATCACACACAAACCATCGCATATTTCGTACCGGCCTGTACCGATAAGCTGCAGGTCCGGTGCGATAAAAAAACACACAGCAAGGAAAACCAGGTGCCAGGTTCTTTGCTGTGTGTTTATTTTTTTGCCTCTGGTCCGGCATGCCGGAATAGGCGCGGGACAGGAATAAGCCTGTGACCGGAACAGGACTGTGACCGGAGCAGGACTGTGCACATGCATCATCCCCAAAACTGCAGAGATGATTTTCCGGTTTTCCGGTAACAGCAGGACTTCAATCACTGGGTAACATCAAGACTTCAATCACTGATATACCGGATCAAAATCCCGGTCTTCATAAACAGGGGTATCCGCTTGCAGAAGTCCGCCGGTGCCGGTGTCCCGCCAGCCGACGATGAGTCCGTTGGCCTTGCTCTGGGCTGTGGACTGCTTCTCCCCGTATTCCTGGGTGGGCAGAAAGCCCATGGATTCGCCTTTTTTCACATAGTAGGAGAAGTCTCCCCAGGCAAAATGGAAGAGTAGCCGGCAGTAACTGTCCGGATCGGAATAATAATCATGTACGAACTCCACACGGTTTTCAAAAAGTGTCTTAAAGAGTCCGGTGCGTTCATCATAATCGAGATTTTTGCCCCAGCGCAGGTAATTGATCCTGGTATCCTTCTCGAGCATCTCCACGTTCTGGTCGAACTCATTCTCAAGGATATCCCGGACAATGGGTTCCATCTCCTCCAGATAAATCTGCGCGACACGCTCCCTGAATTCCGGGAACTGATCCATCCTGTGGAGCCAGCGTTTGCGTCCGTCCCGCAGCCACAGCGTCTGCTCAGAGGTCAGATAGTAATCTCCGCAGTTCATGTTGCCCATGCAAAGATCAAAATCCCAGACCGGTCCGCAATACAGAAGAGGATTGCCCTCTTTTTTGTAAAAGTAAAAACTGTAGAACTCGTCATCCGACTGGACGAAAAAGTCCTGGATAACAAACATCCGCGCCCAGGAGTCCATGTCGAAATAGTCCCACACCGATTTCCCGGTATCCGGGTTGACACCCTTTTCTCCGTCCCACTTCACAAGGGATCCGCCCCCGTCGGAAGCAGCTTCCGGACCATCATAGGAGTCCCCGTTTTCGTCAGTTACCGCCCCGGCAAACAGGGCCTTTTCTGCTTCGCGCACATATTCGGAAATATACTGATATTCACGAACTGAAGGAGTATCGGGAGATTTGAACACCATATGTTTTGTTCCCGTGGCAAACCAGACATCCTCCGAATCATAGCGATTGTCAAACTCTATGAGATAGCCGCCTGAAACATCCTCCGGCTCTTTTTCCCAGGCATAAGCCAGTGCCTCGTGTCCATCCTCATCTGTGTCCATCACAATTGAATCCGGCTGACTGCCGCCCTGGTTTATTCTCTTGTTCTTCTTGTCCAGATCTGTAATACGGACCGTTCCCCCGTTGACATTGATCCGCTGGGTAAGCAGGCAGAGACTGTGATAGCGTCCGTTGAGATAAACATTGACAAAGCGCTGCTCCGGGGTATATTCGAGCCCCAGCCGCTGCGCCGCCTCAAAAGCATAGTACTGCCTTGTCTGGGTGGACTCCCAGAAATTTGCGATCAGGGCAAGCTTTGTACTGCTGCTCATTCCCAGGAGGGAATTATAAGCGTTCAGGTTCAGATTATAGGGCTTTTTTGCCAGGGACCAGGTACTGTTTCCGCGGCCTTTGATCTCACACATACCACTGGAGTCCTGCTCCCCGTCCGTCATATAAATCCGATAAGATGCCGCTTCCGACGTCTCGTGCTTTTTATCCGAATCGACGGATTCCATCGAGCCGCTCACTGTATCTATATACATTGACGGCACATTCTCCGTGTACAAAAAGACAACTGTCCCGCTCTCTTCTTCTCCGCTGTCCTGATTCCCGACTGTGAAAGTATACTGAGCATTCTCTGCGAAGGCAGGCAGTGTATCTCCGGATCCAAAAGTGCCGGAGACGTCGTCTCCTTCAATGCGCAGGGTCTGTTTACTGTTCAGGAAGACGCAGAGCTGCTCATTCATCTCGGCCGGCACATAGGCATACAAAATACCTGTTTCATCATCCTCCGTCAGCCTGAAATACGCTCCGTCTGTCCTCATGACATTCTCTGACGAAAACATCAGTCCCGACAGGCCTGAAACCGGATCCGCAGCAATCTCTTCTGATTTCAGCTGCCTGCGTTCGGGCTCATATTCTATTTCCGCGGCAGCCGATCTGTCCGTCAATCTGCCGATCAATGTTATAATCCCCGCAAAAACGAGCATTGCCAGTGTCATCACCAGAATTACCCGCAGCGAGGAATTCTCTTTCCTTCTCATAAAACTCCTGTACAGTGGGCGGAAGAATTACAGGTTTTCAAACTGTTGTGGCTTCGGGCAGGAAGCAATTCGCCTTGCCGACAGGTTGGCAATCGCAAAGCGTTTGCGAACCTGACACGGCATTCGCCTTGATCTGTCTGTTCATGGCTGAAAGCTTCACACAAGATCCAGCGGAATCTGGCGGAAACCGATCCTTCCGTCTGCCGAATGCTCCAGATAATTGGTGTGCGTAAAGCCGCACTCCATTGCAGTCCTCACTGCTATGTCAAATCCGCCATTGAGCAGATCCCTGTGGTGGGCATCGGAATTAATCACGATCTCGCCTCCCATCTCTTTCAATTTTTTCAGGAAAAAGCGATTCGGATACAGTTCTGCCTTGCGTCCCCGGTTGACTGCGCCGCAGTTGATCTCAAACGGGACGCCTTTCGAGGCAAGATACTCCATTGCCTCCAGTGCCGGTCCATAATAGCGGGGATCTGTTTCGTCAAGATAATGAAGATCGTCGTTAAAGCGTGTGACCAGATCAAAATGGCCTATAAAGGTACATTGCAGCCGGTCATAAACCTGTGCTTCCAGCTCGTAATAGGCCTTTGCCAGGCGATAGTAATCGCCGTCAAAAAACCTGCGGCACCCTTCTGTAAAAATCTCAGGTGTATTATCCACCGCAAACAATTCTCCGGCCGCGCCCTCCGCAAAATGCGTGGAGCCAATCACGAACTCCATCTCTTTAAGAAGACGCGCCTCTTCTTCTCCCTGCGGCTGATAGAGAACATCAAGTTCCACGCCCCGCAGAATATCCATTTTTCCTCGGAAGAGCTCCTGCATCCGGCAGATCTCTGCATTATAAGCCTCCAGATCCACCCGGATATCGGGATCCATGTGTCCGGAAAAACCAAGATGCGTAAATCCCAGTTCCAGTGCTTTTTCCGCCATCTCCCGGGCTGTATTCATTCCGTCGCAGAAAATTGTATGCGTATGAAAATTCCCTCTGAGCATGACCTGACTTCTCCTGTTTGCCATCTCTTGTGCTGCTGTGCTATTATGAAGGTTAGCGGCAGCGCTTTTTTCATTACTGAAAACGTTAATGACTCGTCTGCCCGCAGCTTTTATGTACGCCATGATCCCCTGCGGCGAAAATGCTGCAGACCGCATAAAACACAACATTTACTCATTTGCCAATCAGATGCAGAAAGGACTTTATTGTGAAAAAATTCGGACAGACTGTTTTCCGCACATCATTCCCCCTTGCTCTGGCCGCTGCCATAGCCATATCCTCTGCAGGCTGCTCGGGAAGCGGCGCTCATACCAGTTCCGCCCCCTCGGAATCCGGGCAGGCATCGACACAGAGCTCTGTGGTCTCGATCCCTACCGAGCCCTTCACTGATATAAATATAAACGGCGGAAAGCCTGACGTCCCTGATTCTTCCGCGGCTGCAGGGACGACCGGACCGGAGCAGAAAACGGAGGATTCCGCTGCTGCTTCCGGGACTTCTTCTGAGACTGCTGCAGACTCCGCCGCCACATCCGCGGCTGCTTCTGAAACTGCGGCTGCTTCTGAAACTGCGGCCTCTTCCCAAGTCGCTGCCGCAGACGAAACTTCCGCTGCTGCAGAGACTGCAGAAACCACGGATACCGGCTCCACCACAGCAGATGCCGCCGCAGCTGCGACGTCCTCAACCTCAGAGACCGCTGCCATTGTCAGCGATAATGGGGAGAGCGCTGCCGCAGACGCACTCGACGACGGTATTCCCAAACGCGATACCAAAGACACGGCTCTGAAAGAATCCGTCCTCTCCGAGGCACTTGTTGCCTGCACCGGCTGGGGACAGTCCGCAGGCAGTTCCCTTCGCGCCGCTTCCGCATCCGTCATGCTCCTGCAGTGGGCTAACGAGACAGAAGCCGGAAATGTCGATACCGCGCTCCTCTCGGACACTGTCAAGGCAGAAGTCAACCGCCTCTCCGAGGCCCAGAAGGAAAATCTCAAGGCCAACTGGTCCTCTGTCTCTTACGATGCGAGCATGATCCTGGACGACTTCGAAGAGATGCGTCCGATCCTGGAAGACGCCGGCTGTGCAGAAGCAGCAAAGGCAGCGTCCGAAAACCCGAAGGCAGTCAAAAACTGGGAAGCCCTGGAGCATGCGCTCGATGCCGTCCTGAAATAAAAAAATTGACAATTCAATATTTTTTCAATATTTTCTCTCAGAGGTTTGTGCGGCGCACAAACCTCTTTTTCTGTCAAGGCACTTACGTGCTCCGACATGCTGCACGCTTGCTCCGACATGCTGCACGCTATGGAAGCGGAGCCAATACTGCCAATGCATTTTTTGCCGCTCCGGATATAGGATCAATACTTGTTAATATGCACCTTATTGAAGGGCAGACTCTCCATGGTTCTCGCGGGCAGTTCTTCGTCCGGCATGCCCAGAGAAAGGATCGCCTCAAGACGGCACTCCGAGGGGAACTGCAGGATACGGCGCAGGTAGTCCTCTGTGCTCCCTCCATCGATCGCCTCTCTGCCCCGTCCCTGGATCCAGCAGCTTCCCACACCCAGGGCGGAAGCCATCAGATGCATGTTGGCCATGACAACACTGCAGTCCTCGATCCAGACATCTGACCGCTCCTCATCGCCGACTACCACGATGGCCGCGTCCGCGCCGGCCAGCATCCGGGAAGAGCCCCTGAGCCGGCATCCCGACATATCGATCAGTTTATCCTTATCCCTGACAACGATCAGGTCCCAGGGACGTACTGCACGGCTGGATGCCGAAGACAGTCCCGCCATGATGATCATATTGAGTTTTTCCATCGGCACCGGTTCGCCCGTATAGCTGCGGATACTCCGTCGATTCAGAAAGGTTTCCAGCATCTGTTCATTCATCTGTTTTTCCTCCGTGATTAAGCTGTACATTATCCGCAGCGCGGACAAATCCATCTTTCGTCCGCCGTCTTCCTGCCGCCGTCTTCCTGCGGTCTTCTTATGGATTGCAGTTTTTGCAGGGCTCATACCCCATTTCGATCAGTTCCTCGCGGCTTCCGTTGAATCCCTGCTTATTTTTTTCACTCATTTTCCGGACGGATTCGCAGCCGGGCAGATGAAATTTTCCTGTGCTGACGTTCACAATGAACCTCCAGTCTCCGTTCCTCATCCTTTCCCCGGGTGTCTCTGTCTGTCCGGGTGTCTCTTCCCGGCCGGACTGTCCGCTTCTTGTCACCGTATTTCCGGCTGAAGGACTCTCTTCTTTTCCTTCTCCGCCGGCGGAAATGCCGGCCGAAGGACTCTCTTCTTTTCCGTCCCCGCCGGCGGAAATGCCGGCCGAAGGACTCTCTTCTTTTCCGCCCCCGCCGGAGGAAATGCCGGCCGAAGTATCTCCGTCTCCCTCATCCCTGCTTTTTCCGTCTCCGTTTCCATTGCTGTCGTTTCCGGTAAAGGCCGGTCCGGTGCTCTCACCGGTCGCATAGTCGATCGTGATGCCGGGCTGTACATTATAACAGAAGGCACAGAACTGCACCAGAGGATCCTCCACAGACCTCGCCTCCATCAAAACGCCGTCAGCCAGCAGATTATCCTTTTGAAAGACGGGCGTAACCCGGTACAGCACATGATTGCCGGTCCCTGTCACATAGGCGAGGACCGAATCCTCATAGGGAAGCATGCCCTCGACATTCAGATACCGCGTCCCCGTGATCAGGTTCTTTTCGTTGGCGTCCTGGCCCGTGAGCTGAAATCCGATCAGATGGCAGCGGTTATAGAGGTAGTTTCCCTCAATACCGTCATATTTTACAGTATGCCAGCCGGTCGGCTTGATCATGCCGATATTTCCCCGTTCCTCCCGGGGCAGGGTCTCGGGTCCCACGAGCGCACAGGCACCGGTGCATCGCCCAAGTTCATCCAGATCTCCGTAAACCTGACAGACCTCCGACTTCTGTCTTTCTTCCGCATCTGCAGTTTTGGCTGCTGCATCTTCTGCCGTATCGTCTGCCGCAGGATCTGCCGTTTGGTCGTCCGGACCCTGAGCCAGGGCAGTCACCATCCTGCGGGCGGCTTCCATCTCTGTTTCTTCAAAAAACGGGACATCCCCATTGACATCCGCCCAGACAGTCCCCGAAAACGGGGCCACTGCCGCCAGTTCAAAGGCGTCCGGAATTCCCGACTTCAGTGCGTTTCCTGCTTCTGCCAGCCCTGTTTCCGGATCTGAATAGTCCAGGTCTGAATAATCTATTTCTGAATTGCCCGGAGCTGAATTCAGTGCATCTGCATTGAGTGTATCTGAATTGAGTGCATCTGAATTGTCCGGATCCGAACTGTCTGTTTCTGAATAATCTGTCTCTGAATAACCTGTTTCTGAATAATCTGTCTCTGCAGCTTCTGTTTTGCCGGATTGTCCATGCTCGTTTGAAATGCCGCATCCCGCGGCCAGAGCAGCAGCCAGAAAAAGCGTCAGCAGCCTTCGGAAAAAATGGTCAGATATTTTCATTTGCTGTGCCTCTCCGGATTCTTATCGTAAAACAAGACCGGTTTTCCCATTAAATACGGGGAAACCGGTCCTTTTTTCACAGCACAAATAATCCTGTACGGATACAGCTGTCACTTTTGTGTTGCATCAGTCTCCTTCATTGTCCCGCGTGTCAATACCTGAAACGGCGGAAACCGCCGCGATTATTCCCACCAGAACTCCAATCAGCGCCATGACGCCGAACGCTGCAAGGCCAATAACAGCTCCAATCTCCATGTCTTCCTCCCTGCTTTTGCGGACTGCCCGCACTCCCTGCAGACTGCTGCAGAATCAAACTTTCCGAATATGCCGCCCGCACCGGCGGCATCTGCGAAGAGAAATCGCGAAGGTGCTTTCGCACCGCTCTTCAATTTTCTCATACAATCCCCTAAAAGGCAACCGTGTTTTCCCGCGACATGGATCTGCGGCATGGCTGCCGCATGGCTCTGCGGAAAGGCTGCTGCACGGTTCTGCGGAAGGGCGGAGCTGCCGCATGGTTGAACTGCGGCATGGTTGTGACGTGTTTATGCGGCATGGCTGCCGCATATTTCTGCTGCGCGTTCACTATTTCATAGCTCAGGCATTCAAGGCTTCGCGGTTCTTGTCCTCATGCATGTGCTCCATGGCAAGCTCATCTTCAATCGTCACGGCGCAGGCGCCCGGGACAAAGTATTGACGATACCAGACAAGGAAAGTATAGACATTCCAGATATGGCGGCTGTAGTCCTCCTTTCCGGCACGGTGCGCATCCAGAAGCTTCATGAGTTCATCTGTGTGGAAAAACATTTCCGCCTCCTTGCTGCAGAAGGCTTTTTTCACGATGTCATAGTACTTGTCCTGACGCAGCCAGATACGGATGGGGACCGGGAAGCCCAGCTTTTTCTTCTCTGCTGCCGCGGCAGGCATATAGCGATGCGCCGCCTCGCGGAAAGCGGTCTTTGTATTGGTCTCGCTGATTTTCTCCTCCAGAGGCAGATCCTTTGCGACCATGTATACACCTCGGTCAAGGAAAGGGACACGGCTCTCCAGTCCGTGGGCCATGCTCATTTTGTCAGCCTTGAGGAGAATATCTCCCTGCAGCCAGAAATTCAGGTCGATATACTGCATTTTTTCCGTGTCCGTCAGGCCCTTTACTCTCCTGTAGAAAGGGGCTGTCAGATATTTTGGATCGGAATGAGCAGATGTATATTTGAGAACCTTGTTTCTCTGTTTAACAGTAAAAACATTGGCATTGCCGATAAACCGCTCCTCGACGGATTTGGATCCGCGCAGGATAAATCCCTTGCCCTTGGGATGACCGGGGATCATGGAGACAGCTTTTGCCAGTGCCCGGCGCAGACCCCGCGGCAGCTTCTGGTAGGCATCCAGGGAAAGGGGCTCATGGTAGATCACATAACCGCCGAAGAGCTCATCGGAGCCCTCACCGGATAGGATTACCTTGACATGCTTTGATGCCTCGCGGTCGACAAAATAGAGGGCTGCCGCAGAGGCATCCGCCAGCGGCTCGTCCATAAAATACTGGATCCGGGGAAATTCCTCCCAGTATTCCTTCGTCGTGATGATCTTGCTGTAATTCTCGATTCCCACCTCTTTGGAGAGGGCCTCCGCATAGGGAATCTCATTATAGGTCTCGTAATCAAAGCCGACTGTGAAGGTCTTTGCTCCGCCGAAATTTGCCGCGACATAGGAGGAATCCACGCCGCTGGACAAAAGGGAGGCCACCTCCACGTCACTTACCATATGGTATTTAATAGATTCCTGCACTGCGCTGTCGATCCGGTTGACCAGCCGCTTGTGCGCTTGTTCCGCGCTCTTCTTCTCCCCGGCCAGGCCGGCATTCTTTGTCCGGTCTTTGCTCTCGGCCCCGAATAATCCCGAAGATGCTGCAGCATTTGTCTTCTCTCCTGTCGGGCGGGGAGTCAGCATTGGATCAAAATATCTGCGGGTCCTGAGTTTCCCGTTTTTCCAGACCATGTAATGGCCTGCCGGCAGTCTGTAAATGCCTCTGAAAAAGGTCTCCGGCAGCACCGAATACTGGAAGGACATGTACTGCTCCAGGGCCTGCAGATTGACCTGACGGTCATATCCGGGATAGTCCAGGATACTCTTGATTTCAGAGCCGTATACCAGGTTTCCTTCAATCTCCGCATAGTAAAAGGGCTTGATTCCGAACATGTCCCGGGCGGCGAAAAGCTCTTTTTTGCGCGCGTCCCAGATCACGAAGGCAAACATGCCGCGGAGCCTGTTCAGGATCCTGGGGCCATACTCGGTGTAGCCGTGCAGCAGGACCTCGGTATCCGAGTTGGTCAGGAAGGTATGGCCTTTGATCTTAAGATCCTCGCGAAGTTCACGGTAGTTGTAGATCTCGCCGTTGAAGGTGATGATCCTTCTCCCGTCTGCTGTCGCCATAGGCTGGTCGCCTCCCTTGAGGTCGATGATCGACAGCCGGCGAAATCCCATAGAGATTCCGCTGTCAATATACTGCCCCGCACCGTCCGGTCCGCGGTGAATGATCCGATTCATCATGTTGGTCAGTACCCGGCTGCAGCTTTCTGCGTTCTCAGGGTGCCCGACGATTTTTACTTTTCCCTTTTGGTCCGGTCTGCCCGGCAGCGACGCGCCTGCACCGGCTGTTTCACCTATATTCCATCCGTTTAAATTTCCGGTAAATCCGCAAATACCACACATATATTTATCTTCTCCTGGTCATGTGTTTTTCTTCTGATCATGTGTTTTTACTTATGATCACGTGTTTTTTTTCTTTATTGCGTTAATATAACAGATTTACGCTTCAATGAAAACAACACGACCGTGTAATTTCAGCGAATCTTGTGTGAACGATTGCAGCAGATTCTGCTCACACAGCAACAGAGAAGGGATGCTGTCCGGCTTAATCTGCCTGCGATCAACATCCCTTCTCAGGAATTCTTGTCCAATGGTGCTTACCTCCGTATTCAGTTATTTTTTTGAGAGACTGGATACTGTATCAGTTAATTTCTCTCCTGCATTTCTCGTCTGCAGAAGGTACCCGGAACTAATTTCATCACTCTGGATGTTCTTGTTCTCTTACTACTGACATATTATTCAGTTACTCTCTTGAAAACCATCCTCTCTTGCAGATTTATCTATCTTCTTCATCTTCCGAATTCACACCAGTGGATTTGTCTAAGACTAATCACTTCTTCACAAATACCTATTGTGATTCTCTGATGTTACTATACAAATATCATTGCGGGGTTTACATCCCGTCAGTGAAATTCGTTTTTGAAAAATACATAAACCACATTTCTGTTGCAAATACTACGTTACTATTGCTTATTCTGCCCCTTCACGAACTATCTGCAGTAATCGGATGATTTCCGATACGAACTTTATAGAGCTAAGATTTGTTAGATAATTGGTCCGTACCTTCCTTTCATAATTTCCAACAGTTCAGATTCTGGTTTGTTTGGTGGAAAAAGTTTAGTTGTACTTCGGTCCGTACCTCCTTTACCCAGATTCCTTCGCTACCGGCCAGGTCGATCGAAATCAACCTTATGAAATTAAATAAAATACTTCAAGACGTTTACAACAACCAACTGCTCCTAGACTTGACATCAGTTTCAATCGACGATTGTATTATTTGTACCCGGGTAACGTCTATCTATTTGATGTAACTATTATACCATTTAGGGGCGAATTGTCAATAAATTCAACGCATCTAGATAAATTGTTGGATATTTCAGACTTTTCCGACATTTTGTTCCTGGCTTATTTGACATTCGCCGCAGGTCCGTTACAATTAGACAATATACTTTTAGAAGATACAGCGGACAGTTCTGTGTCCCCTTCCCGCATCCTGTTTATTCCACAAGAAAGGAACTTTCCGGCATGCCTAGTACTTTGTTATCCTATGATAATCTCCCCGACATCCGGGATCCGGGCAGATGCACGCTCGCGGATGCACGATAAATGAGTCAGGCAGAACCGTCCCCGGTGACTCATACCGGGAGAAATGAGTCAGGCAGAACCGTCCCTCGTGACTCATTTGTCTTTCCAGACATCCGTATCATTGAGTCCGATGCTGCCCTCGTAAAAGACGGGGTCGAGGCCCTCACTCTTCTGTTTCTCGTAGTCATCGAGAGCTGCGAAGGCAATGCGGCCGAGGAGGACGATCGCGATGATATTGACGACAGCTTCCAGGCCCATTGTGATATCTGCAAGGCTCCATGCGACGTCAAGGCTGTTGCCGGCGCCTATAAAGACCATGACGGCAGCAGCGATGCGGAAGATGATCATGGCAGTCTTGTTCTTTGTAATAAAGAGGATATTGGCCTCCGCATAAAAGTAGTTGCCGATGATGGATGTGAAAGCAAAGAGGCAGACGATCACTGTCACAAAGTGAATCCCGACAGGGCCTATGACCCTGGCGACACACTGCTGCAAAAGCGGAATGCCCGAATATTTACCGTCTGACCAGTCGCCGGTGAGCAGGATCAGGAAGACAGTCGTGGAACAGATCAGCAGGGTGTCTATGTAGACCGAAATAATCTGAGCAAGACCCTGCTTGGCGGGATGAGAGACCGTCGCAGATGCGCTGGCATTGGGGGCGGAGCCCATGCCGGCCTCGTTGGAGAAGAGTCCCCGCTTGATGCCGAGCACCATGCAGGATCCGGTAAAACCTCCGAAGACTGCCTTGAAGTCAAAAGCGTCTGCCAGAATGATTCCCAGCACAGAGGGGATCCTGGTGATATTACTGATGATAACAAAGATGCCGATCAGAATATAGAGGCCGGCCATGACAGGCACCAGGACAGAGGAGATTTTGCCGATAACGTCGCCCGCAAAGAAGATCACCAGCGCACAGACTGCTAGGATGACACCGATCACAGTGGGAACTATGCTGGCTGAAAGATCCTCCACATAGACGTCAAAGGCGGAGACTATGTTATAGGCCTGCAGGCCGTTGAAGCCGAAGGCAAAGGTGGCGATCAGGGAAATAGCAAAAATGATGCCCAGCCAGCGCGCATGGAGCGCTCGCTCGATATAGTAGGCGGGGCCTCCCTTGAAGGTATCGCCCTCTTTCTTTTTATAAATCTGGGCAAGGGTACTCTCTATGAACGCAGATGCAGAACCGAGTACCGCCATAAGCCACATCCAGAATGCCGCGCCGGGACCGCCCATAATAATGGCAGTAGCGACACCAGCCATGTTGCCCGTACCTACACGGGAAGCAGTGGCGATCATCAGCGCCTGGAAGGAGGAAACGCCTTTGTCGCCCTCCTTCTTTTCCATCATACAGTTCAATGCATCCTTAAAACGTCTGATCTGCACAAACCGTGTTCGGATGGAAAAATAGATGCCGCTCCCGGCCAGCAGATAAATCAGCAGCCAGGTATATAAGACATCGTCAATCTTTACCAGCATTGTTGCAAGATCCATGGAACCCCTCCCGATTATCAGATTATTTCAAACATATCATTTCAATTCATCGATAATTATAGCATTAAAACTGTCGTCATGCGCATAAGAGTATACAAAACAGGGCATATACCCTGTTGAGAAGTTCCAAGTGAAGCCCGCCTGAAACGCAGGAAAAGAACAACCGCCGCTTTGTCAGGCGGCGGTTGTTCTCTTAAAATGCTGTTCGATTCAGACAGGGATCTTTCCGGCGCCGATGTCTGAATGCAATATATGTACAATGTGTCTGGTCTCTGCCCGGATCTCTTCATGCGGGATTTTCCCGCTCTTTTGTTCGGGATGTGCCATGTCGAAGCGCGCCAGGAACTCGTCAAAAAGCTGCTCTCCTTTTTTGCGTGCCTCGGCTGCCTCTTCCAGAGTTGAAAAGCTGCCCAGGTAACGGGTCCTGCCCTGGAAGGTGATCTGGGCGCACCACTTGCCGCTGCGCTCGGATTTATAGACGCCGCGGACACCGCTGGTATTGTTTTTGGCGATCCGTCTGCTGCGGATATTCTCCACACATGTTCCCTCGATGAAGTGCTTGGCTGCAAAGGGCGTATTGCGGCAGCCGCAGCTGGTGGTGTGTCCGCTCATGAGACTGGACTGACAAACACTTGTCTCATTCCCGCAGCTGCACCTGCATTTCCAGTAGTGTTTTTTTTTCACGTTTTCCGTCATAGGCGGTCACCGTCAGTTCTCCGAATTGCCTGCCTACCCAGTCCTTGAGCGGCGGACGACTCAGGCACCCGCAGCTGCGCCGGTAACCGTTGACCAGCTGACCGGCAGGCACAAGGATTGTGTTCCCGCAGTCGCAGACGCAATTCCACAATATCCGGCCGTGCGCATCCCGCTCCTGAGCTATAGAAAGGACCTGCAGTTTTCCGAAACGTCTTCCGGTCAGGTCCTCATAGCGGGGCTTTTTCTCCTCGCAGCCGCAGGAAGTCATCCAGCCGTTTTTAAGAAATCGCGACGCGGCGTGCACGGTATTACCGCAGTCACACCTGCAAATCCACACGGTATAGCCGTTTTTTCTTTCATTGGTCGATTTTATGGCAGTCAATCTGCCAAAGCGCATGCCTGTAAGATCGCTCTTTTTGCTCATGTCTATATCTACCTCCTGCCGACCGCTTTCAGGGCGCACGTATAAATCATACTGCACGCCCGGAAAGAAGTTGGGTTGGTAATTATCAATTACGTATTAAGTGATTATTGAATTTAGAATAATGGATTTAGGGCAGAAAAAGCGAAGAATTGAATTGACTTCGAATATTCGATCTGATATATTGGTAACGCTCGAAAGAGCAGAGGAGCACTGCTATAGCGCAGGCGGTTGACCATCATCTTCGAAAGGAGGTGATGTGTATGCCAATTACTCTGACATTCCATGTGTTAGGTTTCACCTTCACATTAAGAATTATGAGAAAAAGCAACAACCGCCACTCGGCCAAGTGACGGTTGTCTGTTTAGATAAATCTTAACTTCCGAGGTCAGCCGCTTGTCGCAGTGTTTCCTCTTTTGTACCGTCATTATAAAGCCAAGATCAATTCCTGTCAATGTACACCGCTGCTCCTGCCTTTGAGCTGCAGTAATTCTGTCCCGTATAATATCTTTGTAAACAAGTGGAGCCTGGCCTGTCGGCCAGGCTCCAGGTATAAAGCCTAATTAAGTATTAATGCTTTAAGCTGTAATGCTGCGATGCCGTATTCCGGCATTCTGCTCTTTACTTTTAGGTGATTTACTGTACATCCATGCGGCGGCGGGTTACAAGAACAACACCTGCGCCGATGACGAGAATCGCACCAACAACGTAGAAGATAGTTGTGCCGATGCCGCCGGTGGAAGGAAGCTCAGTGCCACTGTTATTGCCAATTTCGCTGGTAACTGTCAGAGTACTTACATCTTCGGGATCACCGGCAATTACAACTTCTACAGGGTCTGTCAGCAGGTTATATCCATCCGGTGCAACAATTTCAATAAGCTCATATGTGCCATCTTCAAGGCCGTCAAAGCTTGCTTCACCATTATCATTTGTAGTGACAACAGTAATTTTATCTGCCTCTCCGGCAGCAATCAGATCTGTGACTGCATCAGGATCAACTTCAATCCACTCTGTCTTGGCTTTCGTCTCTCCTTCTGCAGCGGTAAACTTGTAGTAGTTGCCGGCTACAGCAGTTGCATTATCAGTTGTATTGGGAGTCTTGCAACGAAGGACAAACTGTGCTCCTGCAAGTTTTGTGTCCTTATTTTTGTTATCAACCTTCAGAATCTGAATCTTTGCAGAATAGGTCTCGACTTCTACAGGGGGAGTTGTTCCTGTGGATTCCTCATCCTTAGGATTGTTATTATATGTCAGGGTTGCAGTGTTATTGTCAATCTTAGTAACCGCATCGCTATTTACAGTTGCAGTATAGGTGATTGTAATAGCATCGCCGTATGTATACTTAGCGACTTTCTTTTCACCTTCTGTCTTCAGCATATCAATGGTGAGCTCGAAGTCAGGATTTGTTGTAGAAACGGTATAATCTGCTGCACCCAAAGTTGTTTCGCCAATCTTGACAGTAATACTGTTAGTTCCATCAAAGGTCAGACCAGTACTTGTTGTATCAGCAAACATCATCTCATATTTGGTGTAGCCAGTGGTGTCCGGAACAGAACTTGTCAGTGTATAAGTAACTGTCTGTCCAACTTCTACAGAAATATCATCTGCTTCCTTATCAAGTGTAGGGTACTTGGCTTTCTGAGCGATTTCTGCATCAGGATTGGTGCTTGTGATAGAGACAATGCTTGTATAATCATCAATGTTAATGCTTGCACCTACAGGGTATACCATGTAGTAACCGAGATCGAGATCACTGAAAGTCACCTCCTCAGTTCCTTTCGCTACTTCCTGAGAAGCTGTTGCATCAACGGGAGTAGTCATTGCATACTCATAAGCCGCCTTTGCAAATGCTGCAACATTCGTCTCCGTAATGTTGATATACTTTGTTGTGCCATCAACAGCAATCTGATTAAGATCACCAGGATTTTCATCAACAATATATTCTGCTCCAGGGCCGCCTGCCGCAAAGAAGCCAGTCCAGTCAGCATTAATTGTGTATGCAACAGCGGTATATTTCCCGTCATCATCTTTGTTGCCATCGGTGGTCATATCAAAGATTCTGTAAGCTTCATAGGTAGTCGTATCTGCCTGAGGGTCTGTTTTTGCACCTGTCACTTTGATGCTTCCTTTAGGAGCCTCATCCGCAGCAAAGGCGCTGATACTCATGCTCATAACCATTGCCACAGCAATAAGCAGAGCGAAGATTTTTTTCATTCTCTTCATGATTTTCTTCCTTTCATGTAAATCCGTCCTTACAGGAACCAGAGAACAAATCAGGCACCTGAAGGGTATTCTGTCATACTGTTCAAATCAACAGCCGGTTCCATTTTTACCTGTTGGATCAGGTCCCGGCTGCCTTCCGGCCATCTCGACCGACTACCGTCAGGCAGCCATTTATGCGATTTGTCTATTTCGGTTTCAGTCTTCGGCGTCAGTTTTTTCGTCGAGATCAGAGGCTGTTAGTTTAACCTCCTTTCTCTACGCCTCATCCTGAAGCCGTACATTAAAGCGGATACCATGATCAGGGCTATGCCGCCTAATGTATAAAGGAATGTTCCGGGTCCGCCCGTGTGGGGAAGTTCATAGCCGGTACTGTTTCTGACCCATACAACGTAATTGCCATTTGCATCTTTTTGTGCAGTCTGCGGAGCTCCGCCGTCGTATTCAGCCTGTATATACGTCACGCCTCTTGAAGAAACAGTTACTTTGACAGCACTTGTCAATTGATTATATCCATCAGGAGGTGCTGTCTCGGTAAGGTCGTATGCTGTATCGCTAACAGGCAGTTCGATCACTTGCGTGTAGCCATCCTCGCCTGATGTCAGTGTTTCATTATTAATTGTAAATACTGCATCTGACAACGGTTTTGGCGTACTCTCAGAGTCTGTCTTATAGACAATTACTTTTCGATTAATGATCTTATTAGTTACACGAATATTGTTTTCTGCATTGCCAATAACTATTTTTTCATCTGATTGAGCATTGTCGTGCCAGAACTCGTAACTGGGCTGCATACCAAGCGTTCCCGTTTCTGTCAAATCATAGGTAGTTCCCGCAGCCATATTTGTGAAACGCAGTGTATACTGTGATGTAATTTTGACAGTTCCGGTTACAGTACCTGTCGTATCATCAAAGTCAAGATAGAACCAACCGCCTCCATCGTAGTTTTCACCCTGACCGATTCTGCCATACTCTGAAGTCTCGCCAGAATCCTCAAGAATACCTGCATCGATCAGAGCATCATCATAGATTACGTTGTTCTCTTCATCGTAGTATCGGTACCAGGCTACGCTCGGTATAAGTACCGTTTCCTCATCGTCATCGTAATAGTTTTCTACATGCGAGAAATCAGGCACTCCGTCCTTCATCGGGACTGTCAATGTAACTTCTGCATCAAATACATCGGTGTTGTCTTCCACTTCGATGTCATCTTCGTCGACGACTTTTTTATAAATATTGATACCGCCTCGAAGGGTATTCTCGCCCTCAAATGTAACCAGTGGAACATTGCCGACAACAGAAGCTGTACTGCCGCTCACGATCTTTCCATCATCATCAACCTGGAATGATACATTCTTTAAAACACCATTCACTAATGCAGGGTGATACGTGATTGTGTTGAACTCAAAGTGTGAATCCGTTTTGGTTTCTTCTAAAACATACTCATGTCCATCGTTCAGAACATAATATTGAACTCCATCAATAGTAACCGTTCTATAGGAACCGCCACCCGGATAGTTAGATGTCAGCAGTGCCGGCGCTATATTAATTGTTTTTGCCGGCCATTCGTATTCACCTGTTGATTCATTCAATACCGGTGTGAAGGTATATGCTTTATAGAACTCTCCGTCTTCAAGAAGATTCAGCGTTACACCATATATTTCTCCTTGCGCTGCTGCATCCTCGATTAGTTTTTTCAGCTGTGAAGGATCAAGACTATCGGACCACGACTTTCGCACCTGGAAATTGGAGCCGGTAAGCACCATGGGATCCGGAATATCCAGTGCAATCGGTACACCTTTTTCATAAGTTGTGGTAGTTGTACCGCCGCTCTCCTCTGTGCTGGCAACGTAATAATCCGCCGTCTGATACGTATTAGACATTGCTGCAAAGGTACCGTTCGGATATTTCACAATATTCGGATACTGAGATACACCATTACGGTAATACGCCACCGTTGTACCGTCCGGCATATAAACAGGATCCTGTGAGCCTTCATCCCAAGTAACGCCATCAATGCCATTGTTCAGATTAGTTACATAATCATAGGCATCCTGATCAGGCCAAACCTCAAAACTGACAGTATAAGTGGCATTATTTTCCAGTGTTCCCAACGGTCCGAGATCCCATTCGAAATCGCCGTCATTTGAGAGTGTTGCAATCGGCATGTAATAGGTAATGCCGTTATAAGCAGCAGCATACACTTCTGCACTTGCATCTTGTTCTGTAGGCGGATTCCCATCTACAACTTTTTTGTAATTGATTGTAGTTATACTTCCTGGAACAGTATCCGAGCCAAACTTAAACGTTGCAGCTCCACTGCTATCCACCGTAACCGTATAACCGCTCGAAGTACCCCCGGATTTCTTATAAGTAAGGCCGCCAAGCTTTCCAGCTCCGATATTAGCAGTTAAAGCCGTGTGTGTTACATCCTGAGCAATACCATCCTGGATATCAACCCCTGCAAGGGCAAGGCTGTTTGAAATAACATCAGCAATGTCGTTAAGTGCCTGAATCAATGCACTTGTTTCTGCCGCAGGATAATAATATGTTCCTTTAGTATCTTTGTTTTCCGTTTGATTAACACTGCGTCCGTAGTATGCAAAGTTTGTCAGATAATTCAGAACATCTACGTTACCGTACATACCGATAGAATAGAAATTCCATCCATTTTGAACAATCTGGCGTGCTTCATCAGTTGCGGACATATAGTTGTCGGAAATCCGGTAATAGTATGGACTGGTTGTAGTTGCGTTTGCTTCGTTATCATAGCGAGAAGTCTTTGTAGCATTTGTACTCGGATTACCATCTGTCAGGAAGATAATGTATGTAGCATCGCCGTCCTGATGCCCATTAGCTGCAGTAATTGCAGTCTGAAGTGCACCCTCCCAGTTTGTACCGCTATTACGTGCCGCATCTGCAATTAATCTGTTAAAAGATCCTTCCGGATAAATTCCCTGTGCGTCTGCCGTGCCGGCCGATGAATACCACGAACTTGTAGTTAAGTCTTTATTAAATGTCACAAGACACATTTCAACAAGATCAGGGTTATCTTCGGTATTCAATCTCATCAGGTTGTTAGAAACATTCTGAGCCGCACTCACAGCATTTGAAAAACGTGTTCCTCCTCCAGTAACACTAGTATTCATACTGTTGGATGTATCTAATATCAGAACAATGTTTGCACCGTGAGACTCGGTCCCTGTATCTGCCTCGCCAGTAATAGAAAGGTTCAGTGTAAATGTACCATCTGTATTAGGCGTAACTGATTTTCCTGCAGATGGAACACCTATACTAGGCTCATCTCCACCTCCGCCTCCGCCGGAACCGCCTCCGCTGCTGCCATAGGCATCACCATATACAACATAAATATCCGTATCACTGGTGAATTGCGTGTATTCATGTTGTCCATATACCTGATACTCCCAGGAACCGCCGCCTGCTCCGCGCAGCTCCGGAACGATCTGCGTTCCGGAAGTGCTGTTAAGATAGGTATTGTGATAGGTATATCCCGCCAAAGGCTGAACAATATCAGTGATAGCAGTCACACCGCTTGAAGTACTGTCCGCCAGAGTTGTGCTCGGGATAATATCTTCGCCCGACTCTTTCACATAGTGAATAGTGATGGTTGCAGGTTCCGCTATTTTTGCAAGATAGATTGTGGCGTTATTTGTCTGGTTGCTCAGTGAAAAATTGTTATTATTGTACTGCAGATACCTTGTCCCGGTTCCCGTGCCAGTACTTAATCTATTATTACTATATGACCAGGTAGACGCCTCATTAACGCTTGTTGTAGTAGCAAGTGATCCATTGTTGTTTCGAAGATAATATGTCGTGTTACCAACCGCATAACTAAGTCGATATCCACCTGTAACAGCAGTAAATGTCCAAACAACATTGTCATTTTCTGAAGTCACATTATCGTTAGCTATTGAAACACTCTGCCTCCCCAAAGTACCATTATTATAATTAAGAGCGTAGTCACTATACCCATCTCTGTAGATGATATAATCACCTTCACCCACAGCACTCCTTGCTGTGCCATAAACGGAAAAACTCTCAGCCTCGTATACAATCTCTGTCCCGGCATCGTTGACAGCTACATTTTCAACAATTTCCGTTCCTTCATCTGAAAAATGAATGACATCCAGAACGCTTCCGTCATCAGTATTCATCGGCTCCATATAAGTAATAACAACTTCTACCGGAGCCTTCGGCTCGATCTCTTCCTCACCATGCATGATACTGATGTCAAAAAAGCGGATAAAGGTAAGTCCCGATTGAGCATTTCCCGCCACTTGATATGTGACAGTATTGGATGCTCCATCACCTTCATCTGTCCTTTCAGAATCCACTTCTTCCGCAGCTGCATCAGCCTCTTCAGAATCCGCTTCTTCCGCAGACGCATCTTTGTCGCTTTCAATTTCTGCTATCGGAACATCACTTGTCCCTAACGCTTCCTGCGTCTTGGCTCTGTAATCATCATATTCAGATGTACCGCGCAGAATCTCTCGCACCACCAGTTCGGATCCATTCGGAATGTCTGCCTCTTTCGTATAATTGACAGAAATCCTGTATGATTCTCCATCAGAGGTAGTTAATGTGGTTTCAAGTGTCTCCACTCCGACAATGCCGTATACAGAGAATCCGTCCGCTTCAAACTGGACGGTATCGACTGCTTTCGCCTCGTCCTGAGATTCCTCAGACTTGCTGAACTCAGCCTTGTCCATAATTTCGACTTCTTTATCGTCTTTATAATGGAGAAGCTGGGTGTCATCTGTATTGGTCTGCTCAATACCTGTAAAGGTAATCTGTACGTTCACCGGAGCCTGGGGCTCAACCTTCTCGCCATCAACAAGGATGGTGATGTCAAAGAATCTTGCCTCGTTGACAGATTTATGCTCGTCAACAGCACCCTTTGCCTGCTCGAGATAAGATGCGTATTCCTCGGTACCTTTTTCAATCTCACGGACTGCAAGTTCTGCGTTATCCGGGATCTGCGCAGCCTCTGTATAGGATACAGTGACGGTGTAGTCAGAGCCCTCACTTGTAAGGGCCTTCGGCTCCTCTTTCTCGACAGGCGCAGCCAATGTAAGTGTGCGGCTGATCTCGTCGATATTCCTGTCGTTGTTCTCTTTTACGAAAACAACTTCCGCTTTGCTGTATTGGATCTCTTCTGCTGTGCCGTCTTCCTTTTCAACTGTCTCTTTTTCGGTCTTCTCAAAATCAATCTGTGCTGTTGTCAGGTCAAAGGTGAAGAAGCCTTTGACATTCCTTCCTTCCGAGGCAAGTTTGCCCGCCTCGTCATAGGAGATCTGGTTCTTCTCGACGGTATAAGGAATGAAGGTGAAGATCAGGTCCTGCCCTCCATCGTTGGTCTTCTCCACCTTGACAGTCGCGGAGATATATTCGTCACCCGCCTTCTCGTCGGGGGTGCGGCCGCCTTCAATGGCTTCCGCGCCGAGATATTTGTCGTGCTCGCTGCCGTACTTGGAGGCTGCGATGCCGTTCTCATATTTATTGATATCCTTGATCTGCTTGTCACTCAGTTCCAGGCCTGCAGGCAGCCTGTAGCGTGCTTCCGCATTGGTCTCGTTGAGAGAGCCTGCAGGGATCTCATAGGAAAGATAGACGCGAACGAAATCTTCCGGAGCAAGGACAGTATCAGAACTAACCTTCTTCCAGTCATCAACTGAATCGGAAGTGATGTTCTCATCCTCTTCTGTTTTTTCTACATGGTAAAAATAGAAGTCTGTCTTGCCTGTGAGGATCTCATCGAAGTCAATGGGATCAAGTGTGGGAATCTGGAACTCCGCAGCTGTTTCTTCTGTTGAGGCAGCTGCAGCTGCCTCTGTCGCCTGGGTGCCGGATTTACCGGACTGGTCAACAGCAGCCTGGTCTGCAGACTTCTGTGTCTCGGCAGTCTGAGCTTCCTCCTGGGCAGGCTCAGACGAAGGCTCTGCATCAGCCTTTCCTTCTGCGCTCTTATCTTCCTCTTCCTGAACCTCTTCAGCCTCTGCGGCGGGAGCTTCTTCCCGTGCAGACTCGGCCGGAGCTTCTTCTACAACCTGCTCCGCTTCTTCTTTCTCATTCTCATCAGAAACAGACGAGCTCTCCTCTTCGGGGATCTCAGCAGCTTCTTCCTTTATAGTCTCTTCCTCTGCAGCTTCTTCGGCGGCAGGTTCCTCCACCTGAGCCTCTTCCACAGTGCTGTCCGCCGCGGTCACAGAGGCGGCAGAAGCAGTCGCCTTGAACTGCATCTGCTCATATGCGATGCCCGGCTCCCGGCTGGCTCTGGAAACATCCAGTGTGATTGCAGGAAGCACCAGGGCATAAGTCGTGATGAACACGACTATTGCCGAAATCACGGAAATAATCTTCTTTCTGGTCTCTCTGGTTTTTTTCTTTTTGAGATAATCTGAATGTTTCAATTTAGCCACTTCCTCTTTTCTCACACTTGTGGTCAATTCCGTAGTCAAACAGAATACTCACATGGACAGTTCTATAGCTCACCAGGCAGTCCGAAAATCCTGAAGGGTTTTCTGCCGCTCTGCTGTTTACCGCAAAATTACTATTATGCAGTAGAACGGGCTGTCCCTTTGATGCAGCAACTGTTATGACAGCAAATCGTTCACAGACAGTATTCATTCGCAAAGGTGAGCTTTATATATAAGGAAGAAATGCTTCACTGATCGTGTTCATTAGAATCAAATACAGTCCCGGCAGCCGACAGTACTTTTTGAAAGGATATGGCGGCGGGGACTATTTGTTGTATACAAAAATATTTAAGAAATGGGTATTTTATAAATAGATCGGAACAAAACCCGGCGGGAGATAATTATGCGGTAATCCTTTTCTCCGCAATGATTCGAAGGGACAAGGCCGGCATATTATGAGGTTTTGTGAGTTGGGACAAGACTGCCGGTCGGTGAATTATGAGGTATTTAGAGAGGAGAAACGTTGAGGGGAGGGTCGGGAGAAAATGATTATGCGGTAAAAAGATCAAAGATGAGGCCGGGCTCAATCCCGGGCAAATAATTATGCGGTAATCAAGAGATGTGAAAGATCCCGGCAGAGTTCCGGGGCAAGGATTATGCGGTAAAGCTTGTGCGAACAGAAACGAGATAATGGTTTCGGGCATAAAAAAAGCCCTTTCGGGCAGACGTTTCTTCTATAATTTAGTAATCGATTTAGTGATCACAAGACCTGAGCTCCGGCCAGGCCGGATGTCTGGCTGCCGGAACAGGCACACAAAGAGCGGCAGTCCTGTCCGAACTGCAAAAAAGTCAGAGTTTTACTGTTATAGATTTGCCTTTTGACGGTTATTGTGACACAAAGGGCTTTATAATTGGCTCATGATACGAAAATTGGATTTAGATTGCGCTTTTGTGCATTTTTTGATATCCTTGTGTCTATATCTCTATTCCAATTTCTATATCTATTTTAAATTTCAATAATCTTGAGCTGTAAAATGTTCCGAAGAAGCGGATCTGCCGGAGACGGCAGAAGAGGGCATGCACTGCAAGAGTTTTCATCTACCGCATAATAGTAATTATGGGGTATTTTTTATTGTTCAAAATCCGGCCGTGTATGTAATTAACGGTCAGCTATACTGCATGCAGGCTTTTTTCAACTTTGTCTAATATATCCAACTGACTCTCACAGCTGATCAGTGTGTAAATCCGTGTTGTATTAATGTTGGCATGTCCGAGTAAGTCAGCAAGACGGACAATGTCCTTTTCCGTCTTGTAATAATTGACAGCGAAGAAATGTCTTAAATTATGGGGGAATATCTTCTCCCGGTTCACTTTGGCAGCTTCACTAAGCGCTTTCATACGGTGAAGTATGTTGCTGCGGTCAATAGGCCGCCCGGTTCTGGTAACAAAGATGCTGCCTGAAGTGATTTTCCGTTCCCTGCAGTAACGGCGGAGTTTTTTGCACAACTCCGCAGGAATCAGCACCTGCCGTGTCTTTCCCTTGAGGGATACCAGCGCACGCCGGGTACTTACCGAAGCAACTGTAATAAACTGAAGCTCACTGATGCGAATTCCTGTTGAAGCAATGGTCTCCATGATGTTGAGGATCTGCAGATCTCCCTTTTCCTTCGCAGCTTTCAGAAGTCTCCGATATTCCTCTATAGAGAGCTCTCGCTCCTCATTTCTGAAAGAAGCGCGCTGTGTTTTGAAGGTCCTGATCCGGCAGTCCTCCCACCCCATCAGTTGAAAAAATTTATTTAGTGCCGAGAGCATGGAATTTGCACTGCTCAGCCTGTATTTTTCCCGGAGCATCTGCTTGAAACGGATCACATTGCTTTTGTCAAAGCGCCCGTCTGATCCAAGCCATCTCCAGAATGTCGTGACGTCCCGAACGTATTTCTCCACGGTCAAGGAACTTCTCTCAAGTTCCGTCAGTTTTTCAGTAAATAACGCGATAGTCCTTCCATCGATACAGTGTTCCATGATACCCTCCATAAATAACCTGAAGGCAGTATAAATATACGCTTCTCGAATGGATAAGGTATTGTCATGGCAGTAATTACTTCAGTATTATTTCTCCCGCATTGCAGAGATAATAATGCTAATCCTGTGATGTTGCAGTGCTATCACACACCTTAAATGTTATGTATTCTTGGCGTATATTATATGGAAGCTATGGCTTTCGAACAATGTTTAATCAATCACCTCCCGTTTATACTTTCTTACTATTGTGTACAGACATATTGCATTATACAAGCGCAGACAAAATTTATCCATATTAATTTACTTATTAACGTATTTTTTATCCCATTTAGCATATGTGCAGAGAAGATTTGACTTTCACAAACAGCTCCGGCATTCAGATTCATGAAGGTATTCCTGACAGAACCGGTCATGAGACATGACATTCCGGTACAGAAAAAAAGAAGTGAAAAAAGCGGTATTCTTTTGTGCACACGGCGATTTTTTGTACACGTTTGATGTGTACAGGAAATCTTTCTCAAAAAAAACCTCTCCCTTCATCAGAAGAGAGAGGTTTCCATATCAGATATCGGCTAAAACAGATCAGATCAATCAGACAGCAGATTTACCATTGAGAGTCTGCCCTCAAGAAAATCCGTCAATCACGGATCCCTGATCAGCGCTTGTTGCTGCGTCTCCAGATGTGCATCTTCTCTGCTTCGGCGATCAGCTGATCGCGGAAATCAGGATGCGCAATGCTGATCAGAGCCTCGGCGGTCTGCCAGGAACTGAGGCCTTTGAGGTTGACTGCGCCGTACTCGGTCACGACATACATGGTGTTGGGACGCGCGTCGGTCACGATGCTGCCGGGAGCAAGAGTGGGACGGATGCGGCTTGCAAGGCTGCCGTCCTTGTTCTTGAAAGTGGAGGACATGCAGATGAAGGTCTTGCCGCCCTTGGAGCCGTATGCGCCCAGAACGAAGTCAAGCTGGCCGCCGGCACCGGAGATCTGTCTTGTGCCTGCGCTCTCTGCGTTGACCTGACCATAGAGGTCGATATCGATCGCGTTGTTGATGGAAATAAATTTATCGAGACTGGCGACTCTGTCATAGTGGTTGACATAGTCGACGGAAGCGGACTTGATCTCGGGGTTATTGTCGAGATAGTCGTACATCTTCTTTGTGCCTGCGGCGAATGCGAAGGTCTGCAGACCGCGGTCGAAGTTCTTTTTGGCACCGGTGATCCTGCCGGCCTCTGCCATGTCGACAAATGCATCAACATACATCTCTGTGTGGATACCCAGATCCTTGAGGTCGGACTCCGCGATCATCTTGCCGATGGCATTGGGCATACCGCCGATGCCGAGCTGGAGGCATGCGCCGTCCGGGATGCGCTCAACAACAAGTTTGGCAACAGCCTGATCGACCTCTGTGCCGGGTGCTGCAGGCGGTAATGTGTAGATAGGCTCGTTATCTGTCTCAACGATCATATCTACCTGATCAATATGGATATAGGCACTGCGGTCACCGAGACAGATGGGCATACTCTCGTTGACTTCGACAATAACCTTCTTTGCCACCCCAATGGCAGCGTAAGCATGGCTGGCGCTGGGGCCCAGGTTGAAGTAGCCCTTGTCATCCATGGGACCGACCTGCATGATCGCCACATCGACAGACTTCACATTCTCGAAATAGTAGCGGGGAAGCTCGGAATACTTCAGATGGCAATAGAAGCTGAACCCCTTTGCGATTGCCTTGCGCTCGAAACCGGCCATATGCCAGCTGTTCCATGTCATATGTGCTGCCGGATCCTCGATCTTGAAGATCTCAGGCTCACGCAGCAGAATTCCGCCGTAGAAGTTGACATCATAGAGATCCGGAAGGCGCTTTGCCAGCTCCCTGTCCACTGCCCTGGGAGTCGTGGCTGTCCACGCGTAGTCGACCCAGTCACCGGATTTAACGACCGCAGCCGCTGTTGCTGCGCTCACGAGCTTCTGTCTGTACTGATCCTGATAACTCATGCTTTCTCTCCTTTTCATTATATTGGTTTATAAGATACATCCGGTTTCCGACCGCAGCACGCAAATGTGAAAAATGATAGATAATCTGCGTTCTACAGGCAGAAACTTGTTAAAAATATACAGATTCTATATTGAATTATACTGAAAAAATGTCTCTGAAACAACTTGTGTTTCCCGAAACACACAATATAATGCAAATATTATTCCCGGGTTTTTCTCTCATGGGAAATCGCGGCTTCCCTTGAGAGAAAAAGCCGGCTGACTCATATATAAAGACACAAGTCAGCCGGCTGCTTTTTTAAATAATACACTTATCCCCGGATGGTCTGCATAAAGATCTTCCGGTCACATATAGGACTCCACAATAGCCTCATAGAACATGTTGCCGAATTTATAGATCCATCCGCCATTCTTTTTGATCGCGTACAGGTGCATGAAGCGGACCTTCTCTCCGCCGGAATGCTCCTTCGCATACTCAATCGCCAGATTCTCCGTATGCTTTTTGCCATTATTTGCAATATAGGTCAGATAGCCGGGACCGTAATTGTAAGACTGGATCAGTGCTTTGTCATCTTTTATGTCCAGATTGTGCGCTATTTCAATCAGCGCGGCATAATAGATACAGGCTTGTTCAATGGACTCCTCCGGCCCGAGGGAATTCCTCTCAAGGCCCTTGGATTCACTGGACTGCATGACATCGCTTCCCTCGCCCTTGGTCTCTGCCATCATGATCGCCAGCAGGGTGTCCGTATACTTCTCTATTTTTTCCTGCTTGGCATATTTTTTGACCAGATCTTTATAGCCTAGCACTTTTTCGGAGAGGGTACTCTGCGCCCAGGCCTGGTGATTTATAACCTGTCTGCCTGCAAAAACAAAAGCAAGAACGAGGATCAGGACCAGAGCAGCCGCAAGGATTCTCTGCCGCCTGGCGATCCGGATCCGCTCCTCGCGCATCTGCGCACGGCGCTTTCTGCGCTCCGCCTGTTTGCGCGCTTCCAGCCTGTCCTGCTCATCCGGATCTCTGTTCAATTTTTCTGTTTTTCCTATTGTATTCTGATCCGGTTTCGCGGTCCCCGCATCTGTTGTTTTTCTCAGGACCTCATTTGTTTTCCCCGCTCTTTTGGTATTCCCCTGAGCGGAGCTCTCTTTTATTGCCATATTGAAATCTCTTTCCGTTGATTTTAGCCGGTGAACTGTTTCCTTCGCTGTGCTGCCGTCTCCCGGAATAATATTTTCCATTGCTGTACGAATTTCAAATCATCATATCTGCAAATCACAGCGTCAACGGATCAAAACTCCACTTCTGTCATTATAGTAAGGTCCGAATCCTCTCTCATATCGCGCATCATCGGTACGAGCCTCCGGAAATGCTCGGTTGCATTGTGCTTGTCAATCGCTTCCTGGTCACGCCAGAACTCGACAAAAGTAAACATCCGGGGATTATCCCTGCTCACGTTCAGGGAGTAGTGGATATTGCCTTCCTCCGCGGCAGATTTCTCTACCAGTTCCTTCATAAGTTTTTTAAACTCTTCGACTTTATCTTCTTTAATCAGGTTTTTTGAAACAATCTTGATCATGATCAACCTCCTTTCACGTCGTCTTCATTCAGGGTGTAATAAAGATTATATCACAATCAAGTGCATCAGGCTATTCCATCATATTGTCCGCCCCTGTTTCTTCTGCCGCACCCTTCACAGGCGGAATGATCTCTTCTTTCTGCCGTTCTTCTGCCTCGGGGACAGGCGGGATCTGCTCTGCTTTCTGCTGTTCTTCTGCCGCAGGGACAGGCGGGATCCGCTCTGCTTTCTGCTGTTCTTCTGCCGCAGGGACAGGCGGGATATTATGATTCTTCTTTTTGCGATGGAAAAATCCCTTTTCACGGACTTCTCCGCCGGCAGGGACGTTTGCGGCACCGGGAACACTGCCTGCGCCGCCCGGTGCGCCGTTCATTCCTCCGGGAAAGCCGGGTCCGGGGAAGGCACCGGGGAAGGGCGCGCGGCCGGGTCCGGGACCGGCGGGAATTCCTGACGGTCCTGCCATGGCTGCTGCCCTGCGCGCCGCCTCCATAGCCGCGCGTTTTTCTTCACCGCGTCTGATGCTGCGGCGGGAAACCTTCACAATCACAAAGATCAGAATCGCCAGCATGATCAGGAAGGGGAAAGAACCGACGATAAACAGGAGCACATCCTGCCAGAATTTCACAAATCCGTCAATGGCTCTTCCGAAGGCACGCTGCAGTTTTTCGCCGTAAGTGGTCTCCACTACGGTCTCGGAATATTCGAAGACTTCTTCAAGGCTTATGTAAACAGTGGAAAAATTGACATCCCTGTCCATACCCGTGAGAGTCGTCGTCTCATTTCCCAGCTCACGTTCCACTTCTGTCAGGCGTTCCTCAACCGCGATCATCTCCTCGATCGTCTCCGCCTTATCCATCATCTCCAGCAGACGGTCACGTTCAATTTCCAGGGCTTTTTTGGATGCGTCGTGTGTCGCATAGGAAACACTGATGTTTTGGGCGTTGATCGAAGTATTGATCACCTGTCCGTCATTTTCCAGATCCTTCATAAAGGCATCAAACTGTTCCGCAGGGATTCTCGCCGTAATGTTGAGCGAACGGCGTGTGCGCTCCGCGCTTGAACCGCTCCTCTCCCGATAATACCAGTAGGGATCTTCGTTTCTGCTGTCCTCGCTCTCTATAAAGCCTCCGTATTTCTCGATTTTTTCATGTACGCTCTGAGAGGATTTGTCATACTCAAGGGTCTGGAGAGAAATATTGCCTGTGTAGACGATTTTACGGTTTGAGGACTCCAGGTCTGCCTGCTCTACGCCTCCTGCTCCTGCGTCAGAGTCCTCCCCGCCGTATTCGCCCTCAGCATAAACTTCTTCATCACTGTCTTCCGCCGCAGCCGCATAATCATAGTTGTCTTCAGCATACGCTCCCTGCTCCGATGCATTTTCTCTATAGGAGCTTTCAGTCGCCGCGCTGTTATTCTTTGCCGCCCCGCAGGCGCTGAGCAAAAAGACAAGCGCCAGGGCACAGGCGGCTGCCTTTTTAAGTGACCTGATTCTTCTGCTGTCCTGTTTCTTTCTCATAAGCATCTCCCTTCCGGAAATCCGGAGAACAAAATTCCGTTTTCCTGTCTCTTTCCGGGGAAAGTCTGATCCCCTCCCGACACATTGTAACTATGCTCTGTGATTTTTGATCATCTATGTTCAGCGCTTTTGTCTGTCTTCTATAATTATAAGACGAAAGCCCGGAAAAATAGTTACACAGACATGAAATTGTTATAAATTATCAGATAAATCTATCCCGGATCCGTGTACATTGCCATTTGGCATTTATTCGGGTATAATTAATATCGATTTAACGTAACTTAGGGATTTCAGACAGAATGTACGCATTTGCTGCAGGTTTATTCCTCTTTACAGGATTTCCTGTCTCATGTCTTATCAAGCGTTTTCTCTATGAATCCTCTATTTGTCCATTTCAGACAACAGAAAATCAGGATTTCAGACAAACACTCGAAAATCAGTGACATCGAAAAGAGGAGTGACCACATGAAAAGAACAAGGACAATTATACTCGCTCTCTCTGCCGCACTATGTTTATCCATATCCGGCTGCGGCGGGTATAAGACGATGACCGCGGATCCTTCCGAAGTCAAGGCAAAGCAGGCAGCCGAGGATAAAAAAGCCGTCGCAGAGGCACAGGCAGATGACAGTGTTTCCGCCGAAGACAAATCCACCCCCTCTACCGCCGCAGAACCCGCAGAGTCAAAGAAGAAAGAAAAAGCCGATACAACGATCCGCAGTATTCTGACAAACGAAGAAATCGACCCCGAGGTCAAAAAGCAGAGGCCTCTCGCCGTCATGTATCCCATCAACTATGAGGCACAGCCCCAGTACGGTCTGAGCAATGTGGACGTCTTCTATGAGATGATCGAAGAAGGCAATATGAGCCGTCAGATGGGTATCATTCAGGACTGGCAGAATCTGGACCTGATCGGCAACATCCGCAGTACCCGCTCCTATTTCTGCGTCGAGGCCATGCGCTACGACGCGATCATGATTCATTTCGGCGGCCCGATCGACTGGCTGAAATGGGTCACAGACCGTGATGATTTCGACAATCTCAACGGTGTCGGCGGTGTCCTGGGCGGAGACTACGGCGCATATTTCCGGATCGACAACGGCAAAGCCATGGAGCACACCGCTTTCACCAATGCGGAATCTGTCAAAAACGCCTGCGCAGCTGCCGGATATTCTCTGGAAATCCGTCCGCAGTATTATGACGAGCGTCAGTTCTATTTCAATGATCCCGACGACCGCAACACGCTGGAACAGTATAAGGACTCCATTCCCGCAAAGAACATCGATATGAGCGGTGCCTTCCCTGTGACACAGTCCAGCCTGGTCTACAACGAAGAAGACCATAAATACTATAAATATCTCTACGGCGAACCGCAGTGTGACGCTGTGACCGGCGAACAGATGGCCTTCGACAATGTCATCATTCAGGAAGCACGTTTCAAATACGTCGGCAACCACGGTTACGTGGATCTGGATACCATTTCCCGCGGCCGCAACGCCTATGTCCTCACCGAAGGCCGCTGCGTACCCGCCCACTGGTGGCGCAAGGACTACCACAAGCACACAACTTATTACTACGAGGATGATTCCCGCATCCATCTGAACACCGGCAAGACAATGATCTTCATCATCCGGGATCACATGGATACCTTCGCCATCGACGGTGTCTCCTACATGACCGAGGGTGCTCCGCTCACCCCCGTCTCCTATTGATCATCCCGATCATCCGATCATCCCGATGATCAGCCGGTCCAGAATTGATTATCAGCCTTTACAGATCTGTCCCTATAAATATTTGTTCAGATATATTTTTAAACAGGCCATATTTGAAAACAAATGATAACAGGGCATACAGCAAAAGCCTGCCGAAGCAAAACTGCTTTGGCAGGCTTTTCAGGTTCAATCGGGCCGTTTTCAGCCCCGATCAGCTTGTTTGCAAGTTCAAATGATCGTTCTCAGATCCGGCAGGACCGGCCGGGCATGATCAGCACTCGAGTCCCTTCTTGAATCTGGTCATCATCTCGTTGGTGAGGCTGTGGCTCGTGGGCTGCAGAACAATCTCGTCGCGTGTATGCCATCCCGCCTCTTTGAGTTCTGTTTTATCCATATGAATTGTCGGATCTCCGTCAACGTCACAGAAGAATCCGGCCAGGAGATCGTCCACGATTCCCCAGGGCTGAGATTTGTAGTAGCGGATATTTTTGACGCGGATTCCGGCCTCTTCCATAACTTCCCGCTGTACAGTCTCCTCAAAGGTCTCCCCGATCTCGGTAAATCCGGCAATAAGGGCATAGAAGGGGACATCCCTGCCAGCATATTTGGTCAGAAGGATCTTATCTCCATTGATGACACCCACGATGACCGCGGGAATGATACGGGGATAGATCGTCCTCCCGCAGGAAGGGCAGCGGACGGCGCGTTCTGTCTCGGAATGGACAGTGCGGCTGCCGCAGGTACCGCAGAAGCGATTGTCCCGGTACCAGTTGGAGAGCTGGTATGCGGTGATCGCCGCAAACAGGCGGTGCTGGGGGCCATAGGCCTCGGCGCGCATGGTGCGGATATTTTTGAACTGATAGCCCTGAGGGATATCAGCATCGTCAAGCTCATCCCGCAGCAGGAAGAAAGCACTGCCGTCCATGGTGAACAGGAAGGTGTACTCCCGATCCTCACCGAGTTCCTTCACAGTGGGAAGACGCAGGTAACGGCCTCTTTCCTTATAAAAGCCTTTTTCGTTCTCATCCTTGCCCGGCATACTGATCTTGCCGTGTTCACCGGACTGATCAATATCCTCCAGCCGCGCATCTTCCCTGCTCTCCACGACCAGAAGGTCTGCCCGGCGGAAAACATAGACGGGGCTCTCCGGGAGGGGATCCGACTTTTCTGTAAACTGGTTGTGCAATGAATGAGGGTAAATATCCTGTAGCATCATAGTCGCAGCATCCTCCATATTTCTACATGTTCATCATCAGCAGTTATCGAAAAAAATACCATCAAAAGGCTTTCTAATCAAGTTAAAAGAGCATTTTGATGGTGTTTGTTTTATGTTTTTCAGATTTCCGGCAAAGATGCGGGACATTCCTATTCATACCAGGGCACGGATGGCGTTGAGGACACAGAGTACCATAACACCGACATCCGCAAAAATAGCAAGCCACATGTTGGCAATTCCCAGAGCTCCGAGCAGGAGGCAGGCAAACTTGACACCGATCGCGAACCAGATATTCTCGTTGACGATCCGGATACACTTGCGGGCCAGGCGGATCGCGCTGGATATTTTCAGGGGATCATCGTCCATGAGGACGACATCTGCCGCCTCGATCGCCGCGTCAGAGCCCAGAGCTCCCATGGCTATACCGATATCCGCACGCGAAAGGACAGGAGCGTCGTTGATTCCATCACCCACAAAAGCAAGGGTACCGGCCTTTCCTCCCTTTGAAGAAGCCCTTCCGGATGTTTCTGACAGAAGTTTTTCCAGGCGTGTAACCTTGTCCGCCGGCAAAAGTCCGGCGTGATATTCATCGATCCCAAGTTTTTCCGCGACACGGCAAGCGATTGCCTCCGCGTCTCCGGTGAGCATGACCGTTTTGGAAACACCTGCCTCCCTAAGCTCCCTCACAGCCTCGGCGGCATGCGGCTTGATCTCATCCGCGATCACAATGTGGCCCAGATATTCGCTGCCGGCACAGACATGCACAAGAGTTCCGGTCTCCACGTCGGAATGATCGTTCTCTTCCGTGATCAGAACACCCAGTTCCTGCATCAGCTTCAGGTTGCCGGCTCCGATCCTGAGGCCGTCAACTTCAGTGATCACTCCCTTCCCGCTGATTTCCTCCGTGTCGCCGACACGGGATGCGCTCTTTCCGCAGTCAGCTGCCGGTCCGAAGCCTCCTTTTTCCAGGTTCTTTTCGGGAGCAGCTGTCAGTGCGGCCTCCTTGTTTTCCGGAGCCTTTCCGCAGGCAGCTGTCAATCCGGCGCCCTTGTTTTCCGGAGCCTTTCCAGTCAAACCCTTATCCAGAGCAGCAGCGCGGTTTTCATATGCCTCCTTGAGACTTCTGCTGATCGGATGCGATGAATAGCTCTCCGCAAGAGCAGCATATTCCAGCAGCCGGTCCGCAGCTTCCCCGTCTCCTGCCTGAAGCGCAGCTGCGGTTGAACCGCCCTCCATGGCAGGGCAGATCTTCGTGACCGCAAAATTGCCCTTTGTGAGAGTGCCGGTCTTGTCAAAGACAATGGTCCGGACGTTCGCCAGGGTCTCCATGAAGTTTGCGCCCTTGATCAGTATACCCTTACTGCCTGCGCCGCCGATTCCTCCGAAAAAGGTGAGGGGAATGCTGACAACGATCGCGCAGGGGCAGCTGATAACAAGGAATGTCAGGGCTCTGTAGATCCAGTCAGACCACAGTTCCCGGCCGCCCGGCTGCTTCAGAAGAAGCATACTGACGACAGGTCCCAATATGGCCAGCGCCAGAGCACTGTAACAGACGGCGGGCGTATACCAGCGCGCAAATTTTGAGATGAACTGCTCGGATCTGGCCTTGCGTGTGCCGGCGTTTTCGACCAGGTCAAGAATCCGGGACGCAGTGGATTCCTCGAATTCTTTTGTCGTCTTCACGCGCAGAAGGCCGGACAGATTGATCGATCCGCTCAGGATCGTCTCTCCCGCGGCAACATCTCTGGGAAGGGATTCCCCGGTGAGCGCAGCCGTGTCCAGGGAGGATGTTCCCTCCACGATCACGCCGTCGATCGGCACACGCTCGCCCGGCCTGATCTGGATGATACTTCCCACTTCGATGTCATCGGGATCTGCCTCTTCAACGCCTTCCTCTGTCTCAAGGTTTGCGTAGTCCGGACGTATATCCATCAGATCGCTGATATTTCGTCTGCTCTTTCCGACCGCATAGCTCTGGAAAAGCTCACCGATCTGGTAAAACAGCATGACTGCGACGCCTTCTGTGTATTCACCGAGCGCCATAGCGCCCACGGTCGCCGCTGCCATCAGGAAGTTTTCGTCAAATACCTGCCGGTTTTTAATTCCCTTGACAGCCTTGCGCAGGATATCATTTCCTACAGTAAAATACGGCACAAGGAAGAGGACGAACCGCAGCAGGGGGTACTGCCTGAGTGGCAGGATGGAGAGCACCGCCATCAGCACGGCTGCCGCTATGATTCGAAAAAAGAGGTCTTTCTGTTTTTTGGTCATAGTTTTCATCATGATGCTGCCTCCTATGTGACAGCAGGATCCCTGCCCTTAAAGGAAGATCTGGCAGTCATCCTCTACAATCTTGCAGTTTTCGATGACTTTCTGCATGACACTGTCGACATCTGCGCCGTCCTCAAACTCCACTTTCATCTTGAGCGCCATAAAGTTTACGACAGCGTCCTTGACGCCGGGAGTCTTCTTTGCCGCTTCTTCCATCTTGTTGGCGCAATTTGCACAGTCGACGTCAATCTTGTAGGTCTTTTTCATGATCTTCTCCTCCTGAGAATATTAGGTTGAGTTATTGTGATTGTGTTTTTCGTTTGCGTTTTCAGGTTGAGTTTTTCAGATTCAGCTTTCCTCTTTCAGTGTTTTCAGATACTCCTCATTCCATGATGTTGAGGTCAAAAGGTGGCTAAGGGAACACCGTCTCGTCAAGTTGCACAAACGCCTTGGGCACGCTCTCGCTCTGCCCTCGCTGGCAGCGGTACGCTGAATGATGGTCCTGACATGGTCGTCGGCCAGGAAATAGACGATCTGCTTTCCTTCCCTGCGCCCGCTCACAAGCCTGGCCTGTTTCAGAAGCCTGAGCTGGTGAGAGATCGCGGACTGGGTCATTCCCAGAGAGGCCGCCAGATCACAGACGCAGATATCCGCTTCAAAAAGAGCAAACAGAATCCGGATGCGGGTGGTGTCTCCGAAAGCCTTGAACAGCTCTGCCAGGTCATAAAGCCTGTCTTCCGGAGGCATCTGCTCACTCACCATCTGTACCTTGTCTGCATGGACCTCTTCTATCTCACAACATTCGATGTCGTGCATCATTTTTCTGCTTTCTTTTTCCATTTTCAGCCCCATTAAAAACAGTGTTTACTCCTCTTGCTTTGTTTTAACATATGAACATTTATTCATACGTTTGCTTAAAGGATACTCCCGTTTTCCTCTCCCGTCAATAGAAAAGAGCGAAAAATCTTGTCGATACAAAATTTTTCGCTCTTGAGATTCATGGGCCAGCGTCCCGCCCGGTGTCCAGACCCATCTTTCATGGTCCGGATTCTTTCAGCTGGTTTTTCGTCTGCTGTAAATATATTCCACGATCCGCGGCGCCAGAATTCCGAACAGGATTCCCATCAGGGTTCCGACAAGTACATCCGTGGGAAAGTGAACGTACAGGTAAAGGCGTGAAAACGCGATCAATGCCGCGAGGATGATCGCAGGTATGCCTATGCGCTTGTCGTATTGCAGCAGTACAACTGCGGAAGCAAAGCTTACCATCGAATGCCCCGAGGGGAAGGAGTAATCGGTCGGTATCCTGACCAGCATGTCTATATTGGTATTGATCCAGCATGGTCGGGAACGTGCGACAAGGTGCTTGAGAAGAACATTTCCAAACAGTCCGCAGAGGATCAGGCCTGCCGCCATACTAAACCCGCACCGCCGGTGCTTTTTCCAAATCATGCACAGAAGTGCAATGGCAATCCATAACCATCCCGCTTTACACAGAAAGGTGATCTTAGGCATGAGCCAGTCCAGCCAGGATGTCCGAATGTCTGCCTGTATCCAGTCTAAAATCTGAAAGTCTGTCTGCTGAATCACTTCTGTCATCACACTCTCCTTCTAAACATGCTGTTCTGTTCAGACCGCCGACGCTTTTACGTTTTTGCATGTCTTTTTCATCGCCGCATAGGACATTGAAAAAGAAAATGCTGAGACGCACAGCAGGACAGCTGCCGCGATCGGGTAAACTGCAATCAGCTTATTTGTTGTTCCATAAATGTCCAGTACGCCCTTGAAGATTGAGCCGATTGTCAGAGCTGCAAGGCCTGAATTCCAGCTATGCCGGGTGAAAGGTCCCGGGAAAAAGACTCCTGCGCCGGCCTGTGCTTCTGTTCCAGCGCTTATACCGCCACGCTCTTCCGAATCTTCATAGGGCTCTGCTTCAGCTGCCTTCATTGCTCTTCGCTCTGCGTCCTCTTTATTCCGAAGGTACTTTTCCTTCCTGACCGCGCGCCATACAATCACCAGATTCAGAAGCGTTCCCGGTACAAGAGGAATCAGGAAGGCGTAGATCATATAAAAAGAATAGACCTCGTGACTGAAAAACTCGTAAATCAGACCAAAGGCCGCGCTTGCAATTCCTGCAATAAGGAAAAGAAAAGCATCGTGCAGCATGTCGTCAGCATAATGTATTATCTCATTTTTATCCAATGTATACAATATCGCTCACCTCTCTTTCACGGTCGCCGAAACCGCCGGTCGGATTGTTGATGATCTGATTCCGGAAAACCATTGTCGAGGAGCCGCCGCCGTCCAGGTTATAGGCAGTCTGTACGCCGAGCTGGTCCATGAAGCTTGCCAGTTCGTAAAGAGAAAGGCCCTCGCTGTCATCGGTGCGTCCGTCAGAAACCACAAAAACATAGTGCAGATCATCGATGACTCCGATCGCGGTGCGGGGATTGCTCGCTTTGGCCCTGCCGACCTCTGAATCCAAGGAAACGGAAATCTCACTGTTTTCCACCAGTCCCGGTCCGAAGGAAAAGGCCTGCCAGACTCCCTGGTCCGCCAGCTCCTGTGCAGTCACGGTGGATGGATCCACAATCTTCATGCTTCCGTCAGCATAAATGCACAGTACCTCGCTCTCCCCGGCCTGATCCCGATAAACAATTCCGTTCCGGATGACATAACCCTTTTCCTGAACACCGTAATAGTCTCCGTTAATAGCCAGGATTGCGTCGTGTGCCTCCGCTATTTCCGAGGTTGCCTCTGTCACGTTTTTGCCGTAGGTATCCTCCGCAAATGCTGTCTTCAGATACTCGGCGGAGCTCAGCTGTACATCCGCGACATGGATCGTCGTCCCGTTTGTAGTGTACTGCGTATAGGTAATCTTAACATTCTCATCCTCATAAGTATCAGAGCTTCCGGCATTGTCTGTTGTCACCGATGCCGCTCTTTCCTCAGCTTCTTCCTCGTCAAAAGAGCTTCCGCTCTTCGATGATCCGTCTGAACTGTGGTTCGAAGGACTGCCGGATCTTCGCTTCCGTGAACTCCCGGAGCTGCTGTCAGCGTCTCCGGAAGAAGAACTGCCGGGCTTTTTCCTTTGAGAAGTCGCGCCGGAGACGGAATCGGACCTGCTGTCTTCGGAGTCTTCGTCCTCTTCACCTTCTCCGTTTTCTGCAGCCTTCTCCTCCTGATCTTGTCCGGTCTTGCCTGCGCTGACCTCTGCCCGGGCAAACATCTCAGTGTTCATCCCTGTGGCATCTGTCTGATAGGCACTGGAAAGAATGAAGGTGTCCATGCCCAGAAAAACTGTAAATGCCAACAGGCAGGAGGCAAACGCAACCGTCCAGGTATGCTTTTTCATGACTGTCTCACCTCTTTTCTAACTTGCTTCTATTATTTGGAAACTTCTGTCTACTGCACAGGGGTTCCTGTCCACAGTTTGAGTCTATCCGGTCAACTTCAAATGAACCTTAGAAAATGCAGATCAAAAGTGAACTATCTGTGAAAGCGGCATCCGGAAACCGCGTTCAGCATCTGCGAAGCGTTTCTTGACCCTACCACGGGAAACAGTTAATATTATGTGAAACAAATGAAGAAGAGGGACAGGAGGAAAATCCATTTATGATGACAAAAGCAGACAAGTATCTTGCAGATGATATTAAGAATATTCTGGACAACGGCTATATGGATGAGAATCCGAGGCCCCGCTATGAGGACGGTACTCCTGCCCACACGATCAGTGTAAATCATGTGATGAGGAAATATGATCTGTCGAAAGGAGAGTTTCCAATCTGCACGCTGCGGCATCAGGCCTGGAAGACGGGCATAAGGGAAATCTTTACGATCTATCAGCATCCCACAAACGTGCTGTCAGAGATGAAGGAATACGGTGTGACCTGGTGGGATCCGTGGGATATCGGCGACGGGACGATCGGGCAGCGCTACGGAGCAACCGTCAAGCGCTATGATCTGATCCACAATCTGATCGAGGACATCAAAAAAGATCCCTATGGCCGGCGAAAAGTGGTCTCCCTCTGGCAGGAGACAGACCTTCACGAGACACCGGGTCTTGCCCCCTGTGCTTTTCTCACCATGTGGAATGTGCGCGGCAAGTATCTGGATATGAGCATGATCCAGCGCAGCGGCGATATGCTGACAGCTTCAGGCGCCGGCGGAATCAACGAAATCCAGTACGCGGCTCTTTTGATGATGATCGCCCGTGTGACCGGCCTGGAACCCGGCGTTTTCACCCACTTTGTCGCCAACGAGCAGATTTATGACCGCCACATCGATAACGCCCGCGAGATGCTGCGGCGCGCGGAAGAACTCGCGGCGCAGGACAGCGGCAGTTCCAGTGACAGCGGGGACGAAAACAGGCTGCCTGTTCTCCTTCTTCACAGGGAAAAGGGATGCAGCTTTGAGGAAATCACCATCGATGATTTCGAAATGCGCGGCTATACGCCCATGAAGCCGCAGCTGAAATTCGAACTCGGAATATAAGCTTTCCACAGAACTTTTAAGCTTTTACAGCAAAACTTCCAGGCTTTCACACCTGGAAGTATCAGCACTCAAAATTCAGTATTATACTCACAAATATAAAGACATCTGCATGGAGACAGGTCAATTGATCCGGCCTTTCTCCGGGCAGATGTCTTTTTTTACTTTTTCCAATCGCAATCCTATCGCAATAATCCCACTGGTCAAGGACATGGGCGGCAAAAGAATGATATTCCGGCGAAATGTCAGATTTCCGACAGATGATTCCCACCGCAGCGGTGGGAACAAACAGGAGAGCAACCTGCTATAATCGTGACAGTTATCGCCATATAATATAGAGGAGGTTCTTTATGTTTTGTCCAGAATGCAGAACTGAATTTAACGGAAAGTTTTGTCCAAACTGCGGAACACCGGCTCCAAATTATACAGCTGGAACATCGGCTGTATCTCCTGCAGATCCTGCTCCCTCTGCTCAGCCGCATATGTCCGCACAGGCACCGGTCCCTCCTCCGCCTGTGGGCGGAAACGGGACTGGCGATGTAAGAATTCCCGGGAAGAAGAAAAAAGGCAAAGGTATTCTGATTCCGGTCATTGTCGTAATTGTACTGCTCTTTTCATGTTCTGCACTGTTCGGAAAAGGATCGAAAGAAGATAGCAGTTCCAAATCGCAGGAGGAGACACAGGAAGAAACTCCAAAGGCTTTGCAGGAAGATTCAGAGGAAGATGCTGTCGCAGCAGAATCTGAAAGCAATGATGAGAGCGAGGAAAATGCAGCATCTGCTCCCGCAGCGGAGGAGAAGACTCCTTCCAAAACAGTAGATTACAAAGTGAAGCAGGAATACTTCAATGATTACGTAGATTCGATTGGTATGCATGTCGCCAAAGCTTTTGTCGAAATAGAGAATACAGGAAATGTCCCTCTTTATCTGCACGACGCAAAATTCGACATTGAAGATAACGATGGACATCTGCTGAAGACAGAAAGCCTGGTCAGCACATGTCCGGATGCAATTCTCCCCGGCGAATTCGGCTATTTTTATGCGGATTATATCGATCTGGATGATGTAGATGATTCTAATGGACTCAAGTTTGTACCCAACTACAAAATTGATGAAGCCAAACACGAAATTGTGGATTACGAAACCAGTGATGTCAGTATCAGAGAAGATGATATGTGGAAATGCATGATCTCCGGTCGTCTTACAAATACTACAGATGAAAAAATCGGACTCATCTATGTCAGTGCAATCTACTATGATGCGGATGGTAATGTACTTGGAATCTCCGGAACAAATCTTACAGATGTGGAGGCGGGTGCTACAGAAAGCTTCGAAATCATCGGTCAGTTCTTCAGTGATGACGTGAGCTATTCTGACATTGCGGATTACAAGGTCATTCCGAGAGCATGGTATATTCAGTTTTAATCTGTGGTATTGAAATGCCCGGTAAGACCAATAGGATAATACCAGGATTATCAGAGTAAAGATACCAGACAATAACTGTTTATTCCAATTCCTGAGTATCCAGGCGCAATGTTTTTCAGTGCAATGCGTTTCAGTATAAAAAAGCAAAAGCGGCCAGATTCAACACTGACCGCTTTTACTGCGCTGTAATTCGCTGCTGGCACCGCCCTTTCCGGGGCGTGGATGCAATCCGGGCATCAATCATTCTGCATCTCTTCTGAGCCGCGAAGTAGTGGCTGACCGTTGCGGGCAAGAAGGTTGTTGATTTCGGGAATCTCGTATATCTTAGCGCTGATGGCGGAAATGAAAACCGCATCCCGCGGAAAACGCGCATAGAGCGGAGACATTCCGTAAATCTTCAAGGCACGCTGTGTCTCCTGCAGGGAGAAAGCGGCACCCAGGCAGAGTTTGAGGATCGTGTCCCGCTGGCGGGTATGTTTCTCCCCGGAAATCAGCTTATATCCGTAGCCTTCTGAAAGATCGGCCCGCAGAAAGATTTCCTGAAAGCGCAGGCCTTTTTCTTTGACACATTGTCTCATATAGATCGAAAAAGGATTCTCCTGTGTGAAGACGTCCTCCGCGTTTGCCTTTATGTATTCCCCTATTGAGTCGGGATTCGTTTTTTTCAATATATTGGTCAGGGTGTTGGTCGTTTTTTCCATATCTGCTCTCCTGCCTGTGGGTGCAATCCATATGCTGCGGCCGCCCGCATCAGCTTTCCGTCCATGGTATTCCTGCAAGTTCCGAGTGTACTGAACAGGATGACAAGCGGAGCCGGACAGGCGAAATCGGGCCTTCTCCCTGATTATACACTTTTCCCTTGCAGAAAAGACGATAATAAAACGATTTTCCACATATTTACACCTGCGGAATGAACATGATATTGGGTCTGCCGGTTGCTTTGTTGATTGTGATGGAAGAATCAATTCCAAAAAGATTCCGGATCTTGTCGGGGACAAAGACTTGCTCCGGAGTTCCTGCGTCGACGATCCTGCCTTTTTTCATCAAAAGAATCCGGTCGCAGTAGCAGGCCGCAACATTCAGGTCGTGGATGGAGGAAAAAACAGTGAGATTCTGCCTTTTGAGGATATTCATGATCTGATACTGATATCCGATATCCAGATGATTGGTGGGCTCGTCCAGAATAATGAGCTTTGCCTGCTGGACAAGTGCGCGGGCGACCAGAGTCCTCTGTTTTTCACCGCCTGAAAGCGAGAGGAAGCTGCGCTCTTCGAAGCCCTCCATGCCCACCTCCCGGATTCCGGCCAGGACCTTCTCTCTTTCACTCACCATGTCGGTCCCGAACATTTTCTGGTGTGCATAGCGGCCCAGCATGACCATGTCATAGACGGTCATGTCGAACTCCACGTTGTTTTCCTGCTGCATGACAGACATCTCTCTTGCAGTCTCCCTGCTGCTCATGTCCGCCGTGCTTTTTCCGTCGATAAACACCGCTCCGGCGTCGGGCTTGTAAACCTTGTAGATATTTTTAAGCAGGGTGGATTTGCCGCAGCCGTTGGGGCCGACCAGGCCGACGAAATCACCCTCCCTGATGCCCAGGCTGACGCCGTCCACGATGAGCTTTCCGTCTATTGAGTACGTGATGTCTTTTACTTCCAGCTTCATCCTTTTCACCCCCCAAATGTTCCGTGGGATTTCCTGATCAGATACAGGAAAAACGGTGCTCCGAAAAAGGCGGATACAACGCCGATCGGCAGTTCCTCCGGGGCTACAGCCACACGGGATATGATATCGGCTGCGACAAGAAATGTGCCGCCCACCAGAACAGAGGCAGGAATCAGCCGTTTGTGCTTTGTCCCCACAATCGATCTGGTGATGTGAGGGATCGTCAGGCCGACAAAGCCGATGGTTCCGCTGATGGAAACGATGACGCCTGTCAGAAGAGTTGCCAGAATGATGATTCCCATTTTCAGCCGCTCTGTATTGACACCGACAGTGACCGCCACGTCATCCCCCAGAAGCAGGACATCCAGCCCCTTTGAGAGAAAAAGAATGAGAATCAGACAGATCACGAAAGCGATCGTGGCGTACTTCAGCTTTTCCCAGGAAGCACCGCTGAGCGAACCCATCATCCAGTAGGTCGCGGTTTTCACCTTATCCGAACCTGTTTTGGTGTGGTAGATCATGAAATTGGTAATGGCGCCGAAGAGGGCGGAAACCGCGATTCCTGCCAGGACCAGCTGTGTCGCAGTAACCTTGTTGCGGATGGCGGCAATCTTAAGCGCCAGCGCAATGGAAATGACCGCTCCGCAGAAAGCGCCCACCATTGTCCCGTAACCGCCCAGGAACTTCAGATAGCCGTACATGATGACAGACACTGCGCCTGCGGATGCGCCGTGGGAAATGCCCAGTACATAGGGATCCGCCAGAGGATTCTTGGTCAGAGCCTGCATCAGGATTCCGCATAGTGTCAGTCCCGCGCCCACGATGAAGGCTGTGAGAATTCTGGGAATACGGATCCCCAGCAGGATCGTCTCGGCGCTCTCCTCCCAGGTCACCGGATAAACTTCTTTTTTCATTACCGTATTGACAATGATCGACCGGATCGTCTCAAAAGGAAGCGAGACACTTCCCAGACCTGCCGCAAGTATCAGCAGCACAAAAAGAACAGCCAGCATGACCGCACAAAAGAGCAGATACCGGGACCTTTTTCGAAGAGGAAATAAAGCATCCTTAATTCTTGGCATGGATTGAATCTCCTTATCAACAGCCTTGCAGAAAATGTCTGTTCGGAAAATCCTGTGCAGATATCTATACAGATCAGCATCAATCAACTGACTCCCCGGGAGTTCCATCAGGCTTCCATGTGGAGTACTCCCGGGGACTATAGGCTGAATGACCTTCTGTCAGTTTATTTTTCGAATTTCTCAGGGTAGAACTGCCTGGCCATAATCTCGACAGCCTTTGCGGAACCCGCAGATCCCTGCATGTCAGAGCAGCACGCGGAATAGATCCTTCCCTCTTTGACAGCGCGAAGGTTTTTTGTGAAATCATTGGTCTTCAGGAATTCGGTCTTCTCTTCGGTGTCGTAGTCATAATCGAGGATCAGGATAACATCAGGATCTCTCTCCACGACTTCCTCCCAGGAAGGTGTCGCCCAGCCCTTGTCGATATCGTCAAAAATGGAGATCCCGCCGGCCTTTTTGATCATATCTCCGGGCACACCCTGGCAGGCCGTAAAGGGAGCTTCCTCGCCGGAATCATAGACAAATACCCTGATCGGATCTGCGTAGACCTCTTCGCCCAGTGTTTCCTCGACAGATGCCAGTGTGTCCTTCATAGTCTGGACGCGCTCAGCTGCAAGATCCTGGACACCGAAAACATTGCCCAGCACCTCGTAATCCTTATAAATATCATCAAAGGTCGCGGAATCCGAGCAGCAGTAAGGGAAGTAGGGAATAATACCGTTCTGCAGGCAGAAATCCACGGAAAAATGGTCTTCCGAAAACAGGGAATCCCACCCCATCATGAAGTCACATCCCGTTGCCAGAATCTGCTCTTTGGATGCATTGGAAAGGTTGACGCCGTCATCCGTGATCTTTGTGACTTTGTCTCTCGCCGGGTATTCATTGACCGTCGACCAGCAGGCGCCGCGGGTAAAGCCCGCCATATGGTCCTCCAGGCCCAGGTCAAAGAAAAAGTCTGCCATCTGGTCGCCGTCCGCAATGACCTTCTCCGGAGCGGAAGTAAAAGTCTCTTCCATGTTCTGGCCGATTCCGGAGCGCTCCAGATTCAAGGTGATCGTGTAGGGCTCATAGTCACTCTTGGAAGAATCCGTTTCGACTGTCTTTGCTTCCTTGTCGACGACATATTCGTCACCCTTTGAGCCGGTGACGGTTGTCGTGCTCTCCGATGCGTTGGAAGAAGCGCTGTTTCCTCCACCGCATCCTGCCATCACCACTGACATTGCCACACACAAGATTGCCGCTGCTGCCTTCTTTTTCATGCCGTTCCTCCTTATTGCTGCATGGTGATCTACAGACAGGCGCCGCAGGAATCCCTGGTGAAAAGAGATATTTACCGCAGAAAAAAAGCCGGATCATCCCGCATAGAGATAATTCCGGCCGCAGCTAAAGAGCACGCAGCAGATCTGTAAAAAAGCTGCATTGTTTCATTCAGACAAAGCAGGCATATTTCAGCCGCAGAGTGAAAACCGATCAGACAATGATCAGCTGCTGAGAACGGTATTTATTATCTTCCCTTGTCTCGAGGGTGCAGGATAATACACAGCCGGCAGGTCTCCTGGCTCATGGATTTCATCAGACTGCAGCCTTCCCGTTTCCAGTGACCGGAATTTCTCCCGATGCAGTCCGCATTTCCATTTACAGTGACGAGTTCGCACAGGTCTCTCACCTGTTTCCCTTTTCACCGGACGCCGCAGTCCCGTGACTGCTGTCCGGCACCGTCTGGTTTTGAGTTAGTATATTATATCACGATACAGTTTTTGTACTTTGTAATTATTTTATCTATTTGGTGTTTTCTCAGGACGTTGAAGTACGCGCCCTATCGAGGGCGTGTACATGTAACGTCGCGCAAAGCGCATTGGAATAGCAGAGTGCAACGTTTCATATCCACGCCTTCGAGATTGCGCGGACAGCAGCTATGCGCCTGATTGATTCCTGCCGGGAGTGTATATATGTATCTCTAACCATATCCTTTGTGATACACTTTAGTTACTACAGCGGGCATGCAGCGGAGACAGAGCCATATGTGCCTTTACGGCTTTCAGGACGTTGCCCTCTCAAAACCCGTATATTTGTCTGGAGGAAATTTAATGACAACTACTGACGCGTGTATACTGTCCTGTTACCAGGAAATAGCAGTACTCAATCCGCAGCATGGCATCACACTTGTACAGCACTCTGCAAACGGGACTGTCTATGTCAAAAAAATACTGGAAACCTATAACGCGGATGTCTATGAGTATCTGTACCGTCACCATGTAAAGGGAACGCCCGAGATCGTGGAGATTGCAGAACAGGGCGGGCGTCTGATCGTCATAGAGGAATATATCAGCGGGCAGACCCTGCGCACGATACTCGACAACGGCAACATTTTCACAGAAGATGCTGCCATTACCATTGTCGAGGAACTATGCCGAATCCTGCTGGAGCTGCACAGCGCAAATCCGCCGATCCTGCACCGGGATATCAAGCCCTCTAATATCATACGGACAGCCGACGGCAGTATCAGGCTGCTCGACATGAATGCCGCCCGACAGGCAGATCCGCTGAAAAAAGAAGACACCGAACTGATCGGAACCGTGGGATACGCTGCCCCCGAGCAGTACGGCTTCGGTGCCTCCGGCGTACAGACCGATATATATGCTGTCGGCGTCCTTCTGAATGAGCTTGTGACCGGCGTCCTCCCCAAGGAAAGAGTGCCCCGCGGAAAACTCGGAAAAATCATCAAAAAATGCACGCGCATCGATCCCAAAGACCGCTATAAATCTGTGAGGGAACTGCTGAGCGCGCTGGCCTCCTGCCGCAGCCACCCCGGCGACTATGAGCACAATACCTACAGAAACAACTTTTTGCCCCCGGGCTTTCGCAGCAGAAAACCCATGAATATACTCATGGCACTGTTTATATATGCTTTTGCCTTCTCCGTCTGCCTGAGTTTTACGGCAAAAGGCATAGAGCCGGGTTTCCAGACCTGGGCTGAAAGGATAATTTATTTATTTTTCACCTTGCTTATGCTGCTGTTTACCGGAAACTATCTGGATATCTGGTCATTCATGGGGATCAGCAGAATCCGCAATGCCTTGCTCCGCTTCATCGCGGTCATTGCTTTCGACGCCCTTCTGGCTGCAATCATGCTTCTCATCATGATCTTCGCAGCGCTCATAATGGGAGCCTATCATTTCGTTTAGGAGCCCCTGCTCCTGCGATCCCCCGCGATCCGTATCCTTCTGCCCCCGGCCTGCCCATGTCCTTGGTAAGGCAGAAAAAATCCATCACATGTGCTCTGTCATAAATAGTCATAATGTATCATAAATAGAAGCAGGCTGCCGAACCATCCCTGATACGGCAGCCTGTTTTTTCATGTGCATTTATTTTGCGGGAACTGTGTTCCCCTTTCTTACTCGCTGATCATTTCTTTATATTTTTTAATGATATCCACAATAATATAGGAAATATCGTTTTTGGAGGTGTCGTAGTAGAGATCATAGTTCTCCGGAACACCCCATGTCCTGCCTGTGTGCTTTTCATAATACGCTTTGCGGGAAGTGTCCTTGCGTTCGGTCAGGGCTTCGCACTCCTCCCGGCTGATTCCCTGCAGGCGGCAGGTTCTGGCGATCCTCTGCTTGAGGGGCGCGGAAATAAAGATACTGAGCACTTTGTATCCGGCCTTCCGGAGCGCCTCGTCCGCGCACCTTCCTACAAAAACAGCGCTCTCCTTCTCTGCCAGCTGCCGGATCACCTCCTGCTGAAGCTGAAACACAGTTTCTTCCAGAGTATCTTCAACGACCGTCTCTTGCTTTTCATACAGGAAGGGATTCTGGATCATCTCATCCATTTCCTGGATGTGCTCGACCTTTAAATCTCCGCGCCGGGCGGCAAGAAGTATCAATTCATTATCATAATAGGACATCCCCAGACGATTGGAAAGGTACTCGCCGATCTTATGTCCTCCGCTGCCGAACTGCCTGCCGATTGTAATCATGACTCTGTTCATCCGCGTCCTCCTTTCCGGTGCCTCTTCTGCTATTCTCAGTATCAAGACTTTCACGCGAGTCTTGCGGGCCTGACAGGATTGTATGATTGATGATAATATTCTACCAAATCAACAGCAATTCATCTATAACAACTTTAAAGGACGTTTTTGAGCGTTTTTAAGTGATGTTTTGCATCGCCGGGCATCGCGGCGCCGGGCACTGTTACTGATTGCGGGCGCTTACAGAAAATCCTGTCCATTCTGCAAAGCAGATGCAGAATTCCTCATCAATGCCGTACAGGCAAAGTTCAACTCCTTCATCGCATCCATCAGCGTATGTTCCTCCCTCTGATAATTAAATATTTTTTTTAACTGATTTTAAATCACTTTTAATTATTAAATTCTTTCCTTTAAAGTCATTGCTACAGACCATGGATTGCTGCATGGTATGCTCAAAACATAAAATACCGACACGGTTTTCGGAAAAGACAACAGAAAAGATCAACAAAGGATTAAAAGGAGGAATGAGAGTATGTCCGGAGAAGGAATGATTATCATTGTAGTTGCATTTTTGATTCTCGGTGTAGTAATTGCCGCGAATAGCGCCCACACCAATGAACTGATCAGAGAGGGAAAGGCAATCAAAAGAGAAACTGAGTTTTATAAAAACGAGGAATTCTTTACCGCTGCCATTCCTGCAAACACAGCAATCGAAAAGGTCAGCCAGGTGAATGTGAACGGAATCAAGGCGTCGGCCGGCAGACTTCGCAGCGGTCACATCGGAGTGGGCTTTGGATTTAAAGGATACTGGACTGCCACCTTTGCTTATCTGGGAGCAAAGGATGAAAAAGCGCTTTACAGATTTGCCTTTACCGGGTGGAAAACAAGAAATGGGGGAGTATACGGATATTCCGAAATGAATATGCTGATCACGGCTGTCGAAAAAGCTCTCCTGGCCATCGACCCTGATGCTGTCGTGGAGACACACAGGATGAAGGTTAAATCGAAGATGTCCATCGTGTGACCTCTCTAAAGATCACTTTACCCGGCACAAACACACCCTGATGTCAACGGGAAATCGTCTCCGCAAATTTGTCTGGACTATGCCTGCGCACGAAAGTGCTCCGGCATGGCCGGAAGAATAAAACGATTACGATCAGTGAGTACTTTTAAGTAAATACTATGAAGTGAATGCTATTAAGTAAATACTATTAAGTGAGTACTATTATGTAAATACCAATGGATAAAAGGAGAAAACATGGAATACATTGTTTTTATTGCCGGAAGTCTGGTAATCGTATTGATCATCATGGCCATTCATTCCGCACTGTATGCCGGGGCCATGAACGGAATCGAAGCAATCGAGGAAGCAAACCGGAAAAAATCCGGGAAGGATCAGAAATCTGCTCCGGAAAAGCTGCAGGACCGCTACAAGTGATCTCTGTATCCAGAACAGAATACCATAAAACCGAAACGGGCTGCTGCATCCGCTGAATATCCAAGATTCGCAAGTGTATCCCCTGACTGAAGTCACAGGCATTGCGCGATGAAGAATAAACAGCAGATGCAGCAGCCCTGCTTTTGACAAATGGCCGCCCAAAGACTTATTGCTGACAATTTTGCAGCTATTCAGCTTCACCGGAATTTGTCTCAAAACCGGAACGGGAAGCTTGCTTACCGTACAGGTTTGAAACAAATTCCGGTGAAGGCCTGGGGGCGGAGCCCCCCGGGCTTTCCACAGCGGGCAATGCTGTGCATTGCGAGCCGGGGAAAGCTGAATAGTTTCACAATTTCTATTAAATATTCTAATCAATGCTGCCGGACAGGGCATCCATGAGGCAGATGTGGAAGGTGCCGGTGCCTCCCCGCCTGCGCACTGTCTCCCCGAGGGCCTTTTCTGCGCAGGCATTCATCATAGCACAGCAGGCTGCGGCGCTCAATGCGGAATTCTCAACGGCAAGAAATGCGCCGAGGAGGGAACTGAGCATGCAGCCTGTGCCGGTCACTCTGGACATCCAGGCTGTACCTCCCTTTACTTCATAGAGACGGGTTCTGTCGGCGACGTAATCTGTCTCGCCGGACGCAATGACAATAGCGCCGGTCTTGCGCGCCAGATCCATGGCAGAGCGGGCTGCATCAGGAGTCTCCGCTTCCAGGTCATCCACACCCCGGCCTGTATCGTGATCGGTCGCAAGCGCCCTGATCTCCGCAGCATTTCCGCGGATGCAGGATGGCTGTACCGCCTTGATCAGTTCCAGACATTTTCCGCGGCGGAATGACGAAGAAGCACATCCCACAGGGTCAATGACAATAGGACGGCCTGCTTTTCCTGCTCTTCCGGTCTCCGGGGTTTTTCCAATATTATCTGCTTTTTCTGCTCTTCCGGTCTCCGGGCTTTTCCCGGTATTTTCTGCTTTTCCCTCACCTCTGATACACGATGCCAGGCCAGCTGTCATCATGGCGTCCAGAGATTCCGTGGCTCCCATGTTGCAGACAAGCGCATCGCTGACAGCCGCAAAATCAGCCATCTCCTCCGGGTGATGCGCCATCGTGGGAGATCCGCCGATTGCCAGCAGAGCATTTGCACAGTCATTTACAGTCACAATGTTGGTGATGCACTGGACGACCGGCCGGCACTTTTCTATCCTGCCCCGAAGCCTTTCGGGCTGGCCCAGCAGGCACAGGTCCTGTGCCGTCTTCCAGAGCTTCTTTGTCTGTGCCTCAATATCGTCTGCCGCAAAAATTCCGCTGACGATGGCAAAGCCGGTCATCTTCCGGCCTTCAAGCTGCCGGATATTGTCAGCTGTGATCCCGCCGATCGCGACGACAGGAATAGACACGCTCTCGCAGATCTGCTGAAAGTATGCGGGATCCATTGGTTTTGCGTCTTTTTTTGTAGAAGTGCCGAATACCGCGCCGCTGCCCAGATAGTCCGCACCCGCCTTCTCCGCAGCCTGCGCCTGCTCGATCGTTCTTGCCGTGACACCGATAATGGCATCCGGGCCGAGAATTTCCCTGGCCTGTGACGCCGCCATGTCACTCTGACCTACATGCACACCTTCTGCGCCGATTTTTTTTGCCAGCATGACATCGTCATTGATGAGAAGGGGCACCCCGTACTGACGGCAGACAGCAAGGATTTCCCTCGCCTCCTGCTCAAGTGCCTCACCCCGGAGTTCCTTCTCCCTGAGCTGGACCATGGTAACTCCGCCCCGCAGGGCTGCCTCCACCTGCTGAACCAGTGTCTGCCCGCGCAGCCAGCTCGTATCCGTGACCGCATATAAAACGCAGTCTTCCAGTTTCAAACCCATGATGTACTCCAATTCATGCCTTGCCTTCGTCCCTTCTTTTTAAAGCAGGATTCACAGGCACCGGATCATTCCCGACTCTCAGATTTGTTTAGAATTCCCTTGCAAAATATGTGCAGTATTCTCACTCGATCTGCTCGCGCAGTAGGCCGATCACGCCGCGGCTCTGCAGTGCCATGGTGATAACTGCCGCAATAATGGTTCCGCCGACGGTGCTGATCAGGAAAGGCACTACGAATATGAAGAGGGTTGCGCTTGTATTTCCCATGATCAGGGAGGCGATGGGGTAAGCCAGCATTCCGCCGATCACAGCCGTGCCGAACACCTCTCCGACCCACGCTGCGGGAAGAGTTTTAAACTTCTTATAGAGAAGTCCCGAAAGCAGAGCGCCGCACATACTTCCCGGAAATGCCAGGAGTGTTCCCAGGCCGGTTATATTGCGGATCACGCTCGCGATGAAAGCTGCTGCCAGGCCCCAGCCGGGTCCCAGAAAGACCGCGCACAGAACATTCACCAGATGCTGTACCGGCGCGCATTTCGATCCGAAAACCGGGAAGGAAAACATGGAACCGACGACTGCCACAGCGGCAAAAATCGCCGTGAGCGCAAGTTTTTTTGTATTTACAGATTCGTTATTCATTTTCACTGCTTCTCCTCTTCCAATAGTAAATTTCGTGTGTCCAGGATAACTGTCTCAAGTCTTCAGGAATAATGATAAACGGGATACCTGTCAGGGTATCCCGCTTTCCATGCGAAATCATTTCCCTTCGTTGGCATTATCCAAATCAGGTTACGGGTCGAGACAGCTGCAGTCTCCTCTCAGCCGGCTTTCTGCCAGCTCCCCTCTTATCGAAAAAGATTTAAAAGACCTTGATCCTCTTTAAATAATGTCGATCATCTTTTCACAGCAGATTATAAACAAATTGCACATACAATTCAACAGTAAAGTGTATGGTGAATGTTATTCCTATGCGCGGCCTCAGGCTTCGAGCAGGTAGCGCTGGACACTGGTGACGGCATTTGCGCCGTCAGCAACTGCGGTCACAACCTGGCGGAGCTGTTTGGCGCGGACATCGCCTGCGGCAAAAATGCCCGGGATGCTGGTCTCGCAGGTCTCGCCTGCCACAATGTAGCCGCCCGCATTGGTCTCGATGCCGGTTCCGACAAAACCGGAACGGGGGGTGATGCCGACTGCGATGAAAACGCCGTCGGTATCGATGACGCGCTCGGACTGGTCGTATTTGTTGACGACCGTCACAGAGGTAACTTTTCCATTGCCGCCGTCATTGATGGATTTGAGGTTGGAATCCCAGACCATCTCGACATTGGGAAGGGTAAAGAGGGCAGTCTGCAGGGTCTTCACTGCGCGAAGTTCGTCGCGGCGGTGAACAACATAGACCTTCTCGCAGCCGCGGGCCAGGAAGATGGCATCCTCGACAGCGACATCGCCGCCGCCCACCACGACGGTGGTCTTTCCGCGGTAAAAAGCGCCGTCACAGGTCGCGCAATAGGAAACGCCGCGGCCTGAGAGGGATTCCTCACCGGGAACGCCCAGATGGCTGTGGGAAGCGCCGGAAGCAATGATGACTGCCTTTGCTTCAAAAGTGCCTTCGTCGGTCATGACCTTCTTGACATCTCCTGTCAGGTCAAGTCCTTCCACAGCGGCGTTGACTACTTCCGCACCCAGTTTCTCTGCGTGATCGGCCATCTTCTGTGCCAGATCCATGCCGCTGATTCCGGGAAGGCCGGGATAGTTATCAATTTCATAGGTGTCAATAATCTGGCCGCCGTTCACGAAGTTCTCTTCGATCAGGACATAATCGAGTTCCGCGCGCGCGGCGTAGATGGCGGCGGCAAGACCCGCAGGGCCTGCGCCGATGATGATCAAATCATGCATTTCTTTCTCCTTTCGAAGATCAGACATTTGCCTCGAATTTTGCCTTCATAGCTGCCTTCGGGATTGCGCCGACAACTTCGTCGACCACTTTGCCGCCCTTGAAGAACTTCATGTTCGGGATGCTCATGATACCGAACTGTGCTGCGATCTCGGACTCATCGTCAACATTGATCTTGCCGACCTTGATCCTGCCCTCAAACTCATCCGCGAGTTTGTCGATCACGGGAGACATCATCTTGCAGGGGCCGCACCAGTCTGCGTAGAAATCCACGAATACGGGAATGTCGCTGTTGAGAACTTCAGTTGCAAAATTATCAGCTGTGAATGTATGGACCATAATGTACCTTTCCTTTCTTTTGGTTTAGTTTGGTTTGATTATCCGCCTGCCCTTGCAGGCTGTCTTGTGATTCGTTTTTTGTTTTTGTTATTTGTTTTTCTAAATATTTTTATCAAGAACATTTTTATAAAGCGCGCATGTCCTGCATCTGCGCTATTTGATTGTGTACAATTTAATTATACACAATCTCCTCTTCTTGTCAATACTTCTTTTTTATGATTGATCATTCATCAAAGCATCGCCGCCTTCCGGATGGGCATCTATGTCTGTCTCTTCCCTGTCAAAGGGAAAATACACTGTAATCGTGGTCCCGATGTCCGGTTCGCTTTTCATTTCGACGGAGGCATTCTGGACTTGCGCGGCATGTTTGACAATAGAAAGACCGAGCCCGGTGCCGCCCAGTGTGCGGGAGTGGCTCTTGTCCACGCGGTAGAACCTCTCAAAGACGCGATCCTGTTCCGATTCGGGGATTCCGATGCCTGTGTCCGCAAAGGAAATCATGGCATTATCATCATCTTCCCTGATCGTGACATAGATTTTCCCGCCGTCATGGTTATATTTTACGGCGTTATCACACAGGTTGTAAAACATTTCTCTGATCAGATAGTCCGAACCGACAACTCGGACGGGAAGGCAGGAGCCGTCTTCACCGGAAGGAGCCTGCAGAGAAATGGAGATCCCGCGTTTGTCCGCGGAAGACTGCAGAATATCGATCGTGTCCTGAGCGGCTTTTACAATGTCCACTTTCTCTGTTGTAGTTAGAATCGCGCCCTCATCGAGCTCGGAGATCCGGATGATGTCATTGACCAGTGCGATGAGGCGCTGGCTCTCCCTGTATATATCACCGGCAAATTCAATCATTTTTTCCTCATCGCAGAGTCCGCTGCGCATGAGTTCGGCAAAGCCGTTGATCGATGTCAGAGGAGTCTTTAATTCGTGGGAAACATTGGCCGAAAACTCCCGGCGCATCCTTTCCTGTTCCTGCGCCTGCTGTTCCATTGTCTCCCGGCGCAGCTGTTCTCTTTCCACAGCCTGGCTGGCAATTTCCTCTTTCTGTTCCTCGAAGCGTTCCACCAGCGGCTGCAGTTCCGGATATGGATTGGAATGCGGAAGGTCATCCAGGTCCATCTCGTTGATCGGTTCCGCAATTGTTTTGGCAATCCGGAAGGCGATCAGGGCTGAAATAAGGATCAGTACCAGCACCGTCACGGAGCTCATAAGGCTGACAACCGCAAAGGCATGCCTTACCACACTGACAGGACGTGACAGGCGCACGACCGTCCCATCCTCACACAAAAGTCCGTAATACATTGTCTGTGTCCTGCCGGATGAGGACCGGCGTATTCCGCTTCCGCTCCCGGTCTCCAGCGCCTGGCGCACTTCCTTGAAGTCTCCCTGATTTGCGGTCAGATCCGGGTACTCACTGTCGTACAGAACACTGCCGTCCGCTCCGATCCATGTGATGCGGTTTGTGTTGTCCAGGCTCTTCAGGTACTCGATTCCGCCGATCTTCACTCCGCTCTCCACATAGGAAGCTTCTCCCCGCAGAGTCTCATAGGCATCATCCATGGTCTGCCTGTACTGCAGCCCGAAAAAAATACCGCCCGAAATCAGCAGGACCATAGCCCCGAGCAGGAAGGCATAGAAAAATACTTTTTTAGCCATACTTGCCTCTTATATCGAAGCGCTCTGCGCCGAGACACCCGGGGAGAAATTCGCGTAGGCGATTTCTCCGACGGGATAAACGAAGTTTGCGGCGCTTCGACGCAAACTTCGAGTATGACAAAAAACGCTATCGATCGTTTTTGTCATACTTGCGGTTATGACCTCCCGTTCGCAAACATGTATGAATAAACTACTCGTTCTATCGCGCTGCTCATTCCGCCGCGTTTACCTCTCATTCCGCTTTATCGCTCTTGTTCTGCTTTATCGCTCTCGGTCTGCTTTATCGCTCCGCGATTCTCCATCATCGTCTCTCCTCCCTTGAGGAAACGCGGCAGTCCGCAGCACACCCGGATGACTGTGTCCGCGCGCTCTGCCAGCAGACAGGCAAGCCGTCCCGCCGCCTCCCGGCTTTGTCTCTGTGCAGGGTCAATGGGGACGACTCCCCCGCCGACTTCCGTCGCAATCACAACCTTTTTCTCCGCAAGCGTATCTGCAAGAGCGCGGAGCTGCTCTGTGTTCAGTTCCGCCGCCAGATCCTGGACGTCACGGACCGCAGAGGCCTCGAACTGCGCATCATCCCAGCCGAGGGCTTCCATGATATATTCCTGTTTGCCCGCAAACAAGGGGCCGGTCACAAAAATCATCTTCCTGTCTCCGTACTTTTCAGTATCTCCGGCAGTCCGCAGACCACTTCCACAACGAGGTCCGCCCTTGCTGCCAGTTTTCTGTTGAGTGCTGCGAGCACACGCAGGTAGGTGAGGGTTTCGCCCTCATATTCTTTCCCCCCTGAAAACACTTCATTTGTCACGATCGTCAGATGGCTGCATTTTGTGAGCAGTCTTTCAATCCCCGCTGCGATCCGATCCGACAGGTCTGCAGCAATATGCTCTGTGTTCAGGTTTCCGTATGCATCTGCCTGCGGCAGGTCTGCGCCGAACAGTTCGTTGGCTGTAAGATTTCCCAGATCTTCGAGAAGCACCTTGCTTTTTTCCGGAAGGCAGACATCTCCTATATTCCGATAGCATTCAATTGTTTCAAAGCCGCGGTCTCTGCGCATAGCGTGGTGACGTGCGATCCGGGCCTGTGCCTCCTCCCCGAAGGGCTCCATGGCCGCAATGTAAATCCTGGGACCATCTCCTTTTAATGACAGCACATGACGTTCCGCATAATCGCTTTTCCCGCTGGCGCTCCCGCCGATCACCAAAGTAAACAAATTCTGCTCCCTGCCGCAACAGGCATGTAATTCAATGGGTTTCTTATCACAATTATGAATAAACAGCGAGTCAAGCGGCCGCAAATGCCGGGCTGGCTCGAGCATTTGCGGACATTTGACGAGCGTCCAAACATGGGGAAGGAGCCGTTTTGCGCATGCTTTACGCGCAAAACGAGCGGATTCCGAATGGTTGGAGCGGGCTGAGAGCGTGTAAGCGCGACAGCACGCGTAGTTTATTCATACATGTTTGCGGGCACTTGCCCATGGCCGCAAATAGGATCATCAAAGAGATGTGAAAAGGAAAATACCGTAGTAGTTCCCAATCACATATCCCAGCGTGCCGACCAGGATCGCCGGAAAAATCAGGCTGTGCCAGCCCTTTGCGATGGCAAAAGCCGCCGCTGTTGTCGGGCCTCCGATATTGGCATTGGAAGCAACCGTGATCTCCTCGATGGAATACCTGAATATTTTACCGAAGACAAGTGAAAAAACAAGGTTCATGAGGACAATGATCGCGGCAAACAGAAGAAGAATGGGCGCATCCCTGATAATCAGCGCGATTGAGGCAGGCGCTCCGATGACCGCAAAAAAAATGTGGATCAGGAAGGTCCCGACCTCCTGGGCACCGGAAATGTTCCCGAAAAACTTCGGAAAAAAGGAGGCCAGCGCAGTGGTGATCGTCGTGATCAGCAGATACTGATTTCCCAGAAGTCCCCGAAGAAGGGAGATCGCAAAGCCGTCACCCGCGATGGCACCCTCAAAAAAGCCGGCAAGCATTTTGGAGACCGCGACGATCATGCAGGCCGCCGCGAATCCGGTCGCAAGATCCGCCAGGGAAACCGGGCGCGCCTTCCAGTACTCTGCCGCCCTGCTCTTATGAGTCTGATGATGTTTTTTTACTTCTGCCATCTCTTCTTGGGATGACTCTATTTTCAATCGCCGGTCGATAATGGGATGCCTGTAGTGTTTAAGGATCCATCCGGATGCCGGAAGTGCTGCCAGAACGAAAAAGTAGAGCACCATGAGCAGATTATCGGCGACAATAGAGGCGGAAACAAGATTCTTTCCGGCTCCTGCGGCGTCGGCCATGGCAACCAGATTGACGGACCCTCCGACATAGGTGCCGACAAACATGGCAAGAGCAGACTTTGCGTCTGCCGCGCCGATCCTGTTTTTTAAGAGCAGATAGGCGAGGATCCCGCCTGCGGCAGTCCCGATACTGGCCAGCAGATAAATACCGAACATCCTGCCGCTCTCCCGCCAGATTTTGCGAAAATCCGCTTTAAACAGGAGAAAGGGAATCGCGAGAGGCACCAGATAGGACCATATGAAGTCATAGGCAGGCGCATCCGTCGGAATGATGCGCAGGTTTGCGAGAACCATGGCAAAGACGAGACAGAGCACGCAGGCGGATACTTTGGCAGCCCACAGGAAGCGCTGCTCGAGTCGGATGGAAACCGCTGCGATCACAACCAGGATTGCAAACAGCATCCAGGTATTCTCGGCTGAAATTAACGTTGACATAAAAGGGTCTTTTGCCTCCAATCTACAGGTTATGTGAAAAACTCGGGATGAGTCGCAGGGGACGGTTCTTTCTGACTCATCAGTACCGACCTTGTCAACTCAAATGAGTCAGGCAGAACTGTCCCTCATGACTCAAACTTAAATGAGTCAGGCAGAACTGTCCCTCATGACTCAAACTTAAATGAGTCAGGCAGAACCGTCCCTCGTGACTCATCCGATCTTTCCGCTGCGGATGCAGGCGGCGAGTTCTTTCGCGTAGTAGGTCAGGAGCACAGAGGCTCCTGCGCGGAAGACAGACACTGCTGCTTCACACATAACTTTTTCTTCATCGATCCAGCCGTTTGCGGCGGCTGCTTTGATCATGGCATATTCTCCGCTCACGCTGTAGGCGGCTACGGGAACCTCCACTCTCTCACGGACATCACGGACAATGTCAAGGTAGGACATGGCGGGCTTCACCATGATAATATCCGCGCCTTCCTCCACATCGAGAAGAGCTTCCCGGATTGCCTCATGGCGGTTGTGGAAATCCATCTGGTAGCTCTTGCGGTCACCGAAGGAGGGGGCGGAGCCTGCCGCTTCACGAAAAGGTCCGTAGAAGGAGGAAGCGTATTTGACGGCGTAGGACATGATCGGTGTCGCGGTATGTCCGGCTGCATCAAGTGTCTCGCGGATGGCTCGCACGCGGCCGTCCATCATGTCAGAAGGTGCCACCATATCCGCGCCGGCCTCCACATGGGAGAGGGCGGTCATGGAGAGCAGTTCCAGTGTCTTGTCATTGTCCACATCGCATCCGCACAGCATACCGCAGTGGCCGTGGGAAGTGTATTCGCACATACAGACATCGGTGATCAGGTAGAGGTTGGGAAAATCTTTTCTGGCTTTGCGCAATGCCCGCTGGACAATACCTTCTGCGTTATAGGCCTGGGACCCGATCTCATCCTTGACGGCAGGGATTCCGAAAAACATGACTTTATCGACGCCGGCATCCGCCAGCCGGATCAGTTCCTCTTCCATGCGGTCGACTGTATATCTGTACTGCCCCGGAAGAGCCGAGATCTCTTCAACAGTATTTTCCCCGTCCATCACAAACATCGGATAGATCAGCGAAGCGGGATCAAGCCGTGTCTCGCGCACCATGCGCCGCAGTGTGTCGCTTCCCCGAAGTCTTCTGGGTCTGATCGTTAAATCCATGTTTCTTTCCTCCCTCTGTTAATGTCCTGAAAATATCCTGTTCCAATTATTCTTATTCTGATTCTTGTTTTGATTCTTGTTATGATTCTTGTTCTTCCGAACATGCCGAAGCCCTCCTGCTGTGAAAGCATCGGCAGGATTTTTCACTTTTATAATTATTTCCTGTCTTCCGCAGCGCATTGCACGACTGCATCCAGCAGCGCGTCCAGTGTCGCTTTCTCCGCCATCCGTGTCTCCATGCCCAGTGTCTCCGCGGCCGCCCTGGTCTGACGTCCTATGCAGATTGCCTTGATTCCGGACAGGTCCGCGTCCTTCATCACTGCGCTGAAACCGCGCACCGTGGAAGCACTGGTAAAAACAGCATAGTGGATCTCTCCATTCTCGATCTGCCCGCGGGCATCGACGATTCCCTCCGTCACATATTCTGTCGTGTAGGTCGGAATATCCAGAATATCGATGTCTCCGGCTTTTTTCAGTTCCTCGACCAGTTCCCTGCTGCCGATGGCGGCGCGGGGAATCAGTACACGAACCGCTGCGGGAATGCCGCTGCTGTTTTCTCTCTCCGGCCGGATTTTCTGTGCAAGTTCGCGGCCGAGCGTCTCTCCGTCATATACAGTGGGCAAAAAATCGGGGCGGATCCCATACTGGCGAAGCTTTTTGGCGCTGCCTTCTCCGATGACGGCAAACCGTATGCCCGCCAGGGCGCGGATATCATAGTCTGACAAAAACCAGTCCATAAAAATGCGCACGCCGGAGGGAGATGTGAAAACCATCCAGTCGATCTTGCCGGGTGTTTTCCGCGGATCGCAGGATCCGACCGGATCTTTTTTTATGCAATCATCAAAACCATCTGTAAAACAATCCTCCAGCAAGGGATTGGGTTCAATCGGCACGGTCTCGATGGCCGGCATCTCCAGCACCTCGGCGCCCATTTTACGCAGGCGTCCGGCCATCCCGGAGATCAGCTCTTTTGGTCTGGTGAGCAGAACCTTCCTGCCTGCCAGGGGGAGTTTTTCCACCCAGGAAAAAGATTCTGCCAGGCGGCAGACCTCTCCGACGACAATGATCGCCGGCGCCTTGATCCGGGCGCGCTCTGTTTCCTCTTCCAGTGTGGAGACTGTCGCCAGGACCCGTCTCTGCCCTGCTGTCGTTCCTCTTTCCAGAACTGCCGCAGGAATCTCGGGACTGATTCCCGCATTGAGAAGGCCTCGCATAATGACCGGCAGTGTCGACAATCCCATCAGGAAAATCAAAGTGCCTCCGGTTCGGACAAGTGCCTCATAGTCTATACCGACGCTGTCAGCATCAGCAGAAGAGCGTCGATGACCTGTGATGATGTGTACGGAGGACGTGAAATCGCGGTGCGTGACGGGGATGCCGTTATAAGCGGGCACGGCGAAAGCACTGCTGACTCCCGGCACGATCTCATAAGGTATATTGTTTTCAACAAGCAGCTCCAGTTCCTCTCCGCCGCGGCCGAACAGGAAGGGATCCCCTCCTTTGAGACGCACAACTCTTTTTCCCGCGAGCGCCTGCTCCAGAAGTGTCCGATTGATTTGTTCCTGCGTCATCCGGTGATTGCCGGCCCTCTTTCCGACATTGATTTTTTCTGCCCGGTCCGAGATCAATGTCAGCACAGCGTCGCCGATGAGAGCATCATAGACGACAACCTCCGCATTCTGCAGGACTTCCAGTCCCTTGATCGTAAAAAGTCCCAGGTCTCCCGGACCGGCTCCCACGAGCCACACTTTTCCAGTCATATTCTGAATCCTCTGTAAATCAGATCTGTTTTTTCTTTTCATATTCAGTGCCATGGGCGGATGCCGCAAACATGTTTGAATAAATTGCGCATTGCTCCGCTCCATGGGCAGGTGCCGCAAACATGTATGAATCAACAGTTTTTCCGTGATTCAGCTTCTGCCAGAATTGCGGCGGCGAGTTCTCTTCCGGCGGCGCGCCCTTCTCCGGGGGTCGCTGCCTTCACAGTGATTTTTTTTCGATAGATCCTGCAGGTTTCTTCGTCATAATAAAACCCTCGCAGGGTCATCGGGACGAAGTCATCCGCCTCACTGACCGCGGAAACCGTGTCCCCGCCGCAAGCGGCAGATTCTCCAAATTCAGCGTGGGCGGCAATGGGCGAGGTGCATCCTCCGCCGAGGGCGCTGACAAAGCCCCTCTCCGCCGCCGCAGCAATGGCAGACCGGGCGCTGACAAAGCCGTCCAGGCAAGAGTAATCCATCCCTTTTCTGCCCTGCAGAGCAAGGATCCCCTGACCGGCGGACGGGATCATTTCCTCTGTTGAAAAAGTTCTGCTGATCCTGTTTTCCAGCCCCAGGCGGCGCAGTCCCGCAGCAGCCAGGATAACAGCGCTGTACTGTCCCTCATCAAGCTTGCGCAGTCTTGTGAGAACATTGCCCCGTACACTTTCAAATCGCGCCTTCGGAAAGAGTTCCTGCGCCTGCAGGGCGCGCCGACGCGAAGACGTCCCTATGGGTTTTTCAAAATCCATCTCCGAGATATCGGAAACTCCCTCAGGAAGCACCAGCACGTCGCGGGGATCCTCCCGCCCGGAAAAACCAATGACGGGCAGGTCCTCTGGAATCTCCGCCGGCAGATCCTTCAGGCTGTGGACGGAAAGATCTGTCCGCCCGTCCCGCAGCGCCTGATCCAGTTCCTTGACAAAAAGGCCTTTTCCGCCGATCTCATCCAGGCGCTTATGGAGGATTTTGTCTCCCGTCGTCTTCATCGTTACCAGTTCAAACTGCATCTGCGGATAATTTTTCCTCAGATAATCCAGTACAATATCCGATTGTCTGACAGCCAGAAGACTCTCCCGGCTGCCGATGATCAGTTTTTTCTCATCCTGTGCCAATCTAAACTCCTGTCTCCATGCAGATTCATTACATGCGGCTTTTTTTACACTATTCGTCACTCTTCCATACCTATCGAAGCGCTCTGCGCTGAGATACCCGAGGAGAAATATGCGAAGGCTTTTTCTCCGATGCGATCACAGGATGTTTGCAGCCGCCCGCGGCAAAAACATCCGGATTGAAAAAAATAGCATCGGCAAATATTTTCAATTTTCTCTCATGAACGTCTCTTGAACATCTTTGGCCGTTTCCCGGTAGGGGGCTCAAAACCAGGCAGGTCTCCGCCTGTGCTCTACCGGCGTCTCTTCTTAATAAAATGATTAATTATACCGCCGACAACAATAAAGACAGCCGCCCCTGCGAGCACCCGCAAAGCGCCTTCCTGGGGCACGCGGCTCTTACTGCCGATCGTGTCCTTGTAGAAAGTCAGCGTATACTCGATCTCCACGGGGTCACCCATGGCGGTGGTATCCGCAATGACCTTCATGGGCTCATCCATCGCTGTAACGGGAATGGTAAAAGACGAACTCCCGCCGTCTTCTGTCTCATTGAGATATTGTCTGCCGTCCAGGATCATATAGTCATAATAGGGACTGCTCCAGAGGAGTCTTGCATATGCTCTGCCTTCCTGCACATTCATCCAGGTAGGCGTTGTGACTGAGGCTCTGCCGCTGCCCCCTGCCAGGCTCACTTCGACGGAATACTCCCCGTCGGGCAGGTCGATCTGAATGGCCTGAGGCTCCGTGTTCTGAACTGTCTCTTCGGTTTGGACCGTCTCTTCGGTTTGAGCTGTCTCTTCGATTTCATCGGCCTCGTCATACAGGGCAAGTGCCTGGCTGATCCGGTCATAATCCGGATACTCAAAGAGCAGAGAGTCCGCCGGAATATCGGCTGCATGAAAGAGGATCTTCCGCGGATACCATTTTTTCTTTTTCTTTGAAAAAGCAGCCAGATCCAGCTCCGCGTCGAGCGCCTGCACCGGGATCGTAAAGGTATCCCAGGTATCTATCTCCACGGAAGGAATATAGTCTTCGTAGGGGGCTGCAGCCGCTTGCTCTGCCGTTCCGGGATAGACCAGCAGGTAGCTCGAACTGGACATGGTCAGCAGCGCTGTCATTTTTCCGTCTTTTACAGTGAGCTTTGCCTCCTCAATGTGAAAAAAAGAAGAGGAACACTCTGTACTGACAATGTATTCACCGTCTTTGATCATGTTTCCCGAGACAGGAGTCATCCCGTAGGGAGCCAGATCCTCATCGGTCTGTCCCATCGATGACGAGCCTGCAACTTCATCATATCCCTCTTCCGCACGGACATGCATTGCCGGAAGGGAAAGCAGGATCAGAATGCATAATAAAGCAGAGAGCAAAGCGGAGACAATTCTCCCTGCTGCTGTTTTGTCCCCGGAATATGACAGCAATTCCCGGAAATCACCGGGTTTCGCTGTTTTTTGAAATTTTGTTTTCGTCATTTCCCGATTCTCTGTCATGATGTTTCTCTCAATGAGTGATCTGCAGAAGAAATACTTATCAGGCTCCTTCCGCGTATCTTCTCCGACTCTGTTTCAATGTCTCCCGCGGCTCCTTTTTTCAATTTCTTCCCGCAGTTCTTTCACAGCATCTTCCCGCGGCTCTTTTACAATGTTTTCTTGCGGTAGATATATACCATCGCGATCAAAGAGAAGACCGCAAGATAAATGAGGAGAACAAGGAATCCCCTGGTCCCCGGGGACTCGCCGTGGGAAATCGCGCGGATCATGCCGCTGGCCTGGGAGAGGGGCAGAGCGCCGACGATCCTGCGGAAGACACCGGGCATCTGGTCCGTGGAGAAGAAAGTGTTGCAGAGGAAGGACATGGGCGTAATGATATAGGCATTGTAGCGCGGCGTGTCCGCATAGCTTTTTGACAGAAAAGACAGGACGAGGGCAATGGTGGAGAAGACCATTCCGTTCAGGAACATGATCAGAAAGCTCCACCCGTTGAAAATAAGTCCGTTCTGCACCGGAAGAGTCAGAAGCAGGATGACAATGCCTGCGTACATGCCGCGAAGGGCGCCGCCAAGGATCTGCCCGGTTATGAACTGCCAGAGCGGAGTCGGCGAGACCATGACCTGGTCAAGGGCTTTTTCATACAGCCGCTGTACGCTCATGTTCTGGGCAACCGCGCCAAAACTGCCCGTCATCGTTGACATGGCCACGATGCCGGGTATTAAAAACATCAGATAAGGTTCTCCATGGGAGGTAGTCTGAATTCCGAATCCGAAAATAAGCAGATACATGAGCGGCGAGATCATAGCCGCCATTGTGATCTTATAAAAATCGCGTCGGAATTCGACCCATTTTTCCCAGAGGACTGTAATGATACCCATGTTTTATGTTCCTGAACTGTTCTGAGTTCCTGTGAAGCTTTCTGTTTCTGAATGGTCCGGTTATATTCCCGGATCCTTCTGAGTTCCTGCGAGAATTTCTGTTTCTGAATGGTCCGGTTTCCGTTTTGCGCGCATCCCGAAGCTGTTGACTGAGTTCACGGGTACTGCGCAGTCAGGTATAAGATTCATTTTTTCTCAAGCCGCCTGCCCAGGCGTTCGAGGAAGACGTCTTCCAGAGTGGTCTCGCGCATGCCGGCACCCGGTCCGGCTTCCCGCAAAAAGCGGATGGCTTCTTCTCTGTCGTGAAAGTAACTACTGACCGTCTTTTCATCAGTGATCTCGTCGATGGCAAAGCGGCCGAGACTGTCAATCAGCTCGCGGGGCGGAGCAACGGCGTTGATCCTGCCCCGGTCCATCAGAGCGACGCGCTCGCATAGTGTCTGTGCCTCTTCCATGTAATGGGTGGTCAGGAGGACTGTCATGCCGCGGTTCTGGAGCCGGCGCAGCAGTGTCCATGTCTGGCGGCGCGACAGGGCGTCCATACCGGCCGTGGGCTCGTCCAGAAGCAGGATGTCGGGATCCGTCATAAGAGCCCTGCAGATCATCAGCTTGCGCTTCATTCCGCCGGACAGATGACGGACAGTGCGCCGGCGGTATTCCAGGAGCCCTGTGAAATCCAGCAGTTCTTCTGTCTTCTCCCTGATCTGGCGCCGCTTCATGAAATAGAGACGTCCCTGGTATTCCATGACTTCCTCCATGGTCATATCCTGGCGCATGGAATATTCCTGGGTGATCACGCTGAGCCGTCGTTTCTGGGCATGGGCGCGGCGGTCGAGCACATTTCCGTCCAGCAGGATCCTGCCCTCTGTGGGCAGAAGAACTGTCGACAGCATGCTGATCGTAGTCGTCTTACCCGCTCCGTTCGGACCCAGAAGACCGAAAAACTCTCCGTCTTTAATCGTCAGGTCGACATGGTCCACTGCCGTGAAAGTCCCGAATTTCTTTGTGAGTCCCTGTATCTCGATCATCTTTTTACCTGTTTTTCTCTCAAAGAGCGGCCGGAAAGCTATGTGTCAATCTTTGACCGCGAGAGCCTGAAGCTGCTCTGAAGCCGCTTCTCAGCTGTTTTTTTCCTCCGCGATCACAAGGGAAAAATACCCTGCGTCGTCGGGGATTTCCTCTGCGCAGTGATAGACTTTTTCGTTTTCCATTCCGCAGTTTTCCACACAGCTGACCCGGCGTCCGCTGGCAGCCAGGACTTCCTTGATCTCCTTCATATGGCTGGCGGATTTCATAAGTACGTATGTGCCGGGAAGATCCAGCGCCTCGTCTTTTTGGTGGGAAGCGGGAATCACGTGAAGCGGCTCATTCCACTCGGTAAGGGACGTGTTCAGACGCGCGGCGGCGGCGCAGAATGAAGGAATGCCGCTGACAAGCTCCACCTGATAGCCGTCTTCTTCCAGGATGTGCTGCAGATAACTGAAGGTGCAGTAAATCGTTGAATCGCCCAGAGTCAGATAGACGACATTTTTGCCCTGGTCAAGATATTCTTCCAGCAGCTTTGCCCCCTTCCGGTGTTCCTCCGTAATCTTTGCCCGGTCCCTGATCATAGGCATATAGATAGGTACCAGGGTCTTTTCGGAAATTTCCGGCACGGCTCCGGAGGCGATTTTATAGGCGGCCGATTCCTTCGCAACTTTCCCCGGAACGGCGATCACCTCGTTCTCCCGAATCAGGCGCACCGCCTTTAAAGTCATCAGTTCCGGATCTCCGGGTCCAACACCGACACCGTATGCTATTCCTCTCATAATAAGTCCTTTCTGTCTAAAGCGCCAGCCAATTGCAGGGATTCCCTGCATGTGCATGATCCGCATCGGCGGTCACACACTGTCCCTGCGCAGATTTCTCTCAGATGCCGGATTATTCCTGCATGCACTGTGCGGCATGGGCGGCGAAAAGATCCTGTACTTCCTCCCATTCCCCGATGCCGCGCAGAACGGTTTCAACTTCGAAACCGCTGCGGATGAAAATATTTTTCCAGGAATCTTTGCCCTCTCCGGCCAGGTCGTTTCTGGCATGGTCGCCGGCGACAACCATAAAGGGAGCAAGAATGACTTTCCTGAATCCTTTTTCTTTAATCAATGGGAGAATATCACTGATTTCCGGCTCTCCCTCTACTGTCGCAACAAAGTAATTGTCCGCCCCTGCGCCGCGCAGAGTCTGCTGCAAAACCGCGAAAACCACGTTGTCATGAATGTCTCCCGAAGATGCCTTTTCAATCCTGACATCCCCTGAGAGGTGCTTCGCCTTTTTCTCATTTCCGTGTCCCATCAGGACAATCGCAGTATCCCGCTCCGGGGCAGGAAGATTGCGGCGGATCGCGTCTGCCATAGTACAGAAGTCGGCGTCTTCCGAAAGGAGCGGCTTTCCGACTGCAAGTCTGTCAAAAGAAGGGGCTGCCTCCCGGACGGACTCCATCAATCTGCGATGCTCGAAGCCATGCATCAGGTAAAGCGGCTGCAGGATCAATTCCCGAATCCCCTTTTCCTGTGCAATCTGCAGCGCCTCCTCCGGACTGTCTATTTTCAGGCCGTCGCGCTCCAGGAGTTTTTTCCGGATCATGCGGCTTGTAAAGCACCGCTGAACGGCACAGTCGGGAAATCTTTCCGCAAGACGCCGCTCGATGGCGCCGATCGTTTTTTCACGTGTATCGGCAAAAGAAGTGCCGAAGCTCACGGCAATCAGCAGTCTGTGATCATTATCTGAGGCAGTGTTCATAGTGTTTTTTCTCCGGGCTAAAAGCTTTCGGTGTTTTCACTCCGTTCGGTTTTGGCGCTTTTGCGGAAGATCCGACTTGCAGGCAATCTCGTGTACGACAATCTTTCCCGATGGAAAACATTATTTCATGCAATCGTGCTACAATGGATATATGGATTCCGACTTCTCTCATTTTCTGCAATAACGCCTCAGGAAGCCGCTCTTGCGGGCGGCATGAAAGGAGAATGCAATGGGCGCTTTAGACGGCTATAAAGTACTTGATTTTACAACCCTTCTCCCCGGTCCCTATGCCACGATGACGCTGGCGGATCTGGGCGCGGAAGTGCTCAAAGTGAGCGGGCGTGACAAATACGATCTGGTGGTCAACTGGCCTCCTGTGATCCGGGGAACACAGGTGACCGGCGCGCAGGCCTGGCTTGGCCGCAACAAGAAGACTATTTTCCTGAATCTGAAGAAGCCCGCCGCCGTAGAGGCAGTCAAAAAACTGGTCATGGAATATGACATCGTCGTCGAGCAGTTCCGGCCCGGCGTCATGGACAAGCTGGGCGTGGGCTATGAAGCGCTTCGCAAGATCAACCCGCGCTTAATCTACTGTGCGATCACAGGCTACGGACAGAATGGTCCCTTTGCGATGAAGGCAGGCCACGATATCAATTACCTCTCCCGCGCCGGCATCGCGTGGGCTGCCGGAAGGAAAGCAGGCGGCCCGGGCCTCTACAACTTCCAGATCGCGGACGTGGCCGGCGGCTCCATGAACGCTGTTTCCAGTATACTCGCGGCAATCATCTATCGTGAGCGCACGGGCCAAGGCCAGTTTATTGATGTCTCCATGCAGGACAGCGTTATTCCCTTTAATTCCATGGACGGCGCGAGCTATTTCGCGGGAGGTCCCATGCCCATGCGTGAGAGCGGCATGCTGAACGGCGGAGGAATCTATGATTTCTACGAGACTTCCGACGGCAGATTTATGAGTGTCGGCTCCCTGGAGCCCAAGTTTTTCGCAGCTCTTTGTACGGGGCTCGGACATCCGGAATGGAAGGACGGGAAGATTCTGAAAACGGACGCCGCAATGGTCAAAGAAACATTCCGCGAGGTCTTTAAAACAAAGACACGCGACGAGTGGACCGCGATCTTCGGGGAACTCGATGCCTGCGTCGAGCCCGTCATGGATCTGAAGGAAGTCTCCGGGGATGATCACCTCGTGCAGCGCGGTATGTGGCCGTCTGTCGAGGTTCCTGTTTCCGCTTCCTCTGCCGTATCCGGTCAAACCGGCGCTTCCGGCCTGAGCGGATCCGGCGGCACCGCCAGCGGCAATGCTGGTGAATCAGGAGGAATCCGCATCACGCAGATGGGATGTCCGATGCATCTCTCCGCCTGCCCGCCGCGCTACGACCATGCGGGATATCCGGAAGGTTTCCACACCGAACAGATCCTGCAGTCGCTTGGCTATACAAAGGAAGAGATTGCCGAAATGATCTGACAGATGCAGAAAGGAGTCCTGCTGCCGGGCAGACGGCAGTTTTTTCTCTCCTCCGCCTGAAAAAGCAATAAGCCTTGCTCATACTGTTCCGGATTCATAGAGGGTATATTGAAAAAGATTGATCAATACGCAAATTGCATTGTTTTTCCGTTTTTCAATGCAGTTTGCGTATTTTTTCTTCATCCCAGAATTCCTGTCAGAAGCAGAATACTAATCCCGGTCACAAACATGAGAAATGCTGTCCGGTTCATCAGACTGACAGAGCGGGTGATGTCTTCAGCCTCCACGCTGCGGCCGCCGTCGCCGATTTCCGCTTTGTGATGCACCTCACCGAAATACCAGGTGTCTCCCAGAAGACGCAGATGAAGGGCTCCGGCGCAGACAGATTCTGTCTGGGCGGAGTTCGGGCTGGGACTCTTGAGACGGTCCCGGCGCCAGATGCGATACGCAGCGGTTCCGTCGGGAATCCGGACGGTTCTTCCTTCAACAGCGACAGAAGCTTTTCCAGGCAGATAACATGCCAGGATCATAAAGAGGGCTGTCAGCCTGGCGGGAATGAAATTCATCACATCATCCAGGCGCGCCGCCGCGGTTCCAAAATACATGTACCTCGCGTTTTTGTATCCCGTCATGGAATCCATGGTATTCACTGCTTTGTAGAAAATACCGCCGATCCCTCCCAGCAGGATCATGTAAAAGAGGGGAGCTGTCACTCCGTCAGATGTATTCTCTGCCACAGTTTCCACCGCGGCTTTAGCGATACCTTCTTTATCAAGACGTTGGGTGTCGCGGCCGACGATCATGGAAACTGCTCTGCGTGCACCTTCAATATCGCCCTTCAGCAGCGGATCCCGCACAGAATACCCTGCCTCCCCGAGACTTCGCAGGGCAAGGAGACGTCCGCACAGGACTCCCTCAAACAGGAGCCGCAGCCGGGGATGAATCCGCCCGCACAATATCAGCAATAGAACGATCAGGCCGGTGCTCACTGCGAGCACAAGCAATACCATCAGCGCGCCCGCGATTCGTTCCCTGGTATGGAAGCTTCTGTCTTCTCTTTTTTCTCTATTGTCTTTTTCCTTTTTTTCTTCGCTTGCTCCCGTGTCAGAAAGCCCTTCCTTCCGGTCGGTTTTGCCGGGCTGCTCCATGCGGGGCCAGACAGCGAAAAGGCTGCGCAGAATCTTTTCAAAAGCACTGATGAGAGTCCCGACTCCCTGCACAGGGTGCCAGAGCCCGTGAGGATCTCCGATCAGCAGGTCCACAGCAGCCGCGATAAAAAGCACGATTATTCTGTTTTGCACTGACTGCTGCAAATAGTCCATATCTCATTTCCTCGAAAATTGTCTGCATTTATTTACAAATGAGGCTGCGAAATCCGGGTCGGATCGATAGTAGAGATGCGGAAATCCGGCCATGATATTGTCCTGCACGACCATGCAGTCCCAGAAGCGTCTGCGGCCGGGCTTATAGGCAGTGCAGATATGGCCGTTGTCCGTGGAATCAAAATAGTGGAATTCGTGTCCTCGAATGCGGTGTCCGTCCATAAGATACCCGGTTTCTTCGCTTTCGCCTTCCTTTTTCTCCAGTTCAATATAGCCGAAGCGGACGAGCCGGTCTGTCATGCGGCAGGTGCCGGGCAGAACGCCGCACATTTGGTAAGACTGCGGCGCTGAGTCCTTTTTACTGCCTTCCAGTACCAGATTCTCCTGCAGGTACATAAACCCGCCGCATTCTGCAAGAACGGGCATACCTTTTGCGGCGCATTCGCGGATCTGTTTCTTCATGTCCCCGTTCTGCGCAAGCGCCTGCGCATGCAGTTCAGGGTAGCCGCCGCCAAGCAGCAGGCCGTCCGCTGCGGGAAGTTCCCTGTCGTGGACCGGTGAAAAAAAGACCAGCTCGGCGCCGCATTCCTGCAGCAGTTCCAGGTTGTCTTCGTAATAAAAACTGAAGGCTTCATCGCGGGCGACCGCAATGCGGGGAGCAGAGAAATCGTCCGTCTTTTTTTCGCTGCTTTCGGGAGGCATGAAAGCCATATCATCCTTATTTTCACCTGCCCCGGAAGGCAGCAGAACAGCGGGCGCCGCGGAGGCCAGAGCCAGCAGTTCCTCCCGGTCAATGGTTTTTTCCAACGTGTCCGCAAGACGATCGATCTGCTCCTGCAGGTCTGTGACTTCTTGGGGCTGCAGCAGTCCCAGATGACGGCTTCCCCAGCAAAGACTGTCGTCCTGGGGCAGATAACCGATCACCTTGAGGCTGGTGTCCTCCTCGATCCATTTTTTCATCATGGGAAACATGCCCGCTGAGATCCGGTTCAGGATCACGCCGCGGATTCTCCGTGTAACTTTTTCATAATCCGCAAAGCCCCTGAGCAGGGGAACTGCGGAACGGCTCATCCCTTTTGCATTGAGGACCAGAATGACCGGTGTATGGGTCTGCCGGGCAAGGTCACAAGAGGACGCCTCCATCCCGGAGGCTCCGGTGCCGTCAAAATAGCCCATGACGCCTTCAATGACAGCAATGTCGGCCTTGTTTTTCACCACTGCGCGCGCCATGACTGCCGGCGCGGTATTTGCGGTGTTTTCCGAGTCCGCAGGGGAGAAAAAGGTGTCCAGGTTGCGGGAGGGGATGCCCAGCACCTGTCTGTGGAACATGGGGTCGATATAATCCGGACCGCATTTGAAGGCCGCCGGATGCAGGTTCTGCCTCTGCAGAAGACGCAGCAGACCGCAGGTGATCAAAGTCTTGCCGCTGCCGCTCCCCGGCGCCGCGATCATCAGGCGGGGAATGACAATTGACTTTGTCTGCTTGCCGTCAGCTTTTGGAGAGACGTTTTTTTCCGCTGCGATGTCGATTTCCGCAGAAGATCCTTCTTTCAATGGATAATCCGCTTTTGCACCGGATTCATTCATTGGATGATCCGTTTCCGCCCCGGATTCATTCATTGGATGCTCCGCCTTCGCACCGGATTCATTCACTGGATGATCCGTTTCCGCCCCGGATTCCTTTTCTGCAAAATACAATTCCAGACTTCCGTTTCGAGCATCAAACCTGCCCAGTTCGGGATCCAGATCGTAGAGTTTTCGGACAGTGTCGTCATCCAGGATTTCCGATGGTTTTCCGCACGCAAAAATCTCCTCACCCCTCACACAGATGATCCGGTCCGATATTTTCATCGCGAGGTCGATCTCATGCAGAGACATCACAACAGTGATTCCCTGCTCCCGGGACATCCTGTGAAGAATGGAGAGGAATTCCAGCTTATGACGAATATCCAGATATGAAGTCGGCTCATCGAGCACGATGATTTTCGGTTCCTGGCAGATGGCCCGCGCAAGCAGGATCCTCTGGCGCTCACCGTCACTGACTGCATCAAAAGGTCTGTCGGAAAGGTGCTGCGCATGCACGGCAGCCAGCGCTGCCTCCACCTTCTGTTCATCGGCATCCGACAGGATTCCCAGGCGTCCGGTGTAGGGATAACGCCCCATGGCGGTCACGTCCCGACAGGTCATCAGTTCTGTCTGCAGCCGGCCTGTAAGCATGACAGCCATATTCCTTGCCAGATCCGCCGGAGTAAACTGATCCAGTTTTTTCGCAGATGAGCCTTCTTCCCCGGACAGGAAAATCTCTCCGCCCACCGGAACCAGCTGGCGTGTGATCGTCTTGAGGATCGTGGACTTGCCGGATCCGTTCGGACCGACCAGCGTCACGATTTCCCCTCTCCGGACACCAATTTCAATCCCATGAATCAGGGCTTTTCCGTTATAACCGACGACCAGATGGTCGAGCTGTAAATGATTCATATCCAAGTTCCTGCAATATCCTTCCTGTATATAACGAATCCGCGGGACACGAGGGACGGTTCTGACTGTCCCCTTAAATTCAACGGGACAGTCAGAACCGTCCCTCGTGTCCCTCATTAACGAACCGTCCCCAATGTCCCGGTTCGTTTAACGCTTCCTTCGGATCAGCATATAGATCACGATCGGTGCACCCAGAATGGAGGTCACGGTACTGATATTGAGCTCTGTAGGTGAAAAAGCCATGCGGGCAATCAGATCACTCACCATGCAGAAGACGGCGCCGCCGAGGAAGGCAGCGGGAATCACGACAATGGGCTTTGAGGTTCCCAGGGCTCGTTTAACAAGGAAAGGCACAGCGATCCCGACAAAGGAAATGGGACCGGCAAAAGCTGTCACGCAGGCGGACAGTACACCGGAAAGAATGATAAGTTCCATGCGGAAGCGTTTGATATTGACACCCATGCTCTGCGCATATGCCTCTCCCATCTGGTAGGCACCGATGGGCTTGGCCAGCAGAAATACACAGGCAGAGGCGATTCCCACTATGACGGCTGCAGTTCCTGTCCCGCTCCAGTCCGCGCCGGAGAAGCTTCCCTGAGACCAGCCGTGGAGATTGACAATGTCGGAATCCTCGGCAAAGGTCACGAGAAACTCCGTGACGGCGCTGCAGATATAGCCGATCATAATGCCCGCAACCAGCAGTCCCGCCATATGGCGCACTGCCCGCGAAACTACAAGTATAAAAGCGGTGGACATCATAGCGCCGGCAAAGGCCGCAAGGATCAAAGCCCACGAAGAGGCAGCCCCGAAACGTCCGATGAGAAGGATCATAACAACTGCGACGCACATCTTTGCGCCGGAGGAAATGCCCAGCACAAAAGGTCCCGCTATGGGATTTCCGAAAAAAGTCTGCAGCAGGAAGCCCGAGAGAGCCAGAGCACCTCCCAGGATCGCCGCCTGCAGGATCCGCGGCATGCGGATCTTCCAGATGATGCTGACCTCATTTGCCTCGCCCTGCCGCAGAAATAGAATCCTGAGAATCCTGTCCACCGGGATGCTGACGCTGCCCGTATTAATATTCAAAACGATCATTGCCAGAAAAGCCGCCGCGAGCCCTGCAAACACAACCGTATAGCGCGTCCGCCGCAGTGCCTTCGCATGCGCATACTCCGAACGATGTAGACTGTCCATAAATCTGTTCCCTTTACATCCCTTTTTTCCAGTCTGTACCCGCCGATCCGGCAGGGATCAAGCCGGGATCATATGTCTTTTTTCCTCAGGCTGCTCAGGGGTGTGATGCTTCCATCCGCCTCCACGAAAGAAATGTTTTCCAGCTGCCCACGCAGGGTTTTGCGGAAATCGGCCAGATACTCCTCCCGGAGTTTCTTCTGCTCCGCCTTCTCCGCATCGGTCAGGCCCACAGTCTTCTGCTTACGTGCCAGTTCATTGATTCTGTCAAGTCTTTTCTGCTTCATCCAATATCTCCTGTAATATGTTGCCGCGGAATACGAAGGGGAATGCAGATACGGCACCGGCTTTTTTGCTGTTGTGCTTCCCTGCCTTCAGCGGTGGGATAGTCAGAGCCGTCCTTCGTTTCCCAAGCAGTGGGACAGTCAGAACCGTCCCTCGTGTCCCGTTATTGTCTCATTTTAGCTGCTCGAGGAATGTCATTTCTGATGTGTTTTCTCCGGTGAGCATGCGGTGCAGGTCCGTGATCATCTGCGCGGCGATGTCGGGGGACTGGTAAAGGCTGCGCTGTACCTGCCAGACGTGTCCTTCCTGCACAGCCTTGAAGTCCGTAAGGAGAGCAGATTTGCCGCACAGTTCGGAGATGCTGCGGACGGGATTTTCGATGGTCGCGTTGTAGATCAGGAAGTCCGCATCCTTTGCTGTATTGTAAAAGTCTTCCATGGACAGGCGCACCGAGGCACTGTTTCCGCTCTTCTGGAGCAGGTCGTTGAAAATGTAGTGTCCGCCCGCAAGCTCAATCATACGGGGGATATAGTCATCTGTCGCGCGCACGATCACATTTCCGTTGGAGGAGATGGAAAAGAAGACGACAGTCAGACCTGTATCTTTGTAGTTCTCGGCCTGTGCAAATTCCTTCTCCTGTTCCGCGAAAAAGGCCTCTGCCTCTGTCTCATGTCCGGTCAGAACACCGTAGAGGCGGACCCACTCGGTCCGGCCAAGGGGATGGCTCTCATTGCTGGAGGTGTCGATGAAAACCGGGATCCCCAGTTCCTCGAGTTTTTCCTTGACCTCAGGGGAGTGCAGGATCATCATGGATTCCACTGCCAGGTCGCAGCCGGAGGAAGCCAGAAGCTCATAGTCCGGGGCACTGTATTTTCCGGCATAGACCATACTGCCGTCCGCCAGCGCTTTTTTGGGAGCGTCGATGTACCAGCCGTCTTCCTTTGTGCCGGTCATCTTCACCTGGCTGATGGCTCCCGCCCCGTCAAAAAGGGCCATGGACGATGTCGCCGCCACATAGATATTGTCGAGCGGCGCCTGCAGCACGGTGATCGACTCCGGAAGGGTTTTGAGAATCTTCTGCGAGGCAGCAGACTTGTCTGCACCGCTTCCTTCCGGCAAAATCAGGTACTGCCCGCTTCCGTGTACATCGATCAGACGGTAGAGATCCTCTGCGCTGCCGTCCGCAGGCTTGTAACTGTAAATATCGAAGGTCTCCGCATAAGAGGTTTCCATGGCGGAAACAAAGGTCAGACCATCCAGGGAGGGCGGCCGGGAATCACTTTCTGTCTTTGAAGACGGTGTTCCTGCTGCAGGGGCGTCTTCACCGTCGTTTTCGCCAACATTTTCACCATCGTCTTCCCCGTCTCCGGAAGCGTTTTCATTGTCTTCCTGTGTGAGGCTGATGAAAATGGTGTACTCAATCTCATGGGGCTCGGACATTGCTGTTGTCAGACCCCTGATCGTCATCTCCTGGTCGAGACTGACCGGAATAATGAAGACAGAATTGTCTCTGTCCGCGTCATCGGCGTTTTCCGGATCATACTGTACACCGTCTGCCTTGACCCACTCATAGTGGGGGCTGCTGAACTCGATCCGCGCTCTGGCCGCACCTTCTGTGAGTGCGACTTCCGGGCATGTGATCTTAACCTTTCCGGTGCCGCCCGAAACAGTAAACATGGTCGGCACATATATGCCGTCTTCAAGTGTATCAGAGGCTTCCTTATCCGCAGCGCCCGCATTCACGCCGGCAGAATTCTCTTCTGTGCCGTCATCAACTGCTGTCCCGTCCGTATTTCCGGCCTGGGATTCAACTGCCGGGGATGCAGCGTTTGCCTGGTCTCCTGCCTTGTTATTATTGCCCGCAGAAGAACACGCAGTAAGGGTCAGGATCATGGTCAAAACCATTGCTGTCACTGTCGGAGAAAATATCTTTCTTTTGTACATATCGATTGCCTTTTGTCTGTTTTTGTATTTACTTCCTGTTTTCCGGCTTCCTGCTTTCCGTCAGGAGAGCAAGTGCCGCTGTGACCCCGTCAAGACTCTGTTTCTCTACTAAAATACACGGAGCTCTGCCGCCCTCACTTCCTGTAGAATCCATGGCCAGCCGCACCGCGCTGCGTTCACACACGCAGTCCACTCCGGTGACTCTGCGGACAAAATCAGAACTTCTGAAGGTTCCCGGCGCCCGAAGGAGTTCCTCAGAAGTGTAAAAAGTAAGGGGCAGATTCCACTTTTCCGCGAATGCCCGAAGCCCTGCTTCATCTTTTTTCAGGTCGATGGAAGCAATTCCCGAAACTGCCTGCGGGAAGACGCCGGAAGTCTGCAGAATTTGATGCACCGCCTTCTGAACAGCCTCCGAAGGAATCCCTTTCCGGCATCCGATTCCAAGAGTGACTGCCTGCGGAATCAGATATAGGGCCTCCCTGCGGTCATTTTTTTCGCTCCTGAAGGAGACGATAATATTCGCGTCAGCACGATCCTCCGTTCTGCGGATGCCTTTTCCATAGCTCTCCAATGCGGTCCCGCAGTCCGGCCGGGTGCCGAACTCTTTATCAAAGAAAATCGTCTGTATTTCTCCCGCGAGGATACGGGCAGAAATCTTTTTTGCTATTGTTCTGTCGGAAATCTGCAGATCATTTTCCGAAGCAAAAACATCGACAGCAAACATGCCTCTTCCGTCAGTCGCAGTGGTGATCACCGGCTGTGCCCCCATGGCCTCTGCCAGAAGTCCGCACAGGCGGTTTGCGCCGCCGGCGTGGCCGGACATAAGCGAAATGACAAACTTACCGTTTTCATCAACGACCAGGACGGCGGGATCCCTGAATTTATCCTGCGCAAAGGGTGCAATACAGCGCACTGCGATCCCTGTCGCCGCAATAAAAATGAGCGCGTCCGCTTCGTGAAACCATTTGGCTGTCGCCTCGGAGAGCTTTGGTCCATCCTCAAATCCGGACACATGGGCACAGCGTCCCGTCTGCAGGATTTCCGTATCAGGGAACAGATCTTTCAGAGCTGAAGCGGCGCCGCGCATGGTTTCAAAACCGCGTTCCGTACACGCCATCATGACAATCCGACTGATCGTCTTGCTCCCCTGCCGGTCATCCCCATTTGCCTGTGAAGCTTCCGACTGCTGCATGGCTGCGGCAATCTCCTTAAACTTTCCGGTGATCCGCCCGTAGTTCTCCGGCAGATGGGGGATCAGACAGTTGGTACAGTCCTTGATTCCCTTTTCCGTGTATCGGAAGTTCCCTCCGCAACGAGGACCGAGCATGTAAAGCGGACAGTAGCAGAAAAGGCAGCTGAAGCAGTCCGGGTCCGCGATCCGGTGACAGGGAAAATATTCACATTCCGTATTCTGGAAAAAGGAATAATGTTTCCCTTTCCAGTGAGGTTTTTCCCGGTTTTCGCTCATCCGCTTTCTCCTTCATTTTTCCGGTTCATAGTCAATTTATCGGGCAGCCATTATCTCCGCAAGTGCCTCAAGCAGTATATCGTTTTCCTCCGGACGCAGGACTGCGATGCGGTAATATCCCTGCTCAAGCCCCGGATAGTTGTCACAACGGCGGATCAGTATGCCTTTTTGCAGAAGAGGCTCATACAGTTCTTTCTCACAGAAAAAAAAGATAAAGTTCGCCTCCCCCGGAAATACCCTGCATCCGGACTTTTCCAGGGCTGCGGTCATCTTCTTTCTCTCTGAAACAACCAGGGTTCGAGCTTTGTCCATATATTCCATGCCGGTCTCCAGGGCGGCAAGTCCCGCAATCTGTGCGGGAATGGACACGCTCCACTCAGGCTGCTGCGCGTGGATCATCGCCGGAATATCAGGGTTCGCTGCCATGAGATAGCCCAGGCGGATGCCGGGCATGGCAAAGCGCTTGGTAAAGGCATCCAGGACCAGAAGCCGCTGAAATCGCTGAAATGCTTCCGAGGGCACCAGAAACCTGCGCATGGTGCGCCGGTCCTCATCCGCCAGAAAGCCCAGGAAGCACTCATCCACCATAAGCCAGGTGCCCTGCTTCTCACAGGTTTCAGCAATCCGAACCAGCAGATCAGGGGCGATCCTGTTCCCGATGGGGTTTGAGGGCGAACAGAGGATTGCAAGATCGGGTTTCTGCACCAGATCCTCCAGATATCTGTCCGTAAGAGCAAAATTGTCTTCCCTGCGCAGTCCGTGATAGAGAATCTGGCAGCCATGGGACTCCGCCGCATGTCTGTATCCGGAGAAGGAAGGCGCCGTGAGGAGGATTTTTTGTACATGCAGTCCCCGCACTGCGGCTTCGATCAGTTCGGACGCACCGTTCCCGCACAGAATCTGCGATGCCGGGACGCCGGTATGTTTTTCCAGTGCAAGCCGAAGCTCTCTGCACTCCTGATCCGGGTACTGTGTCAGAAGAGAGAGATTTTCCCGAAGACTCCGGAGAACATTTTCCGGAATCCCCAGCGGATTGATATTGACCGAAAAATCATATCTTACCTCTATGCTGTTATAAATCTCTCCTCCGTGAAGCATATACGCTGTTCTTTCTCTGTGCTAAAAATACTACTGTTTGCAAATAGCTAAAACAATTGACCAATGACCAAAAATCATTTCCGAAACCGGCAGCCAAAAAGGTCAGCGGACACCCGTTTTTTTGAGTCACCTCCATGGGAGATAAAATCTTCCTCTCTTTCATGCGCCTGTTCCGGGTGACAAAATATGTCAAGGCCCAGACAGATGTTCTGGACGAACCGGGTATCTCTTATAAGGTGGAAGGTCCCTTCCCCAAGTGTCTTTCCAAAAGCGCGCTTCCTTGTAGTTTAAATCAGTCCTGTGTTTTACCGGCACCCTGGAAAGAAATAATGAACACCGGATTACCGGCGCGCAGATAATGGTAGGTTCCCAGGACCTCCTCCCTGTTTACCATGACCTGCATACACTGCAGATCACGGATCGGCAGGCGGTCCAGCGCTGCGTGCAGAGCTGCCATAGTCTCCGAAGTAATACAGTTCACTACCACTTTTGCGCTCGAATTACGCGCGAGGACAAAATCCAGTATGCTTCCGATCTCACCGCCGCTGCCTCCGATAAAGACATGGGTAGGAACCGGCAGTTCGACCAGCGCATCCGGCGCATAGCCTCCGATGATAGACATATTCTGAAGACAATATTTTGCCCTGTTTTCCGCAAGGAGGGCCAGGGCATCTTTTTTGCACTCGATTGACCAGACCCTGCCCTCCGGGCAGGCAAGAGCGGCTTCAACACTCACTGAACCGGTGCCGGCGCCCACATCCCAGAGAACCGATTTTTCTGTCAGGCCCAGACGGGACAGGGAAAGCGTGCGGATTTCCGAAGAAGTCATCGGGGCCTTTCCCCGAATAAAGGCAGTGTCCGGCATTCCCGGCAGAACAGGAACCTTTTCCGCGTCATCATTCCGGATATACAGGACATAGAGGCCTTCCTGCGTCACATCAATCAGATCCTGCGGCGTGCAGGGACAGATTTTCTCTCCTTCACGGGACAATTCATGCCCGTAAATCAGCTGTAGTTTTCCCAGAGCCCCCTGTTCCTGTGCCCTGGCCAGCAGCGCGCCTGTCTGACGCAGATCTGCAGCATTGGCCAACAGCAGGAAGCATTCGCGGTTTCTCCGCACGTGGCCGGTCACATTACAGAATCGACCGTGGGAACTGAGTATTTTCCAATTCTGCCAGGGAATCCCCGCCCGCGCCGCGAACCAGGAGACACAGGAAATCCCGCAGATGACTCTTATTTCATAGTTCTCTTTAAACGACTCTTCCTTTTCCAGCTTCGAAAGCATGGAGGCGGCGCCGCTGTAAAAGCCGCTGTCACCGGAGTAGGCAGCCACAGCATTCCTCACCTCAGGATGCTCCCGCAGATAATCCAGAATCGCGCTGCTGTCGTAAATGTCAATGATTTTCTTTCCGGCTGCCGGCTTCCAGTTCTTTGTCAGGTTCTCCAGAACAGTCTTTGCGCCGAAAATGACCTGGGCGGAGGCAATTGCTTCCTGCGCCTGCTGCGTTCCTGCCTCCTGTGCGCCGACACCGACGCCGACCAGGGAGAGGATTCCGCTTCTCTGCTTCCTCGTGCCGGCATACTGCAGAGCTTTTTCAATCGTGCGCTCCAGCCCTGTACCCGGGGAAGAATCCTGCTGTGTCTTTTGTCCGGCATCAGCCGGAGCAATCTCCGGAGACTTACACGGTGCCTCAAGAATCTCTTCAGATAATGCGCCCTGTCGCTCAAATGAGTCAGACAGAACCGTCCCTCGTGACTCATTTTCTGTCGAAGGAGTGCGGATCACCACTGCGCGGATGCCGCATTTTTGGGAGGCTTCTATCTTCTCAGGATAACCTCCTGCCGCACCGGTCTCCTTGGTCAAAAGCCAGGAGGCTTGGGCATGGCGGATCAGGGCACAGTTCATATCCGTGCCGAAGGGACCCTGCATGGCAAAAATCTGCTTTCCTGTGAGCCCCGCCTCGGCGCAGGCCTTTAGACTCTCCTTCGCGGGAAGTACACGGGCTGTGATTCTGGAGGGGTCCCCCAGTGCTTTGGCAAAACAGGCCAGTTCCTTGCTCCCTGTTGTCACCAGAATACGACCGGGAACAGAGGAAAGATACGCTCCGGCCTCTTCTACGTCACTGACATAAATGCAGGACTGGTCCTTTGATTCTGCATCCCCCGTTCTTCTGTCACACCTTGTCTCATCCGCATCCTCTCTCTGCAGGCGAAGATAAGGTAGACCAGTCTGCTCACAGGCAGACCTGATTTCCTTGGAAACAAGCTGTGCATGGGGGTGGGTCGCGTCGATGACGCAGGAAAAAGGGCCTTTCTGCATCATCTGTGTCATGCCGGCGCAGTCCATCCTTCCTGTATGAACAGTCATCAGGGGATGGGGCTGCAGGACTTCCTCCCCGTACTGTGTCGCCACACAGACAGTACATGTCAGACCCTCTGCGAGCAGGCGCTCCGCAACTGTCCTTCCCTCAGTTGTACCGCCGAAAATCAAAATCTTTCCGCTCTCTGATTTCATCTGTCCAAACGCACCTTCCAAAATGATGTACAGTTTTCAGTTCTACGCTTCAACATCTGTTTCAGGATTTTTCGTTTTTGTCTTCAGATTATCTGTTTTAACAAGGTCTCTGTGTCAGAGTTCCTGTATCAGAGTTTCTGTTTCAAAGTCTCTATATCAGAGTCCCCTCTTTCAGGCTTTGGTATCTGCTTCCGCCGCCTTTCGTTCCCTGGCATAGCCGCGGGGCGTCACCATATGATCGCCGATACGCTTTGTCGATTCGTTCCCGATAAACACCGTGGTAAACATATCTACCTGTACATCGCGCAGTTCCGCAAGGGTATAGATATGGGTCTCTTCACCGTCGCGTCCGATGTTGCGGACCGTGCCGCAGATCTGGTCGGGGGACAGCGTTTCCAGCAGAATATCGCAGGCTTTCTGCAGGTAATCCGAGCGTTTCCGGCTGGAAGGGTTGTAGAGGACAATGGCAAAATCGCCTTCTGCCGCCATGCGAAGGCGCTTCTCAATCTTCTCCCATCGGGTCATCAGATCGCTCAGGCTGATGAGGGCAAAATCATGAATCAGCGGAGCCCCCAGGCGGGCGGCGCCGCTCAAGGCCGCCGTGACACCAGGAACGACCTGAATCTCCACATCGGGATAATCCTGCGCTGTCTCGTAGATCAGCCCTGCCATACCATAGACGCCCGCGTCGCCGCTGCAGATAAAGGCGACATCCGCACCGTTCTCTGCCTCCTGCAGAGCAAGGATGCATCGTTCCTCCTCCCTGCGCATGGTAGTGGTGATGATTTTTTTATCCGGAAAGCGGTCTTTGACAAGATCCACATAAACATGATATCCGGCAATCACGTCGCAGTTTTCGATTGCCTGATAGGCCTCGAAGGTCATCTGGTCGATCGCGCCGGGTCCCATACCGACCACTGTGATTTTTCCTTTTTTGCTGTCAGTGCCCATTGATCTCTCCCCTTTTTCGAACATCCGGATCTCCCCGGGTTGACACAGATCCGGTTCTCCCCGGGTCGACACAGATCCCTGAAGACCCGGTACGAAGTTTCCCCAAATGCGATCCTTTATTTCGTGCCATATTCGTGCGAAGTTCTGATTTGTGCAATCCTTTCTCTCGTTCGAAAGACTGATTCGTGCGATTCTCTATTCCGATGCCTCCCTGAATTCTGTCGTGAAACCAGGGTCATAAAGCTTTGAGCGCTCGTAGCCGCTCTGGGCAACAGCACCGCCGACAATGATGAGCGCCGTTTTGGTGATTCCGTGCTCCGCGGCGGTCTGTGCCAGTGTATCTACTGTGCAGATATATTTTTCCTCATCCGGCCAGGTCGCCTTGTAGACGATGGCCGCCGGTGTATCCGGCGCGTAACCGCCCTCAATCAGACGGCCGCTGAGCTTTTCCAGCATGCCAGTGCTGAGAAAGATCACCATGGTTGCTCCGTGCGCCGCAAAGGATTCAATGGATTCCTTTTCCGGCATGGGAGTACGGCCTGCCATGCGGGTGATAATCACACTCTGGGAAATGCCGGGCAGGGTATATTCCATGTCCAGAGCGGAAGCCGCCCCGCAAAAGGCGCTCACACCGGGTGTGGAATCGTATTTGATCCCTGCTTTCTCCAGGATGTCCATCTGCTCTCTCGTCGCGCCGTAGATACAGGGATCTCCGGTGTGCAGACGCACTGTCGTGAGGCCTTCTTTTTCTGCCTCGCGCATGACATCCGTCACTTCCTCCAGTGTCATCTTTGCGCTGTCGTACACGCGGCAGCCTTCTTTTTTATACTCTAAAAGGGCAGGGTTCACCAATGAACCCGCATAAATAATGACATCCGCCTCCGCGAGCAGTCTCTGCCCGCGCACTGTGATCAGATCCGGCGCCCCGGATCCCGCTCCCACAAAATGGACCATTCCATCTACCTCTTTTTACTCTTTTAATTTCTCTTTTTATTTAGAAATCTGTTTCTGCAGATCAAATCTGTCCCTGCAAATCACATCTGTTCCTGCGGTCATATTTGTTCCTGCAGAATGCGCATATATTCCAGTGCCTTCTCTGTTCTGCCAAGTTCACCGTGAACATTTGAAAAAACAACAACTTCGACCTGCATCCTGCCCTGCGCCCATTCCTGCATGACCGTCCGGATCCGCCGTGTCATTTCGGAGAGGACTTGCTCTGCCATGCCGTATTCCTTCAGGATGCGGATGGCCTCATCGGTCATCACACAGTCCGCCAGTGCATTGCGCAGGTTCCCGGCAAGCTCCTCGTTTCGGCGAAGAGTTTCCCCGGACTCTGCCGGGATCGTCCCGTCCTTATCGGATTTTTGTTCTATTTCGCCCTTCAAAAGAATGCTCTGAGCAATCTCTGTCAGGATCTCCATGCGGTGATCGCCGTACTGCGAATGGGTGTTTCGAATGCCGCCGGCCACTTTGACCAGCTTGCCGATGTGACCCACAAAAAGCATTTTTGTAAATCCGGCATCCGCCGCCATCTTCACCGTGTCGTAAATAAAGTTGGAAGCAGTCACCGAAGTGTCCAGAGAAAAGCCGTATTTTTCCAGGAAAAAATTCTTTCCGTAATTGCCCGGCGCTGCGGGAAGGATGGTCAGGCCTTCCTCCTTCCGCACCCGGATCTCCACCCGGATAGTATCCAGCAAGGCCTGGTCGCTCATGGGTTCAACAATTCCGCTGGTTCCCAGGATGGAGATACCGCCCTCTATCCCGAGTTTGGGGTTAAAGGTCTTTGCCGCCAGCTCCCGCCCCTGCGGAACAGAGATGGTTATATCAAGTCCCTGCGGGACGTGCGGAATGATCCGTTCATGCTCTTCGGTCTGATTGCCTGCAATATCTGCAGAATCTGTTTTCTTTATATTGCTTTCCGCCTGAAAGGATTCCAGAACTTCCAGAACTGCCTCTCTGATCATCCGTCTCGGAGTACTGTTGATGGCTGCGTTCCCCACCGGCTGATCCAGCCCAGGCTTTGTCACACGGCCCACTCCGTCGCCTCCGTCAATCCGGATCCCAGGTTTGCCGGAACGGGCGACTTTTGCATAGATCAGGGCATGATTGGTAATGTCCGGGTCATCCCCGCTGTCCTTCTGAACGGCACAGGAAACCGCATCCGGACAACTACAACTGTCAGGACAGGCATTTTGCCCCTTCCAGAAGCAGATGTCCTCGATCTCCAGGATCAGGTCCAGGCCCTTGGGAGTCTTCAGCTGCACCTGTGTAACCCTCTCTCCTGTCACAAGCATAAGGGCCGCCGCCTTTGCCGCAGCGGCAGCACAGCTTCCCGTTGTATATCCCAGGCGGAGCTTCTGCCCGCCTTTCTCGATGTATTCGTTAAGTTCCATAGTCTGCCCGTCAATCACATGTTATACAGGATCGCGTTGCAGATCGCGGCGGCGACATTGCTTCCGCCCTTTCTGCCCCGGTTGCAGATGTAGGGCACGCCGGTCGCCATGATGCGCTCCTTGGCAGGCACGACATTGACGAAACCCACCGGAACAGCAATGACAAGCTCCGGCCTATAACCCTGATGGATCTTCTCTTCCAGGGCAATGAGCGCTGTAGGTGCATTGCCCACAGCAAAAACCAGAGGAACGCCAGCCTCTTCTGCCTCGCGGATCGCCTTGTCCACAGCAGCGGCGGAGCGGGTCGTCCCGGCCGTCTTTGCCTGCCCGGCAACATCTGGATCTGCGATATAGCAGTGCACCTGTCCCCCGAAGGAGGCCAGCTTTCTCTTGTTGATCCCGGACATGGCCATCGTCGTGTCTGTGACAATATGCGCCCCTCTGCGGATCGCATCGGAGGCCTTTTGCAGGACCTCTTCACTGAACGCCATCGTGTCCAGATATTCAAAATCCGCAGTTGTGTGGATCACGCGCAGGATGACATGCTTTTTGTCCTCCGGAATTTCCCTGCCCATTTCATGCAGTTCCTTCTCAATGATCCGGAAGCTTGTCTTTTCAATATCCGCCGGAAGAACATGTTCGAGTTCCATCATATCTGTGCCCATGGCCTCCTGTTTGCATATGCTTAAGTCGTTTTTCTTTTTGCAGCGAAAAACCGCCGAGAATAATTATATCATGGTTCCGACATCTCTTTGGTAAATATTATGTCGTTTTGTAATAAATCCACATTCGAAAAAACCAATCAAATACAGAACGAATGGACAAAAAAAGGACAGCACCTGCTCGTCAGGGCTGTCCGGAAAGCTAAAAGCATTGTCTTTTTTTCAGTTTTTCAGGCACACTTGTCTCGACCATAATCCAAATCATTAGATATGCGGACGCAAGTCATGTATTCAGGGGTTCATCATTCAGGGATTCATTTTATAAAAATGCTCAATTTTGCGGTACACCTTACGAAAATCCACCTTGCAGGTACCGTCCGAAACGTGGACCGGCACCTCGGTGTCAAAGGCATATCTTTCCGGTGCCTCCTCTCCTTTGTCTTCTTTTTCGAAATCAAAGACGTAAACCGAAAAGCCTGCCGGATCGACGATCCAGTATTCCCTCACTCCGTGTCTGCGGTAAAGCTCTCGTTTTCTCCACAGATCGTTTTCAGGATTTGAAGGCGAGAGAACCTCAATGGCAAAATCGGGTGCTCCGCGGTGAGGTCCGGTCAGTGTCTCTCTCTCCGGATGGCAGTGTACGTAGACATCCGGCTGGACAACTGTCTTTTTGTCCTCTCCAAGGGCTACATCCGACGGCGCGATATAGGCAAAGCATTCTTCCCTCCCGTGTTCTTCGATGCAGTCCCAAAGCTGTCTTGCAATCTCTAAAGCAACTGTCTGATGGGGCATCGCGGGAGAGGCCATCTGGTAAAAAACCCCATCGATCAGCTCAACCCGCAGGTCATCCGGGAGAGCAAAATACTCCTCTTCCGTGTGGCCTCCTCCGGTGGGGATCCGTGGATCCCGGGGCATTCCCCTCGTCTGTTCATCAGAACCCTTTCCTGCATTTCGCAGATATGAGGCGGCACCGGAAGCTTCCTGAACATAGTCCTTGCTTTCTCTGCTCTCTGGATTGTCTCTACTCCCGGGATTGTCGCTGCTCTCCGCATAAAAATGTTTTATCTTGTCATACACCCTCCCGAAATCAATCCTGCAGGTCCCCTTGGAAATCCGCACAGGCACCTTGTCCTGAAAGGTATATTTCTCCGGTATATCATCCCCATCGTTTTTCTTTTCGAAATCAAAAGTATAGACTGTCAGTTCCCGTGGATCTACGACCCAGTACTCCCGAACACCGTGCCTGCAATAAAGCTCCCTTTTTCTCCACAGATCATTTTCCGGATTTGAAGGCGAGAGAACCTCTACGGCAAAATCAGGGGCTCCGCGGAAGGGTCCCGGTTTTATATCTTTCTCCAAATCGCAATGTACATAGACATCCGGCTGGACGACTGTCTTTCTATCCTCTCCAAGAGCCACATCTGACGGAGCAATGTAAACAAAGTATTCTTTGCAATGCTTTTCGACACAGTCCATGAGCTGCCTTGCAATTTCTAAAGCTGCCGTCTGATGAATCCTTGCAGGTGAAGCCATGGCGTAAAAAACGCCGTCGATCAGCTCAACCCGCAGATTTTCAGGAAGGGCTAAGTACTCTTCCTCCGTGTGGCCTCCTCCGGTGGGGATCCGGGGATCCTGCTTTACTGTTTTCCATTCATCATAATCTGTCCGGGCATTCTGAAGATATTCAGCAGCACCGGAAGGCTCCTCAACCAGTTGTCCCCTTTCTATGTCTCCTGCATTGAAGTATTCTGAAGAATCCACATCCGGATCATGATTGAAAGTCTGCCGTTTTTCATAGTCTTTTCCCTTAAAATCCACCTGTACGCCTCCCTGTTGTTCCGTATATTCGATATATATGTTTATATGCGTATTACATATTATTGAAATATTACCATTTATCGCGTTTCCTGTCAATTGGAAGGTTCGTACTGTCATACACTCAGCAGAGCGTACTCACAGCTCCCGGATGAAATTTCCGTAATCCTGCGTCTATGCAGATATGCATCCGGTGTTTTGAACAAAAAAGGCTCCCGAATCTGTTTCCATTTCAGATTCGGAAGTCCCTTTTCTTATCAATCAAATATGCTTTTTGATCCGTTTCAGCTCTCTTCTAGAATCTCATAAATGCGCTTCATGTCCAGGTGTCTGCGCAGTGTTTCCGCCAGGAGATCGTACTGGGTTTCTTTATATGTCTGATAATCGGTTTCCGCCGCATTGTTCAGCGGATTCTCCGCTGTGCTTTTCAGCGTCACGCCCTTGTGCTCCGCCAGGATCTCAACGATTCTGCGGGCAATGCCCGGACCATCGAAAAGGCCGTGGACGTAAGTGCCATAGATATTCCCGGCAGCTGTGCCGTCCGGGGTTTCGATTCCTGTGCGGTGGTCCTGGATCCGGCAGAAGCAATCCGGCCTGATGGAATACATACTGGCGGAATCCGTATTATCGGAATTTGTACTGTCGGAATCCGTTCTGTCAGAAGCCGCAGGTCCGCTGTCCTCGCAATTTCCAACTGTTGTCCGGCCCATATGAATTTCATAGCCCTCGATTTCCATTCCTCCGAGGGGTCGAAGCGTTCCGGGAAGATCCGTGATCCTGCCGCAGACGCGGGTGCGGCGTTTTTCTCTTGAAAAAACAGTTTCCGTGTCCAGAAATCCCAGACCGCGGGCCCGGCCTCCCTCTTCGGTCCGGTCCGGATCCGAGATTTCCCGGCCAAGCATCTGATAGCCGCCGCAGACACCGAAGATCACACATCCCCGGCTGCGGAGCTCGTCGATGGCGTCGGCCATACCGCTCGCAAAAAGCCAGCGCAGGTCTGCCATGGTATTTTTGGTGCCCGGAAGGATGACCATGTCCGGGCTTCCCAGTGCTTCCGGCCGCGAGACGTAACGAAGGTCTGCCTCCGGGATTCTGGAAAAAACATTAAAATCCGTAAAATTGGAAAGATGGGGCAGTCGGATCACGGCGATCTCCACAGGTTTTCCCGCCGGAGGACGGTTGGTCTGCGTCAGCCGGGGTGCCAGGGAATCTTCGTCGTCGATATCCAGCTGCATGAAGGGCACCACACCGACAACCGGTACGCCGCCCCGCTCTTCAAGCATGGCAATTCCCGGATCCAGTATGGTCTTGTCGCCGCGGAATTTGTTGATGATAAAGCCCTTGAGAAGAGCCTGTTCCTCCGGCTCCAGCAACATCTGGGTGCCCAGAAGCTGGGCAAAGACGCCGCCGCGGTCGATATCGCCCGCCAGAAGGACCGGCGCTCCCACTGCCCTTGCCAGCCCCATGTTGACAATATCATCTTTTTTCAGATTGATCTCGGCCGGGCTCCCTGCCCCCTCGATCACGATGATGTCATACTCGGCAGCAAGGGAGTTATAAGCCTCCAGAACCAAAGGCATCAGGTTTTTTTTGTAGGCAAAATATTTGCGTGCGTCCATATCGCCCAGGACTTCTCCCTGTACGATGACCTGGGAGCCTGTGTCTGTCGTGGGCTTTAAGAGAATGGGGTTCATCCGGACATCCGGCGCAATGCCGGCGGCCTCCGCCTGCATGACCTGGGCGCGGCCCATCTCCAGACCGTCCTCCGTGATAAAGGAGTTGAGGGCCATATTCTGGGATTTGAAAGGGGCAACTCTGTAGCCGTCCTGGCGGAAAATCCGGCAGAGACCGGCGGCCAGAAGGCTCTTGCCGGCGTTGGACATGGTCCCCTGGATCATAATTGCTTTTGCCATACTGCTTTTCGTCTCCGTTTATATCAGCTTTACGCGTATACTTTTTCACGCAGGAAATATCATCCGGACCTTGAAACACCACCTGCACACTATTGTTTCTGCATCGCGCGAAGTTCCGCCAGGTATCCGTCGTCAATCTTTGCCTGCTCAAAGGTTGCCATTTCATTCATCAGAGCACAGGAAGCTTCCAGAATCTGGAAGGCGAGAGGACAGCCGCTCCCCTCTCCCAGGCGCATGTTCAGATGCAGCCACGGATCCAGGTGCAGTTCCTGTGCTGCGCGCATGTATCCGATCTCCTCCGATACATGAGAAGGAAACATAAAATCTCTGCAGCTGCCGCTGAGCCGCTGAGCGCACAGTGCCGCGACGATGGAAATAAATCCGTCGATGACAACCGGAATGCGGCAGATGGCAGCGCCCAGATAGACACCGCACATGCCTGCAAGATCCAGACCTCCGACTCTGGAAAGTACTTCAATCGGATCGTAAGAAGTGCCCGCCAAGCCTGCAGCGCTGGAAACGCCCGCCAAGCCTGCAGCGCTGGAAACGCCCGCAAAGCCTGCAGAGCTGGAAACTCCAGAGGAGCCTGCAGCGCCCGCAAAACCTGCATCGCAGGCAGTGCCCGCAAGTCCGTGAAGTTTCAGTGCCTGACTGATTATGTTTTTCTTTTTTTCAAAGGCGTAATCCGTAAGACCGCCGCCCCGGCCTGTCACGTCCTCCACGGACAGGCCTGTCAGCGCAGCCAGAACAGCGGAGGATGTCGTCGTATTGCCGATGCCCATCTCTCCGACACCGATGACATCGATGCCGTCCGCAGCCGCCTGCTTTGCCCGCTCAATCCCGACAAGGACAGCCTGTACCGCCTGGTCCCGGGTCATGGCGGGCTCTTTTGCAAGATTAGCGGTGCCCCGGCGGATCCGGCGCTGCAGGATCTTACATCCCTGCTCTTCATACGGTGTCGCAATCCCGATGTCAACAATCTCGGTATCAATCCCGAAATGGGCTGCCAGGGAGGACATGCCGGTGAGGTGCCTTGTCATATTGAGGGCCTGGGACAGGGTCACAATCTGCGGCGTTGCGGAGACTCCCTCTTCTACGACGCCGTTGTCCGCGCACATCACAATGATGCGCCTCCTGCCGAGGGTATTTTTCACCTTTCCGGTGATACCCGCCAACTGGACCGCCGCATCCGTGAGCTTGCCCAGACTCCCAGGAGGCGCCGCCAGAGACTGCACATAGGCTGCCGCCTCCCGCGACGCGGAGAAGTCCGTCCCCCTGATCTGATCGAGCTGTATTGCAAGTTCTTCTGCCAATTCTTTTTTCATAGTTTTTCGCTGCTCTTCATAGTTTTTCACTGCTCTGCATAGTTTTTCGTCATCCAGTTCTGTAACACAATGACGTAATCCGGGTTAGTAAAAAAACTGTCCGGTTCAGCAAACTAAGCACGTCTATATCAATGCGGCATCGGCCGCCGCCCATCTTCTTTCATCAATCAATTGAGTGAATGATGTCTGTAAGGAAAGGCGTGTTCTCCCAGTGAAAGATATTATAGCACGCACCAGAAAAATCTTTGGCAATTATTATTCGTTTTTTGCACTTTACAGGACGGATTCCTGTTAGACTATAAAAAAGATGCGGCAGCATCCTTTCGTAAAAACAACTGCCGGAGAAGATTTCCATTTTTACAATCGACCTGCGAGGTAATATTTATGAACATCTGGCTGATCCGCCACGGTCTGACCATCCCGGGTGAAGAGGGGAGATATCAGGGTTTTCTCGATGAAAGTCTTTCAGAAAAAGGAAAGAGACAACTCACAGAAGCAGCGCAGAAGCCTTCTCGTGTCTATGTCTCGCCGGCAAAACGCGCACGGGAGACCGCTGCGATCCTCTTCCCCGGTGCAGAGCAGATCTGCATTCCCGGTCTATGGGAAATGAACTTCGGAGTCTTTGAGGGACGTACCTGGAAGGAAATGGAAAACGACGCCCGATACCGCGAGTGGGTGGACGGCATGTGCCTGGGAACCTGCCCCGGCGGGGAAAGCCGGGCCTCCTTCTCCGAACGCGTCTGCAATGCTTTTCTGACCATTCTCGATATGGAAAAAGAACAGATAAAAAAAGATGATCGAAGCGTGCGCACTGCTGAGGACGGCCTCTTCATCGTCTCCCACGGTGGCACGCAGATGGCCATCCTGGAACGCTGGGGAAATCCCGCCCGGGATTATTACAGCTGGCAGCGCCCCTGCGGCTGCGGATGGCGGCTGGCGCTGAGTGATACAAAGCTGAGTGATACAAAGGATAAAGATTCAGATTCAGAGACCTCCATCGTTCTGGATCGTCCTGAAGAAATATGCTTTGTACGAACCGGCGAATAATGAGTCTGCCTATGGTCCCAATTGCTGTCCCGGGTTGCTCTTCAGGCAATTTTAAAAAATGAATAACTGCTCCTTTTTCTTTTACAGTACACGCCCCCCAGGAGCGTGTACTGTAATGTTGTACTATAATGTTGCGAGCGTTGTGTACCGTACATAAGACAAGGTTTCAGACAGATCTATAATTCCCCTTCCTTTTGTTCAAATACATTATTTATGCGGCTTCACCGCCCTTTTTCTCCTCTTTTCTGCGTTTCCGGAAGAATAACAGGAAGAGCAGAAGGACAATTCCTCCAGTAGTCCCGTATAAAGCGGGTTTGAAGTTATAGAACTGAATCAGAGGATTCGTGGTGACAAGGAAGGGACGTCTGGACTCGATGATATTTACACTGAGGTCCTCGGTCCTGTAGTCTGTACTCTTGTTGCCCGCAAGGTCGGTGGTGATCACCTCCAGCAGCTGCCAGCTTCCCTTATCCTCCAGGGTAACAGGAATACCGGCCTTTGCATCTTCGATCGGATATACATGCTCCTGTGCAAGCTTCTGTACGTCCTCATCCTCGCGGATCGTTCTGTAATGCAGATACTTTTCCTTATTCTCTTGTGCGTTTGCGCCGTTTTTGCTGCCGTCCCAGATCTTTACTTCGACTTCGCCGATATCCGTCTGATAATCTTCCGGATATACCATGATTTCGAGCTGATCTGTGTTGAACTGTTCCTTATCACTCTCCACGCCTGTCAATCTGTTGACCGGCACAGTCTTGTCGACCTGGAAATTAATCGGGAACCTGACCTGTTCAATCTCGCCGTCTTTGACACTTCCGTTGCGGAACAGCGTGGTCGAGTTCTCATTGCCCGCAGCATCTGTCGAAGAAAGAATGAAATCATAGACACCTTCTTCTTCGTATACTTCCGGTGCGATGGTGTACTCGTATACTCGATGTCCTTCGCCGTTGGTACCGACACTTGTAGAACCCTTTGCCGGATTGAAGGTATATTGCGTATCCTCTGCCAGCGTGTTTCTGTTGTGATCCTTGAACAGTTCCGCCGTATGGGTCTTGAGTTCTACCGGTGACAGCTCCAGAATCTTGAGCGGTTCTTCCGTATCCTTGATGTAATATCTGGTTACTTTGCTTTCTGTCGCTTCATCCGCATAGACGTAAGTGGATCCAAAGCGGTTGACGCTGAACAGGAAATCAAGTGTTGCCTGGTGTTTTGCAAGGTCTGTCGCAACAGCCGTCACCTTATAGACGCCGTCCATGTCGCGGACCATTTCAAAGTTCTTGAACTGGATATTGTACTCGCCCTTGCCGGCATCTCCGGCCTTCTCTGTCAGGTCTTCATTCTTGACATTCGCGCCATATGCCTTGACCTCGAAGTTGGAGTTTGCTTCATCATAGTTGATATCATTGATGATGACACGGGGAGCGAAATCCTTCCGTGTATAAATCTGGTCTGCCAGATCCTTTAAAGGATCCCCTGTTGCCTTATCCACGTTGAATGTTGTGGGATCCATCTTCAGGGTCGGAACGACCGTATCGATTACAAACTTGCCGCTCCATGCCTCCTGGTCTGACTTTTTGCCTTCTCCTCCCTGTACAACAGCCTGGTTGCCTGCCATATCCGTATAGCTTGCCGTCACTTCATAATCGCCATCCTGCGTGCAGTCAACCGTAGACACATGCATGTCTGTACCGGAATTGCTGAAGGCGGAACGGCCGGGACTGGCGGGTGCTTCCGCGCCGCTGTGGTTGGTGGGCTCGATTGTGACATTGAGCAGACTGGGATCTGTCTCCTCAAAGAAGTTGTGCTCCTGAATCTCGATTGATGCAGTTGCGGCACTGTCATAGTACTTGACACCATCCTGCGAATTGACCTCCGTAGGAAGGTTGATACGGATCACCGGCTGCGTCTTATCGACAGTGAATTCATTAGGTGCAGGGCCATTCCATTTAATGTCCGTAAGTTTGTTGCCCAATGCATCTGTTCCGCTGAGCTGCAGCGTATAGTCTCCGTCTACATCATAGTGGAGAGTCTTTGTCCATTTGTCTTTGTTTCCATCATCTCCGCCATCCGTCGTCTTATTCTCATGCGGTGCAGTAAATGATCCCGGAACATTAGTGTTGGTCGAGATATTAATTTTTCCGTTATCGACATTTCTGTCATAGATGGCAATCTCCACTACACGATCCGCCTTGAAATACTTATCGTGCTGCGGCTGCACTGTATCCTGATAGGTCACGATCGCCGTCGGAGCCGTCGTGTCGATTCCAAGATTCAAAAGTCCGCCGTCCTTGGAAGGAGTGGATTTATTACCGCTGTTATCCCATGCAGTGACCGTGATTGTAATATCATTAGACTCTGCAAAAGAACCAGTAGGGATGCTGATTGATGCATCGTTGATGTCATAGACCAAAGGAGCATGGCTGTCACTGGATCCTTTATTGTATGTATAGGGAATTTTTCCAAGACTTACCTTTTCTGTAACAACCTTGCCGCCTGCCTTAACTTCAACCTCAACCTTCTGAAGGCCGGAACTCCTCTCCTTTCCGCCCGGATCATTAATTGATACCTTGAGATCCAGGGCAGATCCATCCGGTTTATAAATATATCTCTCACCATCTGCTTCGTGGCGTGTAAAACTGTTACTTGCAGCAATCTTGACCTGTGGCGATTCCGCATCTTTAATGTCGGAAACAAAGGGGGTCGTCACATCCAGATACACATTGCTGCTCCTGGCCATTGTATACTTGCTCTTTGAATCATTAGCTCGTACATTTCCTGCCCTGTCTTTAATTATGATGTTCTCAAGATAAAATGCCTGCTCACCGTTTACAGTCACATCCCTGGTATTATCGTTCTTATACCCATTGTTTCCTGCGCTGACAAGCGGATTCTTCTTTTTATACTCTGCATCTTTGCTTCCATCCTGAGAACGGAGATTGTACTGGACAATCGTAGGTGAGCAGTCATCCGATTCGACAATCACATAGGCGCTTGTCTCCTTGCGGAATGGCTCATACATGACAGGTGTATTCTGACCCGGGTCAAATTTGTAATGATAATAGTTGTTCTTGCTGTCTTTACTGCTGCGAACTTTCAGGACACCCTTTGGTGCTGAAACGTCTACAGCCTTGCGCTGTGTCCAGAATTTGCCCTTGGAGGCATCCTGTGCCACAGTCTTTGCCGCCAGATCCGCACGCTTGGTTGAGTTGTCCACAGTGACCTGTTCAGAACTCTGAGCCAGGAAGTTTCCTGCTTTGTCGCAGCCTTCGATTTCAAATCGATGTATACCTTCATGCTGACCGTCAACACTGACAGTCAGATTAAAGGCTGCAGTTGTTACTTCCGTATCTTTATCCGTTTTTGCGCTTCCCTTTGTATCCGGTTTTGTCCAGGACGGCGACAGGCTGTCCATATTGTTTACGCCGGACGCGGACTCGCTGGTAATACCCGCATTAATCCGTGTGTCGTCAAAGTTGTAATCTGTTACAACATACTTTGCGTTAATAGCAGAAACAGATTTTCCATAGTAAGCGATGGATGTCTTTTCATCAAAAGTCTCCTCCAGATTGGAAGGATTATTGATGGTCAGACGATATACCGGCGCCGTACAGTCATATACAAGTGCGTAGAATGATTTGTAGGGATCATTTTCTGTAGTGGGTATATCTGTCCCGGGAGTCGCGTCACATTTGCTTGTGTCTACAGTTGCCTTTGTTTTGTCATTTGTAATCAGACTCTCATTGATAAGCACCGGGTTTCCGGCACGGTCTGTTCCGCTGATGGAGAAGGTGCAGCGGCCTTCCTGAGTTGTAGTAATCTCTGTTTCAAGAGCGTCAGTACTGCCGGGTTCCTTCGCCCAGTTCTCGGCATCAGAAACCGCAAACGACTCGCCCGCTTTGCGGAAATGTTTCTTTACAAACAGCTTTTCTCCGTCCAAAAGAACCGGAGTCCCAGATTCACCATAACCACCATAAGTGTCATTTACCTGAATCGTTGTTTTGACGGCATGATTGGAATACATCGTTGCCGTACTGCCATTTTCCTTTTCAGGGTAAAGATATCCTGTTGTGTTGTCAGGGATGATGTGTTCAATCGTCGCAACCGGACTCACGCGGTCGAGGATGCGGGGATGCGCCAATATTACACCATTTCCTTGATTCTCGATCTGGATACTGTTATCTGGAGATTTATTTATCTTAGAAGAAGTATCTTTTATCTCATTTTCGTTATGATTATTTGCAATGGGATTGCAGGGAACAAGATTCGAATCACACACAATCTCGTTGCCTGCTATGTCTGTGCCGGACAAAGTGACATCAGTATATTTTCCGTCCTCTGTGAAAAGCAGTTTACAATTGTTTTCATTATCCTCAGAAAAAGCACCGCTTTCAGTTTCTGCATTCAGGTTTTTTAATTCGAGGCTGGATGCAGATAGTTTATTAATGTCAAAAAATCTCTCCTTTATGCTATATATTATTTCAAAGCCATTTCTTGCATTATAATAAAATGAATTGTCATCTTTGTAGTAAACAGAAGATGATGGTTTGGTCTCAACAAGCGTGACTACAGGCGATACCGCATCACGAATAAATTCAGCAGAAGCAGCATATCCAGCAGTAGCTGAATCTGTATATTTAACACCTGACTCTTCTTTCTTGATAATCAGATTCGTCATGTTCCCCTGTTTGTCTTTCGATTCCACTTTTATGCTTATTCTCTGCTCAGAGTCTCCAAAGTAATTCTTTAGTTCTTCTGGTTCGAATGAGATAGAACCGGAACCATTTATCTCTTTCGAATACCCGGAAACTGATTCGTCCTCTTCTTCTCCTTTAAGAGTTACAGAAAGAGATTGCAGGTTGTTATCACGGTCATCCGCTGCGGTAACACTGACAGTGTCATTTTTACTCGTGTAATAGAATTCTCCATCCTGTGCAACGCCATTTGACATATTAACTGTAACTGTCGGAGGAGTGATATCAAAAAGAAGCGGAATTACGACAGGTGTCTCCCCGTTTCCGCAGAAATCTTCAGCCCAGACGTACAAATCATATTGACCTGATGTTTGTCCTAATGTTTTCAAATCGTCAGTTAGTTGTTCGATTGTAATTAAAAATGATTTCGAGTAATAACCATTATTCTTATCTAAAAGACTATCCAGGTTTTCAGGTGCTTTTTGCCGGAAAATTGTATGACGAGCTGCTTCATCCGGATACGTGTCTTCATCTAATGAATAAATCAATGCCCAACTGACTGAACTGATCCCGGAATATCCTTTTCTATCACCGTTATCCGGCTTCTCTGTGATCAAAAGATTTACATTCAGATTATTGTAATACTCTGTAACAGGATTCGATTTCTTGCTATCCTGGTCAGAGGTAAATTCGAGTACAGCTTCGTTTCCGGCTTTCACACTAACCATTATTTCAGGATCCCGGTCCTCAACGACCAGGGAATTCACCAATTTGATAGTCTGGTTGCCAAGCCTGTCACAGGCTTTGACAAATAGTTTTCCTTTTTTGTCAGAAAGTGTAAATGTTAGACTGGTTCCATCGAGGGATCCTCCCATTCCCTTGATCTGCGTCCACGCGATAGATTTATTATTTTTGATGACAGTATCCTCTGTCGTACCTTGATCACCAATATAAAAATACAATTGTTGGTCATTAATTCCAGAACCGTTGTGATCATCAATTGAAATAACGTACGAAAGGCCCTTATTTCGATCCCCTATCGACAACGCAGGAACATCTTCGACCTTCCACTTTATTTCCGGCGCTTTCTGATCAATCACAATATCTTTTGATGGTTTGTCAGCATCAGCGACTGAAATCTCATTACCGGCATAATCTTTTCCGGTGATGGAAAACGCACTATAGACATAATGCATATTATCAGAACTATCGCTGTCAGAAAGTGTAATTGTATGCTGCTTCTTCATATTCGCAGGAATAGTTTTTTCGTCTCGATTATAAGCGGTTCCATAATTACCGGAATGAGAAGCAGAATATGTTACGTTAACATTGCCGCTATAGTAAATAATATTCTGTCCCTCCCGGCTGTATTCCTTTACATTTTCATCCTTCTCAACAGAAATTGTGCCTGTCACTTTCTCGTTGTATTCAAAAATGATGGATGCTGACCCTTCGTTTTCCGCGGAATCCCAGGCGACAACATCAATTACATATCTTTCGTTATCTTCAATGGTCAGGCCGGCATTCTCCAGGTCGGACTTGTGAAAAGAGATTCCATCCGAATATTCTGTTCGTGGACTCAGTTCTTTCCCGGCTTCCTCTGAAGCCCCTTCTTTATAAACATATGCCTGATACTGCAGCATTTCATCCTCTAACTGGTCAGTATCAGTAATAGCAAGATCAAACTCCATAGAGTCATTAACATGGAGAAGTTCCTCTTCATCTTTACTGCCTGCTTTAGGAATAAGGTCAACTACAGGAGATACATTGTCAAACACATCTTTGGGTTTCCCGGTTTCTTCCTTCTGCATTTGCTCATCAGCAGGATTCTGCCCGTTTTCTTTATCTCCGCCTGTATTGTCACCGCCTTTGGTCTTTGTATCACTTCCGGATTCAGTTTTGCCGCCGGTTTCAGATTCGCTGCCGCTTCCAACGTTTCCTTCACTTCCTGTATTGGTGCTTTCACTAATGTTACCTAAAGTATCGCCCTGTTCAGAACCGGAAGTTTTATTCGTCTCACCGTCTTTTTTTTGATTTCCTTCATCGCATGAAGCATCCGTACTCCCGCTGTTTTCAGAACCGGAAGAGGTTTTTTCACCGGAAGAATCACTGTTTCCCGTATCTACAGCATTTTCTTTATCTCTATTCTCCTCCGAAGAAGTATTCTGGTCGTTCTTTCCGCTTTCGTATACAACATCGTCTTTCTTCTCTTCTGAGGGGGAAGAGCCTGAAGCTGTTCCTTCCTGCGCATCGTTTCCGGCAGGCGTTTCATCCTTTTTCTCTTCTCCGGATGAGGAATCTGAAGATGTTTCTCCAGCTCCTTCTTTCTCAGAATCAGATTTCTTCGTCTCTTTCGCGGAATCCTGAACCTCGTTCTTTTTAGACCTGCTGCTCTCCCTACTCTCTTCTGTCGTCTCCTCAGCATTTGCGGTCATCGAAATCGCAGACTGCATCGGGACTGCCTGAAAGATCAGCACTGCTGTGAAAAGGATTGCCAGTGCTCTCTTAAACTGTGCAGGCTTGTTCCATTTCTTTTTCATAGTCTTCCTCTCGTCTCTCACTCTTTCTGCATGGCGGAGCGCATTAGCGCACAGGCATTACCCCGGCATGCAAATCTGTGTGAAAATAGTAATGAACGGTTCCCCTTTTTGTTTCCGTAAATTATGTATATATAATCGCTCAGGAGCGAATCATTCCACTAAAGGGATGACCTCATCCGTGTGCGTTACGATCATTTTCCTGATCACCCGGAAATCTGAGCCGGCCTCTGCGGAAGCTTCCTGCGCAGCAGCTTCCTCGCTGAGCAGAACTGTCTGACCGGGTTTTCCCTCTTCTTTTACTTCCACTGTCGTTGACGAAGGCGCGGAGCTTTTCCCGGTATCGGGCGGCTCATACTTGCTCAGGTCCTCCGCGGTGCTGGCTTCGACCTTGGCCGTTGAAACCGGTTTTGTACGCTCACCGGTGACCTGTCCGGAATCCTCTCTGAGTTTTCCTGTACGGGAGTTTCTCTCACTCATTTCATCGACGGTCTTCTGTCTGGCCCGTCCCGTCTTGATCATAAATATTGTCTTTATGTCAAAGGAAAAGAACATGAGCAGGGCAATGACAAATGCAACCGCAGCTACGGCAAAGCAGATCCTGTACGCATTCAGGAAGAAATCCATGCTGTTCTGATAGCTTTCCATCCGATTTCCTCCTTACTGTTCTTCCTGTGTTTCAATTCCTGCATCTGAGGAATTGCTCTCTTCCGCAGGGCTCTCCACCGGATTCTCTGCAGGTTCCCCTGCGGGTGTCTGTATTCCCGTCTGCGTGTTTCCGCCAAATGACCTTTCCACATTTTTCTCCGCGTCCCCGATCAGCATCAGGGCGCTCTCCGCACGGTTTTTCATGTTCTCATCCAGATTCTTGTCCTTGAAAATCCGATTGCCTTTCTGGTCTGTCATCACTGAACCATCCGGGTTTAATTCGTAGAAGGTATTCTGAACAAAGGACCTTGCGCGTGTGAGCGCAGACTCCATTTCTGCTCTGGAGACTCCCTGTCCCTTGAAATTGGAAAGCTGCTGGTAGATCGCGGAAGCCACTTCATTACACACAGCCAGCGGGAGGCTGTCGCCGCACTCCTGCTGAAGACTGTCCAGAGTCGCTTTTTTGCCGTTCAGCAGCCCGTTGAGGGTGTCCCAGTAGTCTTTATAGCCCTTTCCGCTGTCCCATCCTACCGTATTCTTATTCTTGTTTTTATCCACCTCTGCCAGTTCGAGCATGATCTCCGCAAATCTGGCAACCGCGGGCTCCAGCCGGTCCTTATTCTCCACGGCCTCATTCAGATAGTCATATGCGCCGTTGCGGCCGTTGCCGCTTGAGAAAAACAGAATGTATCCGAGTTCATAGTTGAATTTCGCATAGGCCTCTATGTCACTTTTTTTCAGCTGCTCCAGATTGGAGGAAGCCACCCCGTTCTTGATGCAGTTGCGGATCTCATCCACCTCGCCGGACGTCAGGATTTCATGATCCCGGTTCTGGATACTCTGGATCATGCTCTCCCATGCGTCCCGTCTTCCCGGGTCAAGCTCGATTGCCAGCCGGTATTCCTCGATCTGTTCTGTCAGTGTCTGTTTTGTCTCCGCGTCGGAAATATATGTGTTATAAATATTGCCCAGCGAGTTTTTGTACATGGACCGGAACACGAATCCGCCGATCAGAGCAATAAGGGCAATAACCGCGACCGTGATAAAAGCATTCCATCTCCGGTTTCTGGATCTGATCACCTCATTGTCTTCATCGTGAACATGATCCAGCGCATACATCAGTTCCGCGGCACTCTGGTAGCGGTCCGCCGGTGCGGGCTCGCAGCATTTGCAGATCAGCTTTTCCAGGCCGCTTCCTTTCATCTGGGGCAGGAATTTCCCGATGGGATGAATGACAAAATTCGTGTCCGCAGGGCTGTAACCGGTGACCAGATGGTACATGGTCGCCCCCAGGTTGTAGATGTCCGTGCGGCCGTCTGTCTGTCCGCGGCCGCCGAACTGCTCGGGCGCAGCATAGCCACGGGTGCCCAGCCAGGTAGTATCTTCGTTCCGCGTGTCTTTATATTCCCGCGCAGTACCGAAGTCGATCAGTGTGACTTCTCCGTTCGGCTTGAGCATGACATTTGCCGGCTTCAGATCCCTGTAGATGATGGGAGGACGCCTGCTGTGAAGATAGCCAAGCACATCACACACCTGCTTTGCCCACTCAATGACCTTGTCCGGATGCTGCGCTCCGCTCGTATCGAGCAGGTGCTGCAGACTGTTTCCCTCGATGTAATCCATCACGATGATGAAGCTTTCATCCTGATCGATCACATCGATGATGCTGGGCAGGTTGGGGTGACTGAGTTTTTTAAGCATCTCCGTCTCTGCCACAAGGCCCTGGCTGACCACTGTCGTGTCATTACCCCCGTCCTTGCGCACTTCCTTGATTGCCCAGGTCTTATTGGCTCTCTCGTTTAACGCAAGATAGACCACGCTCATACCGCCGCGGCCTATTTCATTCAGAATTTTATATTTTCCGTCCACCAGGGACCCAACTTCCAGCATGTATCTATTCTCCCGCTTACAGGCTGTCGAACCTGCTTAACCTGTTGTCAGTACTCTGTTTGTCAGGATTCCTTGACAAGTTTTACCAGGATCGCGCTGATATTGTCATCCTCGCGGCGTTCCATGTTGAGCCGAATCATATCGACGATCCTCTGCTTCATAACTCCCTCGCCTGTCATATAAGGAGGGTAAAAGGCCTGGTAGAACTCCTCCGGCGCAATCACATGCCGGAAACCGTCACAGCAAAGCATAAACTCGTGCCCGGCGGCTGTTTTTCCGCAGCTGAAAACAGGATGTACCACCTTGCTTGCGCCGATGCACTGCAGAAGTACACTGCGCTGAGGATCCGTCAGGCTCTGTTCATAGGTCATTCTCCCTGCATCCAGTTCCCTCTGCACATATGTCTGATCCTTGGTCAGCTGGTAGATCCGGTCCGCCAGAAGATACACACGGGAATCTCCGACGTTGAGGGTATAATAGTCCTCTCCGCAGATCAGGACGGCGACTGCCGTTGTTCCGAGCGCAATATGGATCTCTCTTCCATATGACTCAATACTCCGGCTCGTCCTGTCGATCAGCGAAGCCCATTGTTCCCAGAGGTTTTCTGCCTCGAACGTCCCTTCCTGCATCTTCTGCACAAGGGAAGGCAGGTCATTCTCAAACCAGCTTTCAAATGCCCGCACCATCGCTGCGCTTGCCACCTCACCCTTGGCGAGGCCGCCCATACCGTCACAGACAGACGCAAACAGAATGTTTCCCATGCCTGTCTGTGCCTCCAGGACGATTATCGAGTCCTGATTCGTTTTTTTCCGCGTGCCGATGTCGGTATGCATGGCTGTGAGATACTTCATGTCGGATGTAATGACCTCCTTTCCCTTCCGCATCGCATCCGTGCTGCATCCAACACACCTTCGGTGTGTCGGAGGGTTTTTTACTCATAGGAAATCGCAATTTCCTATGAGTTAAAAAAAACAGCCACAGCAGAACTGACCTGCTGCGACTGTCAATAGATTCTTCCCGTACTTTGCTAACCGGCATCATACAAAAAAAGTCAGGCATTCTCTTGGCATTCTCCAGATCAGAATTCTGTTTCAGAACTCTTTTCCATAAATCAATCCAAACAAATGCTTGACAGTTATATAAACCGTTACATATTATACGATTATTCCAAGTAAAATACAAGTCCGCATGGCGGTAAAATATAAAAATCCTTATAAAGCCTTTATAAAGAGTCAGCCGGACTGGTTCTCACTGACTCGTTCCGACCATAAGCAGAATTTTCTATAGCATTGTTCCTATTAAAAAGATGTAAATTGATGGAGTATATTCATGGCGAGAGAAAAGGCCAAATTTGACGTTCTGAAAAAAATTGATTCAGAACGTATTAAACGTAATTGGACGGAGTACACTCTTGCAAAAAATTCTGGGATACCGCAGTCAACAATTTCCACCTGGTATCGTAAACAGCTTCAGCCCTCCGTGGCTTCAATAGAAAAAATCTGTGCAGCTTTCGGAATCTCGGTATCACAGTTTTTCGAGATTGATGAAGACCGGGGCTTAAAGGGTATGACCAAAGATCAGTATGAGCTCTACAAAAGCTGGGCAAAGCTGAACAGTTCACAAAAAAAGGCTCTGTTGAATCTGATCAAGTCCATGGATTCCACCACTGATTACAACTAAGCTGACTACGACTGAAATCCGGTAACTGCCTGTATTTTAGTCTCCGCACTGTCAATCCCGATGCAATTCCGATAAAGAGTCTGAAATCGGGGATAAACGACCAATAGCAGCAGGGCAGAGGCAGCACTGCCGCCCTTTGCCTCCGCCGGCCGTCCATGACTGAAAAATAAAGTACAGTAAAAGCAGGACATATGCTTTATTCTCAGGTGAGTGAGCATATGTCCTGCTTTTTTCCAATTTCAGCGTCAAAATTACTAAAAATAAAGTTGTACCTGCGCTAAACTATACTACGGAGATTAGACATACCCTTTTTTACGATATAATGAAGCCGTTGAAAAAAAGAGAGAGACAAAATGAAGGGAATCGGGATCGATACCGGCGGAACCTGTACGGACGCCGTTATTTATGACTTTGAGACAGGCCAGGTGCTCTCGGAGGCAAAGACGCTTACCACGCACCATGACCTGAAAATCGGCATCACGGAAGTGCTGCGCAAGCTCCCCGCGGCTCTGCTGCGGGAGTGTGAGCAGGCAGCGCTCTCGACGACGCTGGCGACCAATGCCTGCGTGGAAAACCTGGGCGGAAAGGGAAAGATCATTTTCCTGGGCGTGTCGCGGAAGGTCTTTATGGATACATGGAGAAGTTACGGGTTCCGGTCTCTTGATGATATCCTGTTGGTTGACTGCCGGATCCTGCCGGACCCGGCCGCTTCCGAAGAGCCGGACTGGGAGGCTCTCCGTGAAAGACTTCCTGCTTTTCTTACGGACTGCGACTGCGTGAGCATCGTCCAGCTCTTCGCTGCCGACCACGGCGGTGCCTATGAACTGAAGGTGCAGGAGCTCATCCGGGAATATCCGCAGTTTCAGGATATACCTGTCATTCTGGGCAATACTCTTTTCGCTGATCTCAACGCCATCCGAAGAGGCGCCGGGGCTCTTTTGAACGCAAGACTGGTACCGGTGGTATGCGCCTTTATGGCTGCGATCCGGGATGTCTTTACTTCCATGGAGCTGGATGTGCCCATCACGATCATCCGCAGCGACGGATCACAGATGTCCGAGGCATATGCTGTGGAACGTCCCGTGGAGACCCTGCTCTGCGGTCCTGCCGCCAGTGTTATCGGTGCCTGCACCCTGTCCGATACCCCCAATGCTATCGTGGTCGACATGGGCGGGACAACGACTGATATCGCCATTGTCAAAAACCGCGTCGTAAAGCGGGCGGAAACAGGAATCCAGGTGGGTGACTGGAAAACATTTGTCAAAGGGCTCTATGTGGATACCTTCGGACTGGGAGGCGACACCCGCATCTACTATGACCGGGGCGGGAAGATCCACCTGGGAAAGACCCGTGTGCAGCCGCTCTGCACCCTGGCCGCGGAATATCCGCAGGTCATGGAAAAACTAAAGAAACTGGATGATTCAGACCGCCTCAACGTCTGCCCTCTGCATGAATTTTTTATTCTCTTAAAAGATATCGAAGGGGATGAAACAGGGCATTTCTATCAAAGTGAAAAAGCGCTGTGCCGCGCCCTGAAAAAGGGTCCGCTCTCTTATGAGGAGGCCTGCGCCGCCATGGAAAAAGATATTTACACCGCCGATTTCAGCAGGCTGGAATCGGCAAGGGCCATCCTGCGCTGCGGTCTTACACCCACCGATTTCATGCATATCCGGGGCGACTTTACTTCCTTTTCCACAGAAGCCTCCCTTCATGCTGCCGCTTTCTTTGTGCGCAGCAGTGAGGCGGAAACGGTTGAGGCTCTGGCACAGAAGGCCTATGATCTCGTCACAGAGAGGCTGTATAAAAACCTGGTCCGCATTCTCCTGACGACGGAATGTACACCTCTTTCCAAAAACCCTTTTGACGCGCAGATGGATGAACTGATCAACTATGCCTGGCAGCTAGCAGGCACCGCCGGCAGCCGGAACAAAAGCTTCCTTCCCCGGATTTTCGAGACGCGGGCCAGGCTTGTCGGTGTCGGAGCCCCGACTCACATCTTCCTGCCGCGGGTCGCAAAAATGCTGCGCACGCAGGCTGTCCTGCCGGAGCATGCCTCTGTCGCCAATGCCGTCGGCGCTGTCACCGGACAGGTAACAGCTGTCACAGAAGTAAGTCTTCGCCCTGTCTCCGGAGAGGACTTCGGAAATGTGATCGTTGTCTCCCGGGATCACCGCAGGACCTTCAGTTCCCGGACAAAAGCTCTTTCCTTTGCCAGGAAAGAAGGCCGCCGCATTGCGGCGGATCAGGCGCAGAAACAGGGCGCCCGCGGAGCCCTGGAAATCCGGGAGGAAGTCATCCGCAATGACGCCCCGATGGGATACGGTATGATCTGGCTGGGTGATACCCTTCGCTTTACTGCCTCCGGCAGTACCCTGCGGTAAAAATCCCCTGTTACACCACATCCGACAGGCGGATTTTGAGATCAGGGAAAATACGGCAGGGAATCTCATCGTCAAAGGTATAGAAGGCCGCGTCCTCATCTGCCTCAAAAGCATAGACAATGACCGTCCTGTTCTCCGGGTTGATGATCCAGTATTCACGGACTCCCGCCTCCCGGTATAAAAACAGCTTTTTCCCCAGATCTCTCCTTCTGGTAGAAGGTGAAGTGACTTCCACGACCCAGTCCGGCGCTCCCGTGCAGCCCCTTTTATTGAGTTTGTCTCTGTCGCATACGACTGTGAGGTCCGGCTCCAGAACCCTGGAATTATCCCCGCTGATGTAGACGTCAAAGGGCGGTATATAAACCTTGCACTTGCCGCCCTTTGATTTAATATGGTTTGCAACGGCGAGATGCATTTCGCCTGCGATTTCCTGATGCAGCCTTGTCGGCGATTCCAGATAGATCAGTTTTCCGTCAACAAGTTCCGCCCGCAGCCCCTCCGGCAGCGCGCGAAAGTCCTCGATGGAATATTCCCTGTCCGGGTCGGGCCCCTTTGCCAGAAGCTCCATTCTGAAAAATGTCTCCGCCGCAGTCTCACAGACGATCGGCTCCATATCCGGGCATTCCCTTCTGACTAATTCTCTGTAATCCATTTTGTCCTCCGTTCTGTTTTCAGTTATTGTGGCAGTTCTCAAAATCTGTTTCCAATGCGTTTCCGGTAATATGATATACCTGCATCCCGTAAAAAATCCAACTCAAGTTATCAACATTTCCTGTGGAAAACAGTGTGGATGTCCGTTTTTTTGACATCAAAAATCCCCATGGAATCGCGCCATAATGGCTTTTCAACAAAATCTGATTCCATTTTTTCGTCATTTCGACGAAATTTCGAATTATTCTATAAACCGTGAGTAAAGACATGTTTTTTTGAAAACACGAGTTTATTTTCTGCAAAACACAATTACAGAAAAAGAAAGTACAGAAAAAGAAAGTGCAGAAAAAAGTGCAGAAAAAAGCGGCATGACCGGACCAAAGCCTGATCATGCCGCTTTCCTTTTTATTCAGGAATCATTCTGCCCCTTAATCAAGGATTCAATTCTACAGCATACAGGGCACATCCGTGCACAGGTATGCCTGAAACGCAAGACTCGCCTGCGAGTCTTGCGCGCCGGCTGCGGACTGTCCATAAGGGCAGCATCTCCCGCGCATGCGAAGCATGTGCGGCCGCTTCCGTGCTGCATCCAACATCCCTTCGGGGTGTCGGAGCGTTTATCTCAATCCTCATTTCACTCCGCCTTGACGGGATTTGAGACAGATACCTTGTGGTCATACCACTTGCCCTTTTCGCCGAGAATGGCGCAGTCAAACTCCTGATCGAGCGCAGGTACGGGAACGTCAAATCCAAAGACTTCTTCTTTCTCGCCGTCGCTGTAAGTCACTTCGTCTGTCGTAGGCTGCAGAAGCGCAGCACCTTCCTTCTGTGCTTCTTCGGCTGTACCCGGGAAGAGATTGGTGATCTTCTTGGATACAAGGCTGATATGAATGGTCATCTTGCCGTCTTTGACAGTCAGAGTGCCCTTGCCGTCGTTGGCTTCATTGACATGGAACATGCTGCTGTCTGTCTTGAAGTCGGCAATGTAGGTGCCGTCCTCAATCGGAGCACTTCCCGTCTCTTCAGCTTTCTCTTCAGAAGCCTCTTCCGCAGTCCCGGCGGCGGCAGATGCTGTGGGATCCAGTCCGTCGATCGCATTTAACATATGTGCAACATAAAGATCCTGGACTTCCGGAATCCGTCCGAGACCGGCAATCTGGCAGTCGACGCTCTCAAAGCTTCCGTCTGCTGTGAACATGCTCTTCCAGGAATCCTCTTCGTCGCCCGCCATGTCGTTGTTGGCATGGTCGCCGGCCACGACCATCAGAGGACGAAGGATCACTTTCTTGTAACCGGCAGCTTTAACCTTTGCAATGACATTTTCACAGGAGGTCTCTTCGGGCTCACCTTCAACAGTCCCGATGAATACATTCTTGTAGCCGAGCTGATCCATCTGCGTCTGCATCTGGCTGTAGGTCACTTTGGCGACATGAGCAGTGCCGTGCCCCATGAAAACAAATGCTGTTCCGTCCTTTTCCGCTGCATCAAGGCTCTCAAATCCAGCGGTTTCAACAGCTTCCTCTACAACTGCCTTTGCAACGGCTTCCTTGTCATCATTGACAATCGTCTCGCTCTCACCGACTTCGCCCAGAAGGGGTTCTGCGATGACAACTGTCTCGAAATCAGCCTTCACAGCATCCACAGCTGCCGCGAGCTCGTCATACTCCGCGCCGTGCATGAGGTGTGTGGGCTGAATGACAAGATTCTTGACGCCGTTTTCCTTTGCGCGGGCCAGGGCCTGGTCAACATTGTCGATAACTTCGCCGTCACGTGCCTGCACGTGGTTGATAATGATCTGCGCTGTGAAAGCTCTGCGGACAGACCAGTCAGGATATGCCGCCTGCAGTGCCTTTTCAATGCCGCCGATATCTGTCGCGCGGCTCTCATTAAAGGATGTGCCGAAGCTGACGACCAGCATCTCATTTTCCCCGATTCCATCCGCATTGAGCGGGTCATCCAGGGAGGCATCACCGGTGTCACGGCCGAAGTAATCGGGATCTGCGAATTCGCCTTCCACCATTGCCTTCTGTTCATCTGTAAGAGCATCCCATGCAGCCCTGGCTGCCGCGATGTCGTCATCCGTTGTCTCCGTGCGCTCCTGAACGTAGATTGCGTCGATCAGGTCCGCACACTCTTTCGCAAGCTCCTCATCTGTTTTCGCTGTCGCTGCTGTGTCAGCCGCAGCAGCAGTCTCTGCTGCAGTTCCTGCCTCAGCAGCAGTCTCTGCCGTAGTTCCCGCCGCAGCAGCAGTCTCTGCCGCCGGGGCAGCTTCCGCTTTCAGAGGCTCCGCGTCCATAGCAGCTGCGGTGTGGGCGGCATAGAGAGCCTCCACATCCGCGATCCGGCCAAGACCCGCGATCTGGCAGTCAACGCTGTCAAAGCTGCCGTCCGCCACGAACATGCTCTTCCAGGAATCCTCCTCGTCGCCTGCCATGTCGTTGTTGGCGTGGTCACCTGCCACGACCATCAGGGGACGGAGAATAACCTTCTTATAGCCGGCATCTTTGACCTTGGCAATAATCTGGTCACAGGCAGTCTCCTCAGGCTCGCCCTCGACAGTGCCGATAAAAACGTTCTTGTAGCCGAGTGTATCCATCTGACTCTGCATCTGGCTGTAGGTCACCTTTGCGACATGTGCTGTGCCGTGGCCCATGAAAACAAATGCGGTACCGTCTTCCGCCGCCGCGTCGATACTCTCAAATCCGGCTTCGCTGACAGCTTCCGCCACGACTGCCTTGGCAACAGTTTCCTTATCCTCATTGACTGCTGCCGCATCCTCACCGACCTGGCCCAGAAGGGGCTCCGCGACACGGACAGTCTCAAAATCTGCAGCTACAGCTGTCACAGCTGCCATGAGCTCATCGTACTCAGCGCCGTGCATCAGATGTGTGGGCTGAATGACGAGATTCTTGACGCCGTTTTCCTTTGCGCGGGCCAGTGCCTGCTCAACGTTGTCGATGACCTCGCCGTCACGGGCCTGCACATGGTTGATGATGATCTGCGCTGTGAAAGCTCTGCGGACTGACCAGTCCGGATTCGCCGCCTGCAGAGCCTTCTCAATGCCGCCGATATCGGTCGCGCGGCTCTCGTTGAAAGAAGTTCCGAAGCTTACGACCAGAATCTCGTTCTCTCCGATCTCATCTGCATTGAGCGGATCATCCAGGGAAGCATCGCCGGTGTCACGGCCGAAATAATCGGGATCCGCGAATTCGCCTTCCACCATTGCCTTCTGCTCATCTGTAAGGGCGTCCCATGCAGCCCTCGCCGCCGCGATGTCATCGTCGGTTGTTTCCGTGCGTTCCTGCACATAGATCGCATCGATCAGAGCCGCGCACTCTGAAGCAAGTTCCTCGTCGGTTTTGGCTGTCTCTGCAGCTGTGGCTGCTGCTGACGCTGTTTCTGCAGCCGTGGCTGACGCCGTCTCTGTCGTCGTGGCTGACACTGTCTCTTCAGACGGAGCTGACGCAGCTCCTGCATCAGTTGTTTCCGTCACTGTTCCGCTGCCTGCTTCAGAGACAGCAGAACCGGCATTGTCCGCTGCCGGGCTGCTCTGCGTACCTGCATTATTTCCGCCGCCGCAGCCTGCCAGAAGTACGCCGGCAAGCATGGAGGCCAGCAGAATCGCTGTCAGTTTTCTTTTCATGACTTTCCTCCTGTTGAATGTATCTGCAAGTTATCAGTTCCTGTTTCAGTTTCTGCCTCCTGTACAAGGCCGCAGTTATCTCAATCGGCTGCAGTCACTCCGTTCTCTCCACGCCCGGTACAGCCGTCAGAAGACAGACAAAAAGCGGCTGGAGAGTGCCGCCTTTTATCCTTGATTCTTTATTATTTCAACATGTTAAAAACCGGGAATTTTTAACAGAGCTGACGATAGTAAACAGCAGGAATATACTCGGTGCAGTTGCGGCTGTAGTATAAACCGGATGTGATGAAAAGAAAAAGGGGGCATTCGCCGCAAAAACGCGACAATGCCCCCGCAAATCCATTACATCACCGATGTTCCCACCGAACATGGTATCCTGTCTGCGTCTGCAGCAAGTATCCTGGCTTGGCTTCATCCTCTGTCCCGTCTTCCCGGAAGGATCTTTGTGAATACGAAGCGCATTCAGACCGATCTGTTCCAGTGACTCCTGCGGCATTTCGACGCCGCAGGCAGGGACTTTGTCTGCCTTACAGTAGCGGGGGCTGCTCCGGTTTTGAACCGGATTCCTTGTCAGGCTCCGAAGAGCACTGCAGATGCTATTCATTTTTCTGACTACCGGTATTATAGCATATCTACTTGCCGATATTGGTAATTTTTTTACATAAATTGGAAGATTAAGGTACTGATCGCTACAATACAGACTCCCCGCAGACTCACCTGAAACGCGATGTGTTTTCGAACTTTTCCGCGAAAACCCGAAATACACGGCGCGCGGCGGCCCGGACAATAAGCCTGCAGATTCTTTATGCGTAGAATTCGTCCACGGCAGTAAAGAAGGCCTGGATGTTCTCCCAGGGTGTCATGGGAGGAATGTCGCAGCCGGAGGAAGGAACAAAGTTCTTGTAGGAAGAGCATTTTTCCATCAGCTTCAGGGTTGCCTCTTTGACATCCGCTGCCGTGCCGTTGCGGAACTTGCTGGAAGGATCAACATTGCCCATGGCAATCTTGTCTTCAGGAATCAGGGGCATCATGTCTGCCATATCGATCGCGTTGCCGAAATGGAATACACGGCAGCCGTTGTTGACGATGGAGTCGATCTGCGGAATCACGCTGTTGCCGCAGTTGTGGTAGACGATCAGGAAATCATCCTCCTGGGTGGCTTCCACAATCTTCTTCATGTAATCGCCGGAGAATTCCTGAGCGAGGTCGGGGCCGAGCAGGCCTGCAAGAGGCTCGGCGATGACGACACCGTTGGCACCGACAGCCTTATAAGCGTTGATATATTTGATGATGAACTGAGAGACCTTGTCGAGGAGCGTGTGAACCATATCGGGCTCCTCATAGCAGTAGATCATGGCTTCCGTGACATCCATCAGTCTTCCTGCCAGGGAGAAGGGTCCGATGACACCCGCGAAGACCGGACGGTCTGTGATCAGCTTGACAGCCTTCTCGATCGCGTCGATGTAGATCTGTGTGCGGCCGGCGCCGATCTCGGGAATCTCAAGTTCATCTGCCTCTTCCTCTTCCTCCACGATGCTTCCGATGATGGTCGGGACTTCATCGTCCGAGAAAACCACCTGCGAACCAAATGCCTCTGCCTCCAGGGAAAGGTCCATCATAGAAACAGATCCGCATGCCTCCGGAGTGAGGTCCGCGACGATCTTCATGGCCTGCGCCTGCAGGTCACTGGACTGCACCAGTTCCTTGACACTGATTCCCATCTTCTGGATCGCAGGGAAGGACAGTACCAGAAATCCCTGCTTCTTCTCTGCTGCGATCGCATCATCAACCCATTTCATCATATTGATCTTTTCCATGTTCCGCCTCCTTGACATGCAACATTCCATTACGGATTTAAAAACGTTAAAAAGGGTTTCTTTTCTAATGATTTTCCTTTGCTTTTTCTTTGCTTTCCCCGAACCGGCTGGTATCTGCCTGCCCCGCCTGCAGTTTCCCGCCCTGCGGGTCAGCACCCCGGCTCAGTTCCCCGGATCAGCTCCTTCAGATGCTTGTATTATAGTTCTCCGCCTCTTCGGATTTTCAGATTTTCTGTATTTTGTTTGGTATTTTTTTTGGCTGTAAAAAGATCTGACAACTCCCGTCCTCCCCTGCGGAAAGGATATTCCGGTGCATGCGGACTTCGTTCTTCCCTTGTTTTTCCTGAAAGTCGTGTGCTGCAGCAAAATAAAAATACCAGAAAAACAGAAAAAACCGCCAATCCCGTGCTAATCCGATAAAAATTCCATTTGTTACCGGGTTACAAGCCGCAGCCCGGGACCGATCCGGAAAGGGCTCATCTTAATCTTATCTGAACAGTACACAGCCCGTAAAAGTAACAGTGTTTCTTCCGTAATAATAGGGCGTATCCGCGCTTTTGCATACGTCCGTGACCAGCAGTCCGTAGGCTTCCATTGAAGTAAATGCCCTGTCGGGAAAGCGGCAGGGCGCATCCGGATAGGTGCAGCTCGCACACTGCTGTCCGCATCCTCCGCTTCCCATGGGCAGAAAAGCTCTTCTTCGATCGCTTCTCCGTCGAATTCATCCTCCATCTGGGCAGTAGTCTGCAGAACGATTCCCCATTTAAACTGCTTCGCCTTTTTCCTGCTGTCTGCAAGGGTTCCGCAGGCAGGCGGACATGTCCAGAGCCTTCCGTAGTTGCCGCATTTGTTGGCCTTGCACATATCGCGGACTTCCTTGAGAAAGTTCAAGTCCTTTGTCTCAAAAATGCCTCTGCCTTTAAATCCAATCTCCTCCGCCAAAGCGGCGGCTGTCTCTTTGGTCATATTTGTGATGAACCTCCTCTGTAAAGTTGCTCTGTCCGTGCGGAAGATTGATCCTTCCTGATCACGCCCAAAACCTCTCGAATTTCATGGTAGTCTGAAAACAGCAATCAATCCTGTTCCGGGAAAAACATATTGTCCATGTAGAGATCGCTGAAGAGAGGGTTCTCCGCGAGAGCCGTCTCCTCCGCATTCTCTCCGACAACGCGCATGCGCTCGAGAACGGAGGGATCACATGCTGCCATCACGGCGCCGGCAAGGGAACTGTTGCCCACAGGAACCATCCTGTCCAGAAGTTCCTCCGGCAGCAGGCCGATCCCGACCGCCTTCTCCAGATTGATCTTCTGTCCGAAGCCGCCGGCAATATAAAGCTTTCCGATCTGATCATAGTCTGTCCCGTACTCTTCCAGCAGCACCTCCAGTCCCGCGCGCACAGCGGACTTGGCCAGCTGTATCTCACGGACATCCTTGTTGGTAAACACTATCCCTTCCGCGACCGGGAATCCATCATCAAAATAATCGTCATCCAGAAGGCCGGTCTCATCAACCAGTTCCTCCTTCAGAAGCTCGTAGACGGTCTCCAGAACACCCGTCCCGCAAAGACCGACAGGCGGCAGGCCGCCGATCGTCTCCACCTGTGCCTCGCCGTCGGTGATCTCCACGCTGCTGACCGCGCCCGGTATGCCTGCTACGCCGCAGCTGATATTGCCGCCCTCAAAAGCGGGGCCGGCCGCCGTGGACGCCGATATGATGCGGTCACGGTTTCCGATCGCCATCTCACCGTTGGTCCCCAGGTCCACGAGAATACAGATTTCCTCGCTCTGATCGATCCCGCAGGCCACGATTCCGCTCACAATATCAGCTCCGACAAAGGTACTGATTCCCGGAAGGATCGTCATGTTCTCATATTCATGCAGGGAGATATCTACCGGCGTGTAGGGGGCAACGCCCAGGGTTTCACAGGACAGGCCCTGCAGCAGGTGCTCCATGGTCGAGTTGCCGCTGATCACCATCCGGGTATCCTGTGCCAGACCCAGCTCTTCCCGCAGCAGATCCAGATCCGCGCGTATGCTCTTCTGCAGCAGGCCGCCCTTTCCCTGATTGGAAGCCTCCATCCGGCTGATGACATCGGCCCCCCAGCTTCTCTGGTGGTTAATGCCCGTGGAAGTCCCCAGGATCCGTCCGCTTCCGGTGTCCACAGCGGACATTGCAATCGTTGTCGTACCGATATCGACGGCAGCCGCAATTTTCCCTTCTGAATTTGCAGGGATCTTTTGTTCCGCTGCCGGATTTCTGTGCGTCTGTCCGGATTCCCCTTGTTCCGGCGTCTTCTTTCCCGGGCCCGCACCCCGCGCCCCCTTCAGAGCAAAACCGGATGCCACGTCCATCTGTTTCTCGTCCCCTGCCTCGATTTCAATGACAGCGCCCTGCACGGCTGCAGTCCTGCAGGCAAGACGCACGCCTTCCGAGATCTCCGCTTCTGTCAGGACCTTGCGGTCTGCCTGCGACGGCGCGGGCGGATCCTGGACAAAGCGGACCCGGCACTTGCCGCAGGTACCGTTTCCGCCGCAGGGAGCCAGAATATATTCCCCCTGTGCCTGCAGTGCCTGCAGAATACTTGTGCCCTCTCCTGTGCTCTCTATCCGGATCCTGTGTCCCACTCTTTTTTCCTCCTCAGGCAGATCTATACATGCGGATTTTTCTAAAAATATCTCTCTTTACAAATCATGCCCCCGCTTTGCCTGCGGGGGCATGCCATACTCCTTACAATAGTGCCTTACAGCGCAGGCTCTGCTTCAAGCCGCGGAGCCCTGCTTCGAGCCGCAGAGTCCTGTTTCAAGCTGCGAAACCCTGCCTTGCTTCGAGCTGCGGCGTCCCGCTTCAAGCCGCGGAGCCCTGCTTCAAGCGGCAAAAGTCAGCCGAAAATCAGGCACTGACAAATTCAACCGCCTTCTCAGCCGCACTCGGAGCATCTTCCGTGTAGGCATCGGCACCGATGCTGTCCGCAAACTCCTGTGTGACAGGAGCGCCGCCGACCATGATTTTTACCTTGTCACGGATGCCGGCTTCTTCCGCAGCCTTGATCACCTCACCCATCATGGGCATGGTCGTTGTAAGAAGCGCGGACATTCCGATAATATCAGCATTCTCATCAATCGCCGCCTGAACAAATTTCTCCGGTGCCACATCGACACCGAGGTCAACTACGTCAAAGCCCTTCCCTTCAAACATCATGATGACAAGGTTTTTGCCGATATCATGCAGGTCGCCCTGGACGGTCCCCATGACGATTTTGCCCCTGCCGCTGGCGCCTTCTTCGGACAAATGGGGCTTGAGCACCTCGGACCCTGCCTTCATGGCACGCGCGGAAACCAGTACCTGGGGGACAAAAATCTCATTTGCCTTGAACTTTGCGCCGACGACATCCATACCCGCCAGAAGACCCTGGGTCAGAATCACATTGGGCTCCAGTCCTTCATCAATTGCCTGCTGACAGAGTTTGGCAACATCTTTCCTCTTGCCCTTCTGAAGCATCTCAGAGATTTTTTCAAGCACTTCACTCATCTGCAATAACTCCTTTCGTAAAAAATTCCCGGTTAATTTGAATCTCCGCAGGCTCTCCACTTCCGGCGGAAATCCTTTTTCTGCTGTTGATTTTAGGCCGCCCGGGTTTTCACGCACAAATCGTGTGTCCCCCGGCAGCTGTTGCAGGTGCAGCTTTTAATAATTATACAAAAAACTGTCTGCTTGTTTTTTGTAATTTTTTTGAATAATTCGTCGGTTTTTTATACCCTCACGGAAACGCGGCTTTCCCGCTTTCCCTTTGATAAGAGGCTGATACGAGGCAGGCCTACCGGTACTGCCTGGGCGTGAGGCCGGTCAGCTTTTTAAACACCTTGGTAAAATAGCTCTGGTCCTTATAGCCGCATGCGATTGCGATCTCCATGACAGGATAATCTGTATTGGACAAAAGCCGTGCCGCCTCTTCTATACGGACACGATTGAGATGCTCCTTAAATGTCATTCCGGTCACCTGCCGGAACAGAGTAGACAGATACGACGTATTTACGTGCAGATACTCTGCAACCGTCGCCAGCGTAATATCTTCCGAAAAGTTCTGGGAAATATATTCAACAGCGTTTTTGACGATCCTGCTGCTCTTTTCCGGTGTCATGAACAGGCTGTCTGTAAAAATATCAATGTTGTCCTGGAAAGTATAACATATGTCATAGATATTCTGTGAGGCAGCCAGAGAGGTGATGAGTCTCTGGTTCATTTCAAGGACCATGTTGGCGTCGGCGCCGCGGTTGATCGAGGCGCGGGACAAAAGCGAGCACAGCTCGATGATCCGGATCTTGATGCGATCCGTGTCATGTCCTTCATAGAGCAGAATGTGGCCGAGGAGCTCATTCAGGATTTCCCTCGCGCGCGCAGTATTGTTCACCTTGATACTGCTGATCAGCTCGTTTTCCAGTTCCACCGGATACATCTTTTCCTCGCGGACACCGCTGTTCTTAAAAAGCTGAATCGACTCGTTGATCCTCGACTGCTGCAGGAGCTTCTCCTTGTTGGAGGCAATGACCTGCCTGCTCTCCACAAGGATGCTGCGCATCAGGTAATTGAAGATCGTGCTGATCTGTGTGACAAGGTCCGGATCCAGCACCGGGATTCCGGCAGAATACTCCATCAGACGCACCAGACCTTCTGCGGGGATGTTATTTTCTTTATTCAGATCCGTGATCATGACCGCGTCAGGGTCATCCATGAGAAAGGGACCCGCGACCGCAGATCCAAACTGCTTTCCCTTGATCATGACGGGATAGACAATGTGGTTCATACCGGAATGACAGCAGAATACATAGGCTTCTCCAAAGTCCTTTGCCATCTCTCCCGTGCAGTAGGTATATTTTTCCCCATACTGAAGGAGTTCTCTGCCGCTTTCATCAATCAGCGCAATATTGAGTCTGGTAATTGCATGAAAAGCCTTCAGCATATCTCCCAGTTCCTGCTCTGAGATATATTTAAAAACATGGTTCTTTTCCATCCGCCGCCCTCTTCCGGCATCTTCTCCGCTGCTGTTATCGAAAGAAAACAGCTGCCGCCCACCGTCTTGACAACCGTGAGCGACAGCCTGAGACTTTTTTATCCCATAAAAGACCAGATCATTTGCGCAATCTCTGCGCTTTAAGCCCGGAATCAGGACTTTTGCATCCTCACTGCTGCTTCGGACAGTAACCCCGGGCTCTCCGGCTTACCTGTCGCCGTTGAATTCCTTGACAGCTTCCACCATGGCCGCGATATTCTCGATGGGAGTATTGGCCTGGATGTTGTGGATGGTATTGAAGATGTAACCGCCGTCTTTGGAGAAAATCTCCAGTCTCCGCAGGACCTGTTCGCGGACCTCTTCGGGAGTTCCGAAGGGGAGGGTATGCTGGGTATCGACGCCGCCGCCCCAGAAGAGGATATCCTTGCCATAAGCGTCCTTAAGTCTCTGGGGATCCATGCCGGTCGCGGAGCACTGAACAGGATTGAGGGCGTCAAAGCCGCTCTCGATAAAGAGAGGGATCATGTCGAAGACAGCACCGCAGGAGTGCTTGAGGGTCTTCCATGTGGTGTGCTCATGGATCCAGTCACACATCTTCTTGTAGTAGGGAAGATAGATTTCCTCATAAGTATCAGGAGACATCATCAGGCTGTTCTGTGAGCCGTAATCTGTTCCGCAGATGTAGACGATATCGATGTCAGAGCCGAACTCATCCCAGTATTTCTGGAAGTTCTGAATGGCGATGTCGGTACCCTGGTCAAAGACCTCCTCCACCTCATCGGGATAGAGCAGGGGGGCCATGTACCAGTCCGCGATCCTGCGGACGCCGCGGGGATGACGGATGTTGGGGCCGGGAATGTTGTTGGCATCGCCCAGGCAGGAATACCCCGGGATTACCTGGATGGCTCGCTGCAGAGGCTTGTACTCCTCCAGCTTTTTGTGGTGGAAAGCAATCTGCTCATCAGAGGCCAGCATATAGTCCTCGACATTACCGGACAGATCGGGATCATCCTCGTCGACTTCCTCTTCGGGGCGCTCCAGATTGTCGAAATAGTAGCCGCCGGCAGGCAGGTGGCCGCTGGGCGCGACGGAGTCATCACCTTCAGGATAAACAAAGGTACCGCCCTTGCCGTCGTCATGGAGAGTAGCATTGGCAGGGATCAGGATCGGTGTGCCGCGGTATTCCCACTCCTTCCAGGCATCATTGTGATGTCCGTAGGTATCGCCGAAATTGTCAAGATTCTGCACATCGACGCCCATGACCTCTCCCAGGTCCGGATCTACGAAGGCTGTCATCGTGCTCATGTCATTGATCCTGGGCAGCTTCTTCTCCAGTCCGTAATAATCACGCAGCTGCGCGACGACCTGGCAGTTGACCATGGATGTACACATTCCGCCGAAGTCCACCGGGACCTTGTCGGGCTCTTTATGTGCAAATGCTGTCAAAACTCTCTCTTTAGATGTCATGCGTTCTTCCTCCCCTGAAAGCATCTTTGACTGAACCGAACCGGATTTTACCGGATTCAACCGGATTTTTACATCAATAGTTCCAAAAAAGCAAAAAGCTTTATTCAAATTGGCTTGAGTTATCTTCTATATAATATGATACAATGAAAAAAGGAAAAATACACTTGCAATTCCTATCATCAAATATGCAAATATTATCATCAATTAACCCGTGCGGCAGGATCATGCAGGTCAATGCTGTCTAACACCGGCCAATGCAGTCCGCCTGCCGCAAAACTCTCTCGCGTTTCAAATGCGTGCAGTAAGCTGTACCCAAGGAGCAGACATGCGGCAGATCCCGGAAGAATACATCGTTCAGAAAGAGCAGGACATTCTGGAATCGGAGGGTATCTTTGTCCACACCCCCTCCGATTTCACCAAAAACAACCTCTTTTATATCCGTCTGGAAGCCCTCTATACCTGCGGTCCCCGGTACGAAGTGCGAAGGACCGGGCTCAATTCCTTTCTCCTGTTTTATATAAGAGAAGGTGAGATGCTCTTCGAATATGAGGGGCGCACTTTTACCGCCCGCAAAAAAGACATTGTCTTCCTGGACTGTATGCTGCCGCATCGCTACCGGGCTCTGACAAGAGTCTCTTTTTACTGGTTCCACTTTGACGGCAGTTCCTCCAGGGCCTACTTTGACTATTTCCACGAAAACCAGTGGATTTTTTTCCGGGATACAAACAATATGGAGGAGCACTTCGTCCTGATCCACGATCTGATGCGCAGCGGATGTCCGGACGAAGGCATCATGTCCGTCCATATCCACCGCCTCCTTGCCCTCCTCTTTTCCTCCGCGGGAAAAAGCAGGAACACCTCCGACATTGTCGCCAGAGCGAAAGTCTATATGGACCGGCACTACATGGAAAAGCTGTCCGCCGAACAGATTGCGGATGCCTCAAGGGTCAGCCCTTCCCACCTCTTCCGTCTCTTCCGCAAAGAGACCGGCCTGAGCCCCTACGGGTATCTCACCAATATCAGGATGGAGCATGCCATGAAACTTCTCCTGAACACCTCCTATACCATCGAGGAGATTGCGGATCAATGTGCCTTCTGCTCCTCAGCCAATTTCATCCGTGCCTTCCGCCAGACCACCGGGGTAACACCCAGAAAATACCGGAAGCTGATCAGCGGCATCACCTCAGCTGCCCCGTGACCGTAAAAAAATTTGCGATAACATGCAAACCGTCTTATACTTTTATCATGACCTCCTGTTCACAAACATGTGTGAATAAGGAGAGAAAGGACCTGATTAGTCATGATCATAAAACGAGACATCAATTTTACCCCTGCAAACAGGAACAGGCGCCTGCATATTTATCTTCCCGACAGTTATTCCGAGGGACATGAGCTTTATCCTGTCATGTATTTTTTTGACGGCCACAACCTGTTCAGCAACGAAGACGCCACCTTCGGCAAAAGCTGGGGATTTAAAGAATTCCTGGATAACTGGGACATAGATCTCATCATGGTCGGCATCGAATGCGGACACGAGGGAAATGAGCGCCTGGCGGAATACTGTCCTTACACCTTCCAGGGAAAATTCTGGGGCGGGACCCTCAACGGAACCGGCCACAGGACCCTGCAGTGGGTCGTCTCCGAGCTCAAGCCCGTAATCGACCGGGACTACCGCACACTGCCCCACCGCGAGTCCACCGGAATCGGCGGATCGAGCATGGGAGGCCTTATGGCACTGTGCGGCGCTGTCTGCTACAACGACTGGTTCTCCAAGGCCGCCTGTGTCTCCAGCACCATCTCCCCCTGCATGGTCCCTCTGCGCAAAGACATAAAAAAAGCGCATATCCAGGAGGATACACGCGCTTATCTTTCTTTCGGAACAGAAGAAGCCTTCCGGCCGGACCCCGCAGATCCCATGAAGAGCCGGACAGCCCTCCAGAACCTGACCATCCAGGATGACCTGCGCCGCAAAAATGTCGCAACGGATCTGTTCTGCCAGATCGGAGGCGGCCACAACGAAGCCAGCTGGGAAAAGCAGATTCCCCGATTCATGGATTTTCTCTGGAAATAATTCCCTGCAGCCGGCCAGATTGTCTTCTTTTATTCACATATTCTGCAGGTAGAGGGTGCTCACTCTCTCCCACTGATATCTGCGCAGGTCGACCCGCCCGTCCGGACAGGGGATCCCTTCCGCCTCGAGCAGTTCGATCTGCCGGTTCCCGCCTCCGAAGGCAAAGGCCTTTGACACTTCTCCATAGCGGTTGACGACCCGGAAACAGGGGATCCCGTCGGGGTCTGGATTGACATGAAGCGCATATCCGACCACTCTCGACCAGCGCCTGTTTCCTGCCAGTGCGGCAATCTGTCCGTAGGTCGCCACCTTTCCCGGCGGAATCTGACGCACGATCTCATAAATCTTCTCGAAGGTGCTTTCCTTCTCCTCACCGTAAATCCTTTTCTTCACGAACCTTTCCTTCCCTGTCATCCGACTAAGATGTATACAGGGAGGATTCCGCTGGAATCCTCCCCGAAAGCTGACTGCTCATGTACAGGCACTCAGATACGTTTTTGATGAAACAAGGTGCGCTGTCCCCCCTGTTTTTCCTGATCAGGCTGCAAAGTTGATATCATACCAGACAAGGAATGTGTAGATGGTCCAGATCTTCCTCCACAGATCCGAATTTCCTCCGACATACTCATCGTAGATTGCCTGCAGTTCCTCTTTTCGGAAAAACTTGGCGGCACTCTCACCGGTCAGTTTTGCCCGGACATCCGCGTTATAGCGCTCATCTGCCAGCCAGATGCGGATCGGGACGATAAAGCCCAGCTTTTTGCGGAAGGCGATCTCCTCGGGAAGGACCTTTGCTGCCGCCGTCCGGAAGGCCACCTTGTTCTGCTCCTCATTGACCTTGAAGCGGGACGGCATCCTGGCTGCAATGTCAAAGATCCTGCGGTCTGTGAGCGGCATGCGGATCTCCAGTCCCGCCGCTGTACTCATCTTGTCCACGTTGAGATAAATATCGCCCTCCAGCCAGATCTGAATATCCACATTCGACATCTTGGCAAGGGGATCCAGATCCTCGGTCTCTGCATAAATATCTTTGACGAGGTTGATGGGGAGATTGTCGGGATCATAACGCAGAAGGATCTTCTCCTTCTCCTCTTCCTTCATGATATTGGTGTTGCCCACATAAAAGTTTTTGAGATTATCGCCGTAGCGGGGCGCGTTGCGGTACATGTTGTATCCACCGAAGAACTCATCCGAACCCTCGCCGGAATAGCAGAGCTTTGTATTCTTCGCCGTCGCGTGGCAGCCCAGGGCAAAGGCAATAGCCGAAGCATCGCCCAGAGGCTGTTCCATGTTTTCCATTACGTAAGGTACGATGGCAAAGTATTCCTCCGGAGTGATCCTGCAGCGGGAAAAGCCGACGCCGAGAAGATCCGCTGTCTGCCTGGCAAGCCCGGACTCATCAAATCTCGCCTCATCGTATCCGCAGGAGTCTGCCATCTTTGCGTCGGACATGGCAAGTACATAGGAGGAATCCACCCCGCCGGACAGGAAGGAATCGGCCTTCTCGTCCTCGTCCTTGACCTCTTTCATGATCTCCTGCAGTGTCGTGTGGATCTCATTGGCCCAGTCCTCCAGTGAGGGCTTCTCATCCGGAGTGAAGGTCGGTGTGAAATAACGGGTGATGCTGAAGCTTCCGCCTTTCCCGCTGTCCTCTGAAGCCGGCTTCCACACCAGATAACGGCCGGGCATAAGCTTTTTGATTCCTTTATAGAAGGTATCCTCGCCGGCAACATAAGTGAGGCTCAGATAGATCTGCAGCATGTCCTCATTCAGTTCCTTATGATAGGCCGGGTCCGCCAGAATATCGCGGATCATGGTTCCATAGAGGAGCCTTCCGTCTTCCGTCAGACAGTAGTAAAAAGGCTTGGTCCCGAAAGGGTCGCGCATGCAGAAGAGCTCCTGCTTTTCCTCATCCCAGAGAGCGAACGCGAACATACCATGCAGATGCAGGCCCATGTCGTGTCCCCATTTCTCATAGGCGCTCTGCAGGATCACAGGCTCCCTTTCCTCTCTTGACATAGCCTGAGCGCCCTCGATTCCAAGTTCGCCGGCCAGAGCCTTCCAGTTTCTGATATGTCCTCTGTATGTCCTGATTTCTGTCATTGCTTATACCTTCATTTCCTTTACGATTGCGTCAAGCTCTTCATCCGCTGCCTTGCCGGGCTTCCACAGCATGTGCTGACCATCATTTTTATAACGGGGGATGACATGAAGGTGGAAGTGGGGCACAGTCTGTCCTGCAGCTTCTTCATTATTCTGGATCAGGTTTACTCCGTCTGCATGGAGGCGCTCCTTCATACGCACTGCCATCTGTTTACCGACCTTCATGGCGTCTGCCGCCCAGCCCTCCGGGATCTCATAGACATTGGCAAAGTGTTCTTTGGGAAGCACGAGCGCGTGGCCTCTTGTCGCCGGACCCAGGTCCAGGATCACGCGGAACTTCTCATCCTCATACAGAGTCCTTGAGGGGATCTCACCGTTGGCAATCTTACAGAAAATACAATTATTGTCTTTCATTATTTACCTCCTCCTATGATCAGACGCGCCGGCACATGTGCACAATGTGAAATCCGCGCCGGCGATTTCACTTTTTTCCGACCGGACCGCCCATCAGAGCAGCCCCGTGCATCAGGGAAATCATCATCCCTGCTTTTTCACAAAACAATCTTATCATCGCGAAAAATGCACGTCAATGAAACATTGCATCCATGGCCGCGCCATAGCCGCGCCTGATGTGAGGCCGAATAGTCACAGTCACATAGTATTGTATCTCTTTTCTGTGTCATCGGTCAGTTTCACCGGAATACATACTCCATCCGCCCCAGGCGCAGATGGTCGCCCTGCTGAAGGGTCCGGCTTTCATTGGGCTGAAGACGCTCCCCGTTCAGCCAAGTCCCGTTTGTACTGTTGAGATCCCGCACAGTCATCTTCCCTTCCCGGTCCAGCGAAAAACGGGCATGTATGCGGCTCACACTGCTGTCATCCACCACCTGATCGACATATTCCCGGATTTTTCCGACAACACAGGGAAGTTCTGTGAGACTGATCTGCTCTCCCCTGCAGGTCCCGGTCCCGTACAGACCTGCGGCAGGTCCGGTATCCGGTCCCAGAAGACACGTTTCTCCCGGAGCTGCAAAGGTGTGAAATGACGGGCCCGGGTCTGCCGGTATGTCAAAGACCGGATTCTGTACCTGAGGCACATATTCCCGCGGCGCATATTCCCGCAGACTATCCGCCCGGGAAGAGACAGAATAGTCAGAGGCCTCCCATGGTTCCGGGCCGGTATAAACAGGAGCTACTTCCCTTTCCTGCTCCTGCCCGCCCTTTTTTCCGCGGCAGTGCAGGATCTGTATGATCAGCAGGACCGCGCCTGCGGCAGCCAGAACACCTCCGAAAGCCCTTGTCAAAAAAAGCTCCCTCTCCCCCAGTTCCAGAAATCTGTTCAAAACCAGGAGCGCTGCCCCCGCCGCAGCCAGGAAGCCTGCCATGATCCAGCTTTCGGGACCTCTCCCGTGCCCTTCTTTGCGGCTCCTCTCCTTCATCGTTTCTCTTCTGCTCTCTTCTGCCGTCCTGTCTGTATTCCCGTCCCGGTATTCGTAAGAGCCGTTCCTTTTTTGATCCGCACTCATTCTGCCTCTCTCTTCCTCCCGGCCTGCGGTGCTGTAGTCTGTATAGGCAGGAAGCTTTCCTCTTCCTGCCGAACTGTATGTGTCATAGCCGGTTTGTAAGCCTTGCCCGTAACCGGACACAGAAGAACCATGCTCATAAGGGACATACTCCTGCGTGTAGGATTGGCGATGCACCCGATCTGTCCTGTCTGCTCTGTCTCCTCTTTCCTCCATGTCTATATGCATTCCCAGGTCCTCCAGAACTCCGGTCCTGAGCCGGAAGCCCGGCTTCTCAGCCATCATACACAGTCTGTAGATCAATGCTGCAGCCTGCTTATCCCTTCCATCCACCCTGTCTGCGAGAAAAGTAAAGAGATGCTCAGGACCTTTCTCCTGCTCTTCGCCCGGATAATAGACAAAGCTGCAGGACTGCTCCCGGAAATCCAGGTACACACAGTCCGGTTCCAGAATCAGGTGCGATGTGTCCAGGAGGTATTCCGTGAGCGTCTCCTCTACCAGTACAAGATCCTTCAGAATCCGATTGAGTTCCGCGCTCCGGACCGGCCTCCTGTCGTACAGATCTGCCAGACTCTGCCTGGAGGATATGTCATAATACAGATATTCCCTGTTGTCGATCGTGCGGCCGCTGCAGACCAGAAGCCCTTTAATGCGGTTTGCGGCGAGCATTTTGTATTGATAATTGTCCTTCAGCCCGGGAGGACATTCCAGAACCATGTAGTTGTGCGAAGCATCATTGTAAAAAGAAATCTCTCTGCCTTCATCTATAGTTTCCACAGCCTCTTCCCTCTCGTCTTTTATCCTTCTTCAATGCCCCTGTCCGTCTCCTCTGCCCGCCGCTTTCGCGGCGAGATTCAGGATCCTGCGCACACGCCTGTAATCCCTCGGAGGATCCGTCCTGCACGCCTTTTCTTCTACCCCCAGCATCCAGAGCCTCTCCCTGTCGAAAAAATCCAGTCCGAAGAGGGGCGGCTCCATGGCGGCATTTGCCCTTATGCAGATGTTTTTTCCTTTTGACACTCCTGTCTCCATCCTGGAGAGCATAAACAGCTTCCCGCCGAATTGTGTCCCCGCCGCCTCCTGCCCCGCCCGGTCCGCCTTTCCCTTTTCAATGCTCTGGCGATAGCTCAGCACATAGCAGTCCTGGGCCATCACGCATCTGTCGTACAAGTAAAAGGAGAGATAGATGATCATCACAAAAATACACAGGACAACAGGAACGACCAGTGCCGCCTCCACGGTAAAATATGCTTCCGCCTCCGGATTTTTGCGCTTTCCGCAAACGTTCATCTTCTCCTCCTTCATTTTCGCCTGTATATTTCTACATTCTTTTCCGTTCCTGCCCCGACCGCGGCATATTCTGCGATAAGGCAGCTGATCCTCACCAGTTGATTCCCGACAGACAGACTGTCAGCATTCCCGCCCAGGCCGCAGCCGTAAAGGCCAGAAAGGGCATGCGGGTCTTCCGCCCTGCATCTCGAAAGAGCATGAGGAAGGCTCCGCAGACAGCTGCCAGCATCAGCGCGCACATCAACAGGATCCAGGTCATCCGGCTCCATAGCAAAGCCCCCAGGACCAGAAAGCAGATTCCGTCTCCGCAGCCGGCCGCTCCCCCGGACAAATACGCCAGCAGTAAAAGCATGATCCCCGGTAATAATCCACCCAGACATACCAGCACCCCTGCATTGCCGGACAGAACAAGTGCCCCATCCATGATCATCGCGGCACAGCCCGCAAATACAGACGGCCTGATTCCGATCTTTCTGCGGCGGATATCCTGAAATGCGCAGATCAGCAGATATACTGTGCAGACAGCCCACCGCAGATTCTCCTCTGCTGCTAAAACATTCCCTGTCCCCCTCATTTGCTCTTTCCCCCGGTCCTTGAATATTTTGAAAAGAATCAACTTTCTGATATAGTTCCATGAAATATGTATATCAATTCTGTTTTGTGAATCGCCTTTCCTCTTCTTTTCTGAATCCGGAAAAAAATGCACACTTTCAAAGCACGCATGGCATTTCCACATATAAACATTTTTTTCACGACTTATCCACACACAGCAGTTTTTCAACATTTTCAGGGCTTTTTTTCATGATTAATCCACCCTATCCACAGACTTATCCACATTTTTCATTCTTTTTATCAAGTAATCCACAAATTCTCCCCTTATGCCAAAAACATCATCATTTTCATTACCGCTTCTTTTGCACAGCTCTCAGAATTCAAGATATTGAATTTTTCAGCAGGCTTTCCCGGCGGCTGTCCTTGTTCCTGTCATGTCAGGAGTACTGTCAGCTGTCAGTGCTCATGTCCGCATTTGGGACAAGGATGCAGGTGAGAGGAGGCCTCCTCCATCGTTTCCTCGTGAGTCGTCCGCATGAGCCGTGTGCAGCTCCGGGAGTTATGATAGCGGTTCCCGTCCGGTGTGACATAAACCTTGCCGCTTTTGGAAGGATGACAGTATTCACACGGGTGATAGATGCTTCCGTCATTTGCGCGAAGATGATCCAGATCCGAGGCGTCCACTTCACGCACACGGGGATTCAGATAGACGCAGTCCGGATCCGTGTGGTAGGCAACACCGTTTTCTGCGACGATGACCCGGCTGTTCTCCTGATCGCTTTCCGTCCCGTCCGTGCTCTCACCCGATCCGCTGCCGATTGTGTAGCCGGTCCAGGCATGCGCGTAATATGTGCTGCAGAGTGTAAGATCCGGGGCGCTGAGAATGGGGATAAAAGGTCTGGTCCGATAGTCTGCCCGCAGTTCCACAATGTCATTTCCGGAGAGTATTTTTGACCGGAAATAGGTGATTCCGCCGCTCCCTCCGCGCAGGCAGGTGCTGTTCATGTATTCACTGCCCAGGTGGCTTTTGACTCCTCCCGACACAAAAGCAAGGGATAAGATATCTCCCGCCGCCCCGGGAATGTCGATCCCGGCTCCTCCTCCCGCCGTGTCCGCCCCGCCTTCCCCGCCCCCTCCCGGAGCGGCGTACTCCCGGTACCAGGCATATTCACAGATCCGGTCCCCTGTCTGCTGCAGTGCGGCAGTGACCCTGCTCTGGAGGCGGATGACATCCAGGAGGAAAATGATATTGAAGACACAGAATAAAAAGAGGGGCAATACCAGAGCCGCTTCCACTGTCATGCTGGCGGAGAAAGCGGCGACACCTTCCTGCGCATCAGAGGATTTTACTTTTTCTGCCCGGAGAGACTTTTTGATCAACATTTTCGCCACCTCATGCCGCGCTTCGGCGGCTGCTGTCTTTTCACGCAGGAGGGCATCGCCGTTTTCTCCTCATTCCCGGAAAGCCTTTTTTTACCGGCAGATCAGTCGTATCCCTCGCTTTTAGTCAGAGTGAATTCATATCCGAAGCGGCTTTTAACAGCCGCTGTCATGGAAAAGGCATCGAGACACCAGTCCATGCAGAAGTTTCTGTTTCCGTCCGTTTTTCGTATATCCATCTCCATGATGTCCATCGTGCGCAGGCTCTTCACAGATTGGCCCTCCAGATACAAAAGGGCCTGCAGGTATTCCGTATAGAGAAGACCTGTCTGCGTTCCCCCTCCCCTTACAGCAGTCTCCGGTGTCAGAATTCCCAGAAGAGAAGTCTGCCATGTCCCGGAGGACTTCATCAGAGGAACACGGCCTCCCTCAAATAAGGTTCTCAGATCATGGATCGATTCCAGATAAGCCCAGGCAAACAGAAGCGCAATCTTGATCGCATCCTTCAGTTCAGGGCTGAGCAGGACAAGGGAAACGATCGCCGCGAGAAACTCCGCTTCCCCCATGCGGGACTGGTCCGTAAACAGATAGCTGCAGTTTGCAGCTTCGCGGATCAGCAGAAGTCTCTCCGCGATCTTTTCGAGACATTTTGCGTCCGACTCCGCACCTGTCAGAATGTATTCTGTCTGATACTTCATCCTCCCTTTTTCGAGAGGCAGTGTATAACATCCGCACTTTTCCCCTATATAAAGGTCAAACAAGGCCTCATCGGCGCGGGGGTAGCCATGGGAATTTGCAGGCTGCAGCGCGTTACCGTAATGAATTCCCCTTTTCGAAATAACCCCGTGATCCGCTGGCTCACCCGAGATTCCGGACAGATCTCCGAAGACCTGCCGCAGGATCGGCAGAAGCTGAAAGCGGTCCATTTCCCGTATCCCTTCTTCCGCAGTATTGTCCCCTTCCTCTTCCGCCTCATGACGCTCTTCGGATGTATAGTCCTCCCGCGCCTTTTCTTTTGCCGTCTCCATTTGTTCCCGAAGATTCTGACGTGCCTCTCTCCGCTGTTCTTCCCAGACAGAGCCGTCATCCAGAAGGCCCTGCCAGATGTCCACATCTGTCAGCACCTGTGACAGGACCCCTCCGGCCGGATCGGCGGACATATAGGCATAGACCTGCTCCCGCAGGGCTTTTGCCTTATCGTCCGCCGCAAACCGTGTTTCATCCACCGTCAGGCTCTCCAGTGACAGTCCCGTAAAATCCGCGCCTCCAGACTCCAGATTCCTGCTCATGTAGGTCTGCAGATGCTGCTGTACCTGTTCCACAGACGCACTTCCCGTCCCATAGGAGGCATCAATGAAGTAGAGATCATATTGCCGGAGAAGTTCCTGATGAAATTCTCCCAGTACTGAGCGGACTGCCGTATTGCCTGCGGTCTCGGTCCTCATGCGGACTGCGTTGACCCTGGCTCCTTCCACCAGGGCCAGGATCAGCGACAGCAGCACCGCGAGGGACAGCGCCAGGAAGACGGTCATATACCCGTCTGAATATTGATTCATAACCGTCTTCCGGCGATCATTCATGTCTTACACCTCCTGCCGCAAATAACAGCAGTTTTTACGCTGCATATCCTCATGCCTCCGGGAATGGCTTTTTATTCCCTGTCACACAAATGGATGAAAACTTCCGTCCCATCCGATGATCTTGTTGCTGTCGGTTGTGATCTTTTTAAAGATCTTGGTCACCAGGTCATTGATCTGCTTTTTGAATACGATCACGAGCCCGATCAGGACCACAATGATCAATATGATCTCAACTGTTCCCATTCCGGATTCATCATTCCAGAAATCACGTATTCCTTCCCTCATTTTTTCCTCCTCTTTCAATCCTTTTCCGTCCTTTTGTATCCTTTTTTCCGTCCAGACATTTTGTATCCTTTTTTCCGTCCGGACATACCGGGGCAGATCAGCGCAAAGGCATGGGTTCACATGGAAAAACTGAAATAAGCCGGCACTATAATGATCAGCATAGTGATCCCCAGCATGATCATCATGGGAAACAAAAGTCTTGTTCCCGCCTCTTCACCCATCTCTCTGGCAAGATTCTTCCGCTCCTCAAAAGAGCTCTCCGCCTCTTCCTGAAGCACCTGCAGGAGGGTATCGTTTCCTCTGCGCAGGTTCTGCACCAGCAGTGTACACAGCTTCGTATACTGTCTCAGATGGCAGCGGCGCCCGAAATGCATATAGGCATCCGCTTCCGGTATCCCGCTGTCCAGTTCATTGCAGACAAGCAGCACTTCTTCATAGAGCCAGCGCCTGCCGTTCTGTCTCCGGCTGTCCTTTTTGTTCCGGTTATGCCCCCCGGATGCCAGCTTCTGCCGGTAGTCCTCCCCGCATTTGTAAAAAATATTGCGCACACTCATTCCGGCGCCGAGGAAAAGCACGATCTTGCTGGTAAGCTGCGGGTAATCAATGGCAAGCTGCCGGTTCCTCTCGCGGGTCTTTTCATGAAGACGGTAATCCGCTGCATACCACACCAGTACACAGATCACAATCCCCAGGATCAGAATTCCCCCGCTCACATCCTCGACCTTCTCTGTCCAGGTCAGAGCCAGGCCTCCCGCGGAATCCGGCAGCGAAAAGTCCGGCTTGTCCGCGCTCTCTTTCTCCGCATTCAGAAGTGCCGTCCCGACAGCATCCTGCAGTTTTTCCTGCTCGTCCCGGATCGGGGCACGTACTACAAAATTCATTTTCTTTTGAAACTGATAGTCTCCGCAGGTCAGAAGTGCCGTCAGTTCAACTTCTTCCGCCTGTCCCTGTCTGTAGTCTTCATTGAAAATGCTCCCGTCTGTGTCCAGTACCGCATAGCGGCTGCTCTCCCAACTAAGGGTGAAAGGCTGCATCTGTGCAGGATCCGGCATGACAATCGGATAGCGGATCTGATCCGCCGCCTCGTTTTCTCCCAGAAGGCTTTCGGGAAACTGCCGGAGAATCTTGCGGGCTGCACTCTCTGCTTCATCTTTTGTATACTGTCTTGCATGTACGGTCACCGTATACGTGCCGTAATCCTTCATCACCTCCTTTCCTTCCTCTTCCGAAGATTCCTGCGGACTCCGAATGCCGGAGCCTTCCTGTCCCTCCTGCGGACTCCCGGCACCGTTTTCTTCCCCGCCGGCCTCCGCGGCGGCATCCTCCTCCGGTTGGCGCAGAGAAGCGCGGACGGTCAGCTGCCGGTCTCCGCCGCCGGTCTCCTGCCGCTGCACAGTTCCGTCCTTCTGCAGGATCCCGGAGGTGAAAGACCGTACATGCATGGCACCCGCCAGCAGGATCCCCGCAAAAAGCAGCATCAGCATTCGTTCAAATTTATCCAGACGGTACATGACTTCTTCGCGCCCTGCTTTCAGGGAAGGATAGAGGATCCTCAGGTCATTGCGTACACTCTCTTCTCCGGGGATCAGAAGATCCTTTCCCTTTCTCCTGCGCCTCTCTCTGTGCTTTTCCAGCCTTTTGATCAGCCAAAGCGCCATCCTCCGGAAAGGCCTGCGCACAGGAGGGTCCCGCGCAAACGTCGGGAGCTCTTCACCGGACGATAAAACCAAAAGCGCCGCAAATACCCCCAACAGCACTGCATATAAGCCTGTATAGACTACTGTGATCACTTTTTCCATCACTCTGTCTCCTCAAATCCTTTCTTGACATATCACCAAATTGCTTTTTCTTTCGGATCACTTTCCCTGCTCACAGTTCTATGGCCATGATCCGGTCCGCAAGCAGGACCGCCGCCAAATATGCCGCCAGGCATCCTGTCATAAAGGCTGCCCCTGCAGCGTTATGATAGAGGACTCTGAAAAATCCCTCTGTCGTCAGACCCAGATAAAAAATGATAAAAAAGGGAACTCCCGCCATAATCTTCTGCTCGAATTTCCTGCTGCTGAGGAGAATATCAATTTCTGTATCGATCTCCATGCGGTCCCTGATGATTTCCGCCGTCCGTCCGAGGATTTCCGGCAGATTGCCGCCGCTCCTGCGGGCGATGGTAAAGACCTCCGCAAATTCACTGATCTCCTCTATCTCCCATCTCGAGGCAAACTCCAGAAGGAGCCTCTCCAGCGGAATCCTGTTTTCAATCCCCTTTCCGATCCGTTTCATCTCCTTTGTGATCATCGCTTTTTCGCCAAACTGAAAAAGCATTTCCCTGCGGCATTCAACAAAGGCATTTTCCGCGGAATATCCCGCCTTCAAGGCCGTAATAATGGCCGCCAGGGCCTCCCTGAACTGCAGGGACAATTCTTTTTTGTCCTTCTGCAGTTTTTCCCGGGATCTGCGCTGATAATACGGATATAAGAGCGGCAGCAGAAACACCGCAGCAGCAGGTGAATCATAAAAGAGATAGGCGATGACTCCGATCAGGCCCGCGCCCTCCAGCAAAAAAAGAGGGTTTTCAGGAAGCTTCATCCGTATTCCGTGTCTTCTTCTCAATCTTCGCACCCTCCTTCCGGGACCCGCGATGTCCCTTCTTCCGCTCGCTTATCGAATCATGAGCTTTTTTCCAATGTTTTACTCCCGGAAGGGGGAACTGTCTTTCTCCTCCCCGGGGCGGATACTAATCAAAACACTCCATAGACGTAATCAAAATACTGTCTTTCCTGTCTCCGGGGCGGATACGTTTTTTTCTGACGTATTCGCTCACCCCCAGGGGCAGTCCACACCTGCCATGGCAAGCTTGTCTCTGGAAGACAGGCGGCCTGTCCGTTCCCAGCTTCCGATGATTTTCCCGTCTTTTTCCCCGTTTTCACAGAAACGGAAGATCGGCGCGGTCATAATACACCCGTCCTGCATTCCTGTGACCTCACTGATTTCCAGCAGTTTGCGGCTTCGGTCCCGAAGTCGTCCCAGATGAACGATCAGATCGATGGCCGAGGCAATCTGGCCCCTTATTGCCGGCAGCGGCAGATCCATGCCCATAAGGATCATGGTCTCCAGACGTGCCAGCATGTCTCCGGCACTGTTTGCATGCCCGGTGGACATGGAGCCGTCATGTCCGGTATTCATAGCCTGGATCATATCGATCGCTTCGCTTCCGCGGACCTCTCCGACGACGATCCTGTCCGGCCGCATACGCAGGGCGGACTTGATCAGGTCCCGGATGGTGATGGGCCGGCACCCCTCCACATTCGCATTCCTCGCCTCCAGCCGCACCAGGTTTTCTATATGCCTGATCTGCAGCTCGGCATTGTCCTCGATGGTGATGATCCGTTCCCCTGCGGGGATATATTCCGAGAGGGCATTCAGGAAAGTTGTTTTACCCGACCCGGTTCCCCCGCTGATAAAAATGTTGTATCCCGCCCTCACTATGCAGTTCAAAAAGGCGGCAATGTCCTCCGACAAAGAGCCGAAAGCCAGCAGATCCTCCATCCGGATCGGCTTCTCGGGAAAGCGGCGGATCGTTACGATCGGACCATTGAGCGCCACAGGCGGCAGAACGACATTGACTCGGTCTCCGTTTCCGAGACGGGCGTCCACGATCGGCGAAGATTCATTCACCACCCGATTGCAGGCGGACACGATCTGCTGCACAACATCCTCCAGTTTTTCCTTTGAAACAAAGGCCATGTCCGTCCTGCTCACCCTGCCTTCCCGCTCAACAAAAATATTGTCGGGGCCGTTGATCATAATCTCTGTGACGGAGGAGTCTTCGATCAGGTCCTGCAGGATGTCCAGACGGCGGATCGCGTTGAAAAGTTCCTGCCGCATCTTTTTCATCTCATCCAGCGACAGGTTCCCTGCGCGCTTTGCCCGTATGATCTCATCATCGATCAGCTCAAGGACCTCTTTATCCTCGACGCTGCGCGAAAAATCAATCCCGTGTATGACTGCGTCGTGGATTTCCTCCCGCGTCTGTGTATAAGTGCTCACGCCATTCATCCCCTTCTTTACAGCCATGCTCTGTCTCCGTCTGACCCATAAAAGCTGTATCACCTCCGCCGCGCATCAGCTGCTGACGGATATAGACTGCCAGTTCACCCCGGGTGAGGTCTTCAAGCCTGGCGGGGATTTCCCGGAATATGGGAAGCTTCCAATACTGCGTCCGAATCCTGATATCCTCATAGTTCATCCTCCGCAGAAGGTCCTCATACTGAAAACAGCGGGCACGGGAGAAGGAATCGTCCCGCACGATCGTGTACACTCTGTCGCATGTGCGCAGGATATCCAGCAGTCCGTCTGTATGCTCCGTCAGATCCATAATGAGATATTCATATTCTGTCACCTTCTCGATCGTTCGGAGCAGGCTGCTCCACTGCTCTCTTTTGATCGACCGCAGTTCAATAAAGGATTTCATGGGAGGAAGAAAGTGCAGTCCCCCGACCTCCTCAGTCATCATTTCCAACTGTCCGGCAAGCTTCTCCCGCGCGCATTCGTTGTAATAAATCAGGTCGCTGACGCTCCCCCTGAAGCTTCTTGCCAGCATCTTGTCCAGTCCGGAAAAAGCTTCAAAGTTCATATACAGGACCCGGTGGCCGCCGGCGAGGATCTGCCCCAGTGTCATGCTGAAAGTCGTCTGCAGGCAGCGTGTCACCGGTGTATAGACTCCAATCCGCACCATAGGCCTGCCGTGCCGCAGCGACGGCAGGACCGGTTCCTCTCCCGCCGCGCATTTTGTTCTTATGTGCATGACGATATTCGCAATCGACTGATATTTACTGATATTCTCCGGTTCCTCCAAAAGAACATCGCTTTCGTTGAGCATGAGCAGATTTGCAAAACCTGCCTGCGCCACTGCATCTGTATACTGTGACTGCGCGATCACTACCAGATCCGCCCCGCGGGTATCCGAATCTTCCAGCAGCTTCTCCGCACTCGTATACAGACGAATCTCGAAAGGAAATGCGGCCTCCTGCCGCAGATATTCCACAAGGCGTCCCGCATAAGACAGATCACTGTCACAGACAGCAATCAGCGTTTGACTGTTTACACTTCGATCAGACACTCTTCTTCCTCCCCTTTCGAGACTCAATTCCCTTAGAAAAAAAGCAGCGGAAAATCTCCGCGGAATATTTTTCCCGCCCATGGAATAACCCGCTTCTTGTTCAGACCTGACCGATCCTTTGGCGGGCGGGAACAGCTGCTGATTCCCGAATGTTGATGAATGCAGATTTCTGCGGCTTTCCGCCCTTCTGTCTTCACCGCTTTCAATACACACCTGTCAGATGCAGCATCGCTTTCAATACACACCTGTCAGATACAGCACCGCTCTCAATACACACCTGTCAGATACAGCACCGCTTTTAGTACACACCTGTCAGATACAGCAGTACACTGAGCGCCACAGGTACTGCGAAATGGACAGTATGCTCTCTTCCATGCGTCATAAAGAGCCGCACGACTCCTGCCGCGGCACCTATGAAGAAAGCGCCTGCAAAGCAGCACAGATAGGACTTTCCGGGCATAAATGCGGACACCGCCGCCAGGAGCTTGATATCTCCCGCGCCAAGGCCTCCCGCCCTGTAAAAAGGAATCAGCATCAGCACCGTGAATCCCGCCGCGCAGAGTATGTCCAGAAAACCCACGGCACCGGACCGGTGTACTGCCAACAGGACTCCCAGGCACAGTCCCGGCACTGTTACAATGTTGTAGACTTTCCCGCAGCAGAGATCTGTCGCAGCTGAAACTGCGGCGAGACAGCCCAGGACCGCATTCCCGCAAGTCACCGGATTCAGGATTGCATCCGCGCCTTCAAACATATCTGTCACCTCCTTCCCGGCCTCTCTTCAATCAGTTATGTCGCAGATTATAGCGGTGAAAAAATCATTTTACAATCCTTTTTTATGAATTTCTACATTTTCATCATTTCGCCGAAAAAACGCGATTTTTCTTTCCACAATGGCGTTTTTTGCGCGAAAATATCACAAATCCACTTGTCAAAAAAATACTTTTCCACAGGCTTATCCACATCAAATCGCCCTGTATTACATATTAATGAATCGCATTGAGACGCTTTTGGAGATTAAATCCGCCTGCAGTGCCCGCGGAATGCCCGCAGCAGAAACTCAGCCGAAACTCTACAGAAACTCAATAGAAACTCTACAGAAATCCGGCAGAAGACCCGGCAAAAACAGGTGCAGGGCAACGGCAAAGGGACGTTGACTTTCATTTTTTTTCATGGGATACTTGATTGAAACGGGGTAGAGAATGTATTGGAGAATTTAAGTACTGGAGGATAGATAAGAATGGAAATAGAACTTCATCCGCTGCTGGAGGCCTACTACACAGAGACTGAACCCAATATTCGAAAAAACAAGCTGGACGCATACAGCGGAAATTCCGATACCAAAGCCGAACAGTACCGGAAAGATCTCTATGCATGCAGGCATATCGACAAAAAACATCCGGAAAAGCAGATTGATCGTTTTCTTTTCAACCTGATCTCTCTGGCCACAATCGCAAAAACGCCCGGGTTTTTCCCGAAATTCCGTAAGAAAGAGGTCCTCTCGATCGTGACCTCTATGCAGCTCGATGACCGTCCTCTGCAGGATCCCGAATGTGAAGCAGTTCTGTACTGGGAATATCGGAATGCGGTGCGCCGTTATATCGCTACCTGTGACGACCCTTCTTATGGCAGAACCCTTCTGGGAATGAAGCCTTCTGACGCGGCAGGCCGCCGGGAAAAATGCTGTGAAGATGTGTGGAGTTTCTCCTTCGGCGTCGCGGACATGGTCGGTCTGCAGAAGGAAATGGCTGCTCTGTGCCGGGCCGCAAACGACGAATACTGCGTTCTCCATCCCGAAGTGGAGTCCCTGGAAGCGGAATACAAAAGATACAATAAAAGCAAATAAGAAAGCCGGTCTATACTCTTATAAATAAACGCTGTGTCGCTATGAGCAGAAGCCGCGAGGGGCAGGGAAAAACGAATTTCCCTGCCCCTCGTTATGTTAAGACCTCATTGTATGTGAATTCTTATTTCTGGTATTTTTTCCGGCATTCCTGCTTCTGACAGACCTGCTTCTGACATTTCTGTTTCTCACATTCCTGCTTCTGTTATTCCTGCTTCTGATATTCCTGTTTCTGACATTCCTGCTTCTGTTATTTTTGTTTCCTGTTACTGTCTTTCCGGTCAGAGTCCCCAGTTTTCTCCGCCCCTCCGATAGAGATACAGGCAGATGGCAACAGACAACAGAGAGCCCGTCGGCGCGGCCAGCCCCATGGGATAGAGAGAAGCGGGGAAAAAGACCGCAGCTGCCCATGCTCCCGGGATGCGGAAGGTTACGATGGAAATAATATTGTGCAGGAAGGAATATCCCGACTTTCCATAGGCACTGAAAAAACCGCTGAAGCAGAAATGGATGCCTGCGAAGATGCAGTCCACCGAATAGGTCCGCAGATACTCAGCGCCGAAGCGCACGACTGTCCCTATATTATCTCCTTTTTTCACAAAGAGCGAGACAATCCAGGGAGCCAGAGGCTGGCACAGGAGAAAGATGACTGTCCCGAACCCGGCACAAATCATGCAGCCGATCTTCAGGACCTGACGGCTGCGGGTGTGCTGTCCCGCGCCCGCATTCTGGGCGGAGAGGGCGGAAACTGTCGAGAGCATTGCGCTCGGCACAAGGAAGAGGAAGCTGATGACCTTCTCCACAATACCGACAGCGGCCGCCACCTCGACACCGCGTCTGTTGGCGATCATCGTGATGACCAGAAATGAGACCTGGATCAGTCCTTCCTGCAGGGCAACCGGCAGACCGACACGGATGATCCTCCCTGCATCCTCGCTGTCCGGACGCACTGACCTGCGGAAGGCATCCGGGTGATATTTTCTGAGGGCGGCAAGCCCCAGCAGGACCGAGATTCCCTGGCTCGCCACTGTGGCGGCAGCGGCGCCCGCCGCCCCCATAGCCAGAGGGCCGACCAGCAGCCAGTCCAGACCGACATTGATGATACCTGCGGCAGCGACATAATACATGGGACGCCGCGTGTCTCCCAGGCCTCTGAAAACAGCCGAGACAACGTTGTAGGCAGTGATAAAGAGGATGCCTGCAAAACAGATCCTCATATAGGCCGCCGCCTCGGGCACCGCTTCTGCAGGAACCTTTAACAGCTGTATGACCGGAAGAGTAAGAGCCATCAGCACAAGGGTCAGTCCTGCAGCCACTGCCCCGAATACGGCAAAGGTCGTACTGACTGCGCCTGCAATTCCCTGCCTGTCACCCGCCCCGACACTTCGGGCGATCAGGACCGTGGACCCCATGGCAAAGCCGGCGATCACCACCGTGAGCATATGCATGAGCTGACTGCCGACAGACACCGCCGTGATCGAAGCCGCCTCATTGAACTGTCCCACGATGAACAGGTCCGCCATCCCGTAAAATGTCTGAAGAAAGCAGGTGATCAGATAGGGGACCGAAAAGCGCAGCATTCCCCGCACAATATTGCCCTGCGTGAATGTATTTTCCTGCATAAATCTGTTTTGATCCTTTCTCAGAAGAAATGTGCATGAAATATTCTTTGACATGCCATGACGCATTTGCTAATGTACTTATAGAACTATTATTTTAACACTGCGGCAAAATAATTATCAATATTTCAATTATGGAGGAAATTCAATGGCTAAATTTGTATGTGATGTCTGCGGATATGTCTATGATGAGGATCTCGGCGATCTTGAGGCCGGCATCGAGCCCGGAACCAAGTTCGAGGATCTCCCCGATGATTTTGAGTGTCCTATGTGCAGCGTAGGCAAAGATCAGTTCTCTCCCGCTGAGGAAGAATAATCACTGCCTGTTCACTCTTCCGCAGCATGCCGGAGCACCCTGTGCGCAGGCATCGTCAACGTAAAAATCGTGAAGACGATTTCTCGTTGACATCAGGGGATGTTTGTGCCCCGGCACAATCATCCGGAGTGAAAAATCTTGTATCGACAAGACTTTTCACTCTTGTTACAGGACTTGAACAGTGACAAATAAGCAAAATTTTTATAGTCAGAACAACAGCCTGCAGGTGGATGAATCTCATCCGCCTGCAGGCTGTTTTGTGAGGGTTGTGTTATTTTATAAGATAAGAGGAGGACAGGCTATGATGTATAGGAGTGAAGGGGGGCACATAGGTCATCCCATTATCTTCTTGAGAATGTGCTCCTGGAGTATTTTGCGCTCCTGCAGTTTTTCTCATGTCAGTATTATAGGATGGAAAGTTATTTCTTTTTAGTGATTTTCAGGACACAAACTCTCTCAATCTGGACGTTTTAATACGTAAAAAGGAGCCCGGAAAACCCATATGTTTTCAGGACTTCTTTTTACATTCTATGATAAAATATAACTAAACAGCCCAATAAGCAGGAGGATTTGGACATGATACAGTACCAGAAGAAAGATTTGACGCTTGGAGACAACAGTAAAGAGCTGCTGTCCGAGGATTCCGGCGGTCTCCCCTTTGTCTGCCATTATGATGAGAGCCGGCTTTTTACGGGGCATCACATCCCCTGGCACTGGCATGACTGGATCGAGTTGAACTATATAGACAAGGGTTCTTATCAGATGCACTCGCCGGACGGCGACCTGACAGCCGGGCAGGGAGAGGTTGTCTTTATCAACAGAAATATCATGCACGCCTATGACTTTCCTGCGCCGGTCAATTACTATTCCTATTCATTTGACTCCCGCTTTCTGGCCGGCGAGTTCGGAAGCTATATTGACCGGAAATATTTCGCGCCCATCCTTCGCAGCAAAAGCCTCTCAATTCTGCACATCAGGCCCGATACGCCGCGCAGGATCCGTATGATCGAACTGATCCTGCAGCTGACCGACGTCCTTCGTGATGAACCGGAAGGATATGAACTCACTGTCCGTGAGATCATCAGCAGGTTTTTCCTCCTGATGCGGGCAGAAACGGAGGAAATCCGCGCCGCAGAGAAGAAGGGAAACGAGCGCGACCTGGAGCGAATGAAGCTCATGCTCCAATATATTTACTCACATTACAGTGATCCCCTGGGTCTCGAGCAAATCGCCGGCGCTGCCGGGATCAGCCTGCGTGAGTGCACCAGGTGCTTTCAGCGGTCCATCAGCCGCCCGCCGATCCGCTTCCTCATCGAATACCGCGCCCAGATGGCTGCAATGCGGCTGGAGCGCACCGATGACAGCATTTCCTCGATCGCAGAGCAGTGCGGCTTTGTCTCCGACAGCTACTTCGGAAAAACCTTCAAAGACATTTACGGCTGTGCTCCCAGAGAGTACCGGAAAAGGCACAGAACATGATTCCTGCCTGGCTTTCCTGCCGCTCCTGAAAGATGATTCCTGAAAGACGGTCTCCCATAGACTCTCCCTGAAAGACTATTCCTGCCGGGCTGCCCCTGAAATACTCCTCCTGAAAGACTATTCCTGCCGGGCTGCCCCTGGAATACCTCCCCGAAAGTCATGACCGCTGTGTCAGCAGATACCACTTGGCAAAGGCGGTCCCGATAATAATCACATATCCGATTATGCTCCAGACATCAGGAAACTCCCCGAACAGAACGATCCCGAACACTGCCGCATATACGACCTGGGAATAATCGAACACGGAAATATCCCTCGCCGGTGCATGCTGATAGGCTGCCGTGATAGACAGCTGCCCGCCTGCGGCACTGCATCCTGCCAGGATCAGGAAGAACAGCTGCTGCGCTCTCATCGGTGTATAGTTCAGCAGCAGGTTGGGCAGAAGAACGAGTGTGGAGAAGGTTGAAAAGAAGGCCACGACAATGGGCCCCTTCACCCCCTGCAGCCCCGCTTTGCGCACAAAGGTATAGGCTGTACCTGCCGTAAAGCCGCCCAGAATACCGACCAGGGCCGGCAATGAGATAATTCCGGCAGACGGCTTTGCCACAAAAGCCGCGCCGATAAAGGCCAGAAAGACACTCAGCCACTCGATCCTGTTGGGCTTTTCTCCGAGGATAAAAATCGACATCAGGATGGCAAAGAAGGGCGAGAGCTTGTTGAGCATATTGGCATCGGCAATCCCAAGATTGTCCACCGCCCAGAAATTGGCGAGGATCCCGATCGTACCGAATATACTGCGCAGAAGCAGCGGCGGAAGATTTTCCTTCTTGAGGGATATTTTTGTCTTTGACCGAAGCAGGATGGCCACTGCCACAAAAGCGGCCACTATATTTCTGAAAAAGGCCTTCTGCATGGTCGGAACATCACCTGACAGACGGACAAAGACCGACATCAGTGAGAAGAAAAAAGCCGCCAGCAGGATAAAGAGGATTCCCTTTCTCCTGCTGGTCCTGTTTCCTGTATTGTTCTGTGTATTTATCGTTTTCGACATGTTTTTCAGGTCTTTCTGCCCGGTATTGGTCATTGCTCTCATGTTCTCCCTGGTTTACGGGAATGATATAATCCCTTCCAAATGGACATAAATAATAATCGCGAGTCTTGAATTATTTTACAACACTTTTTCTTCTCGTCAATTCTTAAAGAACATGTCCTGCGGAAAACGGTGTGTCGGTGTGTCCGGGGCTGCCTGTGTACTGTCTGTATCATTGTTACTGTCCGCTCCCGCGCAAAGGGATGACAGCAGCTTGTCAGTTCTCATCGCCGTAGAGCTCCTCCAGTTCCTGAAGAATCGGCCCAAAGTCAATCATACACTCCCCATTGCTGATTCCGACGGGAATCCTTTGATCGAAATCATAGAGCCTTGACCTGTATTCTCCCTCCCTGTTTTCAAAAAGATTCACAAGAACCTTTCTTTTCTCCGGGTCTACCATCCAGTACTCTCTTACCCCCGCCTTCTGATATTTACTGTTTTTCCACAGCATATCTTTCGAATGAGTGGATGGGGACAGAATCTCCGCCACCAGGTCCGGAGCCCCGAAAATCCTCTTCTTTCTCAGCTTCAGCCGATCACACAGCACGATCAGGTCCGGCTCCACAATTGTCCGGTTGTCCATGTCCAGCTGAACGTCTGCCGGGGCAAACAAAACCTTGCAGGGAGCATCGTGATCTTCTATACATTTGCGAAATGCAGTATACAAATTTCCCAGAATAATCTGGTGCTCTGTTGTCGGTGAATCCATCCTGATCAGATATCCGTCTATTAATTCCCAGCGTTCCTCTTCCGGCAGGGCAAGGTAGTCCTCCAGAGTATACTCTCCCTGCTTTTTACCATTCTTCAGCCCGTGGCCTGCTGAATATATACTGGCCGCCTCCTGCGCTTTTCCGTCGGATATTCCTTCCGGAAGCTCCCGGAGATACCGGAACCCCTTCTCGTTTTGATAATCGGGTCTGCCGCCTGCTGTCCGGTCATTCCTGTTCTTGTTTTTGTCCATAGCAAGTCTCCGTATTATCGTATTATTTTCATATATCTTTCCACAATCGTATTCTCTTTTGTTTTCCTTGTCAAGCGGACAGGGAGGCATTCGCCGTATACAGCCAAATCTGCATTTCGCCGCTTACGAGCAGGCTCGACGCGTCTCTATGCTGATTTGTCTGTGCATGGAGGTTTTGCAATGAGCCATGCTTCCATCAGGGCAATCACTTCGTTTTTTGCCCTGATGTCACGGCGTTCGCCGTATACAGCCAAATCTGCATTTCGCCGCTTACGAGCAGGCTCGACGCGTCTCTATGCTGATTTGTCTGTGCATGGCTCATTGCTGCGCGCAAAAAGCTGACAGGGGGGCCGGCTGTTCGGCCGGACTCTTCTGTCAGCTTTCATCATTTCAGGATTTATTATTTTTCGCGCAAGTCTTGTACCCGAGTCTTGCGTCAGCCTGGCGGCAGGTTATTCATGCAGTCAGTTTAACGGGGGCTGTTTTCCCGTTTTCATTTCAGGGATCAGATCAGATTATCTTGCCTCGCCGAGTACGTCGTCCACGATGGACTTGACGGTAGCAGCCGACTTAAGGACTTCTTCGAGCTCATCGTCGTTCATCTCGACGGGAACCAGGCACTCAACACCGCCGGCACCAATGACAGCAGGCATGGACAGGGCTATGCCGTCAATGTCGAACGCGCCATACATAAGGGAGGATACGGAAAGAACAGCCTTCTCATCGCGGATGATCGCTTCGCATACTCTGCGGGCGGCCATTGCTACGCCGAAGAAGGTATCGTCCTTTCTGTAGCTGAGGTCACCGGCGTCCTTTCTGACTTCCTTGATGACACTCTTCAGGAAATCATCCGGATCCGGATATCCGCGCATCTCGAAGAAATCGCGGAGCGGAACACCGGAGACGCGGGCGCTCGACCAAATCGCAACCTCTGATTTTCCATGCTCGCCGACGACGAATCCGTGGACGTTGCGGGGATCCACATTGAGCTTTTTGCCGACCAGATATTTGACTCTGGCGGTGTCCAGAATCGTACCGATACCAATGATGCGGCTCTCCGGAATCTCAATATACTTCAGAGCGGAATAGGTCAGGATATCGACCGGATTCGTGACGATCAGGAAAATAGCCTCAGTATTTTTCTCCGCAATCTTCGGAATAATTCTTTCCAGCACAGTAACATTTTTGCGGATATACTCCATGCGGGAATCCGTGCTGAGCCTGGGCTCGCCTGCTGTCATAACAATGATGCCGGCATCCGCAAGATCATCATATCCGCCCGCATAAATATTCATCGGTTTCACAAAGGAAATACCGTACGCAAGATCATGTGCAACGCGATCCGCTTTGCCTGCAAGTGAATCAACCAGCACCATCTCCGAAAACAGTCCGCTCTGCATCAGAGCAAAACTGACTGCCGAACCCGAACGGCCGCAACCCACTATTGCCACTTTTCTCATATTTACTGCCATTGTATCTGATCCTCCTTGAATCAATATCCGAATCATGAGGCCGGCACGCATCCTGTTCATGCCGCCATACTGCAGATTTCACGCCCGGGTGCCTCCCGCGGCTTACATGTACATCTATTATAACAAAGATTGTGGAAATAGCATAATATAAATGCAGTTTTTCGTCTGTTTTTGTGAAAATTCGTTACAGTTCAGGCCCTTCTGAAAAATCAAAATAGAAATCCGCAACCTCCCCTGTGGGCAGCAGCGGCTAAATCGCCCCTGCTGCCCTGAAGGCGCAAA